>JBDKRA010000023.1:0-15981 GCA_039683615.1 Phycisphaerae bacterium
TCATGCCCGCAGCCAGGGCGAAGAGATGAGTGGGCGCCGACCCGGAGTCAGGGAAAAACAGTGTCAGGGCAGATTCGCCTTGACCGTCGCGCTTTCAGAGATGCGGCGGCAGCGACGCCGCCCTGGACGTTTTTCGACGGCAACGAAGCCCCACTAAACGGAACACCAACATGGCAACACCGCAACCCTTTGCGACTCTCTCCGCCGCGATGGATTCCCCTTGCAGCGAGTTCTTCGGCGTCGGTCCCAAAGGGGCGCGTGATCCGCATACCCTATATAGCACGTCGCGCGAGATCGAGAACCTCACCTTCGACGTGTCGAACAATCAGGTTCTCTGCTCGTTCACGGCCGCAGGGCTGGCGCAGCACGCGTGCGTGGTGCAGTCGCTGGCGGCGGGGGAACTGGGCGGGGCGTTTCGCGGGGCGTATGTCACCAAGGAGATCACGGCTGGTGGACCGTGGCCGCTGGGGATCGAGATCGCCGGCCGGCCGGCGGTTACGCTGCATTCACTGCCAAGCGTGCAGGCAGACCTCGTGGCCAATCTGCTGCCGATGTTTACGTACCGTACTGGAGGGATGCGGATCCGCGTGCTGGCCTTTGCCCCGATTGACATCGCCCGGCCGGAGCTTTCGCCTCGGGCGATCGTGCTGGCGGTGGAGATCTATAACGAAGGAAGCGCGGCCGTGCAGGGCCGGCTCCGTAGCACGGGCGTCCCCACGGGACAGGTCTCGCCCGTGAGTTCCACGGGCATCTTGCCCGTGGAAGGGTCGGGGATGCATGGGCGAGACGCCCATGCCACACAGCAAGAGCATGGGCGGGACGCCCATGCTACTCACGGGCAAGAGGCCCGTGCTACGGAGGCGCAAGCCGCGTTTTCACTGGCCGGGGGGGCGGTGCAGTGCTTGGCCTTTACCTGCGCGATCGGGGCCGATGCGGATGAGACGCGGGCGATTCAAACTCGCGTGGCGGCGCGGCCGGCTCTGGACTGGATCAACGACACGCTGGCGTATCATACGCGGCGGCTGGGGACGCTTTCGATTCCGGGCGATCCGTACTGGGCCGAGAGCCTCGTGCGGGCGTCGGAGCTTTGCCGCCAGTCGGAATTGCACCTGCCCGACGGGCGGTTCGGGGGCAGCTTCTGGGGCAGCCGCTTCTGCGGGCCGGCCTCATGGGAAAACAAGTTCATCTGGATCAAGGATATCTACCATGCCATGCTGCCGATGGGCATGCTGCACCCACAGCTCTGCGCCGGGGCGGCTGCGTGGTTCAACCAGTGGGGCCCACCGCCGCAGGCGTTCGGGCGCGGCCTGGCGCGATGGCCCGACGCTTCGCCCGCGACGCACTCCCCCTGCAACGCCCTGGCGGCGTACCTGCTGGCCGGCGAGTACTACCGCAACACCGGCGACGCGGCATTCTTTGGCGGGCAAGCGGACCCGCTGGCCGGGGCGATAAAGATGCTTGGTCAGATTCACGCCAGCCGGCGCGGCGAGGAGATGCTCTTTCCCGCCCTATACATCTCTGACGGCGACGCCCGCGGCGACTGGCATACCGGCAGCAATGTCGTCATCTGGAAAGCCTTCGCCGAGATGTCGCGCCTGGCCAATGAAGTCTACGACGTGCCCGATCTGGCGGCCGCGTGGGCGTCCAACGCCGAGGAGCTTAAGGCCGCCATCCTCGCGCACTGCGCAGGCGCCAGCCCGCACGGGCGGCGGTTCTTCGAGGGCGCCAACGCCGACGGCACATTCGTGGCCGGCCACGATGGCGAAGAGACCGACACCACCCTCATGCCCTTCTACGGTTTCTGCGAGGCCGACGAGCCGGCGCTGCTGACGCATGCACGGGTGGCAATGACGAGCGAGAACCCGCTGTACTGGCCGGAGATGGACGGCGTGTGGTGGACCGACGACAAGCATTACGGTGCGACCTTTCCGGCGTGGATGACCTCGCTAGCCTCGGCGGCCGATGAGGCCGAGCTCGCGCGGCAGCTTCTGCGCATCCGCCGCCTGACGGACCTGGACGGCTCGATCTGGTGGTGGCCATACCTGGCCGGCGCGACCGACCCCAACGCGCCCCAGCGCGCCGCGGCGGCGATGAAGTGCGCCTGGGCGGCCGGCGTCTTCGCCTGCCTGTTCATCCACAACATCCTGGGCCTGCGGGCCGACCGACCCGCCCGACGCGTGAGCTTCCGCCCGTTCTGCCCGTGGCCGGAGTTTTCATGGCAGAACTGCCGACTGGGCGAAAGCTGCTTCGACGTGACCTACCGCAACGACGGCCAGGAGTTGTCGGCGACGCTGACCAATCGCAACGCCGAGCCGTACGAGGCCATAATCGAACTGATGCTCCCGCCCGGGGCCGATTTCGCGCCCGAAGGGCCTGAAAAAGCGGGAACAGTCCCCGTTCTTTCAGGCCGACGCTTCAATCGCGAAACGCTCATCCGATCAGGCGTGGTCAATCCGGGCGAAACGCTCGAACTGCGTTGTCTATAATGGACGGCACTTGAACCGGCTGAGAAATCCTGTCCTCCGCCTGCTGGCAAGCACGGGCTTGGGCTGCGCGCTGCTGGCGGCGATCATCCTCTATCTTGCAGCCGTCTCGGTCATTGCGTCGCGATTCCCCTCGGCCCAGGAGCTTTACGATCATTGGCTGCTGCGGGCCCTGGCCGGGGTATTGGCGGCCGGCATCGTCCTGGCGACGGTGCTGCGCGTTCCATTCCGGGCGGCTCGCCTGGGCGCCTGGTGCAGCCACGCCGGCGTGATCGTGCTGATCGGGGCGGCGGCGTGCTATGCCGCCTTCCACGTCAAGGGCGAGTGCCTGACCGTTGCCGACCGGGGGCGGTGGACGACGATCGATCACTTCTTCGTCAACGATACCTACGCGATCTTCGTCTCGGCCGACCAGGACCGCGCGCCCGTGCAGACGCCGCTGCAGCCCGCCGGCAGCCTCAATGAATCACTGGCGGGTCTGCCGGAGGGCTTCGCCGGCCGGGCGGACCTCTTCATGCCCGGCGCGCGGCTCGCCGCGCGGTGGAAGAACGACTCCCCCGCCGCCTCGTCGGCCGTCGTGCTGCGCGTCAGCGACGACGGCGGCAGCCAGAGCGTCGCGCTCTGCCCGGACGAACCGGAATACCAGCAGTTTGCCGGCCGCGGCTATGCGATGATCTACTATCCCAACTCCGATCCCCGGCAGGTCGAGCAGCTTGCCAAACCTACCGCCGGCGACAAGGGCCCGGGCATGCCCTACGACGTAGCGATGGTGCTCTCGGGCCCACAGGTGGCGCCGGTGCTGGTCGTGGTGCGGCCCGACGGCTCACGATGGCGAGGCGACTTGGCCCACGGCCGCGAGCTCGACGTGACGCTGGCGGGACGGAGGGTCGGCGTGACGCTGCTGGAGCAACTCGACCATGCGAGCCTGACGTGGGATGGCGAGGCGGCGGCCGTCGGGGCCCGTCATGCGGTCCCGGCGGTGCGCGTGACGATCCGCGGCAGCGGATTCGAGCGGACGACCTTCCTGCCCTTTGCGAGCTTTGAAGACGTCAGCGCTCCGCTACGGATGGATCTGGGCGGCGGCAAAACGATCTGGCTGAACTTCTCGCGACGGCGAGTCGATCTGCCCGCGACGGTTCAGGTGACGGCCACGCAGTACCTCACGCACCCGGGCACGAGCGTGCCGCAGGATTACATCTGCGACGTGACGATCGCGGCCGGCGGTCAGCGGCGCCAGGAAACGCTGCGCCTGAACGAGCCGGTGCAGGTCGGGGCGTATCAGCTCAGCCAGGGCAGTTGGCAGAGCGGTCCCGACGGCCGCGTGGCGACGATCCGCCTCCTCGTGGCCAGCCGCCCGGGCCTTTGGTTGATCTGGACCGCCTGCGCGATGATCTGCGCGGGGCTGCTGTACGGGTTCTACGTCAAACCGCTGCTGACGCGCCGATCCGGAAAGGAGGGCGCATGAGCAATCCGTCGAGCAAGCCCCTATGGAGTGCGGCGGCCCAGCCGCCGCTTTGGATTGGCCAAGTGACGCCTCTTGTCACGCGCGGGAGCAGCATAGAGCACCCCGGCGACTCTTCGCCCCGAAGGGGCGGTAAGGATATTGCCGGGGGCGTGAGCCCCCGGAACGAGCGGTTAAAGAATCAGAGCCCCGAAGCGGCGACAGGCTTCTCGGCGACCGCAACAACCTTCCGCCCCTTCGGGGCGGGATCATTCAATGACGATTACCGGGGGCTTACGCCCCCGGCTAGATCCTGTCGTCCCTTCGGGACGAAGACCCGCGCGGCATGGCCGCTGGCTGCAATGCTTGCGATGCTTGCGATTCATACACTCACGGCCTCGATCGCCTTTGGCCAATCTATCTTCGATGCACCCACTTGTGAGTTCCTCAGGCAGATCGACGCGAGCGATCTGCAGCTTCTGGGCGTGCAGTATCAGGGGCGCATTGCGCCGCTGGATACGGTGGCGCGCGAGCAATTGGCGCAGATCACCGGCTCGGCCGATATCAACGCTCTGCCGCCGGCGGCCGCGTACCTGGAGATCTACCTCAACGCCGGGGCGTACCTGGACGCGCCGCTGCTGTACGTGGGCGAGACGGGCATGCGAGATTTTGTCGCGAGGCACCTTCAGGGCGCCGCTCTCGATGCGTTCCGCGCGACCCGCCGCCTGACGCCGCGAGTGATGCTCAATCAGGACGTGGGAGCTCTGTTGGTTCAGTCCGGCCGGGCGACGCCGGAACAGGTCGCTGCGTTGCCCCCGCGCGATTCGCCGTCGCCGCTGGCGCGGGCGTTGAGTGAACTGGTGCTGGACCAGCCCGCCACGCGCGTGCAGATCAGCCGCCTCACCGCCCGGGCCGAGGCGTTCATCGCCGCCGGCGTACTGCGCGTCATCCCGGCTTCCTCGCGCGAATGGCCCGACGCGGATACGCTCTTGGGCGCCAGACCCGGCATAATGAGGAACCAACGCCTCGTGTCGCTGCGCGACGCCTGGCGCGTCCGCAATGCCGATGGCGTCAACGCAATCATCCACGAATTGGCGGTTGACCTGGCGGCCGGGAGCGAGAGTTATCCGCCCAAGGCGCTGCGTCATCTCGAAGTGGCGTACAACCGCACGTACAAAGCAACGCTGGTCTGGGCGGGCTTTGCCCTGGCGACGGTGCTGTTCATCATCGCCGCGCCTTCGCGGCGTCGATGGGCCCGCCGCGCGGCGATGACCGCGCTGGCGCTCTCGACAGCGCTTCTGGCGGCAAGCTTCATGCTGCGGTGGATGATCTCCGGGCGCGCGTGGTATTTGCCGCCGATGATGACGCAGTGGGAGGCGCTGGTGGCCTCGGCGCTGCTGGGGGCAGTCTTTGCCCTGGTGGTGGAATGGATCTGGAAGCGCAACTACATCGGCATGGCCGGTTCGCTCTACGCCGCCGCGGCACTGCTGGCGGCCAGCCGCATGGGCGGCGAGCTTTACGCGCTGCAGGGGCTGCTGTCATCGAAGCTGATGGCCGCGCACGTTTCGCTGATCATCATCGGCCACGCTCTGGCGGGCATGACGCTGGTGATCTCGATCGCGTACCTGATCGCGGCGGCGCTGGACCGTCGTGCGGGCGAGGCGCTCAGTGCGGCCGCGGACCTGTCGCAACCCTCGGGCACATCCGGGCCCGCGGCCATCGATGGCTGCAATGTGCTGACCGCCCAACTGGCGTGCTGGACGATTCTCGTGGGCATCGTACTTGGCGCGATGTGGGGCGACGTGGCCTGGGGCCGCTGGTGGGGCTGGGACGCCAAGGAGACCTGGGCGCTGCTGACGGCGATGGTGTACGCTCTGGCACTGCACATGCGGTACATCACGCCGCAGCGCCTTCGCGGGACCGTCACCGCCGCGATCTGCATCGTCGGCTGCGCCGTGATGCTCTTCAACTGGTTCGTCGTGGGACGGTATCTATCGGGGTTGCACGGTTATTCGTAACAACGTTAACCAGTAGCCAGTAGCCGGTAGCCGGGGGATACGAAAGTCTTTTCCTGACTGCTGGCTACCGGTTACTGGTTACTATCTTCTTTCCCCCTGCGCTGGCGGAACAGCAGGCGTACGGGGACTTCGGAGAACGGGGTTGTCTCGCGCAGGCGGGCGAGCAGGAATCGCTGGTAGTTGTCGTCGAAGCTCCGCACGTCGTTGACGAAGCACACGATCGTCGGCGGCGCGACGGCGATTTGTGAGGCGTAGAGAATCTTGGGCGGCTTGGTTCCGCTCTTGTGGCTGGGGCCGCGCAGCGTGGTGATCTCCTTGATCGTCTCGTTAAGCTTGGCCGTTGACATGCGCGTGTTGGCTTGCGTGTAAAGCTGCTCGGCCAGTTCGACGGTGCGGCGGACGTTGTCGCCGCTGACGGCCGTGGTCATGCTGATCGGCGCGTACGATAACTCGGGCAGCACCTTGTTGAGGTAGTCGTCGTAGTCCTCGGCGGCGGCCTTGCCGCGGGCGAGGTCCCACTTGTTGACGATGATGACGACGGGCTTGAACTGCTCGGCGATCAGGCCGGACATGTCCTTGTCCACCTGCGAGATCTTGACCGACGCGTCGATCATCAGGGCCACGACGTCGGCGCGGCCGACGCTTCGCACGGCGCGGCGATAGCTGTAGAACTCGATATCATCGGCGAGGCTCTTGCGCTTGCGAAGGCCGGCGGTGTCGATGACCATGAACTGCCGCCCATCGATCTCGATGCTCACGTCGACGCTGTCGCGCGTGGTGCCGGGCACCTCCGAGACGATCACGCGCTCCTGCCCGGCCAGAGCGTTGATGAACGTGCTCTTGCCGGCGTTGCGCTTGCCCACCACCGCCAGCTTCATCACCGGCTGGGGGATCTCATCCGGCGCCATGGGTCCGATGATTTTGGCGATGGCGGCCATCAGATCTGTCACGCCCTGCTGGTGGGCCGCGGAAATCGGCAGCGGCTCGCCGAAGCCCAGGCCGTTCATCTCGGCCAGCTCGGTCGTCAGGTTGACCTGGTCGATCTTGTTGGCCAGCAGCAGCACGGGCATGTTCTGCTTTCGCAGTTCCACCGCCACGTGGCGATCCAGCGTCGTCAGCCCTTCGCGGGCATCGACAACGAACAGGATCAGCGACGCCGACGCCACGGCGAAGGCGATCTGGGCCTCGACGTGGTCGGTGAGCTTGTCGGCGTCTTCGATGCCCATGCCGCCGGTGTCGACCAGTTCGATGTAACGTTCCTCCGTGCCGATGGCGATGGGGCAGGGCGAGGAGATACGGTCTCGCGTGACGCCGGGCGTGGCGTCGACGATCGAGATGCGCTTGCCGACCAACGCGTTGAGCAAGCTGCTCTTGCCCACGTTAGGCCGGCCCACGATTGCGACTATCGGAAGACTCATTGGGGCAGTGTACCAGCTTCTGTCTCGCACCCCTACGGCGTTCTTTGCTACAATCTCCTATCGCGAAAGGAAAACGCCATGGCCAAATCCATTCCGCTCACCGACACCGACCGCGGGCGATACCAGTGGCAGATGTGGACCCCTCAGTTCGGACAGGCCGGGCAGGAAAAACTCAAGGGCGCCTCGGTGCTGATCTCGCGAGTCGGCGGGTTGGGCGGCGTGGCCGCCCTCGAGCTGGCGGCCGCCGGCGTGGGGCGGCTCGTGCTGGCCCATGGCGGCAACGTCACGCCCAGCGACCTCAACCGACAGATCCTGATGAGCGAAGACTGGCTTGGCAAGCCGCGCGTCGAATCGGCGCGGAGGCGGCTGCTCGAGTTCAACCCGCACATCGAAGTCGAAGCCGTCGCGTCGAACATCACCGAAGCCAACGCCGCCGAGCTGGTGAACAAGGTAGACCTGGTGCTCGACGCGGCGCCGCTGTTCGAGGAGCGGTTCCTGATGAACCGCCAGGCCGTGGGGCAGGGCAAGGTGCTCGTCGACGCGGCGATGTACGACACCAGCGCGAATCTCACGACGATCATCCCCGGCCGTACGCCATGCCTGGCCTGCCTGTACCGCGAGGCCCCGCCGGCGTGGAAGCGTCAATTCCCGGTCTTCGGCGCCTGCTCGGGCGCGGTAGCGTGCCTGGCGGCAATGGAGGCCATCAAGGCCATCGCCGGTTTCGGCGAGCTGCTGGCCGGACAACTGCTGGTAATGGACGTCCTCGACATGCAAATGCACAAAATGCAGATCGCTCGCCGGGCTGACTGCCCGGTTTGCGGACATCTCTGATGCATTCAGGAACGGGAGGTGAGGGATTAAGAACAAGGGGAAGGTTTGTCAGCGGTCGAGCTCGCTCGACTGCTAACGTGCACATCTGCGTCTTGCGGCGCATGGGGCGTGCACAATTTTAGAACCGTGGTTTTCCGTCCCGCCGCGGCATGTCCCGACGTATTGGATTGAGTCGAACGCGAAGCTGATGACGCTTCGGCTCGCAAAACAAAGGAGCTCAAGATGAGGGTCTTATTGCCGGTTACAGTGCTCTTCCTGACGTGCGGCATCGCTGCGGCGGCGACGATTTCAGTCTCGGGTCTCTCGGACGTCCAGGATACCTTTGTCCGCCATGATGCTGCCGCCACCAACTACGGTTCGCAAGGCGGGCTGAGCGTTTCGGGGGCGACGGCCCTGAACAAGTTTGGCGCCATAGCGGGCGTGGCCGAAACGTTCATGAAGTTCGACGTCTCCTCGGCCTTTGACGCATTCAATACCCAGTACGGCGTGGGCAACTGGCATCTGACGGCGGCAACGCTGCTGCTGGTCGAGCAGGGGTTGGCCAACAACGCCGCCTTCTCCACTGGCGCCGGGCAATTCCGGGTGCAGTATTTGGCAGATGATTCCTGGTCAGCCTCGACGCTGACGTGGAACAATAGTCGCACTCTGGCGGGTTCGGCCGGATCGTTTCTGGGCACATTCGCCAACGTCGGCGACGGCGATCAGCGCACCAGCCTGCGCACGTTTGAGTTGGACTTGGTGGCAGACCTGTCGGCCGATGTGGCCAGCGGCGGAACAATCAGCTTCTACCTGAGCCCCGCGAGCGATACGGTCGGATTTACGTTCAACTCGACCAACATCACATCCACCCCCACAGATATTCGACCCATGCCGGTCCTCGAGTTGACAGCCGTCCCCGAGCCTGTGAGCTTGGCGCTGCTTGCGGCGGCTGGGCTGGCCCTGCTTCGAACAGAGCGAAAGGGCACTGCGGCCTGAACCGTGCCACACACTCCACATGAATCTGAACGAAGATGCCGGGCGGGCGCGGGGGCTCTGCGCACGGTGCGGGCGTTCACGCTCATCGAGTTACTGGTGGTGATCGCGATCATCGCCGTGCTGGTGGCCATCCTTGTGCCTGTGGTGGGCAGCGCCGTCGAGCAGGCCCGCACCGTGACCTGCCAGACCCGCCTGAGGCAGTGGCAAAACGGCCTGAGCCGCTACCTGATGGCCTCCGGCGGCCTGCTCCCACGCCGCGGGCAGGGCGTGCAGCCGCTGGCGCAGATCACGCGGCCTGAGGATTGGTTCAACGCCCTGCCGCCGTACATGGAATCGCCCGCATACCAGGAGCTGGTGTCCCGCGGCACACAGCCGTCGCCGAGGGAGACTTCGGTCTTCATCTGCCCCACCGCGGTGGCGCCGACCCCGCCGGTGGGAACGTACTTCCTGCCCCTGGCGATGAACATGTACCTCTCGCCGTGGATCCGCCCCGAGCCGCACCGCCTGTCGGAACTACCCGCGCCCAACACGCTGGCGTTCATGGCCGACGCGGCCGGGCCGTATGCCTCCGTCGTGCCCTCAAAAAAAGGTTACGACGTGACGCCCCGCCACCTGGGCAAGGCCAACGTGCTGTTTGTGGACGGTCATGCGGCCGCCTACGACAGCGCGTACCTCGGCTGCGGCGTGGGCGAGCCGGCGCGCGGCGACATCCGATGGCAGACCCTCACCGCCGGAGTCAATCAGGCCCCGGTGGAGTAGCACGGGCGTCTCGCCCGTGAGTGGCATGGGCGTCTCGCCCATGCTCCCCGAACCTTGCGTTCAGGGACACGCACAACGGAGTTGTGCGTGGCACCCTTTGTGCCAGAGAAGGAGATGCAATGAGTCCGGCAAGAACATTGACGTTGTTAGCGGCCTTGGCAGCAGCGACCGCTTGCTCCAGTTCCAAACCCACAACCCGCCCGGCAGCGGGCGACAAGAACCCCGTGCGCGTCGCCGTCATCGGAGGCATGACGATGACCGGCGTGTGGCCGCGCATAGCGGAGAAGTTCACAGCCGCCACGGGGTATCCCGTCGAAGTCGTGATCACCGGTCCGCGCCCGGGTCTGGCCGCGGCCATGCGCGAAGGCAGGATCGACCTGCTGACCATGCATTCGGGCGACATCACCACCGGCCTGGTGGCCGACGGGTTCGCCACGAACCTGCGTCCCTGGGCCAAGAACGACCTGGTGATCGTCGGACCGGCGTCTGACCCGGCGAAGATCAAAGGCATGAAGGACGGCGCCGCCGCCCTGAAGCAAATCGTCGCGGCCAAGGCGAAGTACGTGGACTTCCACGGGATCGGTTCACGCGAGGTCGCGCTGAGCCTCTGGAAGCGCAGCGGCGTCGAGCCCACCGGCGACTGGGTCGTCAAGGACGAGTCGGGCAATCACAAGAACATCCTGCTCTTCGCCCAGCAGCACGACGCCTACGTAATCGTCGGCCGCATGCCGGTGCTTTGGGGCAAGATCCAGCGCGGGGCGATGGAGATCCTCGTCGACACCGACCCGCTTATGCGCCGCACATACGTGGTGATGGAAGCCAACCCGCGGACGTTCCCCAAAGCCAACATCGAAGGCGCCAAGGCGCTGGCCGATTTCCTGCTCAGCGAGCCGATCCAGCAATACCTCGCCGACGCCCCCGAGAACCGCCGCGACGGCACCCCGCTGTTCTACCCCGTCAGCCCCGCGGCCCGCGCAACGCCTTAGTGACCAATAGCCAGTATCCGGTGAAAATGCCTGTTCTGATCACGGGCTACTGGCTACCGGCGACTGGCTACTTGTTTCTATTGAACGCCAGGGCGTGGATCACGCCGTCGTGCGTTTCGAAGTATCCGGTTCGGCCGTGGCGGATGAAGGGGCCGCAGGAGGGCGCGCCGGCCAGCGTCCAGACCTCGCGGCCGGTGGATTGGTCGACGGCCGCCAGGTGCGAGTGGTTGCCCGAGACGATGTAATGGAGCACGCCGGCCGAGGCGGTCATCGGTCCGCAGCCTTCGGCGCTTTGCCTCCAGCGGAGCTGCCCGCTGCGGCCGGCCAGCGCCAACACCTCGTTGGTGCGCAGGTACACCGCCGACTCGTCGGCCAGCATGTGGAAGACGTACGGCACGGGGCGTGACCAGGCGACCTTGTGTGAGGCAAGGTCCAGCGCCAGCAACTGGCACGAGCCTCCGCGGCGGCGCTGTACCGCGTACGCGCGCCCGGCCGCCACGGCTACCAGCGGCCGCGACAGCAGCGAGGGCTCGCCCTTCCAGTCGCTCTGCCATGCGAGGCGGCCGCTGGCGGCGTCCAGGCACTGCAGCATCTGTCCGCTGGCGACGTAGAGGTTCTGCCCGTCGGCCGCAGCGGCAGAGAGCAGGCCTGCTGAGGCGATGGGCGTGGACCAGAGGGTTTGGCCGGTGGCGGCGTCGAGAAGATGAACGCGGTCGTGATTGGTCCAGCAGATTTTTCCGCCATCGAGCACGACGGGGCGGCACGGCTCGGCCAATCGCTCGGGCGAGGGCTGAGCGAAGCGCCAGAGCACGCTGCCGTCAGCGGAGTCGAGCGCGGCTAACTCCAGAGTGCCCTGCCGCGGCGAGGAGAGCGTAAAGACGCGCTGATCGTCGGCTGCAAGCTGACCGAGGCTGTCGAGCGGGCTCTGCCATCGCTGGGCGCCGCTGGCGGCGTCGAGGGCGGCGATGCGGCGGGCAGGGCCGTCCTTGCGGAGGACGTACATGCTGGGGCCGCGGACAACGAATTCGCCGGTGGCGCCGGCGGCGGGATCGATCTCGTGCCGCCAAAGTTCGCCAGGGGCTGCCGCGGCCGGCGACGGCGCGGCGGGGTCGGGGGCGAATCGCACAGCCATGAGGACGCCCAGCAACACCGCGGCCGCGGCGCCCGACGCAAAGAGCTTCCACGCCCGTCGCCGGCGACGGCGGTGCGAGGTCTCGCGCGCGACCATCGTCAGCAGCGATTGCCCGAAGCCCGCGCTGGGTTCAGGTGACCCTTGGACCTTGATCAGCCCCATGACGCCTCGCGCGTCATCGGCAGCGTCGCGGCAGGCGGGGCAGGCGTCGAGATGGGCTTCCAGGGCCTGGCGATACGGCTCGGCCAGGGCGTCCAGCGCCCACGCGTCCAGATGAAGATGTGCCTGCTGACAGTCCAACGGTTTCTCCCGCTGCCAATCGTGTCGGTCTGAAGAAGATTACGCCCGCCGGGAGCGGTCGGGGACAGATTTTGGGGCCCGCCCAACCAATCGCTGACGCAGGCGGCCCAGGCCGCGCTGGGCGCGTTTCTTGGCGGCCTCTTCGGAAATGCCGGTAATAGCGGCCACCTGGGCGAAGGACATTTCATGCACCACCCGCAGCATCAGCACCGCCCGCTCGCTGCGGGGCAGCGTGTCGAGCAGGTCCAAGTCCACGCCGGAGTTGTCCGCGGGGGCCGCAGCGGCCGGCGGACTGGTACGCGCGGCGATTTCCTGGACGGCAGCAAGCTGGCGGGAGCGGCTTCGGATGATGTCCACGCAGACGTTTCGCAGGACGGTGTAGAACCACGTGGCGAAGGGGCGCGATGGCTGGTATTTCTCCGCTCCGCGCACGATGCGGAGGAATGCTTCCTGCAGGGCGTCCTCGGCCAGGGCCCGGTCGCAGAGAATGGCAAATGCCGCCGCAAGGCCCGGCGGCGTGAAGCGGGAGACGATCTGCTGGAAAGGCGCGGCGTCCAGATCGTGCTGGAACCGCTCCATCAGAGCTTCGTCTGTGGCCTCACTTGTTTGCATGGTTTTGGCATGGCCGTCTCGGCCATACATGCACGGGCGAGACGCCCATGCCACTCACGGGCGGGACGCCCGTGCTACGGACATCTTTCCGGCCCGTTCAGCATACTCTTTGAACAGGCGCAGATACAACTGGAAGTCCTGGTATGAAACCCCCGGCGGGGTCTGATGGTCGCAGCTAATTATCAGCCCGCCGCCGGCAGCGGTGGGCAGCAGGCGCTCGAACTCGGCCCGCATCGCCGCTTCGCCCTTGTTCATGGTCATCTTGTCGAAACAGCCGATGAACCGCATCGTCGGGTGATTGCGGCGGATCACCGCCACGTCGACGCCGGCTTGGCGCTCCAGCGGCAAAATGCCGTCCAGCCCCGCCTCGGCGAACCAGTCAGCCGGAATCGTCACGTCGCCGTCGGAGTCGGTGATCGTCAGGGTCCCGTGCCGCTTGATGGCGGGCATGACCTGGTGGTAGTACGGCGTCATGAACTCATCGAAGAGCTGCTTGGACAGCATCGAGCCGTGGTTGTAGCTCATGTCCTCGGCGAAGGTCATGAAGTCCGGTTTGCAGACCTTGTGCAGCGCGTCGGCCACGCGGATGATCCACTCGGCCAGATCCTGGTTGATGCGGTGCATGAGCTTGGGGTGATCGAAGAACGCGTACAGGTGCGGCTCGATTCCAAAGAGCGTCCGCGCGAACCAGAAGAACCCCTCGACGGTGTACCAGACCGCCACGTCGCCCTTTTCCTGCTCGGCGGCCCAGGAGGCCCAGTACTTCTCGTCGACAACCGGCCAGGGATAGAGAAACTCGCGAACGCGGTCGTAGTCGGCCTCGTTGGCGATGATGCCCGCCCCGTGCGAGGCGGGTCCGGGGCAGCCCTGCTTGCGCGTGCCGAACCAGCCCTGGAGGTACACGTCCATCCCCAGGTGACGGCGGATGGCGTTGCCGTCGGTGATCTCCTTGGGCAGCCCCTCGCCCCACCATCGCTCGAGAGTCGAGCCCCACCAGCCGGCCCACTCGAGGATCGGCAGGCGGTCGAAGGGCTTGAAGTTCATCACGGCCTGAAATCGCTCACGCGTGTTCATTGGATTCTCCGTTACGGCAAAAGCAAGATACAGCCTCGCCACAAAGAGCACAAAGAGAAAGATGGGGAAGAAGCTTTCCTCATCTTTGTGACCTGTGTGAACTTTGTGGCAAGGTTCCTTTCTTCGATTCGCGATGGTCCTACCATGTCGGCTCTATGGAAATCAAGAATCCGCAATTCAGAAGATTGCACTCGCGCGCCCCCCGCGATATACAGATAGGCTGAATCAGGATGATTCGCATTGCCGTGAAAGGAATCACGAATGAAGCCCGTCCTTCTTTGCGCATTCACACTGGCGATTCTGACGCTCCTGTCCCGGCCGGCCTTGGCTGCCGATGCCGCGCCGACCCAGGCCTCGCCGCAGGACCTGGCCAAGGTCGTCGCCGAGCTTCAGAAACGCGTCGGGGAGCTCGAGTCGACGAGCAAGGCCGACAAGGCGCGTATCGCCCAGCTCGAGGGCGCCACCGACGAGAAGAAACTCGCCGCCCAGCGCCGTAACGACATCCTCGAAGTGCTCAAGGAAATGAACCTCGACGCCAAGCAGCGCGAGCTCAAGGGCAAACCGGTCTGGTCGAATCTGGACGTGCAACTTTACGGGTACATCAAGGCCGACGCGTCGTACGACACGGCGGCCATCAGCAACGGCAACTATGCCCGTTGGGTGCTGCCGCAGAACGTGAACAAGAACGACTCGCAGTTCAGCATGACCGCCCGCGAGACGCGCCTGGGGATGAAGATCACCGGACCCAGCGACAACGACATCAAGACCAGCGGCGTGGTGGAGATCGATTTCTATGGCGACGGCACGGAGAACACGCCCGAGCCCCGGATGCGCCACGCGTACATGGTGATCGACTGGCCCAAGCAGGACTTCAGCCTGCTGGCCGGGCAGACCTGGGACGTCATCTCGCCGCTCAACGCCCCGACGCTGGACTACACGGTGCTCTGGTGGGCGGGCAACATCGGATACCGCCGCCCGCAGATTCGCGCCACCAAGGTCGTGCATGTGACCAAGGACACGTCGGTGAAGTTCGAGGGCGCCGTCGCCCGCAACATCGGCCACGCCAACGCCTTCGCCCCGCTGGGCGACAGCGGGTCCGACAGCGGCACGCCGGTCGTCGAAGGGCGCACCAGCGTGAGCTTTCCGTCGTTGGCGGCGGGCAGACAGGCCACCGTCGGCGTGTCGGGCCACTACGGCAGCGAGCAGTGGGACCTCAACGCCCGCGGCAACCACACAGATGTTTCGACGTGGTCGGCCAATCTCGACGCCGAGGTGCCCCTGTGCGATTGGGTCTCGATCAAGGGCGAGGCCTTCACCGGGCGCAACCTCGATTCATTCCTGGGCGGCATCGGCCAGGGCATCGACATCGCCGGCCCGCGCGCCAACGGCATCAGCGACAGCGGTGGGTGGATGGCCCTGTCGTTGAATCCGTGGAAGAAGTGGCAGTTCAATTTCGGAGCCGGCGTCGATTCGGCCAACAATTCCGACTTGAACCTGGCCAGCGAGCGCACGCTGAACCGCGTGATCTTCGGCAACGTCATCTACGCCATCAATTCGGCCACGTCCGTCGGATTTGAAATCTCCGACTGGGTCACCGACTATCGCAACCAGGGCAATGCCGACGCCCTGCGATTCCAGACCTCCTTCATCTACCGCTTCTAAAGTAGCGCGGGCATCTCGCCCATGCATATTGTTCGTGCCGCGGGCGTCCCGCCCGCGTCCCCCATCCCGAAACTTCCAAAGCGACAGCTAAGGCTGCCGCATCTCTGAAAGCGCGACGGTCAAGGCGAATCTGCCCTGACACTGTTTTTCCCTGACTCCGGGTCGGCGCCCACTCATCTCTTCGCCCTGGCTGCGGGCATGAATATAATTCGGAAGGCGTGTCGCATTCACTCCCCGCGCGCTAGGCGCATGCGGCGGCCGCGCTTACGCCTTCCTTTGCTCGACCCAAC
>JBDKRA010000024.1:0-1525 GCA_039683615.1 Phycisphaerae bacterium
AAGCCGCCCGCAGGCGGCTGGTGGATCGCGTCAGGCGGTCGCTATCACCGGCGACCCAAAGGAATAGTGGCTGCCGGCCGGAGTAGGCTCCAGGTACAGCGTCGCCAAGTCCTCCGGCGTCGTGATCGTGTGAAGAACCACATCCCGCTCCCGGTCGCCGATAAGAACGCAGTGCTCGTTCTCAAGCTCGGGGTCGCGCTCCGACAGGGCGATCCACACGAAATAGCCCGGAAGGTATTCACGGATTTCACTCTCGTATGTTCCCCCCGCACCATCGTCGACGGTTTCGGTCCCGGTGATGCGGTAGGCTCTCACGTCGCGGAACACGTAGCTATCGGCCCACAGCCGGACGCCGGGCTCGATCCCTTCAATCGTGTGGGCGGTGAGCGCCGCAAGGGCATCCGCCTCGTCCGGGAAGCGCAGGAGGTAGTCGATCATGCCAGCAGCCCCCTCATAGCGTCGTCGCTGAAGTCGCCATGCGGCCAGATGCCCAGGCGTTTGATCGTACTGCCCCACGGCGCGGCGCCCGCGCTGCTGCCCAGGGCAATGCGCGTCAGGGCGGCCACCGGCGGGGGGAGCGTGCTGACCTTGATGACCGCGCCGCCGAGCACCGAGCCGCGGTAGCCCTGAGTGGCACTCCAAGAGATCGCACCGTAAAACTCGCCGCCGAGGGGCACTCCCATGGCGAGGCGGTAGAGTCCGCTCGGCGGCATACCCATCCACACCGTGCCGACGCCCGAATAGCTGTCAACGGTGATGCGGTCAGCAGTGCTGGCAGCCGGGAGGAGGGAGAAGAGGACGTTGGTATCCGTGCTGTTGTTGACGCGGGGCATTCGCGCCCTGAAAGCGATGGTGAAGCCATCAGCCGGCACGATCGGCAGAGGCATGGACAAGCTGTCGGACGCCCGTGTCTGCGCTGAGGTGCCGATGATGGAGGGCGAGTGATAGGGCGTCCCCGCCGTTACGCAGGCATAGTGAACGATCGCGGACTGCCCCGCGACCGAGCCGTATGTCGCGGTCGGGTAGAAGAAGAAGCCCGTGCTGCCGCCTTCCCCCGACTGCACAACGCACGAGAAACGGAACATCTGGCCGCCATTTGGGCCAATGCCGAGGTTCTCGATGATGTGACCGCTTGAGGCTAGGGCGCCGGGGCCCGCGCCGAATATGCCGTTCCAATAGAAGTAGGCGGAGCTTATCCAGCCGGGAGTGTTGCGGTAAAACCCCATCAAGAAGTGGGGCGGCGCGTTGGTGCCCACGCCGCGCTCGACAATGGCGTCGCTACGATAGCTGGTGTTCGCCGCCAAAGTGTACTGCTGCGATCGATAACCGCTTGATGGTCCGAAATGCTCGACTGCAACGCCGCCAGAGAAGTAACTGGTGCGGTTGACATTGGTACCGCTGGCCCCAGCCCATGCCGGGATATTCGCCGTCTGCGTCGAGATGTGCCCGGCTGCTGCCTCGATCAGCACGCCGCGCGGCGCCCTCGCCACCGGGTCATGATCGAAACGCGGCGCCCCGCTCGCCA
>JBDKRA010000025.1:0-5004 GCA_039683615.1 Phycisphaerae bacterium
GCCAAGCGCGGCTGGGAGCTGCAGGTCGGCATGAGCCTCAAGTGCATGAGCGGCGAGGACAAGGGGCTGGAGGTCGTCTACAACGTCACCTCCGTGGGCGGCAAGCGCGCCGTCCAGAAGCTGGCCCTCGACATCGCCGCGCAGGTCGAGAAGGACCAGACGAAGCCCGTGGCGGTCGTGCGCCTGAAGAAGGAGCACTACACCCACAAGTCCTACGGACGCATCTATACGCCGATCTTCGACATCGCCGCGTGGGTGGGCCTTGACGGGCAGGGCCCCGCGCCGGCCGCCGAAGAGGCCGCGCCGGTCGAGACGCCAGCACGCCGCCGCCGCGGCGCGTGAGGCTGCGGGGCGCGGTCTTCGTCCAGGGGGCCGCGCCCCGACCATTTGACGGCAGGCACAGGGGCGGCACCTCTTTATGGCGAACATTCTTTGGCTGGACTTTGAGACGCGCAGTCGCTGCGATCTCAAGGCGCGCGGCGTCTACAACTACATGCAGGACCCCAGCACCGCAGTGCTGTGCATGTCCTATGCCTTTGACGACGAGGACGTCGTGACGTGGACGCCCGACCGGCCGTTTCCGGCGCGGGTGGCGGCGCACCGGGGCCAGATCCGGGCGCACAACGCGGCGTTCGAGCGGCTGCTGTTCTGGTACGTCATCTGTCCCGACTTCGACGTGCCGGAGCCGGCGCTGGAGCAGTTCTACTGCACTGCCACGCAGGCCCGCGCCAACTGCGCGCCGGGCAGCCTGGAGGACGTCGGGCGCTTCGCGGGGGCCAGCATGAAGAAGGATCATCGCGGCGCGGCCTTGATCCGCGCCTTGTCAATGCCGCAGGCGGACGGAAAGTTCCGCGAAGACGCCGCGCTGATGGCCGAGATGATCCAGTATTGCGAGCAGGACGTGAAGGCCATGCGGGCCTTCTCCAAAGGCATGCGCGAGCTGACCATCGACGAGCTGGCGGATTACCACGTCAACGAGCGCATCAACGACCGGGGCGTCCGGCTCGACGTGCCGCTGGCCCGGGCCGCCGTCGCCTATGCGGCCGCCGAGCTGGAGGAGATCGAGACGCGGTTCCGCGAGTTGACCGGGCTGCCGAGCGTGCGCTCGCCGCGCATGCGCGAATGGGTCTGGGCGCGCGTCGGGCCGCAGGCCCGCGCGCTGATGGTCCTGCACAAGGACGGGGTGTCGAAGGTCAGCATCGACAAGACCGTCCGGGGCGATCTGCTGGCGATGGAGAGCGATGATGAAATCCCCCCGGAGGTGCGTGAGGTGGTGCAGTGCGCGGACGATCTGTGGGCATCGTCCGTGGCGAAGTTTGAGCGCGCCGCGGCGCTGGGCGATGATCAAGACGGTCGCGTCCGGGGTGCGTTTGTATTCGCTGGCGGTGCAGCTACAGGCCGAGCATGCGTCGCAGCAAGCACGCTCGTGCAAAGTGAATACGGGCAAAGACCCATCTCTGCATTAGCGGTGGGCGAGAAAGTTTTGACACACACGGGAAAATTCTGTAAAGTGTCCCGTGTGATCTATAAAGGCCGTCAGACAATGTACCGATTGAAAACGGCGTCTAGTGGCTGGGTAGATTGCACCGCAGAACATGCAATCTTGACCAATAAAGGGTGGACCCGTGTCGAAGAGCTTATCCGCAATCAGGAACGTAGAAATCCGCAACAAGGTGACGATGCTGTTTACCTCGCCGCCGTGGCCTACGATGGCCGAGGTGGCGCGGCAGACGGGGCAAACACACGCAACTGTCTCGGCAATCGTGCGGGAGACGGTGGAGCCAAAACTGCTACGCATCCTGAAAGTGGGGAACTATTCGAAATCGAAGATGGGCGCGAAGAACCCTATGTATGGCGCGCGCCGTCAGGTCGAAGCGATCTTGAGGGAGGGTTACCGGTATCTCTGGACTGGCGACAACATATACGAGCCGGAGCACCGCCTAGTGCTGATGAAAGCACTTGGACTGGAAACGTGGCCGAAGGGCTGGGAAATCCATCATATCGACAGCGACAAAACCAACAACTCATTGGACAACTTGGCGATTGTGACCCGGCGTGGGCATCAGTTGTTACACTCACAGAAGATACAGAAATTGTATGCTTGGGAGAAAAGGGAGTTTGGGACATCTCAGTTGAAGGAGATGCTAGCTACGTTGCTCAAGGGTTAATCCACCACAACAGTTCTTTTGGGCTCCAGGTCCATAACTTCCCGCGGAAATGCGCCAAAGACCCTGAATTAGTGCGCGAGGCCATGGTGCGCCGCCATGCCATCGTCCCGGCCTTCGGCAAGCGCGTCACCGACGTGCTCAAGTCGATGCTGCGCCCGGCGCTCCTGCCGGCGGCGGACAAGACGCTGGTGGTCTATGACTGGTCGTCCATCGAGGCCCGCGTGACGCCGTGGCTGTCGCTGCGCGGCGAGGAGACGCTGGACGTGTTCCGCGAGGGCCGCGACATCTATGTGGCCGTCGCCGCGCGCATGTTCGGCATCGCCGAGGCGGCCGTCAGCGACGAGCAGCGCCAGCTCGGCAAGGTCGCCGTGCTCGCCTGCGGGTTCGGCGGCGGCGTCGGGGCGTTCGCCGCCATGGGCCGGGCCTATGGCATCGCCATGCCCGAGCCGGAGGCGCGGCGCACCGTGGACCTGTGGCGCAAGGCCAACCCGTGGGCGGTGCCGTTCTGGTCCGACCTGGAATACGCCTACATCAGCGCCATTCGGCGCCCCGGCGAGGTGTTCCCGGCGGGGCGCGTCCAGTACATGATGCAGGGTGAGCACCTGTGGTACGCGCTGCCGTCGGGCCGGGTGCTGTGCTACCCCTACGCCCGCATCGAGGAGGACGGCGCCACCTATGCCAAGGCGGCGTGGAAGCCCGCCGCCGACGCCAAGGAGTGGCCGCGCGCCCGGTTATGGAAAGGGCTGGCCTGCGAGAACGTGGTGCAGGCCACCGCCGCCGACATCCTGCGCCACGCGCTGCGGCGGCTGGACGCCGCCGGCATCCCGGTGGTGCTGCACATCCACGACGAGATCGTGGCCGAGGTCGACGCTGCGGATGCAGAGGCGTTGGCGGCGCGCATGAAAGCCGTTATGGTGGACCCTCCGGGCTGGGCCGCAGGCTTGCCCCTTGCCGCAAGCGGCAAGATCATGGCACGTTACGGAAAGGGTTAACATGAATACCAGCCTGACGTTGGTATCCGGTGCCGCAGCGGTCCTGCGGCAGCTCAGACGACACACCCTGGCGCTGGCGGTCATCCCATGGGCCGCCAGCGCGTTCGCCGCCGACGCCACCCATATCGTGACGGCCGAGGCTCGGCGGCAGGGTGTGCCGGTGGCGTTCGCGCTGCGCATGGCCAAGGTCGAGAGCGGGGTGCGCTGCCACAACCACAACACGACGTCAAGCGCCTCGGGACCGCTGCAAATCCTGCGCGGCACGGCGCGGGCGCTGGGCCACCGGGGCGACATCCGGCACGCGTCCTGCGCCGTCCAGACCCACTACGGCATGAAGCACCTCGCCCTGTGCTACCGCGGGGCCAAGGGCAATCAGGCGCTGGCCAAGCGGTGCCACCAGACCGGGGTCGCCGTGCTCTATAAAAACAAGAGGAAACGCAAATGAAGATCGAACAGTTACGCGACATGCTGGCCAGTCTGGCGCAGCAGCACCCGAAGGCCGAGGTGTTCGTGGTCTATCCGGCGCGGCACGCCGGGCGGCCGACGACCAAGCGCGGGCGCATCGAGAGCTACCGGACGCATCTGTCCAGCCACGGTTTCATCGAGCCCATGGTCATGCTGGAGGTCGATTACGCGAATGCGGAGAACCTGCCCCATGACTGACCTGCTGGAGTATCTGACGGGCCTCGCGCCCGAGGGCGAGACGGCCTTGATCGTCCGCCAGAAGCCCATTGTGCGCGACGGCCAGCACCTGACGCACCGCGACGGCACGCCGAAATACACTTGGCCCGCCTATCTGCCCGGCCACAGGCGTCGCGACGGCGAGAGCTGGTTCATCAACACCGGCGCATTCATCCTCGACCGCTTCACCGACGGCAAGCCGTCGGCGTCGGCCGCCAACTGCGAATACGTCCTGTTCATGATGCTGGACGACATCGGCACCAAGTCCAAAGAACCGCCGGTGCCGCCGACGTGGGTCATCGAAACCTCGCCCGACAATTTCCAATGGGGCTATGCGTTCCGCGAGCAGCCGACCAAGGGCGAGTATGTCGCCGCCATCACGGCCATCGCCGGGGCGGGCTACACCGACCCGGGGGCCACCAACGCGGTGCGCAACTGCCGCCTGCCGGGCTCGGTCAACCAGAAGCCCGGCCGCGAGGCGTTCGCGGCGCGCCTGACGGCGTTTCACCCGGAGCGCGAGTTCACGCTCCCTGAACTGTGCGCCGCCTTCGGCGTTGTGCCGGCGGAAGCCGAGGGCGCCGCGGTGCAGGGCATCAAGATCAGGGACACCGGCAGCGACAGCGTGCTGCGCTGGCTGTCCGACCAGGGGCTGGTGCTGTCCAAGGTCAACCCAGAAGGCTGGTGCGGCGTCGTCTGCCCGAACCATGCGGCGCACAGCGACGGCCAGATCGAGGGCCGGTACTCGCCGATCAACCGGGCGTTCTGCTGCTACCATGCGCACTGCGACGCCCTCGACAGCAATGCGTTTCTTGCATGGGTGGCCGCGCAGGGCGGCCCGGCGGTGCAGCCGGGGTTCCGCGAGGAGCTGGTGGCCGAGCGCATGGCCAAGGTGGCCGAGACGATCCAGCCGACCGAGGCGTTCCCCGACGTGGCCGCCGAGGTGGTGGCCGCGGTGGACCGCAAGGAGCTGGGCCGCCTGACCAAACGCGAATGGTTCAGCCGCTTCGCCTATGTCGTGTCGGACGACAGCTACTTCGATCTGGAGCGGCGGACGGAGATGTCACGCGCCGCGTTCAACGCGGTGTTCCGGCATGTGGACTGCAAGTCGATCCACAACCAGCGCAAGGTCGAGGCGGCCACCTGCTTCGACGAGAACCGCCAGG
>JBDKRA010000026.1:0-22917 GCA_039683615.1 Phycisphaerae bacterium
TTTGTCCTGACGCTCTCCGTGGCGTTCTGGTTCTGGCGGCGGCAGATGCTGCGCGGCGGGCACTCGCCGGCCCTGATCGACAAGTTCCTCGTCTGGGGCGTGGTGGCCACCTTTGCCGGCGCGCGGCTGGGGCATTGCCTGTTTTACGAGCCCGAGCGTTTCCTGGCCGACCCGGTGTCGATCCTGTTCTTCTGGCAGGGCGGCCTGGCCAGCCACGGGGCGACGATCGGCCTGACTGTGGCGCTGATCCTGTTCGCCCGCAAGAACCACCTGCGCGTGCTGGAGCTGACGGACCGCTTCGCGATGTCTGCCGCCGTGGCGGCCGCGGGAATCCGCATGGGCAACTTCCTGAATTCCGAGATTGTCGGCCGTGCCTCCAGCGTCCCCTGGGCGGTGCGTTTCACGCATTACCAGGACCACGGGGCCGTGGCGCGGCATCCGTCGCAGCTCTACGAGTTCGCCCTGGGTCTGGGGGTGCTGCTGGCGCTGTATCTGGCCGACCGCTGGGCCGGCCGCGAGAAACGTCCACTGGGAATGATGACCGGACTGTTCCTGACGCTGTATTTCGCCGGGCGTTTCGGCGTGGAGTTCTTCAAGGAGTTCCAGGTCGGTCCATGGGAATCGGTGGTGACGATGGGCCAGATCCTCTCGCTGATCCCTCTGGCAGCCGGCGTGGGCCTGCTGATCTGGGCTTGGCGGCGCAGAGTCCCGACTACGCTTGCCACGGAGCCGGCGCCAGTAGAGCAGAAACGCCGCAGGCGGCGCTAAGAGTTTTCCCTATCATAAAATCAGCCCTTTTCCGATTCACAGGTTGAACATTCCGAGTTAACTTCACGAACGCGCTATTCCCTTTCTACCTTCCAGGGAACAATCGCAATGACATCCATCGACTCCGCCGCTGAGTCTGCACCGCAGCTGCGCCATGAGTTCTCCTCGTGGTGGACGCGATGGGCCTGGCTGCCCATACCCGTCCTGCTGACGTTGATGCTGGTCTTGCGGGTTGCCGGTCCGCGGACGCCGTACGAGTCGCCCGCGGCGCTGCTGGGTCTGAACTTCATCTTCCTCACGCTGACCTTGCTGATCGTGACGTTTCTGGCCGGGCGGGCGTTTCTGGCCGGCGGACCGGCGGGACTGCTCCTGCTGGGTTGCGGCGCGCTTATCCTGGCGATGGGAGCCACCGCAGGCGTCTTGGCGGGCATGGCCAAGTCGCCATCGGGCATGGACGCCAACATGGTGGTGACCGTTTACACCCGTTGCTCATTGATGGCGGCTGTATGCCACCTGGCCGGAGTGGCGCTGTGGGTGCGGCCGGTGGGGCGATTGCGCCTCAGAGGACTATTGGTGGCCGTGGCCATTGTGGTCGTGCTGGCAATTCTTGGCGGCCTCATGTGGCTGTCCATTTACGGCAGGCTGCCGGTCTTCTTTGTCCAGGGCGAAGGCGGCAAGTTGCCTCGCCAGATGGTGGTGGCAGCGACCATCGCGGTATACGCGACCACTGCCGGCCTGTTGTGGGCGTCGAACCGCGCCCGGCGATCCGCATTCGCTCACTGGTACAGTCTCTCGATGGTGTTGATGGCGGCGGGGCTGCTGGGAGTAATGTCCGTTTCGGTCCTTGGAGACCCGCTCTCGTGGGCCAGCCGGGCAGCCCAGTACTTGGGCGGGGTCTACATGCTGGTGGCGGTGCTATCGCGGCGCGAATCGCCCACCTGCAAAATCGCCTTTGTGGCCGGGGATAAGCCCCTGTATCGATATACCGTTGCGGTCGTCGCCGTCGCGGTTGGCACCGCGGTTCAAATGGCCTTTCCGAAATCGCCGGCAATTGAGGCGCCTTTCATCACGTTCTTTCCCGCCGTGGTGCTGGCGGCGCTGTACGGGGGATTGGGGCCGGGGATCGTCGCCACAATTGTTGCAGGAATAGCGGCCGACTACTTCTGGATCGAGCCGGTAGGTAGCCTCGGCGAGTACATGTACGCCGGGTGGGTCGGGATGGGTATGTTTCTGGCCGGCGGAACCATGATCAGCGCCGTGGCCGAAGCGTTGCATCGCGCCCACGCCCATGCCAGGAGTGAACTCAACCACCGCGCCATGCAGGCCCTGCCCGCCCACATCGCCGTGCTCGACAAGAAGGGCCTCATCGTGGCCGTCAACCACGCCTGGACGCAGTTCGCTCAAAGCAACGGCGCGGAGCACTCGCCGGACGTGACGGCAGGGGGCAATTATCTCGACATCTGCCGCCGTGCGGCCGCCGACGCCGATGCGGACGCCCAGCGCGCCCTGTCGGGCATCGAGGCCGTCCTGCACGGCACGCTCAGCCAGTTCACGATGGAGTATCCCTGCCACAGCCCCGTGCAGCAGCGATGGTTCTACATGACGGCCGTGCCGCTCGATGAAGGTAGCGGCGGCGCCGTTGTCACCCACTTCGATATCACCGACCGCAAGCAGGCCGACGAGGCGCTGCGCGAAAGCTGGGAGCAGCAGGAACTGCTCTTTCAGACGGCCGCCGACGGCGTGGTCATGCACGAAGTGATCTCGGAAACTTCCCACGGCAATTTTATCCAGGCCAATCCGGCCATCTGCCGGATGCTGGGCTACACGCTGGAAGAGATGGGCGAACTTTCTGCCGCAGGCATTCTCGCCCCGGGGCAGAAGGTGCTCGAGACTCAGGAAAGGGAGCGCCTGGGACGAGACGGGGTCGTGATCCACGAGAAGATGCTCATCGCCAAGGATGGCAGGCAAGTTCCGGTCGAGCTCACGACGCACGTGTTCGACCACGGCGCCAGGAAGATGGCCGTTTCGGTCATCCGCGACATTACCGAGCGCCAGCGGGCCCAAGACGCCCTCAAGGCGGCGCTTCAGCGATTCTATTACATGTTCGCGGGGATGTACTGCAGCGTGCTGCTGGTGACAGAGGAAGGGCGGGTTGAATTCGCCAACCAGGCGTTCTGCGACTACTTCGGCTTCAAAGAGCTCCCCGCGGATCTGGTAGGCATGTCTTCGCCCGAGTTGTTGGAGAAGATCAGGCCCTGCTACCAGAACCCCGACCAGGCGTTCCAGCACATCCGCCAGATCGTGCAGAGCGGCCAGCCCGTCAGGGGCGAGGAGCTCGCGATGGCCGACGGGCGAACAATCCTGCGGGACTACATTCCCCTCCAGGTCGACGCAAGACCGCAGGGACGGCTCTGGATTCACTCGGACATCACCGACCGCAAGCGAGCCGAGCAGGCCCGGCAGGAAAGGGAAGCACTCTCGCGGCGGCAGCTTTCGGAAATCGAGGCCATCTACGCTTCTTCGCCGATCGGGCTGGCAGTACTCGATCGGCGCCTTTGCTTTGTGCGAGTCAACGAACGACTGGCCCAGATGAACGGTCTGCCCGCCGCCGACCACATCGGCAAGTCCCTGCGCCAGGTGGTGCCGGACATGGCCCAGCAGGCGCAGGAGATTGCCGATCGCATCTTCAAGACCGGCCAACCGGTATTGGACGTCGAAGTCACCGGAGCCGATCTGGATGACCCAGCGATCCAAAGGCATTGGATAGAACAATGGGTTCCCCTGAAAGACGAGGGCGGCCAGGCAATCGGGATCAACGTTTCGGTTCAGGACATTACCGAGCGAAAGCGGGCCGAGGAGGCCTTGAAATGGGACGACCGGCGCAATGCGCTGCTGTCCCAGACGGCGGCCCGGCTGCTCCAGAGCGACAACCCCCAGGGCATCGTCGAGGACCTCTGCCGCAAAGTCATGGACTTCCTGGACTGCCAGACATTCTTCAATTTCTTGTTCGACGAGCCGTCGGGGCGGCTGCGACTCAACGCCTGCGCGGGCATCCCCGACGAGGAAGCCCACCGGATCGAATGGCTTGATTTCGGAGTCGCCGTCTGCGGCTGCGTCGCGCGCGACGGGCAGAGAATCATCGCCGAGGACATCGCCTTGACCGCCGACTCGCGGACGGACCTGGTGAAGTCTTACGGAATCCAGGCGTACTGCTGCCACCCGCTCATGGTCGAAGGGCGGCTCATCGGCACGCTGTCATTCGGCACGCGGTCGCGGCCGCGGTTTACTGCCGATGAAATCGAGGTCATGGAGTCGGTAAGCCAACTGGTCGCCAGCGCCATGCATCGCATCCGGGCGCAGCAGGCCGTGCTCCAGGCCAAGGAAGAACTTGAGCAGCGGGTCGCCCAGCGCACCGCCGCACTCGTCGAGGTGGGCCAGACCCTGAAGGCCGAACGCCAGCGGCTCTACGACGTGCTGGAGACCCTTCCGGCGTACGTGGTGCTGTTGTCGGCAGACCATCGCGTGCCCTTCGCCAATCGCTTCTTCGAGCAGCGGTTCGGCAAATCTAACGGCAGGCGCTGCTACGAGTACCTCTTCAACCGCAGCGAACCGTGCGAAGACTGCCAGTCGTACGTTGCAATGAAGACCCAGAAACCCCATCGCTGGGAATGGACCGGCCCCGATGATCGCGACTACGACGTCTCCGATTTTCCCTTCACCGACACCGACGGGTCGCTGCTGGTGATGGAGATGGGCATCGACGTGACCGAGCGCAAGCGCGCCGAAAGCGCCCTGCGCGACCGGACCCATCAACTGCGGGCCCTGGCGTCGGAACTGACCCTCACCGAGCAGCGCGAGCGCCACCGCCTGGCCGAGGTGCTCCACGACGGGCTCCAGCAACTGCTCGTCGGGGCCAAGTTCCGCCTGGCGATGCTCGACCGCTCGAGCGATCCGACCGTTCGCACCGGCGTCGCCGGCGTCGATGAACTCATCTCCGAGTCGATCCAGACCTCCCGCTCGCTGACGGCCGAGCTGAGCCCGCCGATCCTCTATGAAGGCGGACTCGTCGCGGCGCTGGAGTGGCTGGGGCGATGGATGCAGGAAAAACACGCCCTGACCGTCGACCTGGACGCACCGGACATGATGCCCGGAATCTCCGAGGAGACCACCGTCCTGCTCTTTCAGGCGACGCGGGAACTGCTCTTCAACGTCGTCAAGCACGCCGGCGTCAAGTCCGCGGCCGTCAGGGTGACCTGGTCCCAGGAGGGCGTGATCACCATCGCCGTCGTCGATCAGGGGCAGGGGTTCGATGCGGGCGCGATCGGAACTCGGGCCAGGGACGCCGGCGGGTTCGGGCTCTTCAGCATTTCCGAGCGCATCGAACTGCTGGGCGGGCGGATGGAGATCGACTCGGCGCCGCAGCGGGGCAGCCGCTTTACGCTGACGGCCCCGGCTACATTCCTGTGCCCGCTGCCCGCGCCCCGGTCCGGACAGGGGCGCGTGTCGGTGTCGATTCCCCCCGCCCACCGCCAGGCCCCCGACGGGCGCATCCGCCTGGTGCTGGTGGACGATCACATCGTGATGCGCCAGGGGTTGGCGCTGCTGCTTCGGGAAGAACCGGACATGGTCATCGTCGGCGAGGCCAGCGACGGCGACTCGGCCGTCCTGCTCGTGCAGCAGGTGCACCCCGACGTGGTGCTGATGGACATTTCGCTTCCGGGAATGAACGGCATCGAGGCCACGCGGGCCATCCACTCCCAGACGCCGCAGGTGTGCATCATCGGCTTGTCGATGTTTGAACAGGCCGACCAGGCCGCCGCCATGCGTGCGGCCGGGGCGTGCAACTACCTGACCAAGAGCGGCGCCTCCGACGCCCTGGCCGAAGCCATCCGCGCTTGCGTGCGGAAATAATGAGCCGCTGAGGTCGCTGAGGGGAATGGAATCAGCAGGGGAAATGCGCCAGTGCGGCTTCCACGTGCGTCAGCAGGACATCGGCGTCGATGGGTTTGCGCAGACACGCGCCGGCGCCGCATTCGAGAATGCGCTGCTCGACCTCGTCGGAGTGCATCGCCGTCACGGCGATCACACAGGTGTGGGCGGCGTGGGGCTTGGCTTTGATCCGCTTGCAGACCTCGAAGCCGTCCATGCCCGGCATGCGCAGGTCGAGGATGACCACGTCGGGCTTGAGCGAGGCCACCATGTCGCCGGCCGCATATCCGTCGTGGGCCTGCGCGACCTGGCAGGAGGGATATTGCGAGAGGATCATCTCGCTGATCCACTGGGCCAGGAGCTTTTCGTCGTCGACGACGAGCACCTTGGGGTGCGCCGGCATGATCTGCGGCGGAATGGGAAGGTTCTGGCGGCGCAGAAACGTGATGAGGTCTTCCGGCAGCACGCGCCGGTGCCCGCCGGGCGTGCGTCCGGCCTTGAGGAGGCCCTGGTCGATCCAGTTAGACACCGAGGCCACCGCCACGCCAAGCATGCCCGCGATCTTCAACGTCGAGAGTGCTTTTTTCATATGCCGGCCCTTAACAGAGGCCACGTGTCAAAAAGAAAGCCTCTTTAGTAATCGGCCAATACCCTCCAGCAATTCATCAAGTGAACTATTTATTTCCTGACACTCATGGGCCTGGCGCCAAATGAAGCGGGCCAGTGCGTGAACACTGGCCCGCGATCCCATACCCCCAAGGGGAGTCGAACCCCTGTCTCCAGGATGAGAACCTGATATCCTAGGCCACTAGACGATGGGGGCAGTGGGTCTGCAAAAACAGCATTGCAGTTACAGAGGCCAATCACGGCCGTCTGTGCCTAGCCCGCAAAAAGCTGCGGGTTTCCTGAAGGAACAGAATCGTAACAAGGCAACGCGATCAGGTCAAGAGAGGCCAAATCAATTTCCAATCTGCGACCTTCAATTTTTCATGGCATTCTGTGGAACATGATTATCACGCCGATTCCGGCCTGGGCGCGCTGCTGAGGCGCTGCCGTGCTGCGTGAGAGGCGGCCGAATGATTTGGCACCGCCTCTACGGGCCGCTATAATATCGGCGAATGAAGAAGAACCGTCCCACGGTCGCAGTGCTGGCTGGCGTCGCCCTTATTCTGGCGACGGCTCTGGCATCGCCGGCCCATCCGTGCGAGGAGGCCGACGCCTCCTGCCCCTGCCCTGTGGCTGCCTGCGCCGCGGGCGAGGCATCGGCGGGCTCTTCCGGATGCTCCTGCTCCCCCTGCGGTGAGGCTCCCGTAAAAGGCCTCACAGGCTCCCGATGCTCGCTCAAGCAGCATCGCCCCAAGTCGCACGAGCGCCCGGCGCTGGCCGCCGGCACGATTAAGCCGCTGCGCCCGATGCGTCGGTGCCCCAGCCCCCTGCAATTCTTCGCCATCGACTCTGAGGTTCTAAGCAGCACCGTCTTGCTGATCTGATCCCACTTCCCTCGTTCGATCCGCCGCACCGTTGTGCATGTGCTTTGCCTGGCGCAAGGCAGATGCCGCAGACACTCTAGACCCAAAAGGCAGGAGAAACACCATGCCGGTCAACACGAAGTATTCGTATTTGCGCATCTGGTCTGTCGCGGCCATTTGCGTGGCCTTCTTGCTGCTGGGCGCCGCGGGGTGCCAGAAGAAACCGGACGACCGCGCCCAGGAGAAACAGACGCATGGCGAAGGTGACGGCCACAATCACGGTGCGCCCGCGGCAAAGGATGCCCACGAAGGACACGAGCCCAGCGCCCCGACGAGCAAGCCCAAGGCTGCGGGCGAAGACGACTGCTGCCCGCCCAAGGGCAGCGTCGACCTCAAGGACATCGAGAAGAAGGTCTGCGAGCACAAGATCCGGCACATCGACTGCGACGAGTGCCGCTACGAACTGGGCGTGGTGAAAGTGGATCCGTCGGTGACCGCTGCCCTGACGAAGACGGCCACGGTGCAGGAAGGGGACGTGGGCCAAACGCTGCACCTGACCGGCGAAGTCCAGTACGATCAGACGACGCAAGTGGATGTGCTGCCGGCGGCCGCGGGCAAGATCGTGGCTGTCAAGGTGCGTCTGGGCAACAAGGTGCAAGCGGGGGAGGTTCTGGCGATCATCCATTCGGGCGACTTCGGCCAGGCCAAGGCCGCCTACCAGGAAGCCTACACTGTGGCCGAGGTGGCGCTGCAGGAACAGACCCGGCAGACCACGATCAGTTCGGCACTGGAAAGGCTCCTGGCGTCGGCCCGGAACAACCCCGGTTCGGACATTCCGGCCGAGACGCTGGGCGACTGGAAGTCCAAGCTCGTCGGCGCCGTGGTGCGCCTGCGCCAGGCCAAGATCAATCTGGACCGCGAGAAATCGCTCATGGTCAAGAAGGCCACCACGCAGTCCGATCTTGAAACGGCCCATCGCGAGATGGAAACTACCCAGGCCGACTATGCGGCCTTGCTGGAGGAGATCCATCTCAACGCGAAACTCGATCGGCTCAAGGCCGAGAACGCCTTCAAGCTGGCCCAGACCAGGCTCGCCGCCGCCAGGCAGCGGTTGCACTTGTTGGGCATGGATGACGAAGCCATCAAGGGCGTGCCGCTGATGAAGGAGAACGGCCGTTTCGCCCAACTGGAGGTCAAGGCCCCGCGCGCGGGAGTCATCGCCGTGTTGAATGCTTGCGAAGGCAAGTTCGTGGAGGCTTCTGGGAGCCTGTTCATGATTGCCGACACGTCCAACGTCTGGGTCTGGTGCGACGTGTACGAGCGCGACCTCGGTCCGCTGCACGACCGCCTGGCCGCGAACCAAAAGCCCCAGGCCGCCGTCAAAGTCGCCGGCTTTGCGGAAACGTTCCCGGGTTTTGTCGACCTTCTTGATAGCGCGGTGAATGAGGCCACGCGCACGATCAAGGCGCGGGTGCAGGTCAGAAATGAACAGGGCAAGCTGCGGCCGGGGATGTTTGCGGCCGTGGAAATCCCGCTGACGGAGAAACGGAAGGTCGCGTTGGTTCCGCGCCACGCCGTGCTGAATGACGAGGGAAAGACATTCGCCTTCGTCCACTGGAAAGACGACTTGTGGCTTCGCCGCGACGTGAACGTGGGCAAGGCGCAGGGCGAACTGATTGAGATTCTCAGCGGGCTTACGACCGGGGAGAAAGTCGTTGCCGGCGGGGGGTTCATGTTCAAGAGCGACGTGCTCCGGGCCAAGATGGGCGCCGGCTGCGCGGATTGACGGAGCGGAAAGCCCGAGCATGGGCGAGACGCCCATGCCACAGGAGCGGGAGCATGGGCGAGACGGCCCATGCCACGGAAACGACCAGCGGCAGGAGATGGGCAATGCTTGACCACCTACTTCGTTTTGTCCTTAGAGAAAAGCTCTTGATGATCCTGGCGGGCGCGGTGCTGATCGGGGCAGGCGCGTTTGCCTGGAAGAAGCTGCCCATCGACGCCTTTCCCGACGTGACCAACGTGCAGGTGATGATCCTGACCGAGTCGCCGGGCCTGGCTCCGGGCGAGGTGGAGCGCCTCATCACTGCGCCCATCGAGCTCGAGATGGGCGGGCTGCCGAAGGTCAAGCAGGTTCGCAGTGCCTCCAAGGCGGGGCTCTCGCAGGTCATTATCGTTTTCGATGACGATGCCGACACGTACTTCACGCGCCAGGTGGTCTTCGAGCGCCTGGCCGCGGCCAGGGAGAAACTGCCCAAAGGCCTCGATCCGGAGATGGGTCCGATCTCGACAGGCCTGGGCGAGATCTACCAGTACTCGCTCGAGTCGGGTTACTACTGCCCGCGGCACGCGTCGCAGTTCTCCCGCACGCAGGACCCGTGCCCGCAATGCGGCTCGGCGATGGCCAGGAGCGAGCATGATCTGACAAGTCTGCGGACGCTTCAGAACTGGCTGGTCACGCCGCAACTGCGGCGGCTGGAGGGGGTCAACGAGGTCAACAGTTTCGGCGGGTTCGTCAAGCAGTTCCACGTTGTGCCCAGTGAAAGCCTGCTGCTGAAGTACAAGATCACGCCGGCGGAGATCCTGGAGTCGCTGGAGAAGAACAACGCCAACGCCAGCGGCGGTTTTCTCGTGCAGGATTGGGAGCAGATGAATGTGGTCTCCCAAGGCCTCATCCGCGACATCGCCGACATCGAGAGCATCGTCCTCAAGGCCGATGATGGCTCGCCGGTGTACCTCAAGGACGTGGCGGAGGTGAAAATCGGACACCAGACCCGCAACGGCGTGGTCACCAAGGACGGCCGCGGCGAGGCGGTTCTGGGCATGGCCATCATGCTCAAGGGCGCCAACTCCAAGGAGGTGGTCGACCGCGTGAAGGCGGCGGTGCCGGAGATCCAGAAGTCGCTGCCGCCGGGGGTGAAGATCGTCCCGTTCTATGACCGCACGGATCTGATCGACGCGTGCATCGAGACGGTTTCCAAGGCCATCGGCGAAGGCATGGTCCTGATCGTGCTGATCCTGTTCCTGATTTTGTGGGACGTGCGGGCGGCCCTGATCGTCGCGGTGCTGCTGCCAATGACCGCCGCGGCGACGTTCATTCTGATGGGCTGGCAGGGCGTGACGGCCAACTTGATGAGCCTGGGCGGCCTGTGCGTGGCGATCGGGATGGTGGTCGATGGCGCGATCGTCATCACGGAGAACGTTCTGCGGCACATGCGCGAGAAGGCGCTGTCGAGCCTGTCGCGCGTCGAGATCGCCTACGAGGCGGCGCGGGAGGTGATTCGCCCGGTCGGGTTCTCGTTCCTGCTGATCATTATCGTGTGCGTGCCACTGTTTTCGCTGGAATCGACCGAAGGGAAAATGTTCAAGCCGTTGGCGCTGACGATGATCTTCGCCCTGGTGGGCTCGCTGGTCGTCACGGTGACGGTCATACCCGCCCTGGCGGCGCTGCTGGTCAAACGCAAGCCTCAGAGCGAGAAAGGCAACCTGCTCGTGGCGGCCATCGAGTGGCTTTACATGCCGGTGCTCCGGTTGTCGATGAAGGGCAAGTGGATCTCCGTGGGCGTTGCGGCGGTCATCGTGGCCGCCTCGCTCACGCTGATTCCCAAGCTGGGCACCGAGTTTCTGCCGGCGCTGGAGGAAGGCGCCCTGGCGATCAACCTCGTGCGCCTGCCCACGGCCAGCGTCGAAGGCTCGGCCGTACAATGCACCGAACTGGAAAAGCGACTGCTGGCCAAGATACCGGAGATCACGTCGGTCGTTTCCAAGACCGGCCGCGCCGAGATATCCGAAGACCCGATGGGACCCGAGCAGAGCGACCTGCTGATCATGCTCAAAGCTAAAGACCAGTGGTCCAGGGGCACGACCAAGGAATCGCTGGTGCAGGCGGTGGGCAGGGAGCTTGCGGCCGTGCCGGGCATGCGGCCGGCATTTTCGCAGCCGATCGCGCTTCGCGTGAACGAACTGCTCAGCGGCATCAAGTCCGACGTGGCGGTCAAGATTATCGGCGACGATATGGAGGTGTTGCGTCAAACGGCCGAGAAGATAGCCCCGCTGCTGTCGGCAGTCGAAGGGGCGCACGACGTGAAGATCGAACAGATCTCGGGGTTCACGCAACTGGAAGTGCAGCACAATCGCCTGGCGATGGCCAGGCACAAGATAAACGTCCAGGACATCAGCTCGCTGATCGAGACGGCGGTCGGCGGCAAGGTGGCCACGACTGTTTTCGAAGGGCAGAAGCGGTTCGACGTGCTCGTGCGATTTCCCCAGAACAGCCGCGACACCCCCGAAAAGATCCGCTCGCTGATGATCCACTCCGGTGGCGGATACAAAGTGCCTCTGTCCGAACTGGCCGACATCAAGGAAGTGCAGGTTCCCGCGCAAATCAGCCGCGAGGATTCCGTGCGCCGCCTGGTCGTCGAGGTCAACGTCCGCGGGCGCGACATCGGCTCCTTCGTCGCGCAGGCCCGCGAGGCGCTGGCCGGCGTCGAGGGCGAACTGCCAGCCGGCTATCGCATCGCCTGGGGCGGGCAGTTCGAGAACCAGCAGCGCGCGATGGCGCGGCTGACGATCGTCGTACCCATCGTCATCGCCCTGGTCTTCCTGCTGTTGTTCATGTCGCTTCAGTCGGTCAAGAGCGCCTTGCTGGTCATGAGCAACCTCATGTCGGCGATGGTCGGCGGCGTGGTCACGATCTACGTGCTGGACATGAACCTGAGCGTCTCGGCGGCAGTGGGGTTCATCGCCCTCTTTGGCGCTGACGTCACCGGCGCGCTGATCCTGGTGAGTTTCATCGACCAGCTCCGTGCGGAGGGAATGGGCGTCAAGGATGCCGTATTCTCTGCCTGCCGCCGCCGCGTGCGGCCGGTGATGATGACCACGCTGACGACGATGCTGGGCCTGGTTCCCATGCTGCTGGCCACTGGCACCGGCAGCGAAATTCAGCGTCCGCTGGTGGCGGTGATCTTCGGCGGCCTGGTCACGTCCCTGGCGATGACGCTGCTGATCCTTCCGGTCCTGTACGTCCTGGTAAACGGCAGAACCGCGCCGGCAGGCCCCGGTAGTGGTGGTTGATTGATCGGTCGGTATATCGACCAAAATTCCGGCGGCCCCCCCCCCGATACGACGCCGCAAAGGTCCGGGGCACTTCCTGCGTTTTGTCAATTGCTGCTTGACAAAATGTAGAATTGTGGTAATTTTCTATCAAAGGTCAAATTGACGGCCGCAGGGGGCCGTAGAAGGCAATTCCGACCTTTCCAGGTGTGCATTTGATTTCCGGGTGATCTGTCTGTGTATTCGGAAGCATTAGAAAGGCCGGTGCTCTGTGCGAAAGATGCTTGTCTGTTCCGCTCTGGTCGCGGTGCTGCTACTCGCCATTGCCAACCAAGCCGGGGCTGCCACGACCGGTTGGATCAGCGGCAACGGTGACTGGGGAAACCCAAGCAAGTGGGCGGCATATAACGGCATGATCGCCGGAAACAGTGTTGTGACCTTCGACAATAGCCTCGGGACATACGCCACCAGCCCCACAAACTACACGGCGATCTCGCAGCTGACTTTGGGCTACTACTCCGGCAATCCGTCCGGAGGCTTTTCCAACGGGGCCGGGACCCTCCTGCTCAAAGGTGGAACCCTGACGGCTGGAAATGTGCGTATCTCCTACGCAAGCTACGACGGCGGAAACGCCGGTTCGTTATACATCCAGGGCGGCACGTTAATAGTCAACGGCAACATTGACAATGGTTCATCAGGTTACCCGGGTCCTCAAGCCAGACTGTTCGTCGAAAGCGGCACCCTGAACTTAACGGGACATACAATTGCCAATTCTTTGACGGCCTTTTCGTTCTCCGGCGGGACTATCAGCAACGTCGCTAGTGGACGGATCACGTCACTTTCAGGCAGCGGCACGGTCTCTAACCTCACCGGGACGCTGACGCTGGATCTGGCGGCTGCCAGCGCGTTCTCGGGCACCATCGGCGGCAGTGGCGGGGTGATCAAGACCGGGGCCGGCGCTTTGACGCTCTCGGGCCAGAGCACCTATAGCGGCGCGACGACCATTAATAGCGGAACAGTCAAAGCCGGCGCGGCGTCGGTGGCCGATGTCAGCGGCGCCTTGGGCCTGAATTCAGCGGTGACGCTGGCCAATACGGCAGGGGTGGTGCTGGACCTCAATGGGTACGACACGCAGATCGGGTCCCTTGCCGGCGGCGGCACTACGGGCGGCAACGTCATGCTGGGAACCGGTACGTTAACTTTGGGCGGGGCAGACAAGAGTGGCAGCTACGCCGGGAGCATTTCCGGCGACGGCGGGTTGGTTAAGATCGGCGGCGGCACCGAGACCCTCACCGGCGTCAACAGCTATGCCGGCGCGACGACGATCAGCGCCGGCACGCTGAAGTTTGCCACCACCGCGTCGCTCTACGGCGGTAATGCGGCGGACTGGACGGCCGACAACATCCTGGTAGGCAGCGGCGGCACGTTTGCAGTGGCCGTGGGCGGAACGGGTGAGTTTACGGCCGCCAACGTGACCACGCTGCTGACGAATCTTGGCGGCCTGGGCGGGGCGGTGAACAACAACGGTTTGCAGGCCGGTTCGAGCATCGGGTTCGATACGACTAACGCCGGGGGCAGCTTCACGGTGGCGGATAATATCGCCGACAGCACGGGCACCGGCGCCGGGGCCATCGGCGTGACCAAGCTCGGCAGCGGCACGCTGTTCCTTACCGGCGTCAACACTTACACCGGCGCGACGAACATCTCTGGCGGCGTGATCAACATCCAAAGCGCCGCGGCGCTGGGCGGCCCGGCTGGGGGAGTAACGGTCAGTTCGGGTACGGCGCTGGAGATTCAGGGCGGCATCACCGTGGGTAACGAGGCGCTTTCGCTGGCGGGCACGGGCATCGGTTCCGGCGGCGCGCTGCACAACATCAGCGGCAACAACGAATGGCAGGGGGCCGTCACGCTGACCGGCGCGACGCGGATCAATTCCGACGCCGACACCCTGACCCTCAGCAACGCCAATGCGATCACCGCAGCCAACTTGAACCTGACCCTGGGCGGCTCGGGTGACGGGCTGGTCACCGGAGCGGTGGACATCGGCACGGGCTGGCTGACCAAGGATGGCAGCGGCACATGGACCCTCAGCGGGGTCAACACCTACGGCGGCCTCAGCATCATCAGCGGATCGCTGGTAACGGGCGATTCGGGCCCGCTGGGCGACGTGACTCTGACGGGCGGCTCGCTGGATCTGGCAACGCTGAGCCGCTCGGCCGGTGCGGTGAGCATCGTTGCGGCAGCGGCCGACGGCGGCGATACGATCTTTAACGGCAGCCTGACAGGCACCTCCTACTCGGCCAGCAACGCCGACGGAAACGCGATTGTGTCAGCCGGCCTGCTGGCCAACGGCGCTGCGGGGTTGACCAAGACCGGCGCGGGCACGCTGACGCTTTCGGGCGCCAACACCTATACCGGCGCGACGATTATCAGCGCCGGTGCAGTGGTGATGAGCGGCTCGGGAACCCTGGGCGGCGGGACGGCCAACCTCACCCTCAGCGGCGGCTCGCTCGATCTGGGAACGCTGAGCGAGACTGTCGGCGCGGTGAGCATTACCGCCCCGGCGGCCTCCGGCGGCGACACGATCTATAACGGCAGCCTGGCCGGCAGCTCCTACGCCGTCAGTAATACCACCGGCAACGTGACTCTCTCGGCGAACCTGCTGGCCAACGGTGCAGGCGGCCTGGCCAAGAGCGGGGCGGGGACCTTGACGCTCTCCGGCGACAACACGTATGCAGGCGCCACGACGGTGACCGCCGGTGTGCTGAACATTCAGAGCGGCACGGCTCTGGGCACGACGGCCGCTGGAACGACGGTCAGCGCCAACGCGGCGTTGCAGATCCAGGGCGGCATCACGGTCGGCGCCGAAGCCCTGACGCTGAACGGCACGGGCGTCAGCACCACTGGCGCCCTGCGAAACCTCAGCGGCGACAATGTCTGGCAGGGGACGGTCACGCTGGGCTCGGCTGCGCGGATCAACTCCGACGCCGGGTCGTTGACGTTCAACACGGCCGCGACGTCCATCACCGCCACGAACCTGGCCCTGACGCTGGGCGGCGCGGGGGACGGGACCATCGGCGGGATCATCGCCACGGGCACCGGCGCGTTGATTAAGGACGGCACGGGCACGTGGACGCTGGGCGGAGCCAACACCTACACGGGCGCCACGACGATCAATAACGGCACGCTCCGCAGCGGGGCCAACGAGGTTATCGTCAACGCCTCGGCCGTCACCGTCAGCGGCGTCGCCGGCACGATTGCCACACTGGACCTCAACGGCTACACCGAGACGCTGAATGCCCTGACCCTTGGCGGCGCTGCGGCGACGGGCGGGGCCTCGGTCACCACCGGCGACGGCTCGCTCATCCTGGGAGGCAACGTTACCTTCGCCAACGCCGGCAATCCATTGGGCGCCACCATCAGCGGCAACGTGAACCTTGGCGGGACCACGCGCACCTTCACCGTTAACAACAGCACCACGGCCGACAATGACCTGATGATCTCAGCCATCATCTCTAACGGCAACTTGATCAAGGCTGGGGCTGGGACGATGCTTCTCTCTGGCGCCAACACGTACAGCGGCGTAACGACCGTCAGCGTCGGGACGCTGACGACCAGCGGTTCGGGCACATTAGGCGACGGTTCGAGCACCAACGGGTTGACTATGAGCGGCGGCTCCCTGGATCTGGGAACGCTCAACCAGACGATCGGCGCGCTGAGCATTACGGCCGCGCCAGCCAGTGGGGATACAATCTTCAATGGCAGCCTGACCGGTACGTCCTACGCGGCCAGCCTGGGTTCGGGCACGGCGGTCGTCTCGGCCAATCTGCTGGCGAACGGCGCCGCAGGCGTGACCAAGACCGGCAACGGGACACTGGCCCTGTCGGGAAGCAATACCTATGCCGGCACGACGCTTGTCAGCGCCGGCGTGCTCCGCGCCAACGACGGCGTGGGCCTGCCCACCGTCAGTTTGCTGACGATCAACGGCGGCGTGTTCGAGACCGGCGCCGACCTCGTGCGCGACGGGGGCACGCTGGCCGGGCAGATGCAGATCACCGGCGGCACCAGCGGCTTCAGCGCCTACGGGGCGTCCGTGCAGATCGCCTTCGGCTCGCTGGACAATCCGACCGACCTGACGTGGGGCACGGCGCCGTTCAATCCGGCGACCGCCCTGATGTTGAACCAGACAACGGCCAATGACACGTTGGAGTTCTTGAACGCCATCAATCTCGGCACGACCGCAAAGAAGGTCAACGTCAGTGCCAGCGGCGCCTATGCGGCCACGATGAGCGGCGTGTTGAGCAGCAGCGGCGCTGCCGGCGGACTGACCAAGGAGGGCGTGGGGACGCTGATTCTGTCAAACGCCAATACCTATACCGGCGTGACAACCGTCTCCGCAGGCGTGCTGGAACTCACCAATGCCAATGCCCTTCCCGGCGGAATCGGCGCCACCGGCGGCACGAGCAATCTGACGTTCAACGGCGGCGTCATCGGCCTGGGCGACGGGGACTTCACCCGCAGTCTCAATACGGCGGCGACGGTGTCAGCCGCGACCTTCACCAGCAACGGCGGGTGGGCCGCGTATGGGGCCGACCGCGTGGTGAACCTTGGCGGCGCCTCGGCGACCATCACGTGGGGGACGACGACCGGCACGGGCTTGAATGCCAAGACTCTGATCCTTGGCGCTTCCTCGGCGACGCACATGGTGGATTTCCAGAACCCGCTGGACTTGGGCAACGCCGCCCGCATCGTCCAGGTGGATGACGGAGCGGCCGCTATCGACGGCAAGCTCAGCGGCGTGCTTTCCGGCGTTGGTGGCGGGCTGACCAAGAATGGCACAGGTACATTGCTGGTCAGCGGCGTTAACAGCTACACGGGCGTGACCACCATTGGCGCCGGCATCTTGAAGTTGGGTTCCGCCGGCGACGGCGTCAATACCCCGCTGGGCACCACTGCCGCGGGGACCAGCATTACCGCCGGCGCTGCATTGGACCTCAATGGATTCACGCTGAGCACGGCCGAGGGGCTGACGATCCGCGGAACAGGCATTCTCAGCGGCGGATCGCTGACAAACAGCTCATCGACGGCAGCGACCTACAGCGGGTTGCTGACACTCGGCGCGACCGGCACCAGCATCGTCGCCGACAACGGCGACATCATCATCTCCAACACCGGCACGATCACCGGTGGCGGGTTCACCCTGACCCTGGGCGGCTCAAACACCGGCAGCAGCATCGCCAGCATCATTGGCACGACGAGCGGTACGCTGACCAAGGTTGGCTCGGGCACCTGGACGCTCTCGGGCGCCAATACCTATACCGGTCTGACCACCGTCAGCGGCGGCACACTGGCCTACGGGGCCGACAACGTCATCAACACCGGCGCGGTGACAGTCAACGGCGCCGGCGCGGTCCTGGCGATGGGCGGCTACAGCGACAGCGTCGGTGCGGTCACCCTGACGGCAGGCGATATCACCGGCACCGGCACCCTCACCAGCACCAGCGTTTTCACGATGAACAATGCCGACTCGACCTCCGCAAGTGTGGCTCTGGCCGGTAACGTCGCGCTGAACAAGACCCTCGCGGGCACCTTGACCCTCAGCGGGGCCAACAGCTATACCGGCCTGACGACCATCAGCGCCGGCGTGCTCAAACTCGGCGCCGCCGGTGATGGCACCAACGGCCCGCTGGGAACGACCGCCGCAGGGACCACCATCACCGCCGGGGCGGCGCTGGACCTTAACGGATTCTCGCTGAGCACCGCCGAAGCCCTCACGATCCGCGGAACGGGCATTTCCAGCGGCGGTTCCCTGATGAACAGCTCATCCACGGCAGCGACCTACAGCGGGCTTCTGACGCTCGGGGCGGCCGCCAGCATCGTCGCCGATAATGGCGACATCATTATCTCCAATACTGGCACGATCACGGGCACCGCCGCTGCGTTTACCTTGACCCTTGGCGGGTCCAGCACCGACAGCAGCATTGCCAGCGTCATTGGCACGACGACCGGCGGCCTGACCAAGATCGGTTCGGGCACGTGGACGCTCTCGGCCGCCAATACCTACACCGGCACGACCACCGTCAACGGCGGAACGCTGGCCTACGGAGTCGACAACGTCATCAACACCGGCGGGGTGACGATCAACGGCGTCGATGCAGTGCTCGATATGGGCGCCTTCAGTGACACGGTTGGCGCAGTCATCCTGACGTCAGGAAGCATCACCGGCTCGGGCACCCTCACGGCCACCGGCTATACGATGAACAACGCCGCCGAAGCCAGCGCCAGTGTCAATCTGGCCGGCACCGTAGGCCTGACCAAGACCCAGGCGGGCACGCTGACGCTTTCCGGCGTCAACACCTACGCCGGCGCCACGAGCATCACCACCGGCGCCATCAGCATCAACTCGATCAAGAATGCCGACGGTACGGCCAGCGCCTTGGGTGCCCCGACCACCGCCGCCAACGGCACCATCGCCATGAATGGCAGCACGTTGATCTACACCGGCGGCGGTGACACGACCAACCGCGTGGTCAACCTGTCGGGCACCACTGGCGGGGCCACGCTCGATCAGTCCGGCAGCGGCCTGCTTAAGTTCACCAGTAATTTCACCGCCACCGGCGCCGGGCTCAAGACGCTCACCCTGCAGGGCTCGACGGCCGGGGTGGGCGAGATCGGCGGCGCCATCGTGAACAACAATGCCACGAACAAGACGAGCCTGACCAAAGACGGCAGCGGCACGTGGGTGCTCAGCGGCGCCAACACGTACAGCGGCTCGACGCTCATCAGCGACGGCACGCTCATGCTCGGCGGTCTCGGCACGATCAACGCCTCCAGCGGGATCGTGCTCGATGGTCCGTCCGCGCACTTCATCACCAACAGTTCCGTCGCCGTCACCGCCCCGATCACGATCACGCAGGGAAGCATCGGCGGCTCCGGCGCGATTGCTACGGCGATGACCATCGGCGCCGGCGCCGTTCTCAGCCCCGGAAACAGCCCCGGCGAACAGGACTACCTGGCCGGCCTGACTTGGGACGCCGGCGGCAGTTTCCTGTTCGAGATCAATGACGCCTCCGGAACGGCCGGCAATGTCGGCGGAGGCTGGGATATGGTCGGCGTCACCGGGGCGCTGAACCTCAGCGCCTTGAGCGAGACGGCTCAGTTCAACATCCTGCTGACGAGCCTGAAAGCGGACAACACCGCCGGCGAGGCCGTTAACTTCGACAAGACGGCCTCCTACGCATGGCTGCTGGCCGACTCCAGCACGACGATCAGCACGTTCTCCGGTTCGAGCCAGTTCCTCATCGACGCCACGGCGTTCTCCAACGCCATCGACGGCGCATTCGCGGTGGTCCGCGGCGACTCGATCACCGGCGGCGACGACACCCGGCTCTACCTGACGTACACTGGCGTGCCGGAGCCCGCCACGGCCTCGCTGCTGCTGATCGGGGCCGCGACGCTGATTGCCCGCTTGCGAAGGCGCAAAGCCTGAAAGAGATTCAGTTCCTCGGCGTGCGACCGGGGCGTCATGGTGGCCGTTGAACAGCCGCTGTCCCTGCCCTTTTGAGATGCTATCAAAAGAAAGTTTCAGATCGTTTCCCGGCGGCGCAAGGCGGAGGGTCGTTCTCGCAGCTCCATATATATCTAGGATTTACCTCTATATCTGTGTCAGCCAATCGCTGAGGGATCCGTCAGCACGATGCTGATTGTCCAGCACGCGACGGCCGAACTTGTTAGAGTCTCTCTCACGCCGGCAAGCGAGGGAGACTATGGCGAAGATGCACCGATCGGGTCGCGAGGGTTCTATTGCCGCACCTGCTGTCAGGCCATCCGCCGTCTGCGCGGCGGTCCTGCTATTGGCTGTGAGCCCGGTGTGGCTGTGGCCGCCCTCTGCCGCGGCGGCGGAGACCGCCCTCATTCCACTGCCGGCCGACAGCGTCGTCAAGGACGCCAGCATGATGCTGCTCTCGCGCAGCCGGATCGTGATGTCCGAGCCGGCGCTGGCGCCGCTAGCCAAGGTGCTGGCGGGCGAGATATGGCAACTTGCCGGGCTGCGCCTGGCGACGGCAGAGGGCGCCCCGCGCGAGGGCGACATCGCGCTGTCGATCGACGCGTCCATGGGCGCCGAGGCGTACGAGCTGAGCGTGGGCAAGACGGCCTCGGTGCGCGGCGGCACGTACGCAGCCGCGGCGATGGGTACGGCTACGCTGCTCCAGGCGATGACGATCCCCTCCGGCGGCGTTGCCGCGTTGCCGCACATGCAGGTCAACGACCGACCGTTGGCGCCGTATCGCGGGCTGATGGTCGACGTGGCCCGCCAGCGGCACAGCGTCGAGACGCTCAAGCAGCTCGTAGTGCTCTGCCGCTGGTACAAGATCAACACCCTGCAGTTGCACCTGACCGACGACCAGTCCTTCACCTTCCCCAGCCGCTCGATGCCCGGCCTGGCTACGCCCGGGCGGCAGTTCACGCTGGACGAACTGACGGACCTCGAAACCTACGCGCGCGACCGCGGCGTGGCGATCCTGCCGGAACTGGACATGCCCGGCCACGCGACGGCCGCCGTCAAGGGCGCCCCCGAGCGCCTGGCATGTGACCCGCCCGGGCGCGGCACGATCTGCGCCGGCAATGAAGACACCTATCGCGCCCTGGACACGCTGGTGGGGGAGATGTGCGACGTGTTCAAGACCAGCGCGTATTTCCACATCGGGGCCGACGAGGTGAGCACGGCCGCCTGGAGCCGCTGCCGCAACTGCCGTGCGTACATGGCCCGCAACGGCCTGGACGGCACGAAGGAACTCTACCGGCACTTTATCGTGCGGATGAACGAGATCGTCAAACGCCACGGGCGAAAGATGATCGTCTGGGAAGGCTTTGGCAAGAGCGGGGCCGTCAAGATTCCCGCCGACGTGACGGTGATGGTGTTCGAGAGCATGTACAACATCGCCCCGGACGTCCTGTCCGGCGGCCATGCCGTCATCAACACCGCCTGGCAGCCGCTGTACGTGACCGACGGCCGCAAGTGGTCGCCCCAGCACATCTACGGCTGGAACATGTATCGCTGGGAGCACTGGGCGCCGGTCTCGCCGGCGTTCTGGCGGGCGATTGTGGTCCCGCAGACCGACCGCGTCCTGGGCGCGCAAATATGCGCCTGGGATCAGAACGACCCCGACGAAATGCCCAGCCTGCGCCAAAGACTAGCCGCCATGGCCGAGCGAACCTGGAACCCCCACGCCGGCCGCAACTACGCCGACTTCGCCGCGCGGCTGAAGGTCACCGACGAGAAACTCGACCGCCTGGTCGGCCCGTAACGTGCTCTGGCCAAAGTAAAGTACAAATTACGCGACCAGTACCGCTAATACCTACTTGTGCGTTGGTGCCGCCGCTTGCTCGCGAGGGATCAATGCCAGCGACGTCTGCAGCGAGTACGGGCACGTGCAGCCCGACGACGCCTCGGGGATCAGCACCAGCCCGCCGGCGGGGATGATGTTCACCCAGCAACCGGGGCGCGTCTCGGTCGTGAGCGGGGCGGGCTTGGCCTGGGTGGTGCGATCATGCATCATCGGGATGCTCCCGCGCCAGAAGATCGCCCCTGCCGCGGCAGACACCGTGCCGCAGCCGTGCCCGAGGCGGTCGAACTTGTAGTTGTCGGTCCGCCGGCCGGTCTTGAGATCGTACTCGTACGGCCAGGCCTGGACGCGGTCGCCCATGACGACCGGCCAGCGGTTGGGGGCGCCGTGTCCCCAACTCACCTTGAGCCCGCTGTCGTGATCCGCCTGCCAGAGCAGCTTGCCCGTCGCGGCGTCGAAGGCGTGATAGTAGTAGTGGTAGGTTTCCTTGTCGGCAGCCCCGCCCGAGAGCAGCACCACGCCGTTGGCGTAGTTGATGTACGCCGTCTCGCGGATTTTCGCCACGCGGTCGTCCACCGGCAGCCGAAAGATCGGTTGACCGGTCTGCAGGTCCAGCGCCACCAGGAACGTGCTTGCGGCGAAGAGGTCATCGACCGGCGCTCGGCCGCTGGGCTGCGTGCTGGTCTTGGGGCTGTGACACTCGATGAAATACACCCGCCCTCCGCCGGCGGCGAGGGTGGGGTTGATGATCTGCCCGCTGTGGTGCGACCAGATCACTTTGCCGCTGCGGCGATCCATGGCGAAGAGATAGTCGCTGATGACCAGGCGGATGCGCCGGTCGCGCACGGCCGCTCGCCGCGCAGCGGCCGCTGGAGGCTCGGCGGCAGGCTGGGTCGACTGCGGCGGGTCGGAATACGACGAACCGGGCAGCATGGCGCTGCCGAGCAGCACATCGCCCTGTACGGCCAGCCAGCCCCAGTGGTGTGGTTGATCGGCGATAAGCTGAGGCATGGTCAGCGGCGGGGCGGCCGCTCCGGTGGCCACGTCAAGGCGGTTGCATTTGTCCTGGGCCAACCAGTGGACGAATCGCTCGTCGAGGACCATGCTGCTGGAGTCGAAGGCCATGCGCAGGCGGCGCGAGCGTGGCAGCTTCGCTTCCCAGAGCATCGTGCCGTTGTACGCATCGACGCCGAAGAGGCACTCGTCGCCGGGGATGAACACGCGCCCGTCCCGGCTGAGCGGCGCCACGGTCGCGCGGTGGCGGTCGATCATCGGGCCCGGTCCGGGGCGCCCGAACCACTGCAGGTCCATCGGTCCGCGCACCAGCGTGTCGCCGCTGCAGTACGAGTTGC
>JBDKRA010000027.1:0-3470 GCA_039683615.1 Phycisphaerae bacterium
GTGTTCCCCGACCTGCTGATCCTCGATGAGGTGGGCGTGCAGTTCGGCTCCGACACCGAAAAGTTGCTGCTATTCGACATCCTGAACGAGCGGTACGAGCGCCGGCGTCCAACGATTCTCATGTCGAACCTGGCCCTAGATGACGCCGAAGAGGGTGGGCGCGTGGTGCCGGGCATCAAGTCCTACCTGGGCGAGCGCGTGTTCGACCGCCTGCGCGAGGATGGCGGCCAGTCCGTCGTCTTCGATTGGCCCAGCCATCGGAAAGGGGGCGACCATGCCTAAGCCCGGCGAGCACCACCACAAGGCCCGGCTGTCTGACGCCAAGGTGCGCGAAATGCGCGCCATGTACCACGGCTGGCAGGCCGGCGCCTGTGCGCACCGCAAGGGCTACGGCGTGTTGGGCCGCATCTTCGGATGCAGCCCCTGGACGGCACGCGACATCGTGACCTACCGCACGCGGATTGGAGCCTGACCATGAGCGACGTGGTTCTGGTGAAGACCCTCAACGGCGCGCTGGCGCCGGCGGACGCGGAGGCCGCCGCCTTCGTCGAAAAGCTGAAGGCCGGCCAGGGCGTGCGCGCAACGGTGCGCAAGGCGCGCAACGTCAAGTTCCATCGCAAGGCGTTCGCCCTGTTCAAACTGGCCTTCGAGGTCTGGGAGCCGGTCACGCCCCTGGAATACAAGGGTCTGCCCGTCGCCAAGGACTTCGAGCGGTTCCGCAAGGACATGACCATCCTGGCCGGCTTCTACAAGCCGGTCTACAACGTGCGCGGCGAACTGCGGCTGGAAGCCGAAAGCCTGTCCTTTTCCAGCATGGACGATGAGCGGTTCGAGCAGGTGTTCCGCGCCGTGCTCACCGTGGTCTGGGATCGCGTGCTGAAGGCCGCTGGCTACGCCAGCGAGGAAGAGGTAGAGCGCGTCGTCAATGAGCTGATGAGGTTCGACCAATGAAGCGCGCCCCGACCGCCGCCGAGAAGCGCCACATGGGCCGCGTCGCCGCCTTGGGCTGCATCCTCTGCGATCACCTTGGCCTGGGCGCCACGCCGGCGCAGGTGCATCACATCCGCGAGGGTCAAGGGGCCAGCCAACGCGCCAGCAACTTCCTGACCGTGCCCCTGTGCCCGGAGCATCACCAGGGCAACACCGGCCTGCACGGGCTGGGCACCAGCGCCTTCGAGCGCACCTACCGGCTGTCCGAGCTGGACTTGCTCGCCATGACCATCGAACGACTGGGGGCCGGATGCCGGTAAATGCCGACGACATCGTGAAGTGCATCGACTGCGGACACTACCGGATGAAGGATGCCGGGCAGATGGGCCGCCTGGGCTTCGGCCTCTGCGCCATGAGCCCCAGCACGTCGTCCTTCCCGTCGTCGGTGTACCCCCGCCAATGCGCGCAGTTCCGCATGGCCGACGAGAAGACCCTGGGCGCGCGCCGCGCGTGGCTGGAAAAACGCGGGGAGGCTGTCTGATGGCCGCGAATACCTTGCGCTGGACGGAAGAGCAGTTGGCCGCACACCAGAAGCGCACGGCGGAGCCCGCCCGCGCCGGTGTAGCCGAAGGCGGACAGGCCCCCGCGCTCTCCGTGTCCACGGGCACCCTGCGCGAGCCCGACATGAACAAGACCGAGGCCGAGTACGCCCAGATGTTGGAAGCCCGCCGCGTGAGCGGGGAAATCCTGTGGTGGGCCTATGAGGCTATGACCCTGAAGCTGGCGGACAACACGCGCTACACGCCGGACTTCCTGCTGATGCTGGCCGACGGGTCTTTGGAGGTGCATGAAACTAAGGGCGGATTCATCCGCGAAGACGGGTGGCTGAAATTGAAGGTGGCCGCCGGCATGTTCCCGTTCCGGTTCTTCCTCTGCCAAAAGCAGGCGAAGAAAGCGGGCGGCGGCTGGACTATCAGGAGGGTGTAACGATGGCAACAGAGAAGAAAACCATGTCCATGACCACGCGCCAAGAGCAGGCGGCGGCGGTCAAGACCATCGGTGCCCGGATGCGCGCGGCGCGGGAACTGTGCAACCTGTCCCAGAGCGCGGCAGCGCGTCGTCTGGGGTATGCAAACCCCTCGAAGCTGTCGAAGGTGGAGCTGGCGACGGATACCAACTCCGTGCCCCTGTGGCTCATCGTGCGCGCAGCGCGCGTGTATGAGGTGTCCGTGGACTTCCTCTTCGGTGCTACCGATGACTGGGAGGTGGGCGCGCGGATGACCCAAGAGCGGGAAGTGTCCGCCTGGATGTTCGACACCTTCGACAAGCTGCGCCAGCGGGACATGGAAACCCTCAAGCGCCTGCATGACCGGGTGCAGACCCTGACCGATGCCGTGGCCGTCATGCTGGCTGCGTCCGAGGATGCCAGCGTCGCCCTGGCCCGGTTCGCCGAGCTCAACCCAGCGTTTGAGGAAATGCGCGCCGGCTCCCGGCTGGTGTCCGCCGTGGAGCGCGCCAGCGATTCCGCCAAGGCGGCGAAGACCAAGATGGAGCGGTTTCGCATGGAGTGCGCCGTCGCCGCCCCCCAGACCCATCAATTGAGCCTGGCGCTCTGACTTTGAAGAAGACGAGATCCGTATGGCTGCACCCCCGAAGCTCTCCCCGCAGAAGTGGACTGCCGTTCGCGCCAAGTGGGAGAACGACCCGCGCGACGGCTACACCTGGCTGGTGGCTGAAATGGAGCTGCCCGTGTCCGCGCCTGCCGTGCGCAAGCGCGCGACTGCCGACGGCTGGCTGAAGAAGGCTCCCCTGCACCTGCCGGGCGAGAAACCTACGCCCGAAACCATCGAAACCAAAGCAAAGACCGGCAAGAGCGGGAAGCCGAAGGCAAAGGTTTCTGGACGCATGGTTTCCGAGAAGGGCGAAACCATCGCCGGAGAAACCATCGAAACCTTGCCGGCCACGACCATGCAGGCTGTGGAGCGCGACCCGGACGAGTTCGGAGTGTTCGCCGACCTGACCGACCAGCAAGAAATCTTCGTGCGTGAATACCTTGTGGACTGGAACGCATCGGCAGCGGCAATCAGGGCCGGATACAGCCCCAAGAGCGCGATGACGCAGGGCTGGCAGCTTCTACAAAATCCGAAGGTGAGCCAGGCCATCGTCACCCTCGCCACGGCCCGCGCCCGCCGGCTGGGAATCGACGGCGACGAGCTCATGCGCCTGTGGGCTGCCATCGTCACGTTCGACGCGAACGAAATCTCCCAACTTCGCCGGGTCTGCTGCCCGTACTGCTGGGGCGAGGGCCATGCCCGGCAATACACCCCGTCCGGCCTGGAAGAGGCCAAGAAGAAGCACGACCGCGAGCGCGCCCGCCGGAAGAAGGCAGACAGTGCCGACGACATCGGCGAGTTCCCCGACTACACCGACGCTTGGTACGACAAGCGCAAGGCCCCGCACGAGGACTGCCCGGAGTGCCACGGCCACGGCATCGAGGAAGTGTTCTTCAACGACACCCGCAACCTGTCGCCGGCGGCGCG
>JBDKRA010000028.1:0-17911 GCA_039683615.1 Phycisphaerae bacterium
CGTTGTTTGAATTACGCGCAAAACAGACAAGAAAGGACAATTGTTACCTTGGCCGGATGTCTTTTGGCCCTGCGCCCATATCGCCGCTATCCGCGGAACCGCTGTGAAAAGTACAACAAAGTGCAAGTGCAATCGCGGGTAGTCCCTGCAGACAGGCGTCAGGCATGGCGGCTGGAAAACGGCCACCATGGCACCCCGGCTACCGGCCACTGGCTACCGACTACTACTGTCTACTGCCTCTGATGCCGCTTGCGGTCGGTTTCTTTGAGGTAGCGTTTGCGGATGCGGATGGTCTTGGGGGTCAGCTCGACCAGCTCGTCGGACTCGATATACTCCAGGGCCGACTCCAGCGACATGCTTCGGGCGGCCTTGAGCGTGACGGTCTGTTCCTTGTTCGAGACGCGCATGTTGGTGAGCTTCTTGGCCCGCACGGCGTTGACGGGGATGTCGGTGTCTTTGCAGTGCTCGCCGACGATCTGCCCCTCGTACACTTCGTCGCCGGGGACGACGAACATTACGCCGCGATCGGCCAGACCTTCCAAGGCGTAGCCCGTCACCGGTCCGCTGTCGGTGGCGATCATGACGCCGTTGGCGCGGCCGGGGATGTCGCCGCGGCAAGGCTCGTAGCGCCAGAAGCGGTGGTGCATGATGGCCTCGCCCTGCGTGGCGGTGAGCATGCGGTTTCGCAGGCCGATGAGCCCGCGCGAGGGAATCGTGAACTCGGCGATGGTGCGGCTGCCTTGCGTCTCCATGTTCAGCATTTCGGCCCGGCGGTCGCCCATGAGCTGCATCATCGAGCCGACGGCCTCGCTGGCCACGTCGACGACCAGCCGCTCGATGGGCTCCTGCTTCTTGCCGTCTTCGACATGGTAGATCACCTCGGGCTTGCCGACGGTCAGCTCATACCCCTCGCGGCGCATGTTCTCCAGCAGGATGCCCAGGTGCAGCAGCCCGCGGCCGCTGACGGTATATTCGTCGCCGAGGTCTTCCACTCGCAGGGCGACGTTGGACTGCAGTTCCTTCATCAGCCGCTCGCGGAGTTGGCGGTTGGTGACGTACTTGCCGTCCTGTCCGGCGAAGGGCCCGTCGTTGATGCGGAAGGTCATGTGCAGCGTCGGCTCGTCCACCGGCAGCGTCGGCAGGGCCTTGGGGAAGTCCGGACACGCCAGCGTGTCGCCGATGTCGATGGCCTCGAGGCCGACGACGGCGAACAGGTCCCCCGCCTCGATCACGTCCACCTCGTGTCGCCCCAGGCCCTCGAACTGCATGACCTGCGAGACGGTGCGCGGCGTGTGCGTGCCGTCGCGGTTGATCACGATGATGTTAGCGCCCTTGCGGAGCCGCCCGGCGAAGACGCGCCCGATCCCGATGCGGCCGACGTAGTCGCTGTAGTCCAGCGTCGTCACCAGCGCCTGCAGCGGGGCCTCGGAGTCGAACGTCGGGGCCGGCACGTGGCGGATGATGGCCTCGAACAGCGGGTGAATGTCCTGCGTGCCCGGTTCGGGAAGATGTTCCAGATCGGCGGCCGCCCACCCTTCCTTGGCCGAGGCGAAGACCAGCGGGAAGTTCATGGCGTGCTCTTCGGCGCCCAGGTCCACCAGCAGGTCGAAGACCTGGTCAATCACCTGCTTGGGGCGCGCGTCGGGGCGGTCCATCTTGTTGATGACCACGATGGGCTCGAGCCCGACCTCGAGGGCCTTGCTCAGCACGTAGCGCGTCTGGGGCATGACGCCGTCGAAGGCGTCGACCAGCAGCAGCACGCCGTCGGCCATCTTGAGCACGCGCTCGACCTCGCCACTGAAGTCGGCGTGGCCGGGGGTGTCGACGATGTTGATGTGATAGTGCTGACCCGCGCGGTCGGTGTACTCGATGGCGCAGTTCTTGGCCAGGATGGTAATCCCGCGCTCGCGCTCGAGGGGGTTGGAATCGAGGATGAACTGCCCGGTCAACTCGCCCTTGCGGAACTGTCCGCTCTGGCGCAGGAGCTGATCGACCAGCGACGTCTTGCCGTGGTCTACGTGGGCGATAATGGCAATGTTGCGAATGTTCTGTCGAGGCATTGGAGCTTTCCCAGGAAAGAGGCCGGTGGTGGAAGGTTCGTCAGGGGCCCGCTAGCACAACGGCCAGTTGGCCGCGCGCATCGCCCGCAGGGCCTTGCACCGGTGCAAGGCCTCGGCGTTGAGCAGATTGTAGCCAGAGGCGCAAGTCATGGACTCGCCACTATATCGCCTCGCCGGGGAGAAATCAATCACTCAAAAGATCTCCTAAAAGCAAACCGGGGCTGGACAGGCCGCACCGCCGAGGCCATAATATAGTTAGACGATGAGATATCCGGGGCGCAGCAGCGGTGTTGCGGACAGCCTCCCCGGTAATTCACGGAGACCTGCCATGACGTACTCGATTCAGCCGCGTCGGCATGCTTTTACCCTAACCGAACTGCTTGTGGTGATCGCAGTGTTGGCGGTCCTGGTGACGCTGCTGATTCCCTCGGTGTCCAATCTCGCCGCCACGGCCACCAACATCATGTGCATGAACAACCTCAAGACCATCGGCCAGGCGGTCTGGGTGGAATCCGATGGCAAGAAGCAGGTGCCGCCGGCGTCGTGGGTCTCGGTGCTTCGCCCGCACGTCGACGACAACGCCAGCGTCTTTCGCTGCCCGGCATCGAGCGACTACTACGCCACGGCCAGTGCCGGCAAGAGCGGCGGCGCAGGGACGAGCCCCTCGGCGGTGGATATTTCTCAATTCATCCAGGCGTGGACTCTCAACGGGTACAATAATGAGACGCGGTGCGGGCTCAATGCGGGCATGTACTCTTTCAACGACGACACGCCCTGGAGCATCCACATGTCCGAGACGCAGCGCAATGGGATGACTGCGTCGAACTTCGGGAACAGGATCATCGGCACCTACCAGGGATCGGCGGGGCCGTATCCCAACGATCTGGTCATGTGGTACAGCCCGGACTACCAGAAGCTTATCAACACCGTCTACGACGGCGGCGACGGCTCGGGAATCCATTACTGGGCCGTCGAGATCTACTCCTGGGGCGGCGACATGATCAACGGCAGCATCCACTACCGCTTCACCAAGCCGTTTATCCGGGTCGAGCCTTATGGCAACGGCGTTAAGGTCTGGACCAGCCCCCTGGCGCCGAGGTATCCCGGCGACCCGGACATTCTCAGAGGCAGCGGCTACTACGGCAGCAACAGCACCGACTTTTCGATCGTCGGCAAGACCACGGCCGTCACCGCCAGCAACAAGGGGCCGCTCAACCTGATGCCGGACCGGCAGTTTGCCATCAGCCAATGGGCCCAGGCCTGCTTTAATCCACAGCCTGGCGTTGCGAAAGGCGACCTGAACGTCGTGCCCGGCTCCCTGCTGTGCTGCACCACTGCCGGCTACGAGGACTTCCTCATTCTGCCGCCCGGCGCCTCCGAGACAGGCGGGCCAGCGCCTGGCTCGACCGAGCCCGAAGAGGACCTGCGCACCAACTACGGGATGAATGAGGAGGCCCAGACGCTCAAGAACCCCGACCAGATCTTCGCCATCGACTACGTTGCCCCCAGCGTGAAGATCAACCCGGCGCTGGACGACTGGGACACCCAGGCCACTTACGATTCCAACAACGACCACGTGCTGGACTTCGCCCGCCACCGCGGCAAGGTCAACGTCCTGTTCGTCGACGGAAGAGTCCGCAGCATGGACCCCGACGAGATCAATCCCAAAGAAGCTTTCATCCGGCAGCTGTATTGGCAGCCGCAGTAGATACGAGGTTCCATGGCAGCACGATTCAGTAAATGGTCAATCGCGATCCTCGTCATCGCCGGTGTTCTTATCGCCTCTGCGGCCGTCACGCTGGTTCTGACCTGGCAGGGCGACCAGGACCCCAACCCGGAGATCGCCCGCATCCAGCACCTTCAGAAAGCCGGCGACGTGCCCGGGCTGGTTGAGATGTCCCGCAAGCAGGATACCGTCATCGCTCGCAAGGCCATCGGCGCCCTTGGACCGCTGGGAGAAAAGGCCACCCCGTCCCTGATAGCCGCGATGAAAGATGCTCGCCCGACCGTACGGTCGAAGGCGGCCGTCACGCTGAACCAGACCATCTCCAAGGGCGTCATCGAGCAGAAGGACGCCCAGCAGGCGCTGGTGAATGCGGCCAAGAACGATCCCGACGAGGGCGTGCGCTCTTCGGCGCTGACGACGCTGGGACATTCCCGCGCGTACGAGACAATGGACACGATTCTGGACGGGATGGATGACCCCAGCCCCGCCGTGCGGGAGGCGGCCTACCAGGCCATGCGAAAAGTGCTGGGGATGGATTTCCCCTATAAGGCCGATGACCCCGAGCCCAAGCGCCGCCAGGACGTCAACATGATCCGCGCGGCCTGGAGAGACCCCGGCTTTCGCGGGCGCGTCGAGGAATACTACAACGGCCGCTTCAACAGGATTTATAAGCGTTACGCCCGCTGAAGCAGTGAACTGCCCGCCGGGCAGTGCGTCTAATCTCAAGACGTGAGCGACCAAGACCGCATTCTGACCGCCATGACCGCCGCCGCACGCCGGCTCCTTCTGGCACGCATGGCGCAAACCGCAGTGCAGGCTGGAGCGGCCTCGTGCTTCCCGGCCGCGCTGCTGGAATTGGCCTGGACGCTGGCGCCCCGCTGGCCAGTCGCCGCGGCGATGGTCTCGCTTGTGTCGCCAGCTGCCGTCGCGGTTCTTCTTTTTCCCCGATTCGGGATCAATCCTCCTGTGCGGCGGATAGCCGTCGCCGCGGGCGTCGCCACCGCTGCCATCGGAGTCTGGAGCATCTACTGCGGCTGGTTCTCTTACATGCCGCGCCTGTCAGCCATGGTCCTGCCGCTGCTGGCGGCGTTGACGGCCGCGGCCTGGAAGGCGAGCCGCCCCGTCGCCCCCGCGGCGGCTGCGGCGTTGCTCGACGCCCGCTACGCCCTTCGTGAACGGCTCAGCACGGCGGTTGAACTCGCCCAGTCTCGCAGCAAGCCGGCGGACCTGGCCGACTTCGTCGCCGCCCAGGCGATGGCCGCCCTGCGGGCCAGCGGCGCCGATCGCGACTGGCCTGCCCGGCCCGCCGCCGTAACCGTCGCCGCGCTAGTGGGCGGCGCGATCCTCTGCGCCGCCCTGGCGGCCGTGCCCGCGGCGATGAGCCCTGCCGAAATGGCGCGCGTCGAGGCCCTCGCCCGCGCCATGGAGCAGATGGCCCCGCGGGAGAAAGACGAAGCCGCCTCGCGGCTGCAGAACGCCTCGGCCAAGTCCGACGCGCAGATCGAGCAGATGCTGCTCGAGGCCCGCCGGCTGCTTCTGGCCGGCGACGCGCGAAAGCTTGCTGCCGTCATGACCAGGCTCAAAGAAGCCGGCGTTGATATCAGCCCCTTGACGGGCAGCAGCCTGGCCGGCTCCGCCGGAATGACCGGCGGGCAAGGCGCCGGCGAGGCCGGCCCGTCTGCCCCGCCGCCGACCGCGCAGGCGCGACCGGCCCTGCCGCCGGCCGGCAATTACGTGATGGTCTACGACCCTGCCCTGGCCAAGGCCGTTCGGGACGCCGCCGCGCCCGCCGCTCCGCAAGGCGCCAGCCAGTTCGTCCCGCTGCAGACCGCCTGGCAGGCGGCCCAGGCCCGCGCGGCCGACCAAAGCCGCGCGAATCTCTCCGACCTGCCCCCGCAATACCGCCGCATGATTCAGGACTTTTTCTCCCCCCGCTGACATCGCCGCCCGGTACAATCCCGCGTGTTAGCGGTGGAGCCTGCTCCGCGCTTTTGCGGGAGAAATCACGTCGAGCACGCTCGACTGCTACCAGAAACGAACGGAGTCTGTCTTGACCAAACGATGGAAGATCATCCTCTGGACGCCGCTGGCCCTGCTGGCGCTGGCGGTCGTCCTGGTGGGCGGGGCATATTTGCTGGCCAGCATGGTCCCCCACGACTACCAGCCCGAACGCCTCTCCGAATACGACAAGCACCAGGTCACCATGGCGTTCTATAACAACGTCATCGAGACCTTCGCCAACAAGTCCCGAAGCCGCGAGGCCTTCTCCGTCACCTACACCGAGAAGGAAGTCAACCAGTACCTCGCCTCGATGGACGCCATCGTCGGCGCGCGCCCCAATAAGGCCGACGTCAAAACGCAGTACGGCAGCGTATACGCCCTGCTCGGACGCGCGGGCCTGGCCGACCCGGCCGTACATTTCACCCCCGGCGTCCTGACGGTCATGATCCGCAGCCAGCAGTTCGACAAGATGCTCTCGGCCGGGCTGAAGTTCAACTTCGACGAGAAACGCCAACTGCACGTAGGCATGTCCGGCGCGTACGTTGGACGTCTGCGAGTCCCCGACTGGATCGTGCGCGACAGCCTGATGGCCCTCAAGCCGCTGCTGCAGAAGGAACTGGACAAGATCGAGTCCACCGCCTCGCAACCGCGCAAGAACCGCGGCGTGGGGATGATCGGCTTCAGCACGGCCGAGATCGGCACGGCCATCGCCGCGGCCATCACCGCCATTGATGAGAAACCCATTACCTCAGCCGGCTTGACCAGCAAGGGCAGCCGCATCCGCATCACGGCCATCGACCTGAAAGAAGGGGAGATCACGCTGCACTTCTCGCCCGTGTCACGCGAGGAATCACAGCACGAGTCGACATCCCCTAAGCCTTCGACAAGCGCACCAGCGTCCAGTCAGTCCCGTCCCGCGACGTCAAAGTGATGGCGAACTCCGCGGCCTCGCCGCCACGTCCGCTCTGCAATGTTACGTGCCAACGGTCGCGTTGCCGCTCAATCGCCTCGTACGTGCCCGACGCCATCCGCCGTACGCTGCCTCGCCCGCCGCTGACGGCTCCTTCATACGTCAAATACGCCAGCCGATGATCCGCCAGCCGCCGCGCGGCAGCCTCTTGCCCCACCGCCAACCCGCACGGATCGCACCCGACCTGCCATGTCGCCAGAGCCGCCCCGCTTTCGAGCATAAAGTCCCAATGTACCGCCCCATGCATGCTGTGCTCCAGAATGACAAACCGTTCGGCCATGCACGCATCATATCACGTCAGTAGGTCGCTATCCGCTATCGGTTCTCAGCCATCAGCTAACAACTTTAGGTGCCGTGGCGGGGCGAGAGACGCGCACGCCACAACCAGAGTGATACCTTCGCCCCATGCCCGCGGCCAGACCTGCTTCGTCTTTCAATTGGAAATCGCCAATTGGAAATTGAAAATCTCAATCGCCTTCAGGCGATTTTCGTCGTGCCGTTGGGGTTTCTTGTCACGGCGTCGATGACTTCCATGGCCTTGAGCGTGTCGTCCGTGCTGGGGTACGGTTCGCGCTTGTTGAGGATCGCTTCGGCGAACTCGTGGATTTCGCCGGCGTAGCCGACCAGGAAGGGGCTGTTCTGGCCCATGTTGGGCAGGGCGTAGTCCGGGCGCCAGACCTGGATGTCCTGCAGGTCGAAGTCCGGTTCGATCTCGTACAGTTGACGCTCGCCCCAGTTGCCCTTCTTGTCGCAAACCAGGTCGATCCCGTTGCGGCCGGCGGTGTGCAGCTCCATGTGCTGGACGTTGTCCACGACGAAGACCGCGTTCTTGCCCTCCATCATGCCGGTGATCTCAACGTGCTCCTGGATGCGCACGGCAGAGCCCAGCACCAGGTGGACGAACTTTCCGGACTTGAACCGCAGCACCAGGCCCAGCGAGGTCATGGGTTTTTCGTCGTTCCAGAACGAGGACACCTCGGCCACGTCGCCGAAGAAGCTGATGGCCAGGTCGATGGGATGGATCGACATACCCAGCAGCATGCTCGGCGGCTCGCCGCCGGCCCAGTGCGTGTAGCGGATGACCCCCGAGGCCGGCACGAACTTGCCCTCGCGAATGAACTGGCGAATCTTGGCATAGCACAGGCCAAAGCGCTTCATGAAGGCCGTCATCAAGACGGTCTTGTTGGCCTTGGCCAGGGCGACAAGTTCCTTGGTCATCGCCAGGTCCGGGGCCGGGGGCTTTTCCAGCAGCAGCGGCAGGCCGCGCTGCAGCACCTTCTTGCCCACGTCGTAATGCATCTGCGGCGGCCCGACGACGATCACGCCATCGAGCTTCTGTTCGGCCAGCATCTTGTCGACGTCCGTGTAAACGCTCTTGCCGCCGTAGACGTCAGCGTTGCGCCGGGCCAGCGCCTCATTGAGATCGCACACCGCCTGCAGGCGGCAGCGCGAGTACTTGAGCATCGGATAAAGGTTGTTCGTGGCATGGCTGCCGCAGCCGACAAAGCCTATGTTGGCGAAGTTTGTCATTTCCTTACTCCAGACCCTTCTGCGCCCGAGCGCGTAACATTTCCGGTGGACGGCAAATCCCAAACAACAAAACCCAAATCACAGATAAACCACAAACAACAAGAAACAGCTCTCAAAACAACATCTTGCCCTTTTTGCATCTTGCCCTTTTCGGATTTGCTGTTTTGTCATTTGTTGTTTGTTTGTATTTTGTGGTTTGTAGTCTGGAATTTGCCTGGGCAAGCCTTCAGGCCTGCACAAGCCTCTGCATGTACTTAAACCCATCGTGTGCCACCTGGTCGGCCCGGGAGTGGTCGGCCACTTCTGCTTCCTGGCTGAGGTAGCCGTCGTATCCGGCTTCGCGAAGGGCTCGCACGGTGCCGAAATTATCGGTCTTGCCCTCGCCCAAGGCCACCGACTGCGTGTCGATGTGGTCTTTGATGTGCACGTGCACGACCTTCTTGCCGAACACACGTGCGACCTCAATGGGGTCTACCTTGGCGCTGGTGAAGTGCCCGGTGTCGAGCGTCATGCCGACGCTGGGCGAGGTGATGCGCGAGAAGACCCAGTCGTAGTCCGGGATGTACTGCAGCCAGTTGCGGTAATGGTTCTCCAGCGCGAGCTTGACCGGCGTCTGCTCGAACAGCGGCACGAGCTCTTCGAGGCTTTTCATGTACGGCTCGATCGGCTCAGTCGCGCGGTCGGGGCCGCCCTCAACGATGACGGCCGCCCCCAGGTCCACAGCCACCTCGAGGCCGCGCTTGCAGTAGTCGGTCTGGGCGCGGCGCTTTTCCTCGGTGGGCGTCATGATGGCGCCCAGGTGCAGCCCGGCCAGCGTCAGGCCGTGATCGGCAAGCTCCTGGCGGAGCTGCGAGCTCTTAAGCTGGCGCAGGTCGCCGTGCAGCTTGCAGATTTCCTTTTCCGGGAAGGTGAGGATTTCGATGGCCTTGAACCCGGCGGCCGCGGCCTTCTTCATCAACGACACGCGATCGTCACCCCACCAGCAGACCGACGAGACACAAACTTTCATGGCTACTCTCCAAAAGGGCCGCAAGTTCGGGGACACGCACAACGGAGTTGTGCGTGGCACCCTTGGCGCCGGATGCACGATATTGCCACATCGTCCGCCCGCGCCGCCGTGAGCGGGTTCCTGTGACAGCGGCGTATTGTATGCCCCCCGCTGCATGAGTCCATGATTGCCATTGCGGAGTCCATACATATAATTGCGGTATGGCCGCCGGCATCACATTCCTCCACTATGCCACGATCCGCCACGACCGCCAGTGGCACCTGGCCAGCCACGCCCATCAGCACCATGAGATCATTGCTGTCGAGTCCGGCGCGATGCGCGCGGAGATCGACGGGCGCGTCCTGACGGCCGGGGCCGGCGACGTGCTCTTCTACCGCGCGGGCATCCCGCATACCGAGTGGACAGACCCGCGGCACCCGGCCACCACGCTGTGCCTGTCGTACTCCGGCCAGTCCTGGACGCTGGCCGACTGCACGCACGACGACAACGGCCGCGTGCGGCAAATGCTGCGATGGATCGATCAGGACCGAGCAGCCGGCACGACTGGCGATCGAGCGCGAACGCGGGCGATCATCGCTGCGATCGTAGCCGAGCTGTCGCACCTGGCGGCCCGCCTGCAGCCGACGCTGGTGACGCAGACGCGGTTTTACGTGCAGGAGCACCTGGCCCGACGGATCACGCTGGCGGACCTGGCCGCCCGGGCCAGCTTGAGCAAGTATCACTTCATCCGCCGCTATCGCGAACTGGCCCAGTGCACGCCCGGCGAAGATGTGCGGCGGATGCGCATCGAGCGGGCCCGCAGCCTCGTGATCTCGACCCCCTGGCCGCTGCGGTATATCGCCGAACAAGTCGGCCTGTCCAGCGAGTTCCACCTCTCGCGCCTCTTCCGCCAACACCTGGGCGTCTGCCCCACCGAGCTGCGCCGACATCCGTAGCATGGGCGTCTCGCCCATGGAGACCGGCCCGGGTGCCGTGGCGGGAGGGCGCAAGCCCGACAGCCACGACGGAGTGAACAGACCGCCATAGCAAAGCTGAACGGTCAGGGATCGTGGCTCTTCGGGCCTTCGGCCCTGCGCGCCACGGCACCCGACATTGGATTTCACTCAAGCCGCAGCGTGCGGCTTACCGTCGGGTCCAGGCTCGTGATCCACACCTGCGGGCGGATGTTCTGGCGCCCCAGCCAGAGCGACATTGCGATGACCTCGATCTTCGCGCCGATCATGTCGGGCGTGACCGGCAGATAGTACGTGTAGTTCGACTCCACCTGGCGCAGACCGAAATCCGCTTCCCAGATGTTGCTGTCGAACGAGACGGCCCGGTCGGGGCAGCCCACGGGCTTGCCGTTGACGCGGGCGGCTGCCCAGACGCCGTCGCGGCCGTGGTCGCCTTCCATGGCGATGCAGAGGAAGCTGCCCGGCGCGGCTTCGTCAAGAGTCACCGGGGCGGCCCACCATGCCTGCGCGGGGCGGCTGCGGTACGGGGCGAACTGGTTCGACGCGCGCCACCGCTGGCGCGGCAGAGGCTTGCCCTTGAAGAATCCTTGCGCGTCCGAGGGAATCATCGTGCCCTGCTCGATGCGCAGATACCGCAGCGGCGTTCGACCCGGCAGCAAGATCACAAGCTTGCCCGCGGCGCACGTTGCCGGCGCGACGGTCCAGGTCTTCAGATCGGCCGACCACTCCGCGATTGCACCCGGCTGGCCGCTCTTGCAGCGGATGACCATCCGGTCGATAGCCGTTCGCTTGCCCAGATCGATCCGCAGCGCCATCGGGCCAGGATTGGGGATGTATCCCTCCCGGCGTGTGGCGCCGAAGACGGTCTTGGGATCGCCGTCGAACAGATACCGGTCCCAGCCGCCTTTGTCGCGAAACAGCGGCTGATTGAAGAACGCATCGCGCGCCTTCTGCACGGCCGCGTGGCGGGTCGCTTCCGCGCGGCGCAGCGAGCGCACTTCCATCGCGTCGTTGTCGGCGGCGAAGCAGGTGGCCTCGTAGAGCGCCTCGGCGTCGGCGGGCACGCCGCGGCGCGGCTCAAGGTCCGACAGCTTGCGATGCCATGCCTGCTTGAGCCTGCGGCCGGGGAAGGTGACGCGCACTGGCTTGCCGTCCACTGCGCCGGACAGAGATTTCCCATCGAGCTCCGCGCGGCTGAGACTTCGCCCGCCCAGATCGAACTTCACGGCCGCCGTCTCACCGGGCAGGCCGCGCAGCGTGATCTCGACGGCCCGGCCGGGCACATCGCGAACGATGTCCGCGTCGCAGCCTTCCACGCCTATTTCATCGCACGGTTTGGTCGTAGCCATGATCAGGCACGCGCGGAAGGGCTCGACTTCCACCGCGACCGTCGCGCCGCTGCGGTACCGGCCCAGCACGCGCTCGTGCGGGTGCAGCCGTCGCAGCTCCACGCGGCCGCGGGAGGTCAGGCCGATGCTGCGGTCGAGCTTCACACGGTACGTCTTCGTCTCCCACGTGAGGTTTCGCAGCGTGACGAACCGCGTGGCCGCGTCGCCGCGCGAGACGGCGCTGGGACCGTACGTTTCTTCCGGCAGCACCATGCCGCGGACCAGGATGTCGCGGTATCGCCGGTGCAGATTATAGATGCGGGCGAGGGTGGGCTGTTCGTCGTCGCGCAACAGCCACGGGTTGGCGTAGATTTCCGGCGCGAGGATCAGGCAGCGGTTGAACGCCTGGAGGATCAGGTCGTCGTCCCAGCGGTCCATGCACGAGGACAGGCACACGCCGTGGTCCTCGGTCAGGCGGCCGAGCTTTGGCGGCAGGCCTCGCGCCAGCGCCCCCGCACGATGGTGCGGCGCGGTGGTCTTGTTGCACATATGCACGTCGATGTACGTCTCGGCGCCTTCCCAGAGGTATGTGGTCGCGTGCGGCGTCGCCGGACCCAGGTCGATGCGGTGGTTGAGCACGATCAGGTCCGGGCTGTAAGCGCGGCACCGGGCGAGCGTGTCGGCCAGCAGCGCCTGCTTGTCCTTGCGCAGGCCGTCGCAGGCCGCGTCGAACTTGAACAGCGCCATGTGGCTGTCGCGGCAGAGGCCCACGAGCAACTCGCGGCGCGCCTTGGCCTGGGCGGGCGTATCGCCGAAACCGTCCGGTCCCAGCCACATGCCCATGCGGCAGCCGATCTCCGCGGCCTTGTCGACAGACGGCCTGAGCCCGCGCGGGTAGCGACGTTTGAATGCGGCGTCGTCTTTCCAGTAACCGCGGCCGCTGGTGTCGAGGTTGCCGGCGTCCCAGGCGTAGATATCGAGCTGCATCCCGAACTCGTCGCGCAGCCAGCGGAAGTAGTCGAGATTGACCAGCGTCTGGGCGTGCGTGGAACCTTCCCACGTGTTGTTGATCCACGAGAAATACTGCGCCCGCGAGGGCGTGCGCTCGTCGGCCCCGGGAAACACTTTGGTGCGTTTTGTCATGTGGAGCAGGATAAGAAATCCCGCGGCCGGGCGAAATTGAAAAGTAGGGAGCACCGTTGCGGGCGTGCTCTGCGCACGATAAAAAGCATCCATGGAGATTCGTTCTGCCAACGTCTCGCCGCTGGAAGCCGCCGCCCGCGTGGCGGGTATCCGCGCGGCCATCCTTGGCGGGGTGGGGAATGTCCGTCAGGGCAACTTCGACTGCATCGGCGAGGGGGATCTGCAGCGGCTGTTCGATCTGTACGACCGCGAGTTTTTTGGCGGCGCCCTGGCGGCCGGCGCAGCGGAGCAGACGGGGCGTTCGCTGCGGCTGAGGCTCTCGAGCCGCATGACGCGCGCCGGCGGCAAGACGATCGTGCATCGCCGCGGGCGGGGGCGATCCGCCCAGACCACCCAATACGAGATCGCCATCAGCGCCGCGATGCTCCTGCGGGCGATGCGGTTCTCGGACGAACCGGTAGAAGTCTGCGGCCGGCCGTGCAGCGACCGCCTCGAGGCGATGATGCGGATCATGGAGCACGAGATCGTTCACCTGGCGCAGTTGCTCAGCGGCAAGAGTTCGCGCTGCGGGACCAAAGCATTCATGGAGCTGGCGGGAGGATTGTTCGCCCATCGCAGCCACACGCACGCCCTGAACGTCCGGCGCACGGCCGCGAAGCCGCAAGCGGCGCAAGAAGACATCCGCCCGGGCCAGCACGTGCAGTTCGACTTCCGAGGCCGCAAGTTCCACGGCGTAGTCAACCGCATCACCACCCGCGCGACCGTCCTTGTCGAAAACCCCCGCGCCCACCGGTTCAGCGACGGAAAGCACTACCAGAAGTTCTACGTCCCCCTGGCGATGCTGAGGGTTTCCAGTTGAGCCGCCAATCGATATCTTCAGTGGCATGTTCACCAGGCGGCAATTTCTCAAAGGTGTTGGGGCCGGCGTGGTCGTCGCCGGGGTGGCGGCGGCTGGGTCTGTTATTGCGAGGCGGTTGCTCATGAAGAAGAAACCGAACATTGTTTACGTGCTGGCGGATGACATGGGATATGGCGATGTGTCATGCCTCAATGGCGAGTCGAAGATTCGCACGGCGAACATCGACCGGATGGCGGCCCGGGGAATGATCTTTCGCGACGCCCACGCCAGTTCGGCCGTCTGCACGCCCAGCCGGTACAGCATCCTCACCGGGCGGTACAACTGGCGATCGACGCTCAAGAGCGGCGTGAATTTCGGATTCAGCGGCCCGCTCATCGAGCGCGGGCGGATGACCGTGGCGTCGCTGCTCAAGACGGCGGGCTACCGCACCGCGTGCGTGGGCAAATGGCACCTCGGGTGGACGTGGGCGAAATGCTCGGCCAAGGAAGATGATGTCGACTACAGCCGCCCCATCGCCGACGGGCCAACCTCGGTCGGCTTCGACTATTTCTTCGGCATCTCGGCGTCGCTGGACATGGCGCCGTATGTGTACGTCGAGAACGACCGCGTCACGGCGCTGCCGACCGGCCACATCGCCGCCGGCACGGGCAAGCAGATGTGGCGCGAGGGCGCGATCGCGCCGGACTTCAAGCATGAAGACGTGCTGCCCAAGCTGACGGAAAAAGCCCTGGCGTGGATCGACCAGTCCGCCAAGAGCGGCGAGCCGTTCTTTTTGTACTTTCCGCTGCCGGCGCCGCACACGCCGATTTTGCCTCTGCCCCAGTTCCGCGGCAAATCCGGCACGAACGAGTACGGCGACTTCTGCCTGCAGGTCGACGACGTAATGGGGCAATTGACGGCCGCCCTGGATCGCGCCGGCGTCGCCGACGACACGATCATCATCTTTACGAGCGACAACGGATGCTCGCCCATGGCGAACTTCGAGGAGCTGGCGGCGGTCGGGCACCGGCCCAGCTATGTCTTTCGCGGTCACAAGGCCGACATCTACGAAGGCGGACACCGCATTCCGCTGGTCATGCGCTGGCCGGGAGGGATCGCGCCGGGGTCGGCGACGGATCAGACCGTCTGCCTGACGGACCTGCTGGCGACCTGCGCGGACCTGCTGGACCTGCCGGTGCCGCCGCAGGCCGGCGAGGATTCGGTGAGCAATCTTCCGCTGTGGCAGGGACGCGTGGATTCACCCGTGCGAGAAGCGACGGTTCACACGTCGATCGATGGGTCGCTGTCGATCCGGCGCGGGCGATGGAAGCTCGAGATGTGCCCCGGCTCGGGCGGCTGGAGCCATCCACAGCCGGGGTCTAAAGACGCTGCAAACCTGCCCTCGCGACAGCTCTACGATCTGACTGCCGACATCGGCGAGCGCCGCAACCTGATCGACGAGCAACCTGCCGTCGCCGCGGACCTGCAGGCGCTGCTGACGAGCTACGTCGAGCGCGGGCGCAGCACGCCCGGCGCGGCGCAAGGGAACACCGGTCCAGTCCGGTGGAACCAACTCTGGTGGATGAAGAAATAGCGGCGGTTCAGAAGATGCCAAGCCGCAAGCGGCGGGATCCCTCAGGTCTGGCACCCATTTTGTTCGCGACAGGACTTCATGCTTGGGCGGTCGCCGGCACTTGCGGCAGTTCTTCCAGCTCCCCGGCGGGGACGGCGGTGACGCTGTATCGCCGCCACGAGCCGACCAGGCTGGTCACGATCAGCACCAGATGTGCGGCGGTCTCGATGCCTTCCTCGAGTTGCAGGTGCATGGCCCGCACGCCGGGGATGAACTTGAAGGCCCCGCGCGCGACGGCCTGGCTGAGCACATACGTCACGACGGCGGCGATCAGCCAGGAGTTGTGCCGCCAGTCTGCAAGCGGCGCGACCAGCGTCTTGCGCCAGGCGATGAGCGTGATCACCACCAGCACACCCAGGACGTAGATGGCCTTGTCCATGCCGGTGAAATGGATCTCGCGGCACAATAGCGAACCGGTCATCAGCGTCAGGACCAGGTAGAGCGGGTTGCGCGTGAGGATGGACTTGATCCAATACGCCGCCAGCGCCACCAGCAGCAGGAACGGCCCGAGCTCATCCAGGCGCACGTTGAGCCCGTTGGCCGGGTCGTTGAACGTCCAGACGGTCTTGACGATGGCATAGTGGTGGTTCACCTCGCCGGGAACCCAGAACCCGAAGCTCCATGCGAACTGCCCCAGCAGCATGATCAGGCCAAAGGCCAGCGGCCCGGCCAACAGCGGCCAGAAGTTCAGGTTCTTGATCCAAGGTTTGGTGGCGGTCTGGTTCATGGCATAGCTCCGTGTTTCTTGCCGCGTCGGCGGCTCGGGGCAATATGGTAATAACGCCTGAGGCAATTGTCGATTGCCTGGTGCGGCCAATCCTTTACAATATTCGCGGCGGAGTTGCGTTGAGCAGAGCATCGTTCTCCAAAAGGAAGTTCATCATGGCGCCACGCGGTTTCCTCCTCGCATTCCGCCTCGGGTTGGCCGCTGCCGTTGCGGCCTTGGCCACGACTGCCCCCGGCGCCGAATGGCCCACCTATCGGGCCGACAATCAGCGCAGCGCCTCGACCGAGGAGGCCCTGGCTCTTCCGATGGGCGAGGTCTGGGTGCGAAAGCCCCTGCACGGACCGGCGCCCGCATGGCCGGCGCCGGCGCCGGATGACATGTTCCACAAAATCCCCAAGCTCTACCCCACCATGACCTACGACTGGGCGTTCTACACCGTCGCGGCCGACGGGGCGGTCTACTACGGCTCCTCCAGCGACGACAGCGTCTACTGCGTCGACGCCGCCACCGGCAAGACGCGCTGGATCTTCGCGACGGAAGGCCCGGTGCGCCTGTCCCCCACCCTCGCCAACGGCTGCGTGTATGTCGGAAGCGATGACGGAAAGCTCTACTGCCTCAACGCCGCCGACGGGCGGCTGATCTGGTCGTACCGCGCCGGCGGCCCGGCGCGCCTGCCGGGCAACGAGCGGATGATCTCGCTCTGGGCGGTGCGATGCGCGCCGACCGTGCAGTGCGGCGTGGTGTACTTCGCCGCGGGCGTCTTCAAGAGCCGCGAAGTCTACCTCTGCGCCCTCAACGCCTCCACCGGCGAAAAGCTCTGGCGGCGCACCATCGACGTCACCGCCCAGGGACACCCGATCCTGGGGCCGGAGCATATCTATCTGCCCACCGGCCGCACGGGCGCGCGGATCGTGCGGCGCGAGGATGGCGCCGACGCGGGCAACCCCCACGGCGGCGGGTGCAACTCGATGCTGCTGGGCGAGCTGTTCATCTCCAGCAGCGGCGAGTCGGCCCCACGGTTTCAGGTCTCGCCGCTGGGCGACGACAAGAAGCAGTTCTTCCTCCACGCCCTGCATGTGACGACCGACAAGGGCAGCCTCTACCTGCTGGCAGAGAAGACGCTCACCGCCGTGCAGCGCAGCTCGGTGAAGTTCCCGCCCAAGGGAATCGAGCCGGCACTGAAGGGCCGCTGGCAGGTGCCGGCTTCGTCCACCTGTGCGATGATCCGCGCGGGCAACGCGATCATCACCGGCGGCGACCGACATGTGCGGGCCTACAGCACTGCCGACGGCAAGGAGCTCTGGTCGGCCGCCGTCTCGGGCAAGGCGTACGGCCTGACCGTCAGCGGCGGACGGCTGTTCGTCAGCACCGACACCGGGACGATTCATTGCTTCGCCCCCGGGGCTGCAAAGAGCACCCTCGTGCAGGAAGCCGCCGGCGCCGACGCGGCGTTTCCTGAAGATGCATTGACGGCTCGCTACGCCGCCGCGGCCAAGGCCGCCCTCGACGCCCTGCCCGACCGCAAGGGCTACTGCCTCGTGCTCGATGCGGGCACTGGCCGGCTGGCATACGAGATCGCACGCCACAGCGAACTGCAGGTGATCGCCGTTGAGGCTGACGAGGCCAATGTCAGGGCCGCCCGCTCGGCCCTGCGCCGCGCGCGCCTGCACGGGCAGAGGGTCAGCGTGCATCATATGCCGGCCGGCAATCTGCCCTATCCGGCTTACTTCGCGAACCTGATCGTTTCCGATGCCGCGGTGCGAACCGGCACCGCGCCACGCATGCCGTCCAGCGAGGTCTTCCGCATGCTGCGTCCATACGGCGGCGTGGTGATGATCGCCGGGCCCGGCGCCGCGGCGCTCAACGCGTGGGCGGGCGGCAAGCTGCCGCAGTGGAAGGTTGCTGCCGCCTCCGGCCTGAGCGTCGGTGTCGCCGTGCGCGGGCCGCTCGAAGGCGCCGGCCAATGGACGCACGCCTTCGCCGACGCGGGCAA
>JBDKRA010000029.1:0-179472 GCA_039683615.1 Phycisphaerae bacterium
GCGGGAGGGCTTCAGCCCTCCCGCCACGACGGGGGCCTGAACACTCGTGGATCGTGGCTGTCCGTCCCGGCGGGACTCCCCGCCACGGCACCCGGTCCTTCGGGACCGCCCGCCGCGATAGTCCTCCACTCACGGCATAATTGATTTGCCACCGGCGGCGGCCGCACGTATACTTCGTTAGTTGGCGAAGTATAGGAGTCCGTCCATGAGACAGTTCATGACCGTTGCCAAGGCGCTGGCCGACGACAACCGCGTGCGCGTCCTGATGTTCCTGCGACGCGGCGAAATGTGCCTCTGCCAGATCATCGAAATGCTGCATCTGGCCCCCTCCACCGTCAGCAAGCACATGTCCGTCCTCAGCGCCGCAGCGCTGGTCGAGGCCCGAAAGGAAGGACGCTGGATGTACTACCGCCGCTCGGCCGACGCCACCCCACCAATCCGCGAGGCCCTGGCGTGGCTCGACGCCTCCTTGAACCAGGACCCCGCCGTGCGGCAGGACGCCAAAGACCTCAAGCTCGTCCGCAAGAGGCCGCTCCAGGAACTGTGCTGTCATTACAAGAACACCGCTTAAGGCGCAATCCATGCCCGACAAGCTGAAGATCCTGTTCCTGTGCACCGGAAATTCCTGCCGAAGCCAGATGGCCGAGGGCTGGGCCAGGCATCTGCGCGGCGAGACCATCGAGCCCTTCTCGGCCGGGATTGAGAGCCATGGACTGAACGCGCGGACGGTAGCGGTGATGGCCGAGGCGGGAGTCGACATCTCGCACCACCGCTCCAAGACCCTCGCCGAGGTGATGGACGTGCCCTTCGACTACGTCGTCACCGTCTGCGCCAACGCCCACGAGACCTGCCCGGTCTTCCCCGGCCAGACCCGGATCGTGCACGTGGCCTTCGACGACCCGCCCAAGTTGGCCAGGCAGGCCGGGACAGAGGAAGAGGCGATCAATTGTTACCGGCGAGTTCGCGACGAAATCCGCGACTTCGTCGAGACGCTGCCACAATCACTGGCGAAGCGAGGCTGATGCGGTATGGCAACCGAAGCGTGCATCATCAAGAAGGCCAAAGGTCTGGGCATATTCGAGCGGTATCTGACGCTGTGGGTGCTGCTGTGCATCGCCGGCGGGATCATCCTGGGCAAGCAGGCGCCGGGCTTTGCCAAGTCCCTGGATGCCATGGCGATCTATGTTGAAGGCGCGCCCGTGGTGAGTATCCCCATTGCCATCGCCCTGTTCTTCATGATGTACCCGATCATGGTGAAGATCGACTTCGCCGAGGTCATCAAGGCCGGAAAGAGCGTCAAACCCGTCGGCCTGACGCTGTTCGTCAACTGGGCGATCAAGCCTTTCACCATGTACGCCATCGCCTTGTTCTTCCTGGGCACGCTCTTCCATGGTTTCATCGGGCCCGATGCCGTCGACTACGTCAAGATGCCCCTGGGCCTGAACCTCCCCCTCGGCGCCGTTCACGGGGCCGGAACGGTCGTCCTGCACGAGGGCGTTAAGATGCTCCAGGTGCCCCTGTGGCGAAGCTATCTGGCCGGATGCATCCTGCTGGGGATCGCCCCCTGCACCGCGATGGTGCTGGTCTGGGGATATCTGGCCAAGGGCAATGACGGCCACACGCTGGTGATGGTCGCCATCAACTCGTTGACCATGCTGCTTTTTTACGGTCCGCTCGGCGGGTTCTTGCTGGGCGTCGGCTCGCTGCCGGTGCCGTGGCAGGCGCTGTTGCTGTCAATCGTGATCTACGTGGCGCTGCCATTGACGGCCGGCTATGCGTCACGCAAGTGGATCATCAAGGCCAAGGGCCGCGAGTGGTTTGAACAGAGGTTCCTGCACGTCCTGACGCCCATCACTATTGTGGCGTTGCTGGCGACACTGATTCTTCTATTCAGTTTCAAGGGCGAAACGATCCTCAGCGAACCGCTGACCATCCTGTGGATCGCCGTCCCGCTGTTCCTTCAGACGATGCTGATTTTCGGACTGGGCTACGGCTTGGCAAAGGTGTTGAAGCTCAGCTATCCCGACGCGGCCCCCTCGGCCATGATCGGCGCGTCGAATCATTTCGAGGTCGCCATCGCCACGGCGACGATCCTGTTTGGTCTGTCCAGCGGGGCGGCCCTGGCAACCGTCGTCGGCGTGCTGATCGAAGTGCCGGTGATGCTCATGCTCGTAAAGATATGCCTGCGAACGCAGGGCTGGTTTCATCCTGCCAAACGCCCAGCCGCCGAAGCGGTTGCTTGAGGACTACTGCCATGACAAACCCACAAGATACTCATGAACTGGTGAAGAAGGCTTACGGGAAAGTCACCACGGACCAGACGTCGTGCTGCTGCGACTCGTCGGGCGGCAAGGGCGAATCGTGCTGCAGCAAGGGTGCATACGTCGTGCCGGACCATCCGGTTCCCGAGTCGGAGCTGGGGCTATCGTGCGGCAATCCGCTGGCGTTCGGGCACATCGCTGCCGGCGACGTGGTGCTGGACCTCGGCAGCGGAGCGGGCAAGGATGTCTTCCTGGCCGCGCAGAAGGTCGGCGACGCCGGCCGCGCCATCGGCGTGGACATGACGCCCGAGATGCTGCAGCTCGCCCGGCGCAACGCGGTGAAGTTCTTCACGACGACGGGCCTGGCCAACGTCGAGTTCCGCCAGGGGCAGATCGAGAGCCTGCCGGTCGACGACGCGTCCGTCGACGTGGTGATCTCCAACTGCGTGATCAATCTCTCGCCCGACAAACCGCAGGTGTTCCGCGAGGTCTATCGCGTACTCAAGGCCGGCGGGCGAATGATCGTCAGCGACATCGTGCTCAACAAGCCCCTGAGCGAAGCCGCCCGCAACGACGCCGATCTCTACGCCGCCTGCATCGCCGGGGCCCTGCTGCGAAAAGATTACCTGGCCGCCATCGCGGCGGCGGGCTTTGAGGAAGTGCAGGTCCTGACCGACCACGCATACGCCGCCGCAACCGAGGCCGCCAGCATCACCGTGCTGGCAATCAAGTAGCGGCAGAAGGCCTCACTCAGGGTCGCCGATGAACACCTCGGCCGGCGGTTCGGCCTGCTCCCCCGCGCGCGGGCGGCGTGCCAGGCGCACGATGGCCGCTGCCGCCCCAACCGCGAACAGGATCGCTCCCAGCGCAAAGGCCAAGCCGGGCGAATCCATCTTCTCCAGCAGCGTCCAGACCAGCAGCGGACCCACCGCCGAACCCAGATCGGCGGCCGTGGCGTAGGCAGCGTAGGCTTTGGACCCGAACCGCCCCGCCTCGGCGCTGAGCACGACGTTCAGGGCCGTCGTGCAGATGAAGAACAGCACCACCAGCCCCAGCAGCAGCGCGATGGGCGGCCCGGCAGCGGCAGCGGCCAGAACGCCCGCCCCGGCGATGAAGAACATCACCGTCGCCGGGCGGTGCCCCATGCGGTCCTGAACAGCCCCCAGGGCCGGGGCGCCCAGGATATTGATGACATACTGGGCGGCCAGCATCGCTCCGGTCACCGTGGCCACGCCGATGACCAGCGACCCAACGGCAATCTGCTCGCTCATGCCCTTCTTGAGCACGTAACCCAGCGACGAGGTGATGATGCCTGAGGCCACGCAGCCGACCACAAACCCGCACGCCAGCAGCCACGGGGCGTTGTCGGCTCGCCCTTTGCCATCGCAGGCGTGAAACGCCGAGTGTCCGCCCATCCATCGCCGGGCGGCCGCCGCGGGCGCCACCGCCGCCAGCGACAGCACCCCCAGCACCACCATCGCCGGCGAGAAGCCCATCCAGTCGAACAGGATCGCCCCGCCGAGCAGACCGGCCGTCGAACCCAGGCGGCTGACGCCATCGTAGAAGCCCATAATCTTGCCCGAGCCGCCGACCGGGGCGGTGTCCATCGTCTTCATGATGCCCACCTGGCGGATGCACGACCAGCACAGGCCCCACAAGATTCGCGCCGCCAGCAGCACCGAAAACAGCGGCCATACGCCATAGCTGATCGTCAGCAGCCCCCCCAGCACCAGTGCCGCCGCCAGGACCGGCCCGGGCCCCAGCCGCCGCGTGAGGCTCTCGGCAAGGTGGTTGGTCAGCAGGCGTATCCAGCGATTGGCCGACAGCAGCACGCCGACCTGGAAAGGACGTAACCCCATCGAGTCGTAACACGTCGGCAGCACGGCGTACAGCGCCTGGTCGCCCAAGAGCGAAATCGCCGTGGCGACGGCCACCAGCACCACGGACCGATGCGGCCGGGCTTTTAGGCTACTGCTCATACGGTGGCACAGCCTTTCGAGGCTGTGTCTCTTCCACGACTGCGCTCTTCACAGGCTGGAAAGCCTATGGCACAAGGCTAGCTGGGCTGACCGAAGAGCTTTTCCTTCAGGTCGAGGTAGTACAGGTAGTCGTCGGGCTTGACGTTGGGCGGGCAGCGGTGGTCGCAGAACGGGATGTACCCGCCGCGGGCCACGTACGGAATGAGCGACTCGAGGTACTTCTTGATCGCGGCCTTGCCGTGGCCGAGCTGGATCTTGTCCACCCCGCCCATCAGGCGCAGGTCCTTGCCGTACTCGTCGAGCAGCTCGCCGGGGTGGCAGCAGCTCTGCACTTCGTACGGGAACATGCAGTTGATGCCGCCTTCCATGAACAGCTTGAGAATCGGCCGCACGTCGCCGTCGCAGTCGGTGTACCACAGGTCGATCCCGTGCTTCTTGAGCTTGACGTCGATGCGCTTGTAGCGCGGCATGACGACGCTGCGGAAGAAGTCCACCGAGACGATGGGCCCGTGATTGAAGCAGATGTCTTCCCAGCCGCTGGCGTAGTCGAAGTCGATGTGCCCGAGCACCTGGTCGAGCATGTTCTCGACAAGCTGGCAGCGCGTCTCGACCATGTCCTCGACCATCTCCGGATAGTCGTAGCAGGCGTACGCCAGGCCCTCGAAGGTCAGCATGTCGCGCACGCGGCCAATCATCGACCCGCATGAGATACCCAATGGATACGTGCGGTCTTTCGGGAAGGACTTCTTGAGGGCTTCGACGTCCATCTTGCGGACCGGGTCGTCCAAGCGAAACATCTCGGCCTTGACCTTCTTCCAGTCGTCAGCGGTCTTGATCGATGAACCGATGCAGTGCGGGATGGTGCTGTGGCCGTCCTTGGGCACCTCGCAGATCAGGCCGTTGCCGTCGCGGATGATGCGTTTGTCAGCCGTCTCCTCGAGCACCTGGTACTCGAAGCCTGGATGCAGGTCACAGTGCCCGCCGATGCAGCCGATGGGGTCGAAGCTGAAGAACTGGTTGGCCTGCCCTTCGTGGGTGATGCCGTTCTTGACGAACAGGTCCCACTCGGTGTAGTTCTCCTGCCAATAACCGAACTCCATGTTGAACGAGCGGTCGAAGGGCTTGTAGTGCATCTGCGCATTGAATCGCTCGCGGTCGGTCATCGAGCCCTTCCAACGCGGACGGATCGGTTTGATTTCGCTCATGGCTTTCTCCTGGTCATCTAGGTCGCCCTAAGGTACACGCTGAAAGCTGTAATTCAACCAATAATCCGACCCCTTGGCACGGCAGCAGGCATCTTGTTCTGGCGATCCATAGCAAAGAGATTTCACCGCAAAGGGCGCAGAGATCGCAAAGGCGGATGATGAAAAAGCACAATCAATTCGTCCACGTCAACCTCCCCCTTTGCGTCCTCTGCGCCCTTTGCGGTAAGAAGTATTTCCACAAGACGTCCACGGGCGGGCCCGCCCGGCACTTCAGTCGTGACATTGTTGGCACCGCCGGATTATCCTGTGCTTCCATGAAGTCATTCGTCTGCCAATGCGGAGCGACAACGACCGTCCCGAAAAACCAACAGGGCGACTATGTGCGCTGCAGCGGTTGCGGCCGCGCTGTGCCACTGAATGATTCGGCCGACCCGGTCGAGGCGCTCCGGCGGCGGCTTCGCAATGAGCGGTACGACGGCCACCTGAAATGGGCGGGGCTGATTCTGGGCGTTTTGATGCTGCTGACGGCCGTGCTGCCGCTGCGCAGCGGGCAGTGGAGCGAGGCGTTCATCTGGCAGATCCTTCGCGGGCCTGGGTGGATGGTGCTGCTGGTCGGCACGTGGGCAGCCGCCCTGGCGGCTGTGATTGCCTGCCGGCTGATGAAGCCGCTACCGCGGGCATGGACGTTGCTGGCGCTGGGCGTGATCCTGCTGGTGCTTCCGGTGGCGCCCCTGCTGGCGGGACTGGGCGGCAGTGCCACTTCCACCTGGTCCATCAGCGAGCCGACCGACGGACAGCCGCTGGCGCTGACCGAGGCCCTGGTGCCGTGGGCGATCTTCGTCGGCGGTCTGAGCATGCTGATCCTCATGCCTGTCGGGCACATCCGGCTTCACGTCAGCCCCGGGCCTTTCATGCGAGCGGTAGAGCTGGTCGCGGGTCTGGGGCTGCTGGCGGGTTTTGGATTCCTGGTGGTGCGGCTGGGCATGCTGTTGGCCGACTCGGGCGGCGCGGGCGCTGGGCAGATCCCCGGCACGAGCGTCTTGATCGACCGCCAGTCGGTGCTGACCGGCGCCATCGGCGTGATCGGTTTTGCGGCTCTGGGCGGCCTGGCGGGCGTGCTCGATGCCCTCTTCCTCCGCCGCCACGCGTCGTCGGGCATGACGATCCTGACGCCGATCTACTTCCTGCTGATCGTAGTCGCCGGCCTGCTGCTGATCCTGCCCTGGAAACTGGCCGGCACCGACGAAGCCCTCACCTGCACGCACGTCCTGCTGCTGGCCGTGATTCGCCCCCTGCTGGCGGTGTACGGTCTGGCCGCGGTGGCGGTGCTGACGCGATGGCGGCAATTGGAGAAATAACACTGCGATGGGGTGCCGTGGCGCGCAGGGCCGAAGGCCCGGAGAGCCACGATCCCCGAAGGCTGGACCTCACTGCCCCGTCGTGGCTGTCGGGCTGAAGCCCTCCCGCCACGGCACCCATTCATCCAACCATCCAATCATCCATTTATTCGACAACGAGTTGGTGTTCGCTGCGGCGGACTCTCTGGCGGCGGGCCCAGGACTGGTCGGTGCTTGGGAAGTCTTCGCGGTAGTGCACGCCGCGGGTTTCCGTGCGGCGCAGGGCGCACTCGCCGATGATGTACGAGGCCGTCAGCATGTTCTGGATTTCCCATCCGGCCGGATTGACGAACTCTTTGTCCAGCACGTAGCGGCCCCAGAAGGCGATGATCTCGAGCGTCTCGCTGAGGCGCTGCCCCTCGCGGCGGATGCCGACGTTGCGCCACATGAGCGACCGCAGCGAGTTGCGGATGTCCGTCAGGTCCAGCTCCGTGCGGTGCGATTCGTACCGCGGCCAGACGATGTCTTTGTAGATCAGGTTCTTGCCCGCCCCGGCCGCCTCGGCGGCGGCAAGTTCTCCGCTGAGCTTTCCGGCCACGAGCACCTCGATGAGGCTGTTCGAGGCCAGGCGATTGGCGCCGTGCAGTCCGGTGCTCGATGCCTCGCCGATAGCCAGCAGTCCGCCGATAGAGGTTCGCCCGCAGAGATCGGCCTGCACGCCGCCGATCATGTAGTGCGCTGCCGGATGCACGGGGATCAGCTCGGCGGCCGGGTCTATCCCAAAGCCCTGCACCTGCTGATCGATGGAGGGGAAGTCGTCGGCGAAGGTCTTGATGTGCCGCACGTCGAGAAACACATGCGAGGCGCCGATCCGGGCACAATGGTCAACGATGGCGCGTGAGACCACGTCGCGCGGGGCCAGATCGCCCATCGGGTGGTAGTCCTTCATGAAGCGCGTCCCGTCGCGGTCGACCAGCATCCCGCCTTCGCCGCGGACGGCTTCGGAGATCAGCGACCGCGAGCCGCCGGCGATATACAGCGTCGTCGGGTGGAACTGCATCATCTCGGCGTCGGCAATGACCGCCCCGGCGCGGAACGCCAGCGAGATCGAATCGGCCGTGGCCGTGGGCGGGTTGGACGTCTCGCGCCACAGCATGCCCGCCCCACCGGCGGCGAGGATGACATAGCCGGCGCGGATAATCTGCAGGCCGTACCGGGGGTGGTACGTCAGGGCCCCGACGCAGGTGGCGCCGCTGCCGCCGCAGGGCGGGTCGGTCAGCAGGTCGATAACAAAGCAGTTCTCGAAGATCTTGAGGTTTCCGCACTGCTGGGCCTTGGCGTGCAGCGTGCGGTATAGGGCCAGGCCGGTTGCGTCGCCGTTGGCGTGTACGATGCGGTTGGCGCTGTGGCCGCCCTCGCGTCGCAGCTCCAGCGTGTCGCCAGCCATGTCGAAGGGACAGCCCCACTCGCTCATCTGGGCGACCTGCGCGGGCGCGGCGTTGACCACCTGCTCCACCACGCCGGCGTCGCAGAGTCCGCAGCCGGTGGCGAGGGTGTCGTCAATATGGTGCTGCAGCGAATCGGCCGGATCGATCACCGCGGCCATTCCGCCCTGCGCGTGATACGTGTTGGAGGCCTCGATGTCGCCCTTGGTGGCCAGGATGACCTGGGCGGTCCGGGCGGCCTCGATGCCGGCCCGCAGACCGGCGCCTCCGGCCCCGACGATCAGCACGTCGGTGAAAATGTGCGGCAGTCGGCGCGACTCGAAGCTCAACAGGTACCGTCGGCGTAAATAAGCGTTGTCCATGCTCGTCAGCGCGCGGCCGCCGGGGCGGGGCGCTATTCCTCTCGCTCGCGAACTTCCCGGATCTTGCGTCGCAGATAATTTCGTTCGGTGGGCAGGCCGGCGTGGTCCCAGTCGGCGGTGATGCCCGAGGCCAGGGCGGCGTTGTGGCGTTTGAGACTTTCCAGGGCCTCGTAGTCGGGCGAGCCCTGCGGGGCACGGAGGAAGGCGTCGTGGCAGTCGACGCTGAACAGATAGCCGCCCTCGTTAGGCGTGCGCGAGATGCGCAGCTTCATGTGCGGGTACTGGCTGTTGCCCAGCCGCAGGGCGAAGGATCGCACCTGCTCCAGCGGCGCGTTGACGGGCACCGGCTCGACGACGCTCCGCGAGAGCCACGCCGACGGGTCGAAATGCTCCGGCGGGATCAGATCGTCCACGGCGGCCGGGGCGCTACCGTTATAGGCATGGGCAATGTAGATGCCCACCGCCTGGCGTATCACGTCCGGCGGCGGAAGCTGCGGCGCGGGCCGATAATCCTCGTTGTCGAAGCTGGAGGGCATAAAACTATTGAACCGCGGGCTTTTGGGAATACCCTTGCACAATTCCTGCGGTTATACTAAACAATGTTAGCTGGCGACGCCAGCTTTTCGCCCTAGATGCGGGAGAAGACCAGCCTATGGTTGACCGTCCGGTTGTCATGGTTGTCGAGGACGACGAGGAGATGAACCAGCTCCAGCGCGAGTTGCTGGGGTTGTACGGTCTCGACGCGGTCGCGGCCTACACGGGCATCCAGGCCCTGGAGGTCAGCGCCCGCTGCCCCACCGACGCCGTCCTGCTCGACGTGATGCTCCCGGAGATGGATGGTTTCGAAACCTGCAAACGCCTGCGCCTGCGACAAGGCGTCAATCTGCCCATCGTCATGGTGACCGCCCTGGACAGCGAAGACTGCCGCCGCCAGGGCCTCGAAGCCGGCGCCGACGCCTACTTCGCAAAACCTTTCGACCCCGACGAAGTCGTGCAAAAACTTCGTGATCTCATTGACCGCAAAGACAAATAGTAGCCAGTAGCCGGTAGCCTGTAGCCAGTAAAGAATCCATGCCCGGGGCTTCCCGTTTGTCTTTGCCGGCTACTGGCTACCGGCTACCGATTACCATTCTTCATGCCGGCGTTGTCGGCCTCAAGGAACTGGCCGGCCGTTCGAGGGGAATAGTCACGGTAAAGGTGCTGCCATGGGGGCCGGTGGTCACGTGCACGTCGCCGCTGTGGAGCTCGACGAAATATTTCACGATCGTCAGACCCAGGCCCATCCCGCGCTTCTGATAGCCCGACTGTCCTGACGAGTGCTTCATCACGTCGCCGGTGCTGAAGAAGCTGTCGAAGATGTGCGGCAGGTCGGCTTCGGCGATGCCCGGGCCCTGGTCGGAGACCTTGATGGAGAGGTAGCCTCCCAGTTGCAGTCCGGCCGACACGCCCACCGCCCCGCCGTCGGGGGTGAACTTGATGGCGTTCATCACGAGATTTTCCAGCACGTCGTGCAGCTTGTCGCGGTCGGCCTGGACCACCGAGACGTCGTCGCCGACGGCGATCTCCAACTTCTGCCGGCGCTGCTCGATGAAGGGCTGGCTTTCCGCGCGGGCCTGCTCGATCAGGTCCCGCACGTCCACGTCGCTGTAGTGCACGCCCTCGGTGTAGCGCTGGCCGGGCATGATCTTGAAGATCGAGCGGATCGTCTCGTTGAGCCGCCGCGCCCGGTTGCCGATGGCGTGCAGGCCCTCCTTGATGCGCTGCGTGTCGTTGCTGTCCTGCAGCAGGCGGTCCAGCCCGATCATGTAGCTCACCGGCGTTCGCAGCTCGTGGCCGGCGATGCGGATGAAGTTGGTCTTCATCTCGTTGGCCTCGCGCAGGGCCTGGTGCGACTCCTGCACGTGCTGCACCATCCGGTTGAAATCGTCCACCAGGTCGTTGATCTCGTCGAGCCCCAGCAGGCGCCGCCCGCCGGTCTCCGACGCCACGCGGTACGTCAGGTCGCCCTCGGCCACGCGGCGCGTGGCGGCCTCGAGGTGGCGGATGCGCCGCACGATGCTGCGGTCGGCCAGCAGATACCCCACCAGGAACAGGCCCACGATGACCAGCGTTCCCAGCGCCGCCACGGCGACAGTCAGGCGGCTCATCCCGCCCAGGGCCTGCGAGAGCGGCACCTGCATCACCAGGATCCAGCGCGGCATGATGGCCGGGTCTCGCCCCACGCTGATCAGCGGCTCGACCGGGTAGTACGCCTGCAGCAGTCCGCCATCGGCGACGCGCCAGGCGCTGGTCTCGGCGCCGGAGAGCTCCGCATCCCACTGCAAGGCCTGCGGGGATGGGCGAGCGCCGGGCGCCGCGGCCGTGATGATGCCCCGGGAACCCTCGTTGCGGACCAGCAGCAGCACCCCCTCCGACGGGTCGAGATGCCCTATCTGGTTCAGCCAGCGGTTGACGTCGATGACGATTCGCGCCACGCCCACTACATTCTGTCCCGAGCGGATCGGCGTCGCAGCCGTGATGCCCCCGATCCGCGCCAGCACATCCGGCTCGGCGTCGGACAGGTATATCTGCCCCTTGCCGGCGTTGAAGGCCTCCTGCCACCAGATTTCGTCGCCCTGGTAGAAGTCGGTGGTCTTTCCGGTGGCGGCAACCAACTGGCCGAAGCGGTCCGTCAGAATGATTTCCACCACGCTGGGATCGGCCTCGATGAGATCCCGCGCGTCCTTGACGGCCGGGTTCGACAGGACCTTTTGCATCGTCGGGTTGTCGGAGGGCAGGCGCGGCCATCGGCTGTCGAGCTGCGACAGCTCCTGGGGACGGCGTTTGGAACTGCGGTTGAGGGTGTCAATGATCGTGGAATTGTGCTCGAAAATGGCCGTGAGCAACTCGATATTCTTGCGAAGCGACAGCCGCAATTCGCCCGCCGTCACGCCCGCCGATCCCTGCATCGACCGACCCAGGACCTGCGTCTGCAGCCGCGAGCCTCCGATGATGATCGTCAACAGCGACACCACTAGCGGCACCAGCACCACGGCCGCCAACAGAGCGATCATCTTGGATCGGATTCCGAATCTCATCGAATACCAGGCGCCTTACAGGTACGCCGACCGCTCGCGCCCAATACCAAACCGGCTGCGGGCACGCTCTTGCACGGCCGGCGCGATACGATTACGCTTACTGACCATATATACTACGTTAACGTCACTAAAGGAATCGACCATGAGGAAGGAATCACTGGAGTTTCTTAAGCAGCTTTTGACGACGCCCTCGCCCAGCGGTTTCGAGTCGGCCATCCAGAAGGTCTGGTGCGCCTACGCCCGCCAGTTCGCCGACGACGTGGTGACCGACAGCTACGGAAACGCCGTGGCCGTGCTGAACGGCGACGGCGACCCCAAGATCATGCTCGACGGGCACATCGACGAGCTGGGCCTGATGATCAAGCACATCGACGACAAGGGCTTCATCTACTTCCAGCGCATCGGCGGTTTCGACACCGGCCTGCTGCGCAGCAAGCGCGTGAGCATCCACACCGACAAGGGCATCGTGCGCGGCGTCATCGGCGCCACGGCCATCCATCTGCAGGAACGCGACAAGGAACCCAAGGTTCCCAAGATGCACGAGTGCTTCATCGACATCGGCGCCAAGGACGGTAAGGCCGCCAAGGCCCGCGTGTCCGTGGGCGACCCGATCACCTTCGTCGACGACTTCGAACTGATGAATAAGGATCTGGCCGTCGCCCGCGCCTTCGACAACCGCGTGGGCTGCTGGGCGGCCATTGAAGCCCTTCGCATCGCCAGCACAAGCAAGGGCAGCCTCAAGTGCGCCCTGTACGCCGCCAGCAGCGTGCAGGAAGAAGTCGGCTGCTTCGGCGCGCCGATGTCGGCCTTCAACATTAATCCCGATGCGGCCATCGCCATCGACGTCACGCACGCCACGGACACGCCGGGCATCGACGTCAAGCAGCACGGCGAGGTGAAGCTCGGCGGCGGGCCGACCGTGAGCATCGGGCGCGAGAATCATCCGGTGCTGGTGTCGCGGTTGCGGAAGGTCGCCAAGACGAGGAAGATCGACCTGCAAATCGAGACTTTCTCGACCACCGGCGGGACGGACGCCCTGGCGATCTTCAACAAACAAGGCGGCGTTCCCTCAGCCATCATGGGCATCCCCAACCGTTACATGCACACGACAGTCGAACTGATCCACCTGCCCGACCTGGTCGACACGGCTAATCTGCTGGCCGCCTTCGCCTTGGACATCAAGTCCGGCGAGCGGTTCAAGGTGCAGATCTAGCGGATTGCAGGATCAGGGAATTACCGCAGAGGCAGAGGATTTTGCATACCTTAAGCGGGGCTGCATTGCCCCGTAGGGGCAACGCGTTTTTAGCCCAGGGCGCAGGGCTGAAGGCTGCGACAGCAGGCTTCAGGACCAGCCCTGGGTCGCGGTTCCCCCTCGCATCGAGCCCCGGCGGGGCGGACGTAATTGTCTGCCCTCGTCACGGCCGCACCGCCGGGGCTCATTGAATCCACGCATCATTCCCAGGGCTTGGGCTTGCTTAGCTCGCCCTGCGCCCTGGGCCAAGAACGAAGGCCCCTCCGGGGCCAAAACCCATAAAGGATGAATTATGTGCAAGATCTCAGGCACAGAGATCACTAAGGCAGGAACAAAGAGGCTCGTGAAAGAGAGTTTTGTTTCTTCTTCTGAGCCCTCCGTGCCTCTGTGGTAAGTTTTTGAGGCCGTTGCCAAAGCGGCGCGGTACAATATTTCGGGTAATGAAGCGTTGACTTTTCGGCGGCTATCATTACTCTATGCTCTCCCGCGGCCGTGGCGGAATTGGCAGACGCGCAGGCTTCAGGTGCCTGTGGCCTTATGGTCATAGAGGTTCGACTCCTCTCGGCCGCAGTGGGATAGCGGGCCCTCGGTTAATCGCCGACGGGCCCGATTTTTTTGATGCCCTCAAAGCAACCCGGTGAGCCTATAGTGATGGACATGAACGGGCCATTTGACTTTTTCAAGCTTTCCGGAAGCGGCAACGACTTCATCTGCATCGACAACCGCACCGGATGGCTCGACGGCGTGATCGCCGACTGCCCTCGCTCCGAGCGATTCGCCCGGGCGATGTGCAGCCGCGGGTTCGGCGTCGGGGCCGACGGGCTGGTCGTCGCGATCCGGCCGGCCATCGGCGGCGTGGCAAAGATCGGGGCACTGTTCTTCGAGCCCGACGGCTCGCAGTCGGAGCTCTGCGGCAACGGCACCGGCTGCTTCGTCCGCTGCTCGCTCGAGAACGGCTGGGCCGAGGGACCGGAGGTCTCGGTCCTGACCTCGGCGGGCATCGTCATCGGCAAGGCCGTGGACGATCCGTACATCCGCGTGTGCATTCCCCTGCCCGAGCACACGGCCGCGAACCTGTCGCTGCGCGTGGGCGAAGAGGATATCGCCTGCGACCTGGCCGTCACTGGCGTGCCCCACGCGATCGTGTACGTCGACGACGTCCAGGCCGTCGACATGCCGCACATCGGTCCGGCGCTGCGATACCACCCCTATTTCGGCCCGCGCGGCGTCAATGCAAACTTCGTGCAGGTGATCGAGCCGGGGCGGCTGGCCGTGCGGACGTGGGAGTTCGGCGTCGAAGGCGAGACGCTCGCCTGCGGGACCGGCGCCGCGGCCGCTGCCATTATGGCCATCCAACGCTTCGGATGGGACGGCGCCATCCGCCGCGGGGACCAGCCCGTGCTCGTCCAGAGCCGCGGCGGCGACGTGCTCCGCGTATACTGCACCTTCGACGGCGCCGGAAAGGTCGTCGACCTCTGCGTGGACACCGTCGTGCGGCAGATTTATCACGGTAGAGCGGACCCCGCGCTGGTGGCGCGGGCTATCGGACAATGACGCCCTTCAGCATCGACCAGAACTGCCACAGCCTCTGGGACGTGGTTCCCAAACTCCAGGCGTTGGCGCGCCATGGGAAACCCGCGTGGCATTATGTCGAGGATGTCGACGTGGCCTTCGCGGCCGTCGGAGCCCACGCCGGCAGCGGGCGGCTCTTCCTGGCCCGCGAGCGATACTACCGCGGCGGCGGCGCCGACTGGGGCGCGGCGATGTTCTATCAGCCGTTCCTGGCCCCGCTGAGCGTCGACGTGCAGGCGTGGGAACCCTATACCGGCATGACCACGGCCGCCTTGGCGCGCAGGTTCCACTGCTCGGTCGACGACCTCTATAACCGCTATTCCCCCGGCGGGGCGTGGCAGCTCATCGGCCCGAGCTACCTCGACGCGCACGGGCAGTACCACCGCGTCATCGGCGACCTGGGCCTGGCCGAGACACGCGACTTCCTGCACCAGCTCATGGACCAGGCACGCCGCGACATGATCGAGACCTTCCCCTCGCGATTCTGCCGCAAGCGCATCGAGGAGTGGTTCGATCAGGAGACCGCCCTTATCAGCGATCTCGAGCGACGCTGCAGCGGCGGCAAGCTGGCCGATCTGTATCGGCTCTGGCTGGAGAGCAAGGCTGGCGAGACGGCGGGCATCGCCGTCACGTCGTCGCTCTTCGCCTGCAACGATCGCCTGCCAGGCCGCGAACTGCTGGAACTTTTTACGGCCCGCTACGAGCAGACCGCCGCCATCTACAACGAGGCCGTCAACGAGTCGCAGGTGGGCCTGCACGCGCTGCGCGTGTCAGAGGGGGAACTGCCGCTGTTTGCCTGCATCGAACACGACCACCGCCAGGTCCGCGTCAACGTGCATCTGCGCGACGGCCACTTGCTCGCAGGCGACAAGCACTGCCCGCTGGCCGCCGGCGGGCGACTGCCGCTGGATGCCCTTGCCGCCATGGGCGTGCGATCGCTGGCCGGCAAGGCCGCGCTGCTGGTCTGCCAGGTGCGCGCGGGCGAAAGCGGCGGGCCGCTGGCCCTGCCGTATCGCGGCTCGCTCTACATGCCGGCCGCTCACCTGTTCATGCGGAAGCTCCGCGGCAGCGGGCTCTACAGCCAGCCGCTGGCGCCGGTGCTGCGCGTGCGGCTGCGATTCCTCGACCGCATCGGCGAGCTTAACCAGCCGCTTCACCTGCCGCCCCACCTGGCGACGGCCTTTGGCGAAGACGAGGTCTCCTGCCGCCAGTTCGCAGATGGCTACGCCGCACTGGCGCAAGACGCGCGGCGGCGGCTGGAGTCGTTCAAGACCTCGCAAGGTCGAGCGGCCTGGACCGCCGAGGCGATGCCTGAGCTGGCCATCGAGATCGAGCGGATGGAACTTCGCCGCCGCGAGCTCGCCGCCCGCGGCGCGGCGCCTGAGGAACTTCGCCCGCTGTGGAAGACGCTGAAGGAACTACAGGACAAGGTGCTCATCGCCCTGGTCGAGCAGGTCGCCACCGACTGGCAGGTGCGCGACGTGGACTATTACGACTCGCGCGGGGCGATGCTGCCCTGGGCAGTGGCACTGGGCGGGCAGGAGTTCTACAATCGCCTGCTCGATGGCGCGGAGATATCGCCGGAGAGCGAGGGCTGATGGACGGTTCCGAAAAAAGAAAACGCATCCTGTCCCACTACGATCCTCGCGTGAAGGACGGGCGGGAGGGCTTTGAGATCGCCGACTGGGCCGACGCGAAGTCCCAGCATGCGCGCTTTGAGGTGCTGGTCCATCACGTGCCTCTGGCGGGCAAGAGCCTCCTCGACGTCGGCTGCGGCGTGGGCGATCTGTATGCCCTGCTGCAGCGGCGCGGGCTCGACGTTCGGTACAGCGGCGTGGATCTCAGTGGAAAAGTTATCGAGGCCGCGCGGCGGCGATTCACCGGCAAGGCCGACTTTCGCGTATTGGACGTGTTCGATGACCCAGGCAGTGCCGCCGGAAGCTTCGACGTGACGTTTGCCTCGGGCACGTTCAACCTGACCCTTGGCGACAACCTGGCCTTCCTGGCCCACGCCGCAGGGCGCCTGGTGGAGCTCTCGCGCGAGGCCGCCGTCTTCAACTTCCTCGACGACCGCGCCGTCCATCGCGTCGATTACTGCCACTACTACAGCCTCGATGAAGTGCAGCCGATCCTCGACGCCCTGCCCTGCCGCACGACGATCGTGCGCGACTATTTGCCCCACGACACCACCGTGATCTGCTGGAAAGACTCGCGTGGCTAAACACCCCTTGCCCGCTCTGCGGCGGCGCATCCTGGCGTGGTACGCGACCTCGGCCCGCGACCTGCCCTGGCGCGCCACGCGCGACCCGTATCGCATCTGGGTCTCCGAGATCATGCTCCAGCAGACGCAGGTCGAGACCGTCATCCCCTACTACCGCCGGTTCCTGCGGGCGTTCCCTACGCTCAAGTTCCTAGCCTCGGCAGACATCGACGACGTGCTCAAATGCTGGGAGCACCTGGGCTACTACGCCCGCGCGCGAAATCTTCATAAGGCCGCCGGCATCGTCTTGCGCGAGAACGGCGGCCGCTTGCCAAAGACTGCCGACGCGCTGGCCGCCCTGCCCGGCGTCGGCCGCTATACCGCCGCCGCCATTGCCAGCATCGCCTTCGGTCAGGACGCGGCCGCCCTGGACGGCAACATCCGCCGCGTGCTGTGCCGGCTCTTCCGCATCCAGGGCGACACGCGCGACACCAAGATTCAGCAGCAGCTATGGGCCTTGGCGGCAGAGTTGCTCCCGCTCGGCCGTGCGGGTGATTTCAACCAGGCTCTGATGGACCTTGGGGCAACTATCTGCACGCCCCGCAGCCCGGCCTGCGCCCGCTGCCCCGTCGCGCGCCACTGCCAGGCGCGGCGGCACATGCAGCAGGACGAACTGCCCAAGATTAATCGCAAGAAGCCCGTCCCCCACTACCGCGTCGCCGTCGGGATCGTCCATGGCAAGGCGGCAAACGCCGGACGCATTCTCATGGCCAAGCGCAAGGCCGACGCCCTGCTGGGCGGCCTGTGGGAGTTCCCCGGCGGCAAGATCAAACGCGGCGAGAAGCCCGCCGACGCGGCCGCCCGCGAGATTCGCGAGGAGATCGGCATCGAGGTGCAGGTCGGACCCCGGGCTGCCGTGGTGCGGCATGCGTATTCGCATTTCCGCGTCACGATTGAAGCCTTCCACTGCAAGCACACATCGGGAAGACCGCGCGCCATCGCCTGCAAAGAAATCCGCTGGCTGCGCCCGCCAGAAATCCGCCACTTGGCCATCCCCAAGGCCAGCGACAAAATCTTCAAGGCACTGGGACGCTTACCGCTTTCGCCGGCTGGCGCTCTCTTACCCAACAGCATCGTTCTGCTGAGCTGCGATTCGCCTGGGCGCAGGCGATGAAAGCGGCAATCGTCCCTATTTCGCCATTGCCGCCGCCGGCGCGGGCTTGGTGGTAGACGAGACGCCGTTCTTGGTCTTGGTGATTGTCTCGATGACCGAGCCATCTATCCGCCGGGCCGTCACGACAACCTTATCGGGCGTGGTGTCAATCTGCACGAAGGAATAGGCCCTCTCCATCGCGGTGATCTTTCCGGGTTGGCCGGAGGGCACGCCTTGGGGCGGGCGCATACCGCCGCTGCAGTTGGTGACGATGTGGTAGATGCCGTTGACCTGCACATTCTGGTAGAAGTGCTGATGCCCGGTGATGACGAAGTCCACCCCCGCCGGTTCCAGAACCTCGCTGGTCAGCCTGATCCTGGGCTTGTTGCCGTTGTGCCCGCCGTAGGAATACGCCGGGTGATGCATGAGGAGGAACTTCCACTTCTGCTTCGTGGCGGCCAGGTCTTCCTTAATCCACTTCCACTGCGGGTCGTTGGGGCCGAACGGGATCGCCATGTTGTACATCAGGACGACGATATGCGCGTCGCCGTAGTCGAATGAGAAGTACCCGTCATCCACACCGTCGGGGGCCTGCTCGAACACCCAGGCGCGGAAGGCTCTGCCCCGCGAGTGCGAGGGCTCCTGGTACTCGTGGTTGCCGATGGCTTCGATCCACGGCATCGTCGTCATGATCTTGCACTGACCGGGCGTGAACCACCCCTGCCGCCATTCCCCATAGCCCGTGCCGGCCGTGATCAGGTCGCCCGTTGTCGCCGCCATGCCCGGTTGGACCGCCTCGATGGCCTTGAGCACGCCGTCGTGCACCTTGGGGTCGGGGTTGTAGTGCATGTCGCCCGTGACCACCCACCGCGCCGGCGTGCCTGGCAGCGGGGCCGTGCGGAAGGTGTAGTCGGCCGTCGTCGTCTCCTTCCATCGCACGCGATAGTGGTACAGCGTGTTGGGCGTCAGAGCGGACAGCTTGACGTTGTGCACCGCGCCTTTCCCCTCGCCGGTGGCCTGTGTGCTCTCTGCCGAGGCCGTCGAGCCGTACTTGTCCGTCAGGCCGTAGTCCACGTCGGCGGCCGGTGTCTTGTCCGGCGCCTCGTATAGCACGTAGATGCTGTTAGTGGTGACGCCCTGCAGCCAGGGCGTCGTCAGAGGCGTCAATGGCGGCGCCTGCGTAGCCGGTTGGCTTGCGGCGTGCTTGGAAGAGTGCCCACGCGCGGCCGCAATGCAGGGGGCAGCCAGGATCGCAGTCACGGTGATGAACGCGAGATATCGTGCAGCCTTCATCGGGGCTCCTTTAGGCCAGCCTCCCTCTCGACTGGCCGCAACAATTGAACCCGCCTGCGACGAAAAGGGTCTGCACCTCAATGAACCGTAGTGTAGGAGATGAGCTTGTATCCCAGGCGCGCGCCCAGGAACTCAGTGACGGGGTTGCCCTTCATGGGGGCTACCTCGACGATGTCGGCCGCCAGAACCTGCCGGTGTGTGCAGACCGCCCGCAGCAGTGCGGTGATCTGGAACCAGTTCATCCCGCCCGGTTCCGGCGTGCCGGTGCCGGGGGCGTAGGCCGGATCGAGGCCGTCTATGTCGATTGTGACGTACACCTTGGGCCCCAGTAGCGACAGGGCTCGGTCGATCCAATGAGGATCCGAATTGATGATCGCCGGCGTGATGAAGTTGGCGGCCTCGGCGGGGCACTGCTCGAACTCTTCGCGGCTGAAGCTGCGGATGCCGACCTGGCAGATCCGCGGCGTCAGCTCCATCACGCGCCGCATGACGCTGGCGTGCGAATGTTTGCTGCCTTCGTAGCTGTCGCGCAGGTCCGCGTGGGCGTCGATCTGCAACACGCTGATAGGGCCGTGCTTCTCGATCACGGCTTGGACCATCGGCGCCGTGACGCTGTGCTCGCCGCCCAGGCCCAGCAGGAACTTGCCCTCGGCCACGATCGCCGCGGCCGCATCGTGTACGGCCTTCATCTGTGCCGCCGGCGTGCGGCGGGGCGCCACCGGCGGATACGTCGCAACGCCGGCGTGGAAGAACTCGGCTTTGAGCTCCTCGTCAAAAAGCTCCACTGCCGCCGAGGCGTCGATGATGGCCGCGGGACCATCGGCCGTGCCGTCGCCGTACGTGACAGTGCCCTCATACGGCACGGGCAAGACGCCGTAGCGGGCGGACGCGGGATTGCTGTATTTGGCGGGCAGATCCAGAAAGTTGGGGCGTTTTCGTTTGCTCATGTTTTTCTCGCAATTTTGGCCATTTTAGCGGCCATCTCGTACGCGGCAAGATCAATCGGCCTACGATGTGGCAGACCGAAAGACAAAGTGCGGCGGTCAGAAGTAAAGATGCAGAATTTGTACCGTCCGATTGCACTTTGCCGCTTGCGTAATCTTATGTTCCCTCCGGAGTCGGGCATTTTTCGGAGGTTGGGCAATGTCGCGTTGGATGGGGTATTTTGGGACGTTCGTGCTCGCCTGCGGGCTGCTGGCCGCCGGCGGGTGTGAAGGAGCCATAGTCGCCGGTAGCGACCATCTCGACAACGGCTTGGTGATCATCCTGCCCGGCATCGACGGCGGAGGCCTGCGCAATCTGGCCATCGCCGACGCCTTGAAAGATCAGAACGTTCCCGTTGCCGTCGAGGTCTTCGACTGGACGAGCCCGCTGGGCCCGCTGTTCAACCAAGTGGCCGTCGACGCCAATCACCGCCGCGCGGCCGACCTGGCCGAGCACATCGAGCGCTATCGCAAGGATCATCCCAATGGGCAGGTGTACCTGATCGGCCACAGCGGTGGCACAGCCATCGCCGCCTGGGCAGCGGAAGACCTGGCCCGCGAAGGGACGCCGCTGGGCGGCATCGTGATGCTCGGTTCGTCGCTGTCGCCGGGGTACGACTTGTCGACTGCGTTGCAGGCGACGCGCGGCGGGATCGTGAACTTTTATTCCGCTCGCGACAGCGTGCTGGGCGGGGCAGTCAGCGCCGTCGGAACGATGGACCGCATGCCCACCGAGGGCGCGGGCAAGGTGGGCTTCGACGCCCGCGGCGACAGCGAAAAACTCGTGCAGGTTGCCTGGAGCGAAGAGATGGCAAGCGCAGGCAACCATGGCGATCATTTCTCGTGCTGCGACAAGGGATTCATCGGCGCGTACGTGGCGCCGCTGATCACACGCTGGAATCAACCCGTCGTAGCGACGGCGTCGCCGGGACCGGTGGCGCAGCAAGACGTGGCGGCGGCGAAGTAGTTAGAAGACGCCAAACAGCAAGCTCGCGGAAGGATCTGAACGATACCTTCCTCCCGGTTCCCGGTTACTTCTTCGACTTCAGCGAGGCAAGAGTGTCGCCGTCCCAGGTGTATTTCAAGCGCGGGCGACAGGGGGCGGGGAAGCGGTCGAAGGCGTACGACGCCAGCAGCGGCAGCGACACGCTGGGCTCGACCCACGCCATCGCAAAGTTCGCCTGGCCGGCGATCTTGCCCCACGACTGCGCCTCGCCCAGCGTCGAGCTGGACAGGCCGCCGTCGGCAGTCACGGCCGTGGTCACCTGCAGGGCGTAATCGTGCCCGCGGTCGAGACCGAAGATGTACCCCATCACGATCGAGTCGTTGATGTAATTCTTGGGCACGCCGCCGGCGACATAGATCGCCGCGGTCTTCTTGCTCTGCACCACGATCTGCACCAATTCGTAGTTGTCGCGAATCGAGTTGATCGAGAAGGGCGGACGCTTGCCCTGCTTGGCGCGGTAGTACGCATCCGTCAGGCCGATGCCGATGGACGAGTCGTTGATCGCCGGGCAGAAGATCGGCACGCCCAGCTTGTGGCACTGGTAGACGATCGACTCCTCGTCGTCGAGCTTGGAGCCCAGGAAGTCCAGGTACGCGCGGCTGGAATATTCGCCCGTGGGCAGCTCGTCGCTGACGCGCCCGCACCACTTGTCGGTCTCCCAGAACTTTTCCTCGTCTACATACGTGTCGTAGATGCGGTCGATCAGCAGCGAGCGCAGCTCGACGTCGTCGGCCGCGGGCGTGCCCTTGTAGTGGCGGAACCCGCGGGCCTGGTAGATGTCCTGGTACAGGATCGCCCCGGTCGAGACGACGACGTCGACATAGCCGCCGACGACGAGGTCGCGGATCACGCGCCGCAGACCCGCGGCGATCAGCGGGCCGGCCAGGCCCAGCAGCACCGTCGGGCGGGCCTTATCTTCGTACATGCCCTTGAGCACCTCGGCGCAGCGCCCGATGTTGCGGGCCTGGATCGACATGCCGCTCATCGATTCGACCAGGTCGGCCGCTCGCATCCCCTTGCCCACCTGCACCTGCTTGATGGGCTTGGCGAGGATCTTCTTCTTGGCCTTGTGCTGCGAGGAGGTCAGACCCTCCACGGCCAATTCAGCTTCGGGCTTGGACGCATTCTTCTTGCGCGACGCCATGAGCGGGGAACCTTTCTGACTACAGAATGAATACCGCCGCGGCCACCACGGTGGTCCAGAGGCGGTTCTCGTCGCCTTCAGCCGTCTCGACGCTGTACTGCGAGCGCACGATCTTGCCGGACATCTTGTAGATCTCGCGGCGCTTGTCGTAGCCGGTCTCGGGGTCGAACTCGATACCCAGCGTGGTGGCCAGCATCGTCGCGGCCATGTCTTCGACCAGGTCGGCCATCTCTTTTTTGCGCATGCCCGCGCAGTGATGCTCGCTGATGTAGCCGTAATGGTCGCGGTTGGCCGGCTGGGCCAGACCGACGCCGGCGCCGATCAGTCGCGTGGGTTCGTTGGTGGCCTCTTCCGACAGCACGACGAAGGCGATCTGCCCCGGCGTGAGCTGCGAGACGCCCTTGGACTTGGTGATGATCTGGCATCGCGGCGGCAGGATGCTCGATACGCGCACGAGGTTGCACTCGGCGATTCCCGCTTCGCGAAGCGCCAGCTCGAAGCTCTGGAGCTTGTTGCGATGTTTGCCCGTGCCTTTAGTGAAGAATACTCTCTTGGGTACCAGGAGGCTCATTGAGGAGGTCTCCCTTCAGTTAGTGGGCCGCTGCGTTGGGCGGCCCGGTGACAATTCTGGCCCAGTAACAACCCTGTCGATTCCTTATTACGCCGTAGCTGTCGACCGGTTAGACGATTGTAAAACAGATATACGCCGCCTACAACACTCTGCGCAAAATCCCTGTTGTGTGGCATGGGCGTCTCGCCCATGCTCTTTCTGTGTGGCACGGGCGTCTCGCCCGTGCTCTTCCGGCGGGCGGGACGCCCGCCGGTGCATGGGCGAGACGCCCATGCCACAAAGCTATTTCTTGCGCGGTTTGGCGGCGCTCTTGGGCAGGAACGAGCACAGCGGCATGTCGGCGCCGTCGGTCAGCGTGCAGACCGGCTGAATGCCCAGTCCATACGCCACCTGCACGTCGCTCTCAGGCTCGCGGTTGAGCAGCAACGTGATGCTACCATCGTCCTGCGCCGCCGCTTCAACCACGATCACTGGATTGCGAAGCTCCGGCCGCGGGAACCGAATCACAAACCCCGGAATGTTCCGCTTGACGCTCCAGCCGCCGCTGACGCCGTTGAAGGAAATACGCAGGGCATTGCTGCCGCCCACGGCCGTAACAACCTTCTCGATCCGCTTGACCGTCGGCCCGCCGGCGATCGCCGGCTGGTCCGTCTGCTTCAGCGCCAGCCGCGCCATGCGCCGCCCCAGGCGGATCAGTCCCGGCGTGTCGATGTGAATGATGTCGGCCATCGAGAGATCGACCGACGTTGTGACAGCCGTATGCGCCACGCGCTGCGGCAGCGTTGCCAGCGCCTCGCGAACCAGGTCCCAGCAGTGCCAGTTGCCCTCGCGGCCAGGGCTCTCCAGCACGCGCCCAATCTGCACCGCCACGACCGGCAGGCCGGGCATCTTCAAGTCTTTCCGCACCGCCGCGATCCACGCGTCAAAGCGCGCGGCATATGTGCTAGCCTGGTCGGCCGAGGTCGCATCCGAGCAGCCCTGGTACCACAAAATGCCTCGCAGGTTTCCGCCGGCCTTGGCGATGCGCTGCAGCATCGCGCCGTAGAGGCTGTGGCCGCCCTTGGTCTTGAGGGCGGGGCTCCATTGGTCCAGGCTCGTGCCGCCGTGGGCACAGGCGATCAGCCCGATGGGCCGGCCCAGCGCATCGGCCATCGCCTTGCCGAAGGCGATGCCCAGCCCCGAGCCAGTCTTGCGATTGCGGTCTTCTTCCTCGGCGAGCTGCTTGTTGGTCATCTTCTTCTGGTGCGGGGCCACCCACGGGCGGATCATCTCATAGTGCACCGGCGTGAAGCTTTCCCAGAAGCGGTGCAGCGGCTCTTCAGCAATCTCCCACTTGCCCGCGCTGGTGAAGTTCCACACGCGCTCGTCGGGCTGCTCGCAGCCGTCCAGCCAGCCGCAGCCCTGCATGTTCGATTGCCCCGCCAGAACCCAAACGTCAATGTCCTTCGGTCGCTTTGCCACAGTGTTGGCTCCTAAGTGGCACGGGCATCTCGCCCATGCTCTTTCTGTGTGGCACGGGCATCTCGCCCGTGCACTTCGTATTTCTTTCCCTGCATGGCCGGGACGGCCATGCGACTCATGGGCGAGACGCCCATGCTACTGTCCCGCCAGTCCCAGGGCCTCCGCCGCGCCGCGCATGGCTGCAATCACATCGCCCATCAACTCATCCACGCTCACACGCATCATCGCGGCGCCTTTCTCGATGACGCTGCGATCCACACCGGCGGCGAAGCTCTTTTCCTTCCACTTCTTCTTCACCGACTTGACCTCGAGGTCCATGATGCTCTTGCTGGGACGCACCAGCGCCGAGGCCGCAACCAGGCCCGTCAATTCATCCACCGCATAGAGCGTCTTCTCCATGTCGGTCAGCGGCTCGACGTCGCTGCACGCGCCCCACCCGTGCGAGGCGGCCGCACGAATCATCTCCTCGGGCCAGCCTCGCTGGCGGAGAATCTCGGCCGTCTTGGTGCAGTGCTCCTGTGGAAACTGCTCGAAGTCCAGGTCGTGAATGAGCCCGGCGAGGCCCCACTGCTCGGCGTCGCCGCCCCTCTTGGCCGCCAGGAAGCCCATCACCGCCTCGACGGCCAGCGCGTGTTTGATCGCCTTATCGGTTTTGTTGAACTCGCACAGCAAGGCAAACGCTTCGTCACGCGTGGGCGTCATGGTGTTCTCCGTGTGGGCCGCCTGAGACAGGTTCATGCTACCGGCCAGGCCGCCGTCGTGCAACGAACTACGTTTCACCTGCTGGTCCGGCAAAAAATAATGTGCCGCTTATTCAAGTCGCACCTGGATCGTGCCGTTATGTGAAAGCGGATGTGGGGCACTAAAGGAATAGCCCACCCTCCGCCATATCTGTTCCGCGGAAGTGGACACTCGAGTGCGTCCATGGACGACAATGCGCTGACAGATCGATCCACGGTGCGTCCGACAATCATCGGGATTATTGCTCTAGCCCTGACGGTATCGGCGGCGGCCGACGTTTCATCGCCGGCGTGGCGCGGCCAGAGCGGCTCGATATGGCTGCAGTGGGAGTGCTACGAAAACTCCTCGATGTCACTGGTCGAGAGCTGCAATCCATACGGCCAGCCTGAGCTGCTGGCCCTTACAAATCGCAGGCAGGCAACGGGGGGCGGTCTCGGCGCCGGATCCCCGGCGAGTCTCATCCTGGCGACGATTCCAACCGACCCGCTGCAAAGTGCGTATATGGACTTCCAGGTGCAGGTGGCATGGACCGCCAACGCGCCGGGCGTAAACCTCTATGTGGGGGAGACGGGCTCGGCCGTCCAGGGCACGCTACTGCAACAAGTCACATTCGAGCGATTGGGCGAGTCTGGAATTTCCACGCAATGGCATAACTCGACATACACATTCCATCTCTACCCCGACACCGGGTCCGTCATCTTTCAAATCGAAGGCGGCATCACCGTGGGCGCGATCACGATCGACGCTCGCAGTGTCCCTGAACCAGCCACGCTGGCACTGCTGGTCCTGGGCGGCGCTATCGTTCTGGTCCGCGGCCGCAAGAGTCCCGCCTGATCGGGCGGTCTGGGGCCGCCCGTTGTGCCGCCGTCATGGGCTCTGGCTCCCACCCCACCCACACTTGGCACAATATTCCCGCCGAATTCGCGCGGAGGATTTGCCTTGGCAATTCTGAATCGTACGGTTCGTTCGGAAGACAGTGAGGACAGCGCCCCGCCGCCGGCGTGACGGCAGGGCGCAACCGGAGAAGAACAGGAGTGTCGCCGCCCGACGGCTCGCGGGCAGCGAGGAGGGATTTCGAGCCCGATTGCCCAGGAGGCAATATGAAGAACGTCGCTATCCTTGTGATGTGCGGTTTGATGGGTCTGATGGTTTCCTCCGCCGACGCCAGCGTCATGCTGACGGCCTCGGGCTATTCCGCCACCGGCGATGAGGTCGCCTTCACGGCAGAGGTCTCCATTTCCGGCGACATTCTGACGCTGCAACTGTCGAACAATTCGCCCGTGGCCAGCAACAGCCGCGACGACGTGCTGAGCAGCTTCTACTTCGACATCCTCAACAGCGCCGGCCTGCGACCGAGCCTCAACTATGTCAGCGCCACCGGCGACGTGTGGTACACCAGCAGAAGCTACACCGACTGGCTGTGGCGCGACGATGCGAACCTCAAGGCCGTCAAGAGCAACGACTCCACGTGGCAGTTCAAGGCGATGAACGCCGCCCTGGCGCCCTACTACGGCTTTGGCATCGGCACGGTCGGCAACAGCGACCTCGACGGGAACAACTTCTCCGGCAATGTCGTCGGCGGCGTCGACTACTCGATCTATGCCGGCGAGGTGACCACGCAGAGCCTCAACGGCCTGCTGCTGATCAAGGGCACGGCGACCTTCACGTTCTCCGGCGCGACGGGCTTCAGCGAGAGCGACATCGCGAACTCGGCCGTGTTCGGCATGGGCACCGCCCCCGATGGTCTGATCACCGGCGGCAACCACAGCGACAACATCCCCGAGCCCGCCACGGCCGGCCTGCTGGTCCTGGGCGGCGTGGTCACCCTGGCCCGGCGCCGCAGGATGGCCGCCTGATCCATCCAACGCTCACCAGCGAGATTCCCCCCCCAGCGGGCGGCCCTGAAAGCCGCCCGCTGCTTCGCGCAGAAGCAGCACGGGCATCTTGCCCGTGGGTAGCACGCGCCCCATCCCACTGGCGAGAGAGCCCCCCTTCCTCTACAGTATCCGTCACAGCGGCATCCTGGAGCAACTCGGATGAACCCCAGGGAAAACCTATATCGTGCCATCACGCGCAATGGACCGCGATGGGTCCCCTGCGGGTACGAGGCCGCTCATTGGATCGGCTCGCCGGTCGTCGAGCGCCCCGGCCACGCTGGGCTCGACAGTTTCGGCTGCAGGTGGAGTCTTGAGCCCGATGCCCACGGCGGGACGTTTCCCGCCCACGACGGCTTCCCGCTCAAGGAGGGGCTCGACCACTGGCAGGATCACATCTCCATCCCCGACATCCACGCCATCGACTGGACTGGCGTGGCATCCGCGGCGGCCGCCATCGACCGAAAGGAACTCTTGGCCCTGGGCTGCGTCGAGTTCGGCCTCTTCGAGCGGTCCTATCTGCTGCTGGGGATGGAAGAGGCGCTGGTGTGCTATCTCACGCGGCCGCGGGAGATGTCCAACATGCTCGCGGCCATCGCCGATTACAAGATCGAGCTGATCCGCAAGTTTCACTCGGTCGCCGCCCTGGACGTGCTCTGGTTCGGCGACGACTGGGGCACGCAGCGCGGGCTGTTCATTCCGCCGCCGGCCTGGCGGGCCGTCATCAAACCCCACCAGAAGCGAATCTACGACGCCATCCACGCCCTGGGCATTCTGATCGACCAGCATTCCTGCGGGCACATCGAGGCCGTCTTCGCCGACATGGTCGAGATCGGGGCCGACATGTGGAACCCCTGCCAGCCCTGCAACGACCTGGCCGCCCTGAAGCGCCGCTTCGGGCGGCAGATCAGCTTCCACGGCGGCATCGACAGCCAGTTCGTCCTGAGCCGCTCCGGCGTGACGCCCGACCAGGTCCGCGCCGAGGTCCGCAAGCGGATCGCCGACCTCGCCCCCGGCGGCGGATACCTCGCCGCCCCCAGCCACGCCGTCCCCTACGACCCCGCCCTCATAACCGCCATGACCGAAGAGATCCAATCCTTCGGCCGCGAAATCTACGCCAGCCCAACCGGCATAGGTCTTAGGTCATAGATCATAGGTCATAGGGCTAGCGTTTCTTTGCCCCTATGCCCTACGACCTCCGACCTATACCCTACCCCCTCTACCCCCTCCGCCCTAAGCCCTCCGACCTCCGACCTAACCCCTGCTGCACGTCCTTGCACTTTGTTGTACTTTTCACAGCGGTTTCGCGTCCGCCTCCCATCCAATAGTGGTATGCGCGGACCCGCATAGTAGACTTTCTGCCCTGCCGCACATTTCCTTCCTTCCCGCGAAGACCGTTTGGGGCCCATGTCCACGACGCCGGCGGCCTCATTGTCTTGGCGGCGGGAGTCACAGTGTTAGGACTTTTTGACTTAACTCATCATTTGTAGCCCGATATATTCCCCGCCCAGGAGAGGCAAAGGAGCAGCCACACGAAGGAGTGGTCGCCGCGTTGGCGAATGTTCCCCCCGGCCTTAAAACAGGAGAGGGTACCCAGGTACCCCACCCCCCAAAGGGAGAAGGAATAAGTATGAGGTATCGGTCTATCACTATCGTTGCAGTTTTTGCTCTGGTGGCCGCCGTGCCGGCTGTATCGATGGCGGCAGAGATATTTGTCAGCACGGATCAGACTGGCAAGAACGTGCAGTGCGATATCAGCAACACCCAGCACTGGACCTACACCGTGCCCGTGAACGTGGATGTACAGGGCGGCCTATTCGTGATGAAGGACGGCCAGAACACGGTCGCTGATATTACGTTCTGCCTTGTCGAGGGAGGCTTTTCCAGTGATTTTACCAGCCGCTCATTGGCGAGTACCACACTGACCCCCGCATCATTCACCCAGAGCTATGAGGCTGTGATTTTCACCACCCCTACGATCACGCTTCTGGCTGGCCACACCTATACAGGAGTGCTGTCTTCCAGTGCTGCCGTGGCCGGAGATGCGCAGTATTTCATCAAGGATGGCAACAAAGCCTTCGTCGATAGCAAGGGCACGATCATTACCGTCCCCGAGCCGGCGACGATGAGCCTGCTGGCCCTGGGCGGCTTGGCCGCCCTGCTACGCAAGAGGCGCTAGTCAGCAAGCAGTGATTCGTAATGAACACGGGCGGTCGGCCTGAAAAGCGGCCGCCCGCTGCTTTGCGCAGGTCCGGTCCTTCCAGCGGCACGTCGAACAGTGTATGGAGGGCAGGCCCCACCATTGTCTTAACGGGCAGTGTCAGCCACCTACCCCACCCCAGGGGCTTGGGCTTTGGAGTCCCGTTTCCTTGCACCGCGCAACACAACGGGCGGCCATTGCTGACCGCCCGTTGAGACTGCACTCGCCATCACTTCCTGCGACGAATCAGGGCCGCCAATCCGCCAAGGGCAAGCAGGCTCATAGTGGCCGGTTCGGGAACAAGAATGTTAAGAGCCACATTCTGGCTTCCGAGAAAATCGCCTACCACCCCCATGCCGTTGTTGAGGAGCTTTGCTGCCTCAGTTGTAGGGTCCTCGATCAGTGCCTCCCCGTACTCGTCATAGAGCGAACGATCAGACAGGTCGCCCAGGTATTTATAGAACTCGTAGCGTCGCGTCACGGACTCGTTGCCATCCCCGACAATAACATCGTCGCCTCGTGCATCGAAGCCCGCATTTCCCGCCTGCAGGAGTTGCCACTCGATCTCAGTTTCGGTTTCGGGCACGGCTGGATTACCAAGAACAAGATCCTCCAGCCGGACAGGTTCGGGGTTCTGGACGGTGATGATCGTCACTTTTGCCCAAATCGCCTCGCCGAAAAGAGGATGATCGGGATCATTTTCATTCGCGGGCGCCGGCAGAACCGCCTGAACAACCTGCGGCAGTCCCGGATTTGCCGGCGGCACGAGAGTCAAGACAGGAGCGGGAATCTTTACGTTCGTGCCAAAAGGTGTGAGCGTCCCATTGCCTCCATCGACCAGCCAGCGGTAGATCGTGTTAGTTGGATTAACATTAAGACTGATGCCGAAATGGTCACCCGGCACCGTCCCGGGATAGCCGGGGTAGCTGCCATTGAAAAGTGAATGTCCACCCGTATCGGGCAGTGTTCCGGTGTCAGTGCCAGCAGACCAAGTCTGCGTCACGTTGTCATACGAACTTGCATACCGAACGATAACGCCCGTCCCGGTAGAGATTACAATCGGGTCTCCGTAGCGGTTATACGGGGAACCAAAGGTATAAGACACGTCTGAGGCGGCGCAACCTTCGAGTTCGATCTCAAAGCCGTGCGTGGTAACGCCCGTGTCATTGATTGCATCAAAGTTGCTCAAGGCGCCGTACATGACCGTCGCGAGAGCGGGGGTGCTGAATGAAACCAACAACACGATGCTGAACAACAGGTAGCGAGTCTTCATGGTCCTTCCTTTCTGGCGGGGACATCGCGATTGCTTTCTATTTCGGCAAAAGCGGACCAGCAATGTCCAAGATTGTATCGGCAAGAGAAACTCAGTCAAGTTTATTTAAATGAAAACACCTCTGCCCTTGCAGTGCACCGTCCCCGGGAGAGGATTCAATGTGACGTTGTTGCACAGGTCCTCAATTCAATGCAACTATCCTGCCCTGTTTTTTCGCCGGACCAAGACCGCCAAGCCGCCCATAGCCAGCAAAGCCACTGATGCGGGTTCAGGCACGATGAAGGCGATATTGTCGAGAGTCACATCGGCAGCCGTCTTGCCACTGAACTCGAAGGTCAATCGATCCACGCTGTTCCACGCCGTGATCGCAGAAAATAACGACGCCGGAATGTCTATCTGGCCTGGGGTTGCGGGCCAGTTCGAAAGGTACGAATCGGTCTGGCCGTCGGCGACCACTGTGATCGTGATCGTGTTGCTGCCCACGCCGGTGCCAAGATCAACATAGGTGAAATCGAGTTGGAACTTACCCCCGGCGGCCAAGGCTGCATTCAGGTCTGTAGTCCGTCCATATTCCAGGACGAATCCACCGCTGTAACGCGGACCGGATTCGTAGGTACCCTCCCCGAGGTAGTCAACGGTGTTGATTTCTCCATTGACTTGGCGGGCATTGCCGGCAACCGAAAAGAACCTTTCTCCACCGATGACATCACTTGTGGATAGGCCCGAAACGCTATCGCTGCTTCCCCCCGCAACATACTGTTCACCTACGTTGAATGTGTCAATGTTGATGACCGAGGCAAAGCCCGATCCACAAAGTGCAAGAGAAACGCAGACTAATATCAATGTCGCCCTCATCTTCACGCAAACCTCGCTTCTGCCGGAGTTTCCGGTCGGTTAACAAATGAGCAAGAAAACTGACAGATGATCTAGAAACAAACCTGATCTGGCCTGCGATATGCCCGCCTCCGTCTCTGCTCACCCAAGCCGCCGGTTGAATGGCAGCTTCTCCTGGGTCCATCGACGGGGCATCTGGCCCAACGAAGGAATAGTATAGCCACATCGACATCCATGTCAAGAATAATCAGCGATTCGCCAGCAGACCAGCGGCCGCACCGATTATTGGCGGCGGGCATATCATTCCCGGGGAAGGCAAAGATGCTGCCGCTACACATGACAACGGGCAGCCATTGCTGACCGCCCGTTGAGGCTGCACTCGTTTTGTGCTTCGATTACTTCTTGCGACGGATCAAGGCCGCAAGGCCACCCAAGGCCAGCAGGCTCATCGTGGCCGGTTCAGGGACGAAGCCGACGGTAATTCTGCCATCACCGAGCATAGTATTGAGTTCATCGAGGTGGCTGCCCGCCCAGCGGAAGCCCCAGTCGCCGATTTTGCCCACCATCGTGTACCCGCCGGACTCAAAGACGGTCGGGGTGAACGGGGCGTTGTCGAAGAACAGATTGATCGAGCTGCCCGAGAGCAGCGTAAACGCTCCTTCGAAGGTAATGCCGGTGGTCTGTCCGGCGGCTTGAGTCACATTGATTGCGTTGCCGCCCCCTTCAATGTACCCGCCGTAAACGCCGCCAATGGTCACGGCCGCGCCGGTAATGTTCAGCGTTCCTTGAACGCCGTTGCTCATCGCGAGAAAGTCCAGGCCGAATCCATCCGAACCGGCGCCCATATTCACCGTCGCACCACTGATATAGTTCAAAGTCGATCCCACACCATAGGGCATCGCAATCTTGCCCAGTTTGGCCGACTCGGGCTTGCTGGAATTGACGAAATCAAAGTTGAAGACGCCGCCACCATAGAAGTTGAACCAGTCGTTGATATAAAGTTGCGACGTAGAGTCCAGGGTGATGCTGTTGGCCACCGTCGAGTTATGGTTCACGTTGCCGTTGAGAGTCACGACAGCGCCGCCGGTGATACTCAATTTACCGTTAGTGCCAGCGCCGTTGCCGATCCAAGCCGTGCTGTTGCAGGTAATGGCCGAGCCGCTTCCATCGACGTTCACTTGGGCGTCACCCGGGTTATCAAAGCTGATCACTAACGCGTCCCCGCCCGTCAGGGTGAGCTTGGAGCCTGAGTTGACATTGAGGACGCCGGTGGCTGTCCCGCCGTTGATACGCACATCACCGGTTGAGTAGTTCCCGCCGTCGGCCACATCCGCCGTGCCGGCCGTGATTCGAACGGCATCATCCGGCTGCGGAGCGCCGTTGTCCCAATCGCCGTCTGCGGTCCAACTGCCAGGCGAGTTGATCAAAGTAGTCATATCGCCCCACGCCATGTTGCCCAGGACCAGCACGGCCGCGACCGCCAGAATTGTCAATGCTGTGTGTTTCATACTCGTTGCTTTCCTTTCGTTCCGGCCCAAGTCACCTGCGAACCCATCGCCTGTGCCAGAAGCCACCTCACTTGGTTGCTGAAAAATATCTCTTGTTCTCAATCCGTTCCGAACGGCCATCCATTAACAAAACTACAAATACTCAATAAAGCAGGTATGCGAACATGAACGTAATGGGTCTGGAAATGCCCGCCTCCGTCTCTGCTCACCCAAGCCGTCATGTGAGGGCGGCTTCTCCTGGGTCCATCAACGGGGCATCAGGCCCTATAGGACATGAGCATACCGCGAATCGCCATTTTTTCAAGCTTATTCCCGGCTTCGCGATTAGCCCGCTACGCCGTGGCAAACCGCAAGACCGGCTTGCGACAAAACTCACCCGGCCGACTCTAGCAGGTCCGTCAATCTTTGAGAGGCCGGTAACTTTTCCCTATCGGGATCATTCAGAGCAGCAGACCGCAGTTGAACAAGCGGTAGGCAAATCAGAAATGTTTCTCGGCGAAAGCGCGGCCGGAGTGGGACTTGAGGTACTTCTCGAAAGCTACGGCCTTGGGTTGGGTGCGAAAGGCTACGGCCGTCTCGACTTGCCAGGGGCGGAACTTTGAAGTGTGAAAGACCTTCCCGCTGTTGTGGGCGGCAAGCCGATTGGCGAGGTCCTCTGTGAGGCCGACGTAGAAGCGCTCGGGGCAGGCGGTGCTTTGGAGCATGTAGACGTACCAGAACTTCCCGGTCATTTGTTTCCCCATAGCAATTACGAAGACTGGCTTGCCAAGGCGTAGTTCCCGGCTTCGCGGTGAAACTGCTATGCCGTGGCGAGCCCTCTTTGCTGCGAGGCCGTTTTCGTTCACCTGGATCGCCGAACGAAGACTGGCTTGCCAAGGCGCAGTTCGCCGCTGCTGGGATTAGCAACACCTGCCCGGCTTCGCACAAAACGCTACGCCGTGGCCCAGTCTTCGTTCGCCTTAAGCGGCGAACGAAGACTGGGCGATACTGGACTCGAACCAGTGACCTTGCGGGTGTGATCCGCACGCTCTAACCAACTGAGCTAATCGCCCGGATTCAGTAGCAGGGCATCCTGCCCATGAGTCGCACGGGCGTCTCGCCCGTGCTACGGTTCTCAGAGGGCAAATTATACACCGCCGCTTCGTCGTTGCAACTCATTCAGCGTGTCGGTGAAATCTTTCGGCCAGGGGGCGGTGAACTCCATCGGCTCGCGCGTGCGGGGGTGCGTGAAGTTGATCGTGTGCGCGTGCAACGCCTGGCGCGTGATCAGCGGGCCGTCGGCTACCTCCGCGTGGCCGTCCAGCTGGCTCATGTACAGCGGCCCGCCGCCGTACATCCGGTCGCCGACGATCGGGTGGCCGATGTAGCTCATGTGAACGCGGAGCTGGTGCGTGCGGCCGGTCTGGGGGTACAGCTCTACCAGCGTAAAGGGCATGCTCCCGCCAGGGCCGGCGGCCAGGCGCTGGAGCACCTTGTAGCGCGTGACGGCCGGCTTGATCGTCATCGGCAGCGGGCGGCCGGTGAGGCGGTGAACGGCGTACTTCTCGCGGATGCGGGCGTGCTTGCCGATCGGGGCGTCGATGAGGTCTTCGTTCATCGACATGCGGCCGTGAACGATCGCGGTGTACGTCTTGTGCACCTTGCGGTGCTCGAACTGCCAGCCGAGGCGCCACAGGGCCTGCTCGCTCTTGGCCACGAGCATGACGCCGGTGGTGTCGCGGTCGAGGCGGTGGACGATGCCCGGCCGAAACGCCTCGCCGCTGGTGGGCAGGTCGGCAATGTCGCGCCAGTTCTTCTGGAAGTAATACGCCAGGGCGTTGACGAGCGTGCCCGTCCAATTGCCCCGGGCCGGGTGCACGATGAGGCCGGCCTGCTTGTTGACGGCCATCAGGTCGTCGTCTTCGTAGATGACGTCCAGCGGGATGGGCTCGGGGGGAATCTCACGCCGCTTGACGATCGGGAGCATCATGTCGATCACGTCGCCGCTACGGAGGATGTACCGCGGCTTGACGACCTGCTCGTTGACGGTGACGTTGCCCTCGCGAATGTAGCCCTGCAGGCTGGTGCGGGAGTGGTCGCGGCCGAGGCGGCCGGCGAGGTACTTGTCCAGCCGCCGGTCGCTCTTGGGGCGGCGGACGAGAATCTGGAGATGCTCGAGGCCGTCCTCGTCGGCGGCCAGAACGGTCTGGACGCCCTCGACGTCCTCGTCGGCAAACTCGCCGGTCTGCTCGTCGGGGGGCAGGTCCTGCTCTTCTGTGATGATGTCTTCGGGGTCGGGCATACAGGTCATCATACCACAGTCTGCAACGATTGCTGAATTAGCCGCTGAGGTCGCTGAGGACGCAGAGGAAAGAGTTGTTTTATCTTCCCACATCCTCAGCGTCCTCAGCGACCTCAGCGGCTCAATTAATCGGCCGCAGAAGCGAAATACCACGAGAGATCGGGGAGAACGCCCTACCGCCGTCACTATAAACGCGCGCAAAAAGGGCCGCGGCGTCTGGGGCGGGCGTTGGAAACGCATCGCACCAGCCGTCGCGGCCCTGGGGGTCGCTGTGAGGCGGTTAGAGCAGGGTCTTGGCCACGTCGGCCGCACTGGCGGCGTCGGGGGCGTAACCGTTGGCGCCGATCTCGTCGGCAAAGCTCTGGGTGACCGGGGCGCCGCCGATGAGGGTCTTGGTCTTGACGCCGGCGGCCTTCATGGCCTTGACCACTTCGCCCATCTGGGGCATGGTGGTGGTCAGCAGGGCGCTCATGGCGCAGACCTGGGCGTTTTCCTTCTTGCAGGCCTCGACGAACTTCTCGGCCGGGGCGTCGGTGCCGATGTCGACGACCTTGAGCCCGGCGCCGGTGAGCATCATTCCGACGAGGTTCTTGCCGATGTCATGCAGGTCGCCCTTGACGGTTCCCAGCACGACGGTGCCGATGGGCTTGACGCCGGCGGCGACCAGCTTGGGCTGCAGGACGTCCATCGCGCCGTGCATCGCGCGGGCGGCGATGAGGACCTCGGGCACGTAAATTTCGTTGGCCTTGAACCGCTTGCCCACGACGTTCATGCCGGCGATGAGGCCGTCATTGAGAACCTTGGCCGGGCCCACGCCCTCTTCCAAAGCCTTCTTGGTCAACTCGACGACCTTGTTGCGGTCGCCCTTGATCAACGCGTCTGCCAATGCTTGCAAATCTGCCATGTATAACTCTCCCAACAGTGCCTTAAGATCTTCTAATGCGTCGGCTCCATTTTGCCATGCGCCGCCGCACAATGCGAAGCACCCTACACCAGAATCATGCCCATATCAACGTGGAAAGCGAAAAATCTTTCCGTCGAAGAATCCGCCCTCACGGTCGCGTGGCCGGGGCCGTCGCCGCCCGCGTCGTCGCGCCGGTCGCCTCGGCCGAGGACGGCGCGGTCGCGGCCTTCTTGGCCGCCATCGCCACCGGTTGCGACAGAACGCTCAACTCGTTGAGTTCTTTTTCCGCCAGCGCCACCGCCGGCGTGCCGGCCAGACGCGGGTCGGTCTTGATGGCCGTCAGCTCCCTGCGGGCGGCGTCGAAGTCTCGCATCGTTTCGGCCAGCCGCGCCAGTCCGAACCGCGCCCGCCCCACGGCCGAAGGGTTGTCGGGGAAGCTGTCCAGCGTCTGGCGATAGCAGGCTTCGGCCTGATCGTAAGCCTTCTTGCGTTCGTCGGCCGTGGCGGTCGGCGGCAGATTCACCAGCCGCGCCGTGTAATCGTCGCCCAAAGTCAGGCCGGCCAAGGCCGCCACGAAGCGGTTGGTCTCCTGCTGCGACAGGGCCTTGAGGTCTTCAACGCGCTGCTCGAACTTGAGGTTGGGATCGGCGGTAACGCTTTCGTATTTCGCCAGCACGTCGCGCGCGGCGGTGCGTTTGCGGCCGATGGCATAGTTGGCGATCAGGGCGATCAGTGCCACGATCAGCACGGCCCAGGCGACATAGGTGCCATATTTCTTGAGGAAAGTCCCCAGCTTGCTCAGTTCAGTTCCCAGCACGTTGTGCTGCAGTTCGTGGCGTCGTTGTGCTTTCATCGATTGTACTCGCGGCGTTGAGCGGGACCGGCCTGCGCGGCCGCACAAGCGGCCAGCGACCAACAGGGTACGAAAGGGGCATTCTACCTTGGGCGGGGGAAAATGCAAACGCCGGCGGCGAGTTTATTCACCGTCGGCGTGCATGGAGGTCCCGGCAAACCTAATTCCGAGTCGACCTCGCCGCCGAGCGCGAGTACCCCGACCGCGCGGCGGGACGAGGCGTCTCTGCGGCGCGAATTTCAATGGGGCCGGTGCTCCAGAGGCGGACGGTGATGCTCGTGGGGTGGATGACGTTGTACCACGAGCCATCGGCGATCATGACGCGGCATCGCTCGGTGTCTTTTTCAAACTCCAGCGTGAACTCGCCGTCGGTCACCAGGTAATTGACGAACTGCCAGCGGTTGGCCTGCATCTGCTGGCGGAAGAAGCGGTTGAGCTCCCACTTGTCGGCGCGGCCTTTGTACACGTGCTCGAGGTATCGGGCCGAGCCGGCGCCGAACTCCAGCGTCTGCTTTTCCTTGATCTTGAAGCCCATCGGCACGGGAACGTCCGGAATGGGCGACGTGGCCAGAGGAATCAGGTCCGGCACGAGCACCGCGTCGTCGAGCCTGCCGTCGTCGTCGGTGGGGCTCATCGTGGTCGTTGTGTTGGTGCTGCTGCCGCAGCCGGCCAGAAAAAGGATACCGGCCGCCGCCATCGCGCTTGCGAAAATCCATGTGCGGTTCATAATCAGTCTCCATACATCGGCCCGGGAATGGGCGCTTTGTTGTTATCGGTCAGAGCTTTGGGGCAGGATTACAGATTTACAGGCGCTGATGCGGCGCGAATAAAGACTTACCACAGAGGCACAGAGAAAGCTGAGGGGAAACAAAGGCAACACCAAGATGGGAACCTTCCGCGCCACGTCTTGTTGTGCCCCCTCAGCTTTTCTCGTTGTCTCTGTGGTAGGTTTTTTCCCCGCCAGGACGCGTAGCGCAGGATTCCTGATTCCCGCGCTTGTAAATTGTCCGCCGCAGCTATATTGTGTTGCCTTTTCCGGGTAGTGCAGGGACGGAGACTTATCGTGGTCGTTGTCGTCAACCTGTTCGACATCATCGAAGGCAAGGAAAAGCAGTACGCCGAGTACCTGCGGCGGGTGCAGCCGATCCTGGACCGCTACGGGGCCTCGGTCGTGCTCTACGGCCTGACCCGCATGGTCTACATGGGCGGCTGCACGCAGCGGTATTGCGGGCTGATCCAGTACAAGAGCCTTCGGGACTTGCGGGACCTCTCGCACGATCCGGAGTTCGTCGAGATACGCCCCCTGAGGGACAATTCCACCAAGAACTACGTGCTGACCGCAGTAGAAAATTTTGAAACCATGAACCACGCCGTCGAGTACCTAAATAACGGCGGCGGACAGTAGTCTGCCGGGCTTTTGAAGCTTGGGATTTGCAGCGCCCGTGGCTGTCGGGCCAGGGCCTTTCCGTGGCAGGCAGAGCCGCGGCAGAAACTCCAAAACTCAAACCACAAAGCCCAAACAAGCAACAAGAAGACAAACGAGAGGAAAACCGTAACGCCGAGAATCTGGTTTGAGATTTGTCTTTCTTGCTCTTTGACGTTTGTTTGTGATTTGGATTTTGTAGCTTGAGATTTCCGGGCGGCATGCCCGCCTCTGAATAAGTTGGAGAAAATGCATGCGCAGCGACAACGTCAAGGCCGGTCTCGAACGCGGCCCCCACCGCAGCTTGCTCAAGGCCACCGGATTGCGCGAGGCCGATATCCGCCGGCCGTTTATCGCCGTCGTCAACAGCTACACCGACATCGTGCCCGGCCACGTCCACCTCGACGCCGTCGGCGAGTACGTCAAGGCGCAGGTGCAGGCCGCCGGCGGCACAGCGTTCGTCTTCAACACCATCGGCATCTGCGACGGCATCGCCATGGGGCACTACGGCATGAAGTACTCGCTGGCCTCGCGCGAGTTGATCGCCGACTGCGTCGAGGCGATGGCCGAGGCGCACCAGTTCGACGGCATGATCTGCATCCCCAACTGCGACAAGATCATCCCGGGCATGCTCATGGCCTCGATCCGCCTGAACATCCCGACCATCTTCGCCTCGGGCGGGCCGATGGAAGCCGGAAACGTCTGCGGCAAAGACGTTGACCTGATCGACCAGTTCTACGCCGTCGCCCAGCGCAAACTCGGCAAGATGACGGCCAAGCAGGTCAAGCAGTACGAAGACAACACCTGCCCCACCTGCGGATCGTGCAGCGGCATGTTCACCGCCAACAGCATGAACTGCCTGTGCGAGGCCGTCGGCATGGCCCTGCCGGGCAACGGAACGTGCCTGGCCACCTCGCCGGCGCGGATGGAAATATTCAAGCACGCTGCCCAGCGCATCGTGGCGATGGTCAAGGCCTGGGGCGCTGCCGGCTGCAAGAAAACCTACCCCCTGCTGCCGCGGAACATCATGACCAAGAAGGCCTTCGAGAACGCCTTCGCGCTGGACATGGCGATGGGCGGCTCGACCAACACCGTGCTGCACCTGCTCGCCCTGGCCAGCGAGGCCGGCGTGCCGTTCGGGCTCAAAGATATCGAGCGCGTCACGGCCCGCACGCCCAACATCTGCCGCGTGGCGCCGTCGAGCACGCCGGACGGAGCCATGTACCATATACAGGACATTCACCGCGCCGGCGGCATCCATACGATCATGGGCCAGCTCTGGTGGGACAAGCCTTCGCTGATCCACGCCGACGTGCCCACCGTCACCGGGCTGCCGCTGATGAAAAATCTCGAGCAGTGGTCGCTGCGCAGCAAGAAGTGCCTGCCCGCCGCCAAGAAGATGTATCGCGAGGGTTCCAAAGCCACCGGCCGCAGCGTCGCGCAGGTCAAGGCGATGTACCGCGGCGAAAAGCCCGCCGCCCTCGCCGCCCGCAACACCGGCAAGCTCGACGTGCGGGACGTCATCCGCACGCTGGATCGGCCCTTCACCGCCAAGGGTGGGCTGGTCGTGCTGTACGGCAACATCGCCACGCGCGGGGCGATGGTCAAACTCGCCGGCGTCGACCCGGCGATGTACAAGCACTCCGGCCCGGCCGTGATCTTCGAAGGCGAGGTGAACGCCTGCGCCGGAATCCTCGGCGGCAAGGTCAAGGCCGGCGACGTGGTGATTATCCGCAACGAAGGACCCAAGGGCGGCCCGGGCATGCAGGAAATGCTCGGCCCCACAAGCTACATCAAGGGCATGGGCCTGGGCGCCAAGTGCGCACTGATCACTGACGGGCGATTCTCCGGCGGCACGGCCGGGGCGTGCATCGGCCACGTCTCGCCCGAGGCCGCCGCCGGCGGCGAGATCGGCCTGCTGAAAAACGGCGACGTGATCGACATCGACATCCCCAACGGCAAGATCAGCGCCCGCGTGACGGCCGCCGAGTTCGCCCGCCGCCGCAAAACCTGGAAGCCGGTCCCGGCCCCGATTCGCCACGGCGCCTTGGGCCGCTACGCCGCCCACGCCACCAGCGCCGACACCGGCGCCATCCTCGACTGGCCTGGAAAACCGAAAGTTTAACAGCGAATTGACCGTACAATACCTGTGGCACGCCGATATCGCTGATGCAAGTGGAAACAGACAATAAAGGTCTTCTTGTCGAAGCGGCCCAGGCACTCAAGGACTTGGGGGCCACTGCCGTCTATGTGTTTGGCTCAACAACGCGCGGGCATCAGCGGAAACATTCTGATGTAGACTTGGCGGTTGAGGGCTTGCCGCCAACGGTGTTCTTCAAAGCGATAGCCAGAACTTCACGTATTCTGGGTCGTCCCGTCGATCTGGTGGACCTCGACAAGGATGATGAGTTCACCGGCCACCTTCGCCGTTCAGGAGACTTGAAGAATCTCTGGTAGCTTGGCTCAAGCCTCGGCTGCCAACTTCTTAACGCGTTTGGATTGAGCGATCTTGACAAATCCCGTCACAACAATAGCTACACCAAAGATCGGCAACCCGTAGTAGATGGTGCTCTGGCCCTTGCTGTCGGGGTTCTGCATGGACAGAATGCTGATCGCAATCCCGCCCGCGATCGCCAGAAAGCCCCCGATAACCGTCAGCACGCCTTTGAGGAAGATGCGCTTCCACACTGTGGGGTCGGCTTTGGCCAGCAGCAGGTCGCGCAGGGTTCGCAGGCCTTTGATCTCGGCTGACCCCATCTGGAATTCCATCAGCCCTTCGTTCAACATGATGCGGGGATACTTGGTGCTGTCGGCAAAAGATGGGAACTGGAACCGCTTGGCGAAGAACTCGGTTCCCGTCTCTTCCAGCACCGGGGCGCCATCGGCACCTTTCAGCGTGAACACGCCGCCCTCATAGGTCAGGGTGAACGTTTCGCCCTTGCGCACTTTAGAAAGACATGTCAGGTTCACCATATTCTCCTTGTGAATTATCGCAAATCATGGACAAGCACTTTATCAGGGAGCAAATGAGGCGTCAAGCAGGCGAAGCGTGTCGACTGCGAGGTTCGCCACCTGCGCCACGCCGGACATGTTCACCGTTTCAGTGCGATCCGATCTGCGGTGATAGTGCTCGCTGAAGCGCCCGAAGAAGAACAGCGTCGGAATGTTGCACGCGTTGAAGGATGACTGGTCCGACCACGTGCTGCGGTTGACGACGCCCAGCGGTTGCACCCTCGTCGGCCGCTGCGCCAACGCCGCCACCGCCAGCGCCTGCTGGAATGGCTGGCGGATGCAATTGCCGATCACCGTCACCTGATCGTCCTTCACCGCCCCGATCTGGTCGAAGTTGATCATGGCGGCCGTGCGGTGTAGCGGCGCCACCGGATAGTTCACGTAATGCCTCGATCCGAGAAAGCCGAACTCCTCGGCGTCGAAGGCGATAAAGATGTACGTGCACTTTCTGTCCTTCAGGGCGGCTACGGCCCGGGCTGTTTCGATCAATGCAGCCACGCCCGAGGCGTTATCGTCGGCCCCGGGGCGAACCCCCAGGCCGGCGTCCCTGGCATGCTGCCCGCTTGCGGGCAGATGGTCGTAATGCGCCCCGACAACGAGCGCTGGAGCGTCCGCGCCAGCCGTCGCGGGCAGCACGGCGATGACGTTCTGCCCCATCGCGGGGGCAAGGTCGCAGGCGCCGCTGACGCGCACGCCCAGATCGGCCGAAAGGGGCTTCTTTCCCGCGGCAAGATCCTCCAGCAACTGTCGCCGGGGGCTCTGGGCGAGAATCTCCCGCGCCAGCGTGCGGCTGATGCGCATCGCCGGCAGCGGGCCGTTGGCGCGCCCGATCATGCTGTCCAGCGCATCCTCGGCGTCGCTGACGGGCACCTGGGGCGGCGTCACCAGCAGCACTGCCGCAGCGCCGGCCTTGGCGGCGTGAGCGAGCTTCTCTGCCGTCAGCATGTCGCGAAGGTTGGAGCCCTTGTTCCACCACAGGCTCTCTTTTGAAACCCCCGCCGACGTGCCTTGCAGGAGGAGCACGATCTTTCCCTTTACAGCCGCGGTAGCGTAATCGGAGGCATGCTGGCCGTATCCGATAAAGACGATCTCCCCCGCAAACGAACCGCTGCACCCGGCGGCCATGGGAGCAAAGTCTTTGAACACCTGCAGCGGCGGCAGCATTGGAACTTTCAGGGCGGAGCCCTCTCCCGGCGTTCGCATGGACTGTATCTCGAAGGGCTGAACCCACTGACCGCCCCGCGCGCCGCCCTTTAAGCCGATCGATTGAAACTGCTGCACGATGTACTGTCGGGCCAGGGCGTTGCCCGGCGTGGCGACCATTCGCCCGCCGCGGGCCGGATCGGCCAGAGTTCCAATGTGTCCGGCGATGGCCGCGGGCGCAATTCGCTCGCAGCCGCCCGACAGCAGCACCTCCGCATCCACCGGCCGATAATGGGGTTGGCAGCCCCAGACGACCAGCAGCATCGTCCATGCCGCCACTGTGCAAACGCGATTGCCGCAAGAGCCTCGTGTCATGGGGGGTATTCTGCCCGCCACCGCCGCGATTGACAAGGCGCAGCGGCTTCTTGAAATTGGCGGCGGCGGCATTTAAGATGCTCCGTTCGAAGGAAGCTGGGAACGCACATGATTCAGAGCGATGCAAAACTAGGCGTGGCCATTGTCGGCTGCGGGACCGTCGGCGGGGCCGCCGGCGTGCTGCTGACGCGGGACGCGGGCATTCTGGGCGGCAAGATTGCCCCGCGGCTGGAGCTGCGATATCTCGTCGATGTTGATTTCTCCAACGCGCGGCAGCAAGGGCTCGACGAGCGGCTGTTCTGCAAAGATTTCGCCCGCGTGCTGGCCGACCCGTCGGTCGGCGCGGTCGTCGAGCTTATCGGCGGGCTGACGACGGCCAAGGACGTGATCGTCCGGGCCCTGTCGGCGGGCAAGAACGTGGTGACGGCCAACAAGGCGCTGCTGGCCCACGCCGGGCCTGAGCTGTGCGCCCTGGCCCGCAAGAACGGCGTGTGCATCGCCTTCGAAGGCAGTTGCGGCGGCGGGATCCCGATCATCCGCGCCCTGTGCGGCGGGCTGATCGCCAACCGCATCGACGCCCTCTACGGCATCGTCAACGGAACCTGCAACTACATCCTCACCGCCATGAGCCAGCAGGGACAGACGTACGCCCAGGCCCTGGCGGACGCCCAGGCCAAAGGATTGGCCGAGGCCGATCCCTCGCTGGACGTCGAGGGCTACGACTCGGCGCACAAGCTGGCGATCCTGGCTGGGCTCGCGCTGGGCTGGCACATCAACGTCGACTCGATCCCCGTCGAGGGCATCGACCATCTCGACGCGATCGATCTGAACTACGGCCGCGAGCTGGGCTACGTCGTCAAGCTGCTGGCCATCGCCCAGCGCCAGAGCGAAGGCGTCAGCCTCCGTGTGAGGCCGGCGTTCATCTCGGTGGAGCATCCGCTGGCGTGGGTCTCGGGACCCTTCAACGCCATCAGCGTGTACGGCCACGCCACCGGTCATACGATGTACTACGGTCGCGGCGCCGGAGGCATGCCGACCGCCTCGGCGGTGCTGGCCGACCTGGCCGACGTGGCGATGGGCACAGCCACCCGCGCGTTCAGCAACCTCTCGATCATGCCCGACGTGGCCGAGGAAGGACCTCAACTGCCCCTCGAGGCCATCCGAAGCCGCTACTATATTCGCATGCGAGTGGCGGACCAGCCCGGCGTGCTGGCGATGGTCGCGACGATCCTGGGCAATTACGGCATCAGCATTCTGTCGGTGCTCCAGCATGAGCAGGCTGGCGCCGCCAACGGCTCGGTGCCGCTGGTGATCACGACGCACCGCGCGCAGGAAGGCGCCGTGCGAAAAGCCCTCGCCGAGATCGACGCCCTGCCCGTGGTCAAAACCCGCAGCGTCTGCATCGGGATCGTGGAAGAGCATCCGGAGGAACTGTAACCCGTAGCCAGTAGCCGGTAGCCAGGAATGACCTGGCGCCGCTATTACTGGCTGCGGGCTACTGGCTACTGATTGCTGTTTTTGTCTTACTGGCTACGGGCTACCGGCTACTGATTACTGTCTTTATGAAATACGCCATCATTATTCCTGACGGGGCGGCCGACGTGCCGCAGGTCGATCTGGGCGGCCGCACGCCGCTCGAGGCCGCGTCGATGCCCAACGCGGCGTGGATCGCCCGCCACGGCAAGTGCGGCCAGGTCGCCAACGTGCCCGAGGGCATGGAGCCCGGCTCCGACGTGGCGACTATGTCCGTGCTGGGCTACAACCCCAGCGAGTACCACACCGGCCGCGCGCCGATCGAGGCGGCTGCGCGCGGCCTGGACGTCGGGCCCGACCAGTGGGTCGTGCGGTGCAATCTCGTCACGATCATCGACGGCGTGATGATCGACCACTCGGCCGGGCACATCTCGACCGAAGAAGCCGCCGAAATCATCGCCCAGATCAACGATCGCCTCGGCAGCGACGCCGCCACGTTCTACGCCGGCGTGAGCTATCGCCACCTGCTGGTGCTGGCCGGCGAGTTGGCCGTCCACACCACCGCCCCGCACGATATCCTCGGGCAAAAGGCCGACGATTATCTGCCCAAGGGCAAGGGGGCCAAGGAACTTACCCGCCTGATCAAGGCCAGCCGCGAGCTGCTGGCCAACCACGAGATCAACGACGTGCGCGCGGACCTGCGCGAGAACCCCGCCACCAGCATCTGGCTGTGGGGCCAGGGCAAAATGCCGTCACTGCCGTCGTTCCGCGACCGGTTCGGACTCTCGGGCGCTGTAGTAGCGGCCGTCGACCTCGTGCGAGGGCTGGCCAGGCTGATCGGCTGGGACTGCATCAACGTTAAAGGCGCCACCGGCTACCTCGACACCGACTACGCCGGCAAAGGCGCCGCTGCCGTGGCGGCGCTGGCCGATCACGACGTGGTGTGCGTGCACATCGAGGCCCCCGACGAAGCCGGACACCAGGGCGACGCCAAGGCCAAGGTCCACGCCCTGGAGATGATCGACCACCACATCATCGGCCGCGTGGTCGAGCACCTGCGCGGGCAGGACACGCCCTGGCGGGTGCTGGTGCTGCCCGACCACCCGACGCCCTGCACCATCCGCACGCACACCGCCGATCCTGTGCCCTTCGCAATGGCCGGACTGGGCATCGACGCCGTGCGCGGGGCATCCTTCACCGAGACGGCCGCCCAGGCCAGCGACCTGTTCATTCCGCGCGGCTGCGACCTGATGGAGTTCTTCCTGACCGTGCGATAGAAAAATGGGGACTGTCCCGCTGTATGGGACTGTCCCCATTTTTCTACCCGACCGCCGCCTGGCTGTTACAATACCGCAAACGTCTACCGTTTCCGGAAGCCCAAGATGACCTATGGATCGCGAGACAAGCCGGTCGATGATAATCGCTCGATTGCTCAGGCGCGGGCGGAGTTGATCCTGCGCGAGCGCACGAAGGAACTCAACTGCCTCCACGCCATCGCCCGCATCATCTCGCAGAAAGACCTGCCGATGGAGGAATTCCTGCAGGCCGTTGCCGACACCTTGTCGCAGGCGTGGCTGTACCCCGAAATCACGTGCGCCCGAATTTGCCTGGGTCAGTTGGCGGTGGAGACCGCGCGGTTTCAGGAGACCATCTGGTCGATCCGGGCGGACCTGACCGTCGAAGGCCAGCCGTCCGGCAGCATCGAAGTCTTCTACCTCGCCCAGCGCCCTGAGCAGTTCAGCGGCCCCTTCCTTCAGGAAGAGTGCCTGCTGCTGGAAACGGCCGCAAAGTATGTGTCTTTCGCTATCGAAGACCGCCTGCTGCGGCAGTAGCCCGGGCGTCTCGCCCGTGCTACTTAGGGACGGCCGTTTCAGATGTAATTAGGCCATTTCTTCTTTGCTTCGTTCACGCGCGTGGGCGAGATTTTGCCATCGGCGTTGACGGTGTTCTGGTATCGCGTGGCGGCCTGGTCGCTGTCCCACACGGCCATCGGCAGCACCGTGGCCACGCGGGTGGTGGAGGCGAGCCAGTCGACCAGCTCTCGCGTCAGGTCGGCCACGATGTCGCGATAACCGCTGTCGAAGAAGAGATTCTTCATCTCCCAGGGATCGGCCTCGATGTCATAGAGTTCCCCGAAGGGCTTGTCGAAAAACCCTTCCGGATAAAACACCATCCGCCACTGGCCCTTGCGGATGGACTTGCTCAGGGCGAACTCCGTCACGCTCGCGCGATGCACGGGCTTGCTCTGGCCGGCCAGCAGCGGCGAGATGTCCTTGCCGTCGGAGGTCTCCAGCGCGGGCAGGCCCGCCAGGGCGCACAGCGTGGCCGAAACGTCCACGCTCTCGACAAGCTCGCGCTCGACGTGGCCGGTCTTGAACCGCCCCGGCCAGCGCCACATCATCGGCACGCGCGTGATCGCGTCGGCGCAGATGCCGGGGGCCTTTTCCAGTTGCCCGTGCTCGCACGCGAAGTCGCCGTGGTCGGCCGCGTAGACCACGATCGTGTTCTCGCCTAGGCCGTTGGCGTCGAGCCAGTCCAGCAGCTCACCTACCGCGTGGTCGACGTGGCTGACGTTGCCCAGGTATCCCTGCAGCTTGCGCATCCGTCCGGCCTCGAACGTCTTGGGCTCGAAGAGCTGCCAAGGCTCCGTCCGGTAGCGCTTCGCCGAGGCGATCAGGTGCGGGGCCTTGCCGGCGGCTTCCATGTCGTAGTCAGCGTTGGGCGGCAGCGTCAGCTTGCTCTGGTCGTACAGATCCCAGAACTGCTGCGCCGGCGTGTAGCACTGGTGCGGCTTGGGCAGCGAGACATGTACAAAGAACGGGTTTCCCTCGGCCGTCGCCTTGCCCATGAACTCGCACGCCTTGCGGACCGACCAGCCCTCCTGCCCGTCCTCGTAGCTGACCATCGATGGGCGGCCTTCGATGGTCTGCCTGCCGCGGGCGCCGAACTCCTGCATCGCCGCGTGGTCTTCCTTGTCAGTCAGGCCGCGATCGGCAAGGTACTTGGCGTATTCCTTGCTCCGCCCGCCGACGCTGGTGCTGCAGGTGTCCTCGAAGAGATCGCAGTCGTCCTCGACCCAGTATTCCGGGCAGTGGATCTTGCCGATGGCGGCCGTGCGATAGCCGTGACGGCGGAAATGCCCGAAGATCGTCGGTAGCCCCTTGGGCTTAGGCCCGCTCAGCCCGTAGTAACCGTGATTGTGAGCGTACTGCCCGGAGATATAGCACACGCGGCTGGGCGTGCAGATGGGGTTCTGCACGATGGCGTTGTCGAACCGTACGCCCTGGGACGCCAGGCGATCCAGCCGCGGCGTCTTGACGTCCGGGTGCCCCTTGCACGAGAGAACCTTGGCGTTGTGCTGGTCGGCCAGGATAAACAGGACGTTAGGTCGAGCGGGCATAGGGCGGTCCTTTCTGCAGGACCGTCTTGTACCAGATCGCGCCGCCGCGGAGCAATAGTGGTCCGCTCGTAGTGACGCCACAAGGCTTGCTCCCCCGGAGTTGAATCGCGCTAGGGCCCAGGGCCAGTATAGATTGCCCAAGGCTTGACTTGACCACATTGATACTCTATAATCTAAATTATGTACCATCGCTTTTACATGAAAGCTCGCAGCAGTCTCTCCAGCGCTAGCGGTTATATACATCGCGCCGCTGGCAGGTCTTGGTAGTCTTGTCCTGAGTTTCCTGCACAAGCCCTTCTAGCGGCATTCCGTTCAGGGGATCGGTTCGCGCCTGGTGCCTAACATCGTTCCCTTGTCAGTCTCTGTGCCTCCCTGCCAAGACATGGCACGTTTCTACTTTTCAACAACAACCATGTCCCAGGGGGGGCCGGGGAAACATCAATGCGGCCCGCGGCAACGAAACTGAAGGAGAACTGCAATGAGAATCGGAATTCAACAAACCGCCTTAGGAAGGGTGGATCTGCCCCGATGCTTGCTCCGCGCCAAACGCGCCGGGGCCGCCGGGGTCGGGCTGTGCTATCACACACTGGCGGAAGCCGCCCTCTTGGAAGATGCCGCATACGCCTTGAAGGTCCGGACGCTTGTTGAACGATTCCGCCTGGCCGTCACCGGTCTGTATCTAGGCGTTCTATGCGATGAGCCTTCCTTGATCGTAGCTGATGCTTCACAGATCAGGAGAGCCCAAGAGCACGTTCATAAAGCGATCGAACTGGCCACCAATGTGGGACATGCCGACGTGATCGTGCCTTTCTACGGGCGCAACCGCATAGAGTTCCCCAAAGAACTGGACTTTGCAGTATCGGCCATGTCTGCGCTTTCGGGAGTAGCGGAAGATCACGGTGTGACGCTCGCGGTGGAGAGCAGCCTCCATCTGGGCCAACTCGAGGAGTTTCTGGATGGTTGCGGCAGCGATTTCGTGAAAATTTGCCTGGACACCGGAGACGTGACAGCCTGCCGACGTGACCCTGCCAACATGGTTCTGGGCCTGGGCAGGGATCGAATTGCACAGGTCCACCTCAAGGACGTCTGCCTCACCAGCGGGCTTGCGCCGGATTTCAATGTTCGTCTGGGCCATGGAAACGTCAACTTCAGTTCCCTGGCAGGCGCGCTGCGGAGCGTGGCGTATGACGGGTGGCTTGTTCTGGAAACGCCGCCTGGCGACGAGCGAGGCGTCATTGCCCGCGCCCATGTTGAGGATGCTCAAGACATGATTCGCCGATGGCGTTGTCACGATACTGACAATGCGCCGCTTTCAGCTTGAGGAGGTCTCGATGGAAAGCAACGGGATTCGCCCACACGCCAGAGGAAGCGCATCGCGGTGTCCGGTCTGTGGCTGCCCTATCCGGCCTGGCGTGGAATGGCATTTTCAGGAACTCTGCTGCAGCGGGTGCAACACGTTTCTCAGGTGGCACCGAGAGCATCCTGGTAGAGGCCGATGGGTCGTGATCGGCCTGTCCAGTCGGCAGGAGCAGACTCCATGACCAGCCGACATGCCGGTCCGACGATGGATAGGCTCATACAGCAACTGGAAGAGCCCGCCGAGAGCGGCCCACCAGGGTTTGCCGCGCGGGCACCCGCCGACTTCCTGAACACCTATGGCGTACTCTTGTTGCGGCAGAGCAAGGTTTACGGAGCTTTGACGGTTTTTAACGAGATCACGTTAGATCCCCATACTCTTTGCGTGCGGCGCGACGTCCCAGACATCTTCAAGAGGAACCTGGCTACGGCGCGGTTGATGGCCGGGAATCCGTTAGGCTGCCTGGAAGCCCTTCGGGTGGTATGCGACAGGCGAAACAGGCAGTGTTGCCGGCTTCGACAGGCCGTTCGCACCTGGAACCGGTCTTTGCCGTTTCTGCGCCGGTTGGCTTGGCGACTGGGCATCCTGCCGGAGAAACCGGTTCGGCTGGATTTCATTCCCGGGGAACTCGATGATGAGGATGCGAAATATGGCAAAGAAGAAATGCAAAGAACCGATTCGTGAGTCATGGCACACGTGCCCGGGGTGTGGCTACAGGATTCCTGCGGCCAGAAAGAAAGAGCTGAAGATCGTCTGCCAGGCATGCCTCTATGCCCTGCACTGGAAAGGAGACGACGTTCGTGGCGGCTGGGTCTTGGCGATCCTGGAATGATGACGACGATCATCCAATATAGCGTTCCGACCGGCCACCGCGACATTATGCGGTGCGACCCAGTCTTTTGTGCCCTTTGCATCTCATCACTGCTCCTGTGACGGGCCTGGGGTATGGTCTGCGCTGCGGCCTTGGGATATGATGCAGACAGCCTGTGGGGTGGGCGTTACTCTCACAAGGAGAACGGCTGTGAATCGAATCATCGCGTACGTGGCAGCCTTGTTTCCGCTTCTGGCCATCCATCTGGCTTGGGGGCAATCGTCGACCAGCGCTCCGACGGCGGGGGCGGGCGTGCAAGCCGCCAGCCGGCCCGCTGCGGCGGCAGCCGCCGGCGCCGGTGCGCCCATCGAGGTGGAGAAGTACGCCAGGACGATTCGCGTGGCGTGCGTGGGCGACAGTGTCACGGCCCGCACCGGGCTGCAGGACGGAACGCCTTATCCGCAGCAGTTGGGCAAGATGCTCGGGGCAAAGTGGCAGGTCGGCAACTTCGGCGTCAGCGGCGCGACGCTGCTCAATCACGGCGATTTTCCCTACCAGAAGCAGCCGGCCTTCAAGTCCGTTTTGGCCTGGGGGCCTGACGTCGTAATCGTCATGCTCGGCACCAACGACACGCAGGGGCAGAACTGGAAGTTCAAAGGCGAGTTCGCCGACGACTACAAGGATCTCATCAAGAAGTTCGCCGCCCTGCCGGGCAAGCCGCGAATCTACATCTGCACGCCGCCACCCACGCGAAAGGGCGGCAACTACGGCATCCGCGAGGAAGGCGTGGTGGAGCTGATACCGGTCATCGCCCGGGTGGCCGCGGAGATGAACGTCGGCCTCATCGACATGTACGGCGCCCTGAAGAGCCACCGTTCGCTGATCCCGGACAAGGTTCACCCCAACACGGCCGGATCGACGTTCATGGCCAAGGCCGCCTGCCAAGCCCTGACGGGAAAGGATTTTGACCAGGCCTCCGCGTCGCGCCCAAAGTAGCATGGGCATCTTGCCCATGAGTGACACGGGCGTCCCGCCCGTGCGTTCCCCGAACATGGCCGGGACCGCCATGCTACTCACGGGCGAGACGCCCGTGCTACGAACGGAGCTTGAGCACCCGCAGCATGCTGGGTTTGGGCAGCGGGCCTTTGCGAGGCTGGTCGCGGTTGGGCGGCAGGGTTTCCCACCGCAGGACGTAGCGGCCGCCGGAGGACTCGCCGATATCGTTGAACCACTGGACCGTCATGCCGGGGAATGTCGACTCCGGCTTGGCCCACTGCGCCGGACCCGAAGAGCGAGCGGGGGCTTCTTTCTCCACGCCCAGCGGCTTGAGTGTCTGCTCGTCGATCACCAGCACGCCCTTGCCGTGCTTCCAGTGCGAGTACGACTGGCCCAGCTTGCCCTCGCCGAGCGGCCGCAGACCGCCCAGGCTGATCTTCGTCTCGATGGACCCGCCGCCGCTGAACTGCCATCGGTGCTCCCAGTCGGACACCTGCCGCGGCGTCCATCGCCCCTCGTCGAAGCGCGCCACGAATGCCTGCGTCTTGCCAGCCGGGTCGAACTTGTAGTACGTCGCCAGCGGGCGGCTCTGGCTGTCGAAGCCCAGGCCGACGCCCAGCAGCCCGCCCTTGATCGGGATCGCGTCAATCCGCGTGCCCGTCGTGGCGGCTGTGATGGGCAGCTTGAGGCTCTTGCCATCGGCCGTCTCCCAGTGGACCAGGTCCCGGCTGCGGGCGTAGGAGGGATCGTGCGCGGTCTGGCAATCCGGCGTGTCTCGCCAGACCCAGGCCAGATGGAACCACTCGCCGCGATGGATGAGGGTGGAATAGGCGTTCATCTTGCCGCGGCCGTCCAGCAGCGGCGCATCGAGCAGCCGCTTCCACTTGCCCGCGGCGGCGTCGTAGACGTTCATGATCTCGTTGCCGTTGCCGCTGCTGCCGTCGCGGTAGCGGAAGATCAACTGCCCCTGCGCCCCACGCATGAACCGCGGATACGTGCAGCGTTTCTCGTTCTGGCCGGTCATCGACTTGACTTGCTTGAACGTCGCGATGTCGCCGCCCTTGCTGGTGCGGAAGTAGACCAGCGGCACGCAGTGCATGTTGCCCGCCAGGTGGATCTGTCCGGCCTCGTCGATGGCCATCGTGATGGAGTTGTGGCTGTCCCAGCCGACCTTCTGGGGCAGCACCTGGTATTGCCACGTGCGACTGTCCAGATCGCGGGCAGCCACCGTCATGCGGCGCTGCGCGTCGTAATAGGCCACATACTGCCGCCGGCCGTGCGTCAGCAGGCAGAACCGCACCGGGAACTCCGAGCAGACTTGGGCCACGTCCAGCGTCTCGTCGTCGGCCGGCGCTGTCGCGCTGGCGCGGGTTTGGGGCGCAGTCTGCGCCGTCGCCGGCTGCGACGCGGGCGTCGCGCCGCCCAGGAGGCGGTAGACCTCGCTGCCGGCCAGCAGCAGTGCGCCGACGCCGTAGACTTCGGTCGAGGTGGGGTCGAACTTCTTGGGATCGGCGCCGATGGGCTGCACGTGCGTGAGCTTGCCGTCAGCATCGACGCAGTCGGCCAGCGCCGCCCAGGCCTTGCGTACGGCAGACTCGTACGTCGCGCGATCGAGAAGGCCGTTGTTGACGCCCCACGCTAGAGCGAAGCAGAAGAAGCCCGATCCGCTGGTCTCCTTGAGCGGGTAGCCCGCCGGGTCGAGCAGGCTCGATCGCCACAGCCCGTCGGCCTGCTGAAGCGAAAGAACCTTGGCGGCCATCTCCTTGAAGAGCGTCTCGTAACGGCTGCGGTGGGCGTAGTCAGCGGGCATGTGCTGGAGCACCCGCGCCAGGCCGGCCAGCGCCCAGCCGTTGCCGCGGCCCCAGAAGATCTTCCGCCCGTTGCCCTCGCGGCGATTGAAGTACGTGCTGTCGCGGAAGTACAGGTGCTCGTCCTTGTCGTAGAGAAAGTCGGTGGTACCCCACCACTCCTTATTCATGAACTCGATGTATTTCGCCTCGCCGGTGGCCTTGGCGGCCGCCGCCCAAACCGGCGGGGCCATGAACAGCGCATCGCACCACGACCAGCGGTCCTGATTGCCGGGCGTCTTGAAATCCAGCCGGGCGGCCGAGGGCTTGGCAAGGATGGCATCGAGCCGTTCGAGCACCGGGGCGATCATCGCCGGATCTTTGTGTCGCGTGTACATCTCGCACCAGGCGGCGCCGACGCAGTGGTCGTCGGCATGGTACACCCGCCGCCCCAGCTTCCAGCCGCCGCGGCGGCCGATCTGCATCATCGCGTCGTGATACTTCGGCGTGTCCGCCATGCCCGCCAGGGCCATCATCCCGGCGTAGTACGCCCCGTGCGTCCAGTCGGTCGCGGTGTGCTTTGGCGAATGGGCCAACTGCCAGTCGGCCGAGTGCTTCATCACCGCCAGCACCGACTGCGGCATCAGGGGCTCCTGCCCACCCAGGACCTGCGCCGCCGCCAGCGGCAGCGCCATCGCTGCAACCATATATCTCTTCATGGCAAACCTCTCCGGAAGTTCGGACGATGCCATTGCGCAGGCATGGTAACACGCCATGTCTGGCCCTGCCAGCAAGTGCGCAAAGGCCTTTACAGCCCGCCGCAAACGGGGTATTATTCCGCTCCCTTATGGCAATCATCGTCATGAAATTTGGCGGCACCAGCGTGGCCACGCCGGAAAAGATCCGGTCGGCGGCCCAGCGCGCCATCGACGCGAAGAAGAAGGGCTACCAGGTCATCATGGTCGTCTCGGCGATGGGTCACGAGACCGACCGCCTGGAAGAACTCGCCAAGGCCGTCTGCCGCGGCGACGAACCCTCCAAGCGCGAACGCGACCAGTTACTCGCCACCGGCGAGCAGGTCACCATCTCGCTGGTGGCCATGGCGCTGGAGCACATGGGCACGCCGGCGATCAGCTTCACGGCCGGGCAGATCGGCATGATCACCGACGAGGCGCACACCAAGGCCCGCATTCACCGCATCGACGCCAAGCGCATTCACGACCAGCTCAACGCCGGCAAGATCGTCATCATCGCCGGCTTCCAGGGCGTAACGGCCGCCGGGCACGTCACCACGCTCGGTCGCGGCGGCAGCAATGTCACGCTGGTGGCGGTGGCCGCGGCGGTCAAGGCGGAAGTATGCGAGAACTACACCGACGTCGACGGCGTGTACACCGCCGACCCGCGGATCGTGCCCAACGCCCGCAAGATCGAGCGGATCAGCTACGACGAAATGCTCGAGCTGTCCAGCCAGGGCTTTAACGTGCTGCACAACCGGGCCGTCGAGTTCGCCAAGAAGTACGACGTGCCCATCCACGTCCGCAGCAGTCTCAACACCAACAAAGGAACGATGATCGTGGCTGAAACACAATCCATGGAACGCATCGTCGTCAGCGGAGTGGCGCTGAAAGAAAACATCGCCCGCGTCTCGCTCAAGGACGTGCCGGACCGGCCCGGCAGCGCCGCCCAGATCTTCCACTCGCTGGCCGTGGGCAAGGTCGTCGTCGACGACATCATCCAGACCGAGAACGAGTCCGGCACCGCGGACATCTCCTTCACCGTCGACCTGGGCGAACTCAGCGACGCCGAAAAAGTCGTCTCCGCGCTGGCCAAGAGCCTCAAATGCCGCTACCGCGTCGAAAAGGACCTGGCCAAAGTCTCGGCCGTCGGCGTCGGCATGCGAGTGCACACCGGCGTGGCCGAACGCATGTTCGCCGCCCTGGCCAAGGCCAAGGTCAACATCGACAACATCACCACCAGCGAAATCAAGATCTCGGTCATCGTAAACCAAAAGCAAGGCCGCGACGCCCTCCGGGCCGTCCACGACGCCTTCGACCTGGGCAAGCCCGCCAGGAAGGCCAAGAAGTAACCATCGCCAACTCATGGGCGTCTCGCCCATAATCTTTGATTTCACAACAGTCAGGGACGCGCACAACGGAGTTGTGCGTGGCACCCGGTTGTGTAAACTGGCGGCGTGAAACGATTCCCAAACCCGATGGTTCCCGTCTCCGTGCGATGGCGCCGGCGGCGCATCATGCGTCTCAGTGCCGCGTCGTTGATAGCCTTGGCGATTGCGGCCGCGCTGGCGGTTGCGGACCGCAGTGGATTCTTCGGCCGCGCGCCTGAGGGCGAGTTTGCCCGCTACGACGGCAAAAACTTCCGCGTGACAAAGGTCGTAGACGGCGACACGATCGACATCGACATGCCGGATCTGAAAACTTCGCACCCGCACACGCGAATCCGGTTCTGGGGCGTGGACACGCCGGAAGTTCCCCACGGTGAAAAGCCCGGAACCTACTTTGGTCCCGAGGCCGCCGCTTATACTCGCAAGCTCATCCAGGGGCAGTACGTGCGGCTGGAACTCGAGCCGGCCAAGAAGCCCCGCGACAAGTACGACCGCCTGCTGGCGTGGATCTATCTGAGCGACGGGCGGCTGCTCAACCGCCTGCTGGTCGAGGAAGGCTGCGCCTACGCCGACCCGCGATTCGATCATCATCTTAAAGGCGAGTTCGCGCGGCTGCAGAAGAAGGCCCGCACGGCCGGGCGGGGGCTTTGGAAGTCCGTCAAGCCCGAAGACCTGCCCTACTATATGCAGCAAGACAGCAATCGGTAGCCCAAAGAGGTAGCCAGTAGCCCGTAGCCGGTAGCCAGTGGGGAAGGACGCCGATTGGCAACGCATGGTTTTCCCTGGCTACGGGCTATCGGATACCGGCTACTTCTTTGCGAGGCTTTTTGGGCTTGTTATCGGCGCGTGTTTGTGCAAAATAACCGCTCAGGAAAAGGAGTTCAGCCGTGGCTTTGATTTTTGGCGACAACGACCGTGTTTTGTTCCAGGGCGACAGCATCACCGACTGGGGGCGCAGCCGCACCGACGACAATAATCTCGGCGGCGGATACGCGGCCGCGTGCGCGGCGTGGATCTCGGCGGCCTATCCGGCCAAGAAGATCACGTTCCTCAACCGCGGGATCAGCGGTAATCGCGCGTGCGACCTCAAGGCCCGCTGGCAGGCGGACTGCATCGACCTCAAGCCCAACTGGGTTTCGATCCTGATCGGCATCAACGATACGTGGCGGGCGTTTGACAGCAACAGCCCCACCACGGCAGAGGCGTACGAGGTCGACTACCGCGCGATCCTGACCGACGCGCGTGCCAAGCTGAATGCCAAGTTCATCCTGTGCGAACCGTTCGTGCTTCCCTGCCCTCCCGACCGTGAGAAATGGCGGCTCGATCTCGATGCCAAGATCAATGCCGCCAGAAAGCTCGCCCGCGAGTTTGGCGCGATCTTCGTGCCCTTTGACGGCATCTTCGCTGCTGCGGCAACGCAGCGCGAACCAGCCTTCTGGGCCGGCGACGGTGTACACCCAAGCCCGGCTGGCAACGCCCTGATGACCCAGGCATGGCTGCGGGCGGTGGGAGCTCTGTAGAAAACTGCGATACCTGTGAATGGCTAAGGGCCTTTGAAATCGTGAACCGATAAAGGAAGAAGGAAAGCGTCGATGTCTACTAAGATCAGCAACATTGTTGGGCGACAGATTCTTGACTCCCGCGGCAATCCCACGGTCGAGGTCGATGTCTATCTCGATGGCGGCATCATGGGCCGCGCCGCCGTTCCCAGCGGCGCCAGCACCGGCGAGAACGAGGCCGTCGAGCTGCGCGACGGCGACAAGAAGGTCTACCTCGGCAAAGGCGTCCTCAAGGCCGTCGGCCATGTGAACAAAGAACTCAAAGCTTTGGTCGTCGGCAAAGACGCCACCGACCAGGCCGCCATCGACAACGCGATGATCAAGGCCGATGGAACGCCCACCAAGGGCAATTTCGGCGCCAACGCCCTGCTGGGCGTTTCGCTGGCCGTCGCCCGGGCGGCCGCCAACGCCGCCGGCAAGGAACTCTACCAGTACATCGGCGGCGACAAGGCCGTCACCCTGCCGGTGCCGATGATGAACATCCTCAACGGCGGAAAGCACGCCGACGGCACGGTCGACTTCCAGGAGTTCATGGTTCAGCCCTGGGGCGCCAAGAGCTTCTCAGAGGGACTGCGCATAGGGACGGAAGTCTTCCACGCCCTCAAGAAAGTGCTCAAGGACAACGGTTACAACACTTCCGTCGGCGACGAGGGCGGCTACGCCCCCAGCCTCAAACGCAACGACGAGGCCCCGGAACTGATCTGCAAGGCCATCGAAAAGGCCGGATACAAGCCCGGCAAAGATATCTGGATCGCCCTGGACCCGGCCGCCAGCGAAATGGCCAACGCCGCCAAAGAACTGGGCAAGACCGGCTACTGCTTCTTCAAGAGCGACCCCAGCCGCGTGGCGACCAGCGATGAGATGATCGACATCTGGTCCTCGTGGTGCGCCAAGTACCCCATCCGCAGCATCGAGGACGGGCTGGCCGAAGACGACTGGGCCGGCTGGGCGAAGCTGACGGCCAAGATGGGCGACAAGATCCAGCTCGTCGGCGACGACCTGTTCGTGACCAACATCAAGTTCCTCCAGCGCGGGCTGAAAGAAAAGTGCGGCAACAGCATCCTGATCAAGCTCAACCAGATCGGGACGCTCACCGAGACCCTGGCGGCGATCGACCTGGCGATGAGCAACAAATGGACTGCCGTCGTCAGCCACCGTAGCGGCGAGACCGAAGATACGACCATCGCCGACCTGACGGTCGCCCGCAACACCGGGCAGATCAAGACCGGTTCGGCCTGCCGCACCGATCGCGTCTGCAAGTATAACCAACTGCTTCGAATCGAAGAGGCGCTCAAAGACAAGGCGGTCTATGGCGCTGCAACCTGGAACAAACGATAGCCCCCCAGCGCGGCGGGCGCTCAATGCGGCCGGACGCATGGTCGGCTTTCTCGTGCTGACCGTGCCGGCGATGACAGTGTTCGGCTCGGCCGTACTGCTGCCGCATATCGTCAATCAACAGCACAATCAGTACCTGCTGGAGAGCAAGCAGGCCCAGGTGGCCGATTGGGAAGTGCTCGTCGCCGCCAACGACAAGCTCATCGCGCACCTGCCCGTCGACGAGGTGCTGACCAAGCGGCTGGCCGAAAACCAGTTAGCGGTCATACCCGACGGCGAGGAAGTGATGCCGCCCGTGGGGGCGGCCAACCCGCCGGATCTGCTGCATCCCCAGCCCCACAAGCGCCCCAGCCCCCCGCCGGCGTGGCTGCTGCGCCTCAGTCGGCGATTGAGCAATCCCCCCACCCGCCGCGGCCTGGTGGTCCTGTCGCTGGGAACGATCATCACCGCGTACTTCCTGTTCTCGCCGCCGTCGGCCGCGCGGCGCAGGAAGGAAGATGGGCAATCTCCTGAAGGCTCCGCGCCGCTTGAAGAAGCTCAGGAAGAGAATCCCCAACCGGCGACAACGCCGTGATTCCGTTTTGAGTTGTGAACTCACCACACACAACTCACCACTCACCACTGCTTATTACGCCATCAAGTCCGACTGCTCGGGCTGCATCAAGCCTCGCAGTTTCTTCATGGCCTGAAGTTCGATCTGGCGGACGCGCTCTTTGGAGATGCCCAACTGGCGGCCGAGCTCTTCGAGAGTCTTGCTCTTGCCCGAGGGGTCGAGGCCGTAATGGTCGATGAGGATGGCCCGCTCCTGCGGGTTGAGCCGGGTCAGAACCGCGTCGATGCTCTCGCGAAGCTCTCGCAGATTCAGTTCGTTGGGATCGTACGTGCGAAGACTGGCGGCGATATCGAGCACTTCCTCGTTGCCGGTGGCGAAGCGGTCAAGCTGGTACAACTCCTTGGGCACGCTGCGGGCGAAGTTGCGGATGATGGCCCAGGAGGCATACGTGCTGAAACGGTTGCCTCGCGTGTAGTCGAACTTCTCCACCGCTCGCATGAGCGAGACGTTGCCGTCACTGATAAGCTCGAAAAGCGTCTGGGCCTTGCCCACGTGTTTCTTGGCGATGGACACCACCAGGCGCAGGTTCGCGCGGATGATCTGGTTCTTGACGACGTTGGACTGCAACAGGAGGTCTTCGATTTCCCGCAGCTTACGCGTGCGGACGCGATTGAGGTCGATCCCCTTGCGCTGCTTGTCGGCCTTGTACTTGAGGTAGTTGTACCGGCGGAAGAGATCCTTCTCGCCCTCGCTGGTCAGCAGGGGCACGTCGTAGAGAGCCCGCAGGTACGGGGGCAGATCGGACGGCGGCCGCGGGGCAGGCTTGGATGAGTCCCCGTCCAACGGCACTGCCGCCATGATGATTTCATCGGCGTTGGGCAGGTCGAACTGCGAGCTGTACACGTAATTGACTGACCGCTTGAGCAGTTGCTGCGCCCGCACTTCGTTAACAACGCGATAGATCGTGCCTCGCGTGCGGTGGTGGCGCTGGGCCAGGGCGGGCACGGCCAGGCCCCGCAGATATCCGCGGTAGATGGCGATCTTCTCCTGGTCGTTCAGCGGGGCGAAGAGATAGGGAAAGATGGGATCTTCGGGATGTTCGATGTCGTGGTTTCGCAGCGTGTAGCGGATGGTCTCCATGGCCCGGCCGCTGCGTGCCGCCAGCCGCTTGGCCACGTCGCTGAGCGAGCAGTGCGTGAACAAGGCCATTCGCTTGGCACGGCGGAAGATGTCGCGGCGTTCCTGCTCGCTGAGCTGGGTGAATCGCACCGAGCGGCTGACCTCGCCTTCCTGGCGGCTGATGAACCGCTGCAGGGAGCTTTCGAGGAACGCAATTCGTTTGCGTCCGTCGGGGAAGATCATCCGCCGCGTGGGCAGCCCGCGAAGGCGCCATCGCTGGACGGTCTTGGTCGAGACGTTGTACCGATTGGCGACAGCCTGGGTATCGACGGCGGGTTCTTCGTATTCGCCGGTGCGCAGGTCGAAGCTGTCGCAGATCTTGATCATCATTTCCAGCAGATCGCGGCGGAGCCTGGACCCGAGCATGGGCCTCGGCGTGGACTTGTCGATGCTTCGCGGGCGATAGCCCGTCAGGCGGAAGACCACGAAGTCGTAGGGATACTCTTGGTCGTCGTCGAGGATCATCGCCAGCGATTCGGCGGAATCGACGTACCCTTTCCGCAGGCGCGCAAGCCCCGCGGCCAGTTCCGCCGCCATTTCCTCCATCGCCTTGTACGCGTATTTGCCCACAATTCCCTCTCCCTGCGGCGGGGCGGGGATTCTGCTTACGGTTGAGGCGCCGCCGGCGGGGGCGTCTGCGGCGGGGTGACCGCGGGCGCCTCGGGTGAGGCCGGAGGGGCGGCAGGCTCGGACGCCGCCGGCTGCGTCGCGGCAATGCCCGCCAGCCGGTCGCGCAGGTGCAATACCGGGCGCAAATACGGCGAGGCCTCACGGCTCTTCATCGCGTCGGCGATGATCTCGTTGGCTTTGCGCAGTTTCTCGGCGTCGTTCTTGAGACGATAGTGCCCCAGGTATGCCGCCGCCAACTCGCCCTGGTAGATCCAGCGATAGACCTTTTCATTCTCTTTGAGGCCTTGAATGGCCAGTTCGTAATCGCGGATCGTCTCTTCGTAGTTCTTCAACGATTCGCCAGCCGTCACGTCGGGATTGCTCAGGTACGCCGCCAGTTCCTGGGCCTCTTTGGGCGCTGTGGCATTGGCAGCGGCCTTGGGCCAGACGTCGTTGATCGGGGCCTGCAACGCCAGCAGCCGGCGGGCGAAGATAGCCTGTTCGCTCTGGAGACCGGCGATGCGTGCGAGCACGTCGCCCTTTTCGGCCAGTCCCTCAGCGGTATTGGCGTCGGGGCCGACTAGCGCGTGGCCCAGTTCCGCCTGGCAGTTGCTGTATTCTTTCATCGCCTGGGCCTCATCGGCCTTGGCGCCCAGGGCCGCCGCGTTGACGGCGGCTACATCTTTGAGGATGGCGTCCTGCGACTCCTTGATGAGCTTGAGGCAGTCTTCTCGCTGCTGGCCGCGGCGGCCCATCTGTTCTTTGCGGTGTTCGAGCATGCTCTTGGCCATTTCGATCTTGCTGCGGCCGGCGTTGATTCGCACGCCGAGCATGCGGCGCTGTTCGAGCAGTTGCTGCACCTGGTTCTGGTTGGTGGAGATCTTGCCCTCGATCTGCCGGATCTGGGCTTCGTCTTTGAGCACGTCCTCGATCATGGCCAGGCTCTTGGCCCCGGTGATCAGACGGCTTTCGGCGCGATTCTGCCGCGCTTTCTGGGACAGGGTTGCGATCTGGTCGCGCAGCGCCGCCACCTCGTTGCCCAGGTAGATGATCTGCTTCGAGGCCGCCTCGTGCTCTTTCTCGATGTCAGCCAATTCGGTCGTGGTCTGGTCGACGATCTTCTGCACGTCGTCATCGGGCAGGCTCAGCAGTTTGTCGTACTGGGCGAGGAACCCCAGTTGCGCCTGCACGACGCCCAGGGTGCGATCGACGCGGTTGGCATCGCGCTGCGCGTTCCAACGCTGGTTGAGCGCTTTCTGGTCGAAGCAGTAACCGCGCAGCGACATCACGCGAGCGGCCATGTGATGCGCCAAGGCCTTGATGTCCGCAGGGGCCAGGCTGTTATCGGCCAGGGCCGCTTGCAGGATCGTCTTGGCCTGCGTCAGCGCCGTCTCGGCTTGGGGGTTGACGGCGTTGGGCGCCCTGAGCCTGATGGTCTCACGGGTCACAACGGGGTCGCCGTCCTTGACAAAGGGTCCGACCCTTCCCGAGACGGAGTCTTCGTGGACAGGGGTGGACAACAGCCCCAGCGCACGCTGATAGAGGGCGTCGGCGTCGTCGACGGCCGCCACGATGCCGGCGCGGGCCTTATTGACCCCTTCCTCGTTGCGCGTCACGAAGTAGGTGAACCACACCGCCAGCACCACCAGGGCGATGATGCCGCCCACGGTCAGCAGGACGCTCTGACGGTCCGGAAACAGTTTGCCCGCCGGAGAGGCAGAGCCCGTACGGCGCCCGGATTCCTTGCGGGATTCGGTCATGATGAAACCTTTCCAAAAGATACCTTGGCCTTATTCTACTACAGGGACACTTCGGCTGGCGAAGAATCCTCACGTTACGGAATCTTCCCCTTGCCCTGCGGCCGACAGATCGCACACGGCGCGGATCGCCAGGTCGCTGACCCGCGCCAGGTCGATAAACTGCCGGGCGTAGGCCTTGGGCCGGCCTTGCACCGCCTGCCAGACCAGCACCGCGCCGCCCTGCGTCTCGATGCTCATCGGCGCCAGCGTGTCGCCGACGACGGCGCCCAATGCCTTGGCCATAGTCCGGTCGCCGCGGCAGAGCCAACTCTCCTGCCGCCAGTGATGCCGCTGCAGCGCCAGCGGCGCTGCGGGGACATCCTGCTCGTGCCACATCAGCGCCGCCGTCAGAGGCCGGTCCATCTCGACGACGACCACGCTGTAATGGCGGGCCAAACGGCTGATCCCGTGCCCGCACTCATAGCGAAAGTCGAACGCCCGAACGCTCCGGCCGTTGACGCGCCCATAGGTCACGTTGTGCGCGCGGGGGCTGTGGCCGCTGGCGATCAGCGCGAACCGTCCGTACAGGCCAGGCAGATCGAACGGGTCGTCGCGCGAAAACCGCATGTTCAACTGGCGGGCCTGGGCGGCCATGGCCCTGCTGCGCCGCCGCTGGCGGCGGGCCATGACCATGAACGAAACCACAGACCCCCCCAGCGCGGCCACCAGCAGCACGATCAACAAGTCCTGCACATCGCATCTCGTTTAGGAGGCGGCGGTATTGTTATTCCGTCGCGGGGGCGCCTCGCAGGGCGGGGTCCGCCGGCGGAGCCGCCTTGCCGGCCGGCAGCGTCACCGTCACGCCGTACTGACCGCCCTCGGGCGGACCCTTGAGCGACGAAATCCAGTCCAGCATCTGCCTGTACGCAGCCGCCTTGACGTCCAGGTACAGCGGCGTCAACTCGCGGCCGGGGTGCACCTGCGTGGGGCGAACAGCTTCCTTGCGCTGCAGGTAAGTCAGCAGCAGCGAGTCCTCGCGCTGCTGGCGGTCGATCAGCGACCACTGACCGTGGCGGGTCGAGCTAAGGATCAGGAAGTTCGTGTAGTCGACGCGATCGTTGCGCGCCGGGGTGCCAAGCAATCTGAAATTGCCCTGCCCCCTGGGCCCGCCATGGCACTGGACGGTGGCGCACTGCGTCGCAATGCCCGCCCAGATGCGGCCTCGGAATTCCTTCAGCGGTTGCGGGTCGCCCAGGAGAAGAACGTCGTTGCGAAGCGGGTCGTTCCACTCGGTGTTCTCGACGATGTACTTGGCCTTGTCGCCGCTGGACAGGGCGTTGAAGCGGTTCTCGTCGAAGGCGGCGCCGCGGATGTCGTTGCGTCCGCGCATCGCCTTGATGAACTTTTCGAGGACATTGTTGCGAAACCGCACCGGCAGGGAATCGCGCTTGGGGCTGAACTCGCCCATGCGGATTTTGTAGATGCCTTCCTGCGTCACCAGCCAGTTCTGGGGCACCTCCGACGGCAACCCCGCTTCAGGCGGCGCGACCGACACGCCGCCCTGGCCGCCGGCGACAGGGGCATTGAGTTTCTCGTTCACGTGCGCCAGAAGCGCCTTGGCCATCTCGATATTGGGATCGATCTCGATGGCCTTCTGATATTCGTCGCGGGCGGCGTCGAGCAGGCCTTTCTGCTGGGCCCACTGGCCAAGTTGCAGATGGGCCCGGGCATCCTTGGCGTCAATCTTGGCGGCCCGCTGGTTGTATTCGTCGATGGGATTGACCTGCTCGATGACTTTCTCGACCTGATCATTGGTGAACGTCAGCACGGCCATGCGGGTGTCGATTCGATATCCCTCGGGCGTTTTGGTGACTTCGCCCTTGAACGTGCGTCCATCCTTGAGCACCAGAACCTGGGTGGCGCCTGCCGCCATCGCCGCCAGGATTCCCACCACCGCCAATCCGGCCATCACGTGTCTTAGCATGCCGCACCTCGTTGATGCGTCCGGGGACCGAGCCCCAAGCCCGCCCGCCGGCGCCGCAACACCGGGCCTCATCCTGAGGCCCTTGTCACAGGCGGCAGTGGGATTCGAACCCACGAATAACGGATTTGCAATCCGTCGCCTTGGTCCGCTTGGCTATGCCGCCGCTTGCGTCACTTGAGAATACTAGCCGCCGCCCTCGATATCAAGCGCGGTCCTGTTAACGGTTTAGAATCTGGCGGAGGTCGGCCTTGATCGCGTTGAACCCGGCGTATATGCCGCCGAAGGTCTTGTCGGCGGCCTCGAGGTTGCTGACATACACGCTCAGGTTTTCGATCTTGCCGCGATAGTCTGCCAGTTTCTTCTCGCGATCGGCGTTGCTCAGCGATGCCAGATCCGCCCTGCCGGGATCGGGGCGGAACGTCTCCAGCCAGCAGCGGCAGTAGGCCAGTTCCGATTCCCAGTACTGCCCGGCCTGGCGGGCCTTGTCGAATCCCTGGGTCAGGCGCTGGTAGATGGTCAGGGCCTTGTCGAACATCTTAAGCCCTTCATAGCTGCGCCCCATGCCCCAGAATGTCTTGGCGTCGAAGGCGATGCCCTCTTTCTCTTCGTCGGCCAGCCGGGCCATCAACTGCTGATGCCCCCGCAGGCACATGTCGACCAGGCGGGCGACGTTCTGGGTGTCAGGCCTGGACTGCGAGGTCGAGTTTACTTTGCCCAGGGCCTTGCCCAATTCGCCGGTGACATTCTTGAGATCTCGCGCGACGAACGAAGAACGTACGAACTCCGGCGGCAATTCATCCACGGTCTTCTTGAGCAGGTCGTATACTTGCGCCGGATTCTCGCGAACCTGGACCAGGCCCTGCTGGCGCGCATCGAACTTGGCGGCGATAGCGGCTTCCTTGGCCTTGCGATCGGCGTTCTGCGCAGCCGACACTTCTTCAAAGATCGTGCGCGCGTCGGCGAACCTGGCGGCCTGGATCAGCGCGTCGCCGTAGAGTTGCTTGCGATCCAGCAGCGTCTGCGCATCGGCATTGTCCTTGGTTTCGTACAACATCTTGGCGAACTTGGCATAGCCCTCGCGGTAGGCCTTCAGTCGCGCCTCGGTGGTAGGCCCGCGAGCGCCCTGGTCGAGCTGCTTGATTGTCTTCTGGATATTCGTGATGAGCAGGTCGATCAGCGGACCGCCGCGGTCGGGGTATGCTTTCAGGAACTCGTTGAGGGCTTCCAGCGCCGCCTCGATCTGGGCCGTCTCGATCAGCTTGCGGATGCGGAACTCCATGCTGGCTTCGATGATCGTCGTGCCAGGCCACTTCGTCGGCAACTTCTTGTCATCCTCAAGTGCCTTGGTCGTGTTGCCTAGATGATTGTATGTCAGCGTGATGACCAGATAATCCGCCCGCGCTCCCCACTCTCGCAGCATCTTCGCCAGAGTCCCGGCCGAGGGCTTGGACGCTTCCGCCGCAGCCTTCTCGCTGTACTGGCCCGCCTGGAAGACCAGGTCGCGCACTTGCTTGTCCGTCGGCGGAGTCGTGCTTTCCTTGAGCGCGTCGATATTTTCCGCTTCCAGATCCAATGCCCAGTACTGGGCCTCCATGTAGGCCGCGTGATCGGCTGGGGGAACTTTGCGGAACGCCGCAGCCGCCCGAGCGCGAAGGGCAATCTTCTCGTTGAGCATTTCCGCCGTGTCCGGGGTGGCCTCGACCAGGCGCTGCAGTTCCACGCCCAACTCGAGGTAATGGGTCAGGACAATATTGGGATCCTGACCGCCGGCCGCAGCCGCCTTCTGGGCCGCCTGCACCCACTCGGGTTTTTCCAGCAGCGTCTCCAGCGCCTTGACATATTCGCGACGCAGGTCCGGACTGATGGAACGCTTCTTCTCCTGCAATTCCCCCACCAGTCCCGAATAGCAGATCACGCCGTTGAAGGCCGCCGACGGCGCCAAGCCATGGGCGGCGTTCTGTACGGCGATCTCGACATACGACCGCGCCGCCGCCAGCGTCTCATGCTTGACCAGGTCGATCTTCGCCAGATACCACAGCGCCTGCGGACGCATCTGTTTGGCGGCCGCGTCGTCCTTGCGCGTCAACAGTTCCTTGAGAGCCTTTTCCGGACCGGCCAGCAGTTGCAGGCGGTGCGCCTCGGGAAGCTTGTCGTCGCCCCAGGAACGGTAGTTGCCCATGGCCAGCGCCATCAGCACGACGGGGTTGGCTTTCTTGAGCGTCTCGGGATCGTCCAGCTTGATGTTGGAGGCATACTTGCGGACGATGACTTCGTACAGCACTTCCTGCACGTCGGTGCGGCCGCTGTACTTGTTGATGAATTGGACCAGGACGTCCAGCGCCTGGCGCCGGTACTCGGCGGACTTGGCCGCGTCGCCGCCCTTGGCCGCCGCGGCATCCCAGATGTAGCTGCGCAGGATCACGGCGCTGACATCCTGCTGCACCTCGATCGCCGCGGCATCTTCGACCCTGGCATTTTGCCGAGCCAGAATGACGGACTTCTTGAAGAAGTCGTCGACGGCCGTCATCGCATCAGTGTACTTGCCGCCTTGAGCCAGCACGCGCGGGATTTCAAACAACGCCTGGATGCGCGGGGCGGCCGGCGCATCGTTGTCGTCCACCTGCCGCAGGAGCTTGATCGCCCGGTCGGTCTGGCCCAGGGCGCCGGCGGCCGTGCCTTCCACCAGCAGACCCCGGTACATGTCGATGCCGCTCTTGGCGCACTGGCTGCCGGCCGCCTGGGCCTTGGTGAGGTAGAGGGCCCGCTCGGGGCTGTTCTCGGGCAGGGCCAGGCCCCGGTAGAGCAATATCCACATCCCCATGCGCAGCACTTCGTTGCGGAGTTCCTCGATCTTGCCTTTTTCCAGGTTGTCTTCAAGAGTGGTGCAGTTGTTGATCATGTCCCGCAGTTGATCCTGCAGGTCGACGATCAGGGGGGCGGCATTGCGCGTCAGGACCACGATCATGCGGCGGTCTTCATCGGTGCCCCGCAGGAAGATCATGTTCAGGCCGTAGGGCGTCTGCACGCGGTTCAACCCGCTGATCATGGCTAACTTGAACTGCTCCGAACAGTAGGTCATCTGCGACTTGAGATTGTTGGGCTTGGCGGCGGTCTTGGCGGCCTCGACCACCCGAAGCTGCCGCACGACCGCGTCATTGAGCCACGCCAGCCGCTGGTCCTGGCTGAAGGGCTGGTCCATGTCGGTGGCCTTGGCGACCAGCGAACTGATGGCGATGACGTCCTGGGCGACGCCGCCCTGCTTGGCCAGCAGCGACTGCTGGTATTCGACGATTTCCCACATCCCCATGTCCTGCATCAGGCGGTGCAGGCCAACGAGGTCGATGCCCTGCATCGCGCCGGCTTCGGGCGCCGCCGACGAGTTGCCGCCGGCGCCTTCGTCCTGGGCCAAGGCCCCCCCCGTCGCCAGCGCTGCGGCCAGCACACTCACTGCCACGCGTGATTTCCAACCGCCCTTAGGCATGGTCGATATCCTCATCGTGAAATAACTCCATCAAACGCCCGCAAGCAAAATCACGTCCGGCACCTTGGCTCGATGGACGGCGTTGACGGCCTCAACGACGTGATCCCACGCCACGTCGCCGTCGGTGCGCACCCGGATTTCCAGCCGAAGGCCCGCAACCTTCTGTCGTACGATTTCCTGATAGAGGTCCTGGGCGTCGCTGGCCCAGAACGTGGTGCCGTCGATACGATATACCGCTGCATCACCCTGGGCCCCCACCCGCAGCGTCAACTGCCGCACCATATCCAAACCGCCGCCTCCGCCGGGCAGGGCGGCCGGAATCAGCCCTTCCGTGGGGCGCATCTGAAACCCGATCAGGAAGAAGATCAGGAGCTGGAAGGTCACGTCGATCATCGGCGTCAGGCTCAAAGCGGATGTTCGCGGACTTTTCATATCCGTCTCCCCGAAACGGCGGTCAACTGCTGCCGCTTGGCGCAAAGGCCACATTCTTGAGCCCCGCACGCACGGCGGCGTTGAAGGCCTCGACGACAAACTCCCATTGCACGTCCCCTTCGGCGCGGATCACGACGGGAACCTTATCGGAACCCTGGCTGCTTCTCTGCGCTTCCAGATGACGTTTCAATTCTTCAGAATCAGTGGTCTCGATCAGCGTCTGTTCGATCTGGTAGACGGCCTGATCTTTCTCCTCGCCCTGCGGGCGGACGCGGACGAAGACCGTCTTGAAGATATTCTGTTGGTCGACGCTGCCGATGCCTTCGGCAGGCAGCGAGGAGGGGATCAGCCCTTCCGTCTCGCGCATCTGAAAGCCGATCAGGAAGAAGATGATGAGCTGAAAGGTCACGTCGATCATCGGCGTCATCGGCGGTTGCATGGCGCCGGAGGGCGGCTTGCGCTTCTTGCGGGGCGGAATATAATGGACGGCTTCTTCGCCCTGAATCTTTTTTACCGATTTGGCCATGGGTTATTCGCTTCCCCTCTTAGGCAAGGCCGTGATGTTCATCTTGGGGATCCTGGCCCCCAGTCCGGCCATGATCACCGGCTCGACGTCGGACCATCGCGTGCGCTTATCGGCGCGGACAACCATGGTGAAGTCTTTTTCGGGCTTGTCGGCCGCCCGCGCGGCATTCTTGCGATCTTCCAGCATGGGCACCATCATGGCGACGGCGTTGTCCGGCTTGATCTCTTGCTTGCGCAGGTTGCTCTGGCGTGAAGGCATGCGGATCATATAGTATTCCACGCGCCCTCGCAGATAGCTGGGGACCGCCTGTCCTTTGTACTTCATGGCCGAGTCTTCGGAGACCACGTTGACGATGACGTGGTTTCCGGCCTTGTTGACCGCCTGGTCATTCAGGGCTTGGCTGACCTTCGGGCGCGACAGGGCGATCCGCAAGTCCAGTTCGTCCGACGCGCTCTGGCCGGAGAGCATGAAGAAAATGATCAACTGGAACGTGACGTCGATCATCGGCGTCATGTTCATGTCGGCCTTGCTGTCGGCAAATATGTTTTTCTTGGCCATAGCAGTTTCTCCCCGGCCGCCGACCGCTCTAGCTGCGCCCGGCGGGACGGAACGTCGCGATCAATTCCTGGCACGTGGTCATCGCCTCGCTGGTCAGCGAGTCGATGCGGTTGCGCAGGAAGGTAAAGCACGACAGCACGGGAATGGCGATCATCAGCCCTTCCAGCGTCGTCACCAGGGCCAGACCGATGGGCTTGGCGATGGCCGAAGCCTCGACGGTGCCCATGCGCACGATATCAAAGAAGGCCATGATCATGCCTTGCACCGTCCCCAGCAGCCCCAGCATCGGACCGACGTTTCCGATCAGGTTGAGCCACTCGATGGTTCGCAGCAGCTTGGTGGTGCGCTCCTCGGCGGCCTCTTCCATGGCGCGCTCCATGGCGGGGTATCCGTGGGCGGCCTCGTTGAGCGCCGCATGCATGACGTAGCCCATGAAGCTGGGCTCATTTTCCGTCAGGTCGATCACGGCGCGATACTGGCGCTCTTCAAACATCTGCTGGATCTGCTCGCGCAGGGCCGGGGGCATGATGTTCATGCGACGCACCATCATGATGTATTGCACCATCAGCGCCACGGCCAGGACGCTCAGAAGCCAGAGCACCCAGCCGACGAAACCGCAGTCGAGAAACAAAGCCGAAAACCATGTCATTTGCTGTTGTTGTGCGAGCATGCGCCAATCTCCGTAAAAGTTCCTGCTGGGGACGCTACGGCTCGGCCGCGCGTCGCTGGGTGTCTTACTTAAGCCGGGTCAAAGCCTGGCGGGCCGCCGTGGACGTCACCGTCCGAGGGTAATCGTTGAGGATCTTCTGGTAACACTTCTTCGCCGCGGCGGTATTGGGGGTCTTGAACGATTCATTGGCCTGGCCGGCCAGGTACAGCGCGCGGGCCTTGTCATCCTCGCCGGCGCCGCCGAGCATCAGCACGCGCATGGCGTTGAGCCCCGCCTGGCAAAGCAGGGTCTGCTGCTGGGCGCCGGCCGCTGCCTGTCCCAGCGTCAACTGCGCCTGCCCCATCGCCAGCAGGGCCCGGACCAGTTCGGTCTGGTTGAACTGCTCCATCAGCGGCTGCAGCGCCGCGACCGCCTTGTCGGGCTGCTGGCTCTTGAGGAACTGCTCGGCGGCCTCGATCTTGCTGACAAACGCCACGCGCCCCCCGTCGGCGGTGTTGGTGTCGGGCTGAGCGGCGCGGCTGATTTTTTCGGCCAGCGTGGCGGCCTCGGCGTCGCGCCCCTGAATCTGCAGGAGTTTCATGCGATACGGATCGACCGCGCTGCGATACGCGGGGCTGGTCTGCGAGTCCTTGCCCGCCAGCAACTCGATGGCTCGATCGGCCGCGTCGCTCTTTTCCTTGGGAAGGGGCGGGCGCAGGGCAATGGTCTCCTTCGAGGCGCTGTTGGCGTCCATCAGCGACAGCCACGCCGCCACGGCCCGGTCGATCTGGCCCGCTCGCACGGCCGCAGAGAGCATGCGGTGGGAAATCAGCGGTTTCAGCCAGGCTTTATCTTCGGGGGCGGGCTTCTTGAGCAACTGCTCGTACGCGGACAGGGCCTGATCGTACTGCCGCTCTTTCACGAGCTTTTCGGCCGCATCCAGGTCAGGAACGCCGCTGATGGAGATTTCCTTCAGATCGGCGATCGAGCCGATGATCTGCTTCATGGTCGGCAGGCGGAAGTAGATGATGCAGTCTTTGACGTCGGTGACGACGATGCCTTCGCCATAGGGCAGTTTGAGCGTGATCGAGTCGGCCCGCGCAGCGACGCCGCTCATCAAGATCGCGCCGGCAACAATGGCTGCTATGTGTTTCATGGCTTACTCTTGGCCGGAAATAAACTTATATTTGCCGCCATTTTCCTTGGCGATGGTCTGCAGCACTTCGACAGCCACGGGCGGCTTGTTGCCGTAGAGGAACGTGTTGACGTGCACGTCCCGGCGGATGTTCAGCGCCCGGATGGTCGCCAAGGCCTTCTCGTTGTCTGGGAAGACGCCGTCGGTCAACAGAAACAACAACTTGCCTTCCAGCTTCGGATTGGCCGCGGCCAGCACCGCAAAGGCCCGCTTCAGCGCTGGGATCGGGTCGGTCTGGGCCTGGGCCTGCACTTCCTTGAGGAACTTGACGGCCTCGAGCTTGGACGCTTCGGTCGCCGAGACGAGTTTCTTGGAGGGCGGTTCCAGCGGCGCGCCTTCGGCGAAAAGGATGATGTGGAAGTCCTGGCTGGACTGGAGACGCCCCATCGATGCGGCGCACTCTCGCTTGACCAGGTCAAAGCTGTCGCTCATGGAGCCCGAGCGGTCGATGACGTACACGATATGGTGGGCATTGCCGCCGCTGCCGAACAGCCCCGCGCCGGGCGCCCCGGCGCCGCCGGCCAGGCCCGCCACCGGGCTGCCGCTACCGGCGCTGCCGCCCTGGGCGTACACGGCAATCTGCTTGTTGGTGCGGCTGGCGTCGGTGATCAGGGCCGACTCTTTCTTGGAGTAGTTCGGCGAGGCGGCCTTGGGACGGTTGCTCATGGCCTTGGCGGTCTGCTCGCGAGTGCTGAAGCTGCCGCCGGGGTTTTCGCTCAGCGTGGCCGAGGGGACCAGCACCTTCTTGGGATCGATGGGCGGATTGATCACCATCACCACCAGGAAGAACATGATCAGCGCCAGCGCCGCGTGCAGGAACAGGCTGACGACCCAGGGCATCGAGCGGGCCATGACGATCATCATGGCTTCATCGCGATGGCTGCCCTCTTCTTCCAGAGGCTCTTGGTCTTCCGGGGCCGGCGGAGGCGTCTGAGAAGACGTCGCCACGACGCCGCGTTCGGCGTTGGGCGGCACGTGCGGGCGAGGCAGAGCGGCCAGTCCCGCCGGAACCACCGTCATCTTTTGACAATGGGGACAGCGGGCCGACTTGCCGATCTCGCCTTCAAGCCGCACCATCTGTCCGCAATGTTCGCACCGGAAGTCCGCAGCCATGTCAATCTCCCTGCAACAAACGACCCTATTCTAGCGGATGTTTCGCCGCTAATGCAACCGGCTTATTCTCATTCCGCTTTCACGTTAAAGAAGCCACCATGGTTTTCGGCCGCTATCGTCTTGAGCGTGCTTTCGGCCACGCCCGAGCGGCCGCCGTAGAGGTAAGTGTTGACCTGCACGAACCGCTGGGGATTCAACGCCCGCACGAGACCCAGGGCCTTGGCACTATCGGGAAACTCCCCGTCGGTGAGCAGGTGCACCAACTGCCGTCGCGTGGGACCGCGGGAGGCCTTGAGAACCGCAAAGGCCCGCTTCAGCGCCGGCTGCGGGTCGGTCTGGCCCGTGGGCTTAACCTGGAACAGGAACCGCGCCAAGGCCAGGCGGACCTCATCCGTCGGGGCCGCCAGGTTCGGGCGAAACTCGATAGGCACGCCGCTGTCAAACAACACCACCGCGAAGCGCTGACGGGGGCTCAGACGCGCGACCTCGCGATTGATCTGGTCGCAGAGATAGCTGAACGTGTCGGACATCGACCCGCTGCGGTCGATCACAAAAACGGTGTCGTCCGGAGGCAACCCGTCAGGCACGCGAGGGCCGCCGCCGGGTTTGTCTGCCGTGCCTATGCGGAATATCGCGCCGTCGCCCGGTGTGGGCCGCCCGCTCTGGATCAGCCCCGGGGCAAGAATGCGGACATCGGGTTTGAGCTTGTCCGGCCGGCCCGGATCCACAAGCTCAGGCTTCTTCCAGACCCGGTCGGAGGGGGCGTCAAGCCGGGTCGATTCACGACCCGTGTCGGTCAGCTTCACCAGGTCACGGAAACGTATCGACGGTGCACTGTTGTAACCACTCTGCACCTGCGCCGGCGGCTCGGGCTTCTGCGTCACCATGACGACCACCAGCATCAGGACCAGGCCCAGCGACAGGTGCAGCAGTCCGCTCACCAGCCACGGGAACATCCGCGCAAGCAATCCGTCAGCCGCGGCGCAGCGCTGCAACTCGCGCTGCTCCTGCTCTTGCGGCGGGGCATCGGGAATCACAGTCACGGGCATGGCCGCGATGGCCTGGGGAACGTAAACGTCGCGCCCGCATGCGCACCGCCCGCGCCGGGACCTCGAACCGATCAGCATCTTCCGCCCGCACCGGTCACACTGAACTGGAATCTTCATGGCAGTACTCCCCAACAGCAGGTTCTCTCCGATCCTCAAGGCCGGGCCACTGCCGCTTGCGGGTTGGCAGGTTCTCTGCTTGCCGAACAACTGCCAGGCCGCAAGCGGCAGAGGGAACAGCCGGATTCTTCAGGCATGTCGGCCCCGGGCATTTTTCGCTATGGCCCGGCGGCCGCGTGTTCGTATGATTAGACGCAGTAGTTGCAGAAAAGTTCCCGCGAGGGTGGCGGAATTGGCAGACGCGCCAGGTTTAGGTCCTGGTCCCGAAAGGGATGTGGGTTCGAGTCCCTCCCCTCGCAATGGCAGTAATCGGTAGCCCGTAGCCAGTGGCGGGCAGAAACAAGACTCTGTCGAGAAGGTCTTTCCTGGCTACTGGCGACTGGCTACCGGCTCACTAGCTACGGTTCCTACCGGTTCACGGCGGGCCTGGAAGCTCAGCACCGACACGTAGAAAAACCCGAAGGCGAAGATGACCAGGAACGGGCTGCCCAGCAGGCCCCACACGCTGGCCATCGACAGCAGGGCGCACGCGCCGAGGTAGATGCCAAACCCCATCTCGACGTATGGCAGCCAATGGTTCTTGCGCTTGGGTCGAACGCCGCCCGTCGTAACGCCCCCGCCGTTGGCGGAGCTGCAGCCGTACTTGGGGGTGCGAACAAACTCGCTGCGCTTGCCCAGCACCGCTTCAAAAATAGCCTTGGTGTTGGAGATGCACATTCCCACGCCCAGGGCCATCAGCATCGGCATGAACTTGAACGCCGTGCGCCAGTCGCGGAAAAGCTGGAACTGGCTGGCGGCGTAGAACACCGTCGCCGACAGCGTCGCCAGCGTGAACACCGTCATGTCAAACAGCGTGAGCCAGACGTTGACTTCGCCATGGGCCGACGCCCGCACGCACGCGGCCGGAAACAACAGCAACACCAGCAGGGCCATGTAGAAATGCAGCGTGAAACCCGTCAGGTGGAAGAACCCCTCGATCTTGACCTTCAGCGGGGCCTTGGACAGCAGCAATCGCGGGAGCATTTTCAACGCCGTCTGCGCGCCGCCCTTGGTCCAGCGGAACTGCTGGGCCTTGAAGGCGTCCATCTCCGGCGGCAGTTCGGCCGGACTGGCCAGCTCGGGCAGGAAGACGAACTTCCAGCCCTTGAGCTGAGCACGGTAGGACAGGTCGAGGTCTTCGGTCAGCGTGTCGTTGCGCCAGCCGCCGGCGTCTTCGATGGCCTTGCGCCGCCACGTGCCGGCCGTGCCGTTGAAGCTCATGAACCGGTCGCTGCGGTTGCGAGCGACGTGCTCGATCATGAAATGCCCGTCGAGGAACATCGCCTGGCTGCGGGTGAGCAGGCTGTCGTTGCGGTTGAGATGCTCCCAGCGCGTCTGCACGACGCAGACTTTCGGGTCGGTGAAGTAATGCACGCTGCGCTGGAGGATGTCCGGCGGGGGAATGAAATCGGCGTCGAAGATCGTGACGAACTCGCCGGTAGCGCTCTTGAGCCCGTTCTCCAGCGCGCCGGCCTTGTAGCCCTGGCGGTTGGTGCGATGAACGAAGCTGACATCGAACCCGCGGGCGCGGCAGCTTTCGACCGTCCGACGGCAGATCTCGGTCGTCTCGTCGGTGCTGTCGTCGAGGACCTGGATTTCCATGCGGTCGCGCGGGTAGTCGATCAGGCACGTCTGCTCGATGATCCGCTGGGCGACCAGACTCTCGTTGAACATCGGCAACTGCACCGTCACGCGCGGCAGCGGGTCGAACGTCGACGGCGGCGTGGGCACGTTCTTGCGATGGCGGAAGTACAGAATCACCAGCACCCAGCGGTGCAGGCCGTACATCGAGACCACCACCAACGCCAGGGTGTAGACGGTAACGAGAAACGATTGTCCCAGTTCCAGCAAGTTCATGTGAGGCCTCAAGGGCACCGTGCCCCGCTGCATCGGCGGATAATACTAGTCACACCCGCCCCCGCCGTCAATAGGTTGGTCGTAATTGCCCTGTGGGCGTTCTATGGCAGATTGGCCTTGATCGCGTCGGCGAGTTGCCCGGCGCGGCCTTGGGGATACTGTCCGGCGGGCCAGTTGAAATGGAAGGCGTCGCCGATGTTGCGCGGGATGATGTGCACGTGCACGTGCATGACTTCCTGATGCGCGGCAGGGCCGTTGTTCTGCAGCACGTTGACCCCGGCGCACCCCGTGGCCGCCTTGACGGCTGAAACCAGCGCGGGCAGATGTTTGAGCATTGCCCCGGCCCCGGCAGCTTCCATGTCGTCGAGCTGCTCGGCGTGGGCCTTGGGGATCAGCAAGACGTGCCCCTCGGCCAGCGGGCCGATATCCATGAACGCCAGGCACGCCTCGTCCTCGAGCACCTTGGCACAGGGAATCTTCCCGGCGGCAATTTTGCAGAAGATGCAGTCGCTCATGCGTGTTCTCCGGCTGAACGCTCAACCCTGAATCATGAGCCGCACACAATCGACCCTTGCGGTCGTGAGGCGCCGAAAACTCGGCGCCTCACGCGCAAGCGGCTGCACTCACTCAATTTTCTTAAGCTGGCTGCAACTCTTTTCTTCGTTTGTCCAGTTGGCTCTTGAGGCGTTCCAGGACGGCTGAGTGCATCTGGCTGACGCGGCTTTCGGAGAGGTCGAGCGTCTGGCCGATCTCTTTCATCGTCATCTCTTCGTAGTAGTACAGGACGATGATGAGCCGTTCGGCGCGGCTGAGGCCGCGCGTCAGGAGGTCCTTGATGTCCTTGCCCTGGGCGACATGCAGCGGGTCGTCGCTGCGCTTGTCTTCGAGCACGTCGATCTCGCGCACGTCCTTGCTCGAGTCGGTCTCGAACCACTTGCGGCTCAGCGAGACCTGCCCCACCGTCGCGGCGTCGCGCTTGACCTTCTCGAACTCGCTCATCGACAGCTTCATGCGCTTGGCCAATTCTGAATTGGTCGGGCTGCGTCCGAGTTGCGCCTCGAGCTCGCGCGAGGCGAGATTGAGCTTGTGAGCGCGGCTGCGGACGAGGCGCGGCACCCAGTCCATCGATCGCAATTCGTCGAGGATGGCCCCGCGGATGCGCGGACTGCAATACGTCTCGAACTTGACGCCGCGGCCTTCGTCGAACGCCGTCAGCGCGTCCATCAGCCCGAAGATGCCGGCCGAAATCAGATCGTCGACGTCAACCTCTTCCGGCAGCTTGGTGTACACCCGCTCGGCCGTGTACTTCACAAGCGGCAGGTAGTACTCCAACAGTTGGTTGCGCGACTCTTCGTCGGCAGTTTTTCTGAACTGTTTCCACCAATGTTCGAGTTGCTCTGGAGACAACTTCTTCCGTGCTACTGGCGGCATGATAGGCTCCTTCCATCAATGCCCAGGCCATCCTTGGCCATGTGCCTGATGATATTAACAATGCGATAAGTGCTCATCAAGTTCCTTTGTGACATTATCTTAGGAAATTGGAAATTTTTTTTCGTTACGCGGATCATATTACCCATGTTCTACATGTTATGTATATTCTATACACTACCTATATTCTGTCAAGCCACTTTATGAAATATTCTTTCACTTCAGCCATCCGGCGACTCGTTTGAAGAATCCCTCGCGTCCGACATCGTCCAGGCGGCTGCTGCAGAGCATGCGGGCTATGTCAGCCAGGCAGCGGCTGGCGGGGCATTGTGGATACGCCAGCACGAGCGGCTGGCGCTGCCGCACAGCCAAGGACATTTTCGGATCGCTGATGACGTACCCGCCCTGGGCCACCTGCACGTCCAGGAACTGCTTAGCGACGTTGGCGATTCGCGAACAGGTCGCGCGGCCTTCGGCGGCATTTCGGGCCTGGTTGGTCACCACGGTCATCGCACAGGACGCGTTGGCGCGGGTGAGGACTTTGATCAGCGCGTAGGCGTCGGTGACGGCTGTGGGCTCGGGCGTAGTGACGATGACGGCGGTGTCTGCCGCGGCGGCGAAACTCAGCACCTCCGGACCGATGCCGGCGCCACAGTCAATGACAACGACGTCGTTGTCGGCCTCGAGGGCCGAGAGTTCCTCCAGCAGCCTCGCGCGATCGAAGGCACTCAGGTCGGCCAGGCGCGGCAGGCCGCTGGCGCCGGGGACGAACTGCAGGCCGCAGGGCAGGTTCATGACGATGTCGCTGACATGGCCGGCGCCCTCGATGACGCGCGACAGGTCCGATGCGGCATCGACGTCAAGCATGATGTCGAGGTTCGCCAACGCCAGATCGGCGTCGACCAGCGCGACGCGGTGCCCGGCAGCCGAGATCAGAATCGCCAGGTTCGCGGCGACGCAGCTCTTGCCCACGCCGCCCTTGCCGCTGGCGACGGCGATGGTGTGCGTGCGGCGCTGCTGCATCAGCGAGCGCAGGCGCTGGGCTTGATCGACGTGCTCGCTCATGAGACCACCTCGCCCAGGATCATCTGCGCCAGGCGGTCGGCCTTGGCTGGGGCGATGTCGTCGGGCACTTCCTGGCCGAACGTCGTGTAACTCAGCGGGGCCTTGCTGGCCTCGATCATGTTCAGCACCAGGCCGTACGTGACGGCCTCGTCGAGCTTGGTCAGCGTGAGGCGGTTGGCGCCGATGCCGGCGAACTTCTCCACCGCCCGCCGCGTGGCTGCCTGGTTGCCCGTGGCCGATGCCACCAGGTGAACCTCGTCAGCCTCGGCGGCGTCCAGAAAGCTGCGCAGCTGGCCCAGGCGGAGCTGGTCGCCGGGGCTGCGCCCGGTGGTATCTATAAGGATGACGTCGGCGGCCGTGGCGGCCTTGATCGTTCGGCGCATCTCGGTCGGGCTCAGCACCGCCTGGATAGGCACCTCGATGATGTCGGCGTAGGTCTTGAGTTGGTCGACCGCCGCGATGCGGTAAGTGTCGATGGTGATCAGCGAGACGCTCTTGTGCTGGGCGATTTTGAAGTTGGCGGCGAGCTTGGCGATGGTGGTGGTCTTGCCCACGCCGGTGGGCCCGACGAAGGCGATGACTCTGGGGCCGGCGGCACTCTCGGCCAGCGGAGCAGTACGGATGCGCGCGGCGATGCGCTTCCGCAGTTCCGTGCGGACGGCGGATTCATCCTGCATCTGCTGCCCGGTCAGGTCGCGGGCGGTCTGGTCGATGAGTTCGGCCGCCAGCGCCGCCTCGACATCCTGCGCCAGCAGGTGGTCGTGCAGCTTCTGCAGCACCATCGGTCTCTGGACCGCCGCCGACGCAGGCCGGCGGGCCAACTGCTCGACGAGGATCTTGATCTCGGCGATCTGCCCATCGAGCCGCCCGGCCGGGGCGGGCGCATCGCTGGCATAGACGCCGGTCAGGGGCGGCAGGAGGCCGCTGTGCGGGGCGGCGGTGATCTCCCACGCCCGCCGCGAGCCAATGCCCATCCACCCGCCGATGCGGCAGCGGCGCGTGCGCAGGATCACCGCGTCGCGTCCCAGGTCGCCCTTGACCGCCGCCAGAGCCTCGGCCATCGTCGCTGCTTTATAGTTCTTCGCGTTCATAATGATCTTCCGTGATCGTCACCGGCTGCACCTGCACGCCGGAGACTTCGTCGTATCCCAGAACCACCGCCGCCGGAACCGCCGTCGCCACCGCGCCGGCCAGGGCCCTGCGCAGCATGGGCCGGCAGAGCACCACCGGACGATGGCCCCCCACTCGTAGCCGGCTTGCTCCGGCCGAAACCGCCTGGGCGAGCGTCTCGGCCAAAGCTGGCGAGAGCACCCCGCCGCCGAGTCCGAGCTCCCGGGCTGCGGACTGTTCGGTCTTCTCGTCCAGGCACAGGCACCACAGGGCCCCGTCGGCGGCGCAGTACTGTTGCGACAGCGCCGGGCCGAGCTGGCGGCGGATGTAATCGCACGCTTCTTCGATCGGCTCCTCGACCGGTCGCTCGGCCAGTGCTTCGAGGATCGTCTCCAGGTCGCGCACCGATACGCCCTGGCCCAGCAGATGCTGCAGGACCTTGTGGATGCGGGCCAGCGGCAGCTTGGCCAGCGTCTCTTTGACCAGCGCCTCCGCCCGGCCGCGGAGTGCCTCGACCGTGGCGGCCACCTGCTGGCGCGTCAGAAGCGAGGCGGCGTGGATGCGGATCATCTGCCCCAGGTGCGTCATGAGAACGTCGGCCGGCTCGATGACCGTGTAGTTGAGCGACTCGGCCGTAGCGACCTGGTCGGCAGCGATCCACACCGCCGCCGTTCCGAATGCCGGCTCGATGGTCTGTCGCCCCAGAAGTTGACCGGTGGTCGCCCCTGCCGCGACGGCCAGAAGTTGCCCCGGGTACAGCATGCCGCCGCCGACGCGAGCGCCGCGAATCTTGACGACGTACTCGTGCGCCCGCAGACGCATATCGTCGCGAATGCGGATCGAGGGAACGATCAGACCCAGTTCCAGCGCCACGTCGCGCCGCAGGCCGGCCAGGCGGTCCAGCAGGTCGCCGTCGCGTGTCTTGTCGGCCAGCGACAGCAGCGCGAAACCCAGGTCCAGTTCCATCGCCTCGACAGCCAGCAGGCCTTTGAGTTCTTTGTCGTCGGCCGCGGGCTTAGAGACGGTCGAGATGCTCGACGCGTTTGCCGCGGGCAACACGCGCCGCCGTGACAACAGCAGCGCCAGTCCCGCGCATCCGGCCCCCATCAACAGCAGCGGCACCTTGGGCAGGCGCGTCAGCATGAGAGCGGCCAAGAACCCCGCCGTCACGGCCAGTGCGATCGGGCGTGCGATCAACTGGCCGATCACCTGCTCGGCAAAGTTGGTGCGGTCCATGCTGCGCGAAACGATTAGCGCCGCGGCCACGCTGACCAGCAGCGCCGAAATCTGGGCTACCAGCCCGTCGCCGATGGTCAGCCGCGTGAACAGGTCGAGCGTCTGCTCCCACCCCCAGGAGTACTGGACCATGCCCACGTACAGCCCGCCGCCGATGTTGACCAGCACGATGACCACAGCCGCCACCGCGTCGCCGCGGACGAACTTGGACGCGCCGTCCATCGCGCCGTAGAAATCGGCCTCGCGGGCGATCTTGCGGCGGCGCTGGTGGGCCTGCGACTCATCAATGGTCCCGGCGTTGACGTCGGCGTCGATGCCCATCTGCTTTCCGGGCATTGCGTCGAGCACGAACCGCGCGGCCACCTCGCTGATACGGGCGGCGCCTTTGGTGATCACCACGAACTGCACCACCGCGATGATCGCGAAGAGGATCACGCCCACGGCCAGGCTGCCGCTGGTGACGAACTGGCTGAACGACCAGACCACGTGCCCGGCCGCCAGGCGCGCCGTCTCGACATCGGCCCCGCCTGCCCCAGCCGTCAGGATCAGCCGCGTCGTGGCGATGTTGAGCACCAGCCGCAGCAGCGTCGCTCCCAGCAGCACCGAGGGGAACACGCTGAACTCCAGCGGGCTGTGCACGGCGATGGCCGTCATCAAAATGATCGCCGAGAGGGCGATGTTGGCCGAGAGCAGCACGTCCATCAGCAGCGGCGGCAGCGGCACCAGCAGCACCAGCACCAGCAGGGCAGCCCCGCCGGGCAACAGCAGCCCGCGGTATCGCGCCAGCACCCGCGCGGCGCCGTTCATGGTGTCGTTCAGGTCAGCCATCGCTGCCCTCCGTCGGCTTGCGCAGCGATGCCCGCCCGCGCCGTTTGCTCATTTCCCGCCGCCGAGCCAGGCGGATCTGCGGGTCGCCTTCCATCTTTCGCATGTCGTCGAGGTACTCGCGCCGCGTCATCTTCAGGTCCTGGCGGAACTGCCATCGCTGGTAGAACAGGTCCACCACCGCCAGCGCCAGCAGCGCCGCCGACGCCCGGATTGCCACCTTCAGCACCGCCCCGCCGCCCCAGGCCGCTATCTCCTCGCTGCCCCCCGACGTCGGCAAGGCCGTCATGATCCCCAGCGGCGACAGCGCCGCCCATGCAATCGCCCCTGCGGCTGTCACTTTCGCCAGGCCCAACCCCACGCGCACCCACACGCGGCGGCCGAAGAGCCCTTTCAATCCTTTCATCAAGCCCACGCGCGACAGGTCGAACTTGACCGGCTCGCCTGTCATCAGCGGGCCGACCTGTCCCAGCCCAGCGCCGATCGCCAGCAGCGCCGCGGCCAGGCACAGCGCCCCGCCCAGCCACAGCACGCTGCCCAGGCCGGCGATCTCAAACGCCCCCGTCGCGCTGGGGGCGCTCTTGCCCGCGGCGTCCAGACTCGCTGAGAACATTTCCCTCATCGCGTTCGTGAGCGACCCGGCCAACGCCATCAACAGCATCAAGCTGCCAAAGACGACGATCGCGCCGGAGAAGTCCGCGCTGCGCGCAACCTCTCCGCGCCGCCTGGCCTCCTGCAACCGCAGGGGCGTCGGCATCTCGGTCCGGGATGTAGCGTCTTCACTCATTCAAACAACTCACCACAGAGGCACAGAGGGCGCAGAGGTAAGAAACAAAACAAGAACCGGGTGGCATGGCGACATGCGTTGCTGTTCCTTGCGGGTCACCATGCCACCCGTCGCTCGCATCCATCCTGTTGTTGCTTTTTCATTCACTCGTTCTTCTCTGTGCCTCTGTGGTCAGTCTTTCTTCACCCGCCGGCGGCGAGCTGCGCGGCCTTGGCGCCGAGCATATCGGCGCCGCGTTCGATCATCGGCAGCATCAGCGCCAGGCCGCCGGCCAGGGCGATCAGGCCCACCAGCGCCTGGGCCGGCAGGCCGACGGTCAGGATGTTCAGTTGGGGCATCGTGCGTCCGACCACCGCCAGCACCACGCCGATCACCAGCAGCGTCACCACCACCGGGGCGGCGATCTTGATGGCCATCACGAACGAGGCCGCCAGCACCGACATGGCGATGTTCAGCATGCCCTGCCCGCTACCGATGGCGCCCGGCGCAACGGCAGTGAACGTGCCCATCAGCCCGCTCAGCAGACCGCGGTGCCCGCCGACAGCCAGGAACACCACGATGCCCAGCAGGTACATCAGCCGCGTCAGCGGATCGTCGCCGCCTTCGCCGTCGGCGGCGTCTGCGTAATACACCTGCCCCAGCGTCAGGCCCATCTGCTGACCGATCAGGGCAGCCGCCACTTCGATACCTGACAGCAGTGCCCGCGCGGCCAGGCCGATCACCGACCCGATCAGCGCCTCGACGGCCAGCGCGACCAGCCCCGCACCCGTCGAGACGGGCATGGCCAGCGGCGTGGCGATCTGCGCAGCTGCACCCAGCGCCAAGGCCACGCACAGCAGATATCGCAGGCGGGCGGGCAGCACCGAGCTGCTGAAGACCGGCGCGATAACGAACAGCCCGCCGATGCGGGCCATCAGCAGCGCCAGAGTCCAGCCCCAGGTTGTGTACTGCGACAAATCCATCATCCTGTCCCGAACATCGCTCGCGCGAACTCCACCAGCCGCGTCAGCATCCAGTGCCCCGCCAGCGAGGCCGTCACCGCCACGGCGATCAGCTTGGGCACGAAGGTCAACGCCTGGTCCTGGATCTGCGTGGCCGCCTGCAGCAGGCTGACGATCAGTGCGATCACCAGCGCCGCCACGAGCATCGGCGCGCCAACGACCAGCGTCACCTTCAGGGCCTCGCGGGCCAGATCCATTGCGTGTGCGGCGTCCATCGTTATCCTTGTGCGAAACTTTGCATCAGCGTGCCGACGACCAGGTGCCACCCGTCAGCCAGCACGAACAGCAGCAGTTTGAACGGAATCGAGACCATCACCGGCGGCATCATCAGCATGCCCATCGACGTCAACACCGACGCCACCAGCAGGTCCACCACCAGGAACGGCAGGTACACGCGGAAGCCGATCCAGAAGGCGGTCTTGAGCTCGCTGACGACGAACGCCGCGATCACGGCCGGCGTGGGCACATCCTTCCACGTCAGCTTGCCCGCGCGCGAGGCCTCGCTCTGCTTGGCGTCCAGGAACAGCACCACGTCGTTCTGGCTGTTGGAGGCCTCGATCTGGCGGATCATGAACGTCCGCACCGGCGCGGCGCCGGCGGCCAGCGCCGCCTCGCCCTGCGCACGGCCGGCGAGATACGGCTCGATTCCGTCGCGATACACCGCCGAATAGACCGGCGACATCACGACCACCGTCATCAGCAGCGCCAAGCCGAAGAGCACCTGGTTGGGCGGCAACTGATTGGTCGCCATCGCCTGGCGCAGCAGCCCCAGCACGACGACGATCCGCGTGAAGCACGTCATCAAAATCGCCACCGCCGGCGCGACGGAAAGCACCGTCACCAGGGCGACCCACTTGAGGGCGTTGCCCGCATCCTGCGGACTCGACAGGCTCGGCAGCGATATCCCAGTCGCCGCAGCGGCGGCGGGCGCTGTCGCCGCTTGCGGCGCGGCAGGCGCCGACTGCGGCGCGAACACCGCAGCCGCCAGCACCACCGCAGCAAGGATGTTTTTCTTTGAACTCATTTCGGTTCGATAGACTCTTTCGCGGGCGTCTGCGCCGCCGGCGTGCCCAGCAGCGCCGCCACTTCATCCGCGTCCGTCACTTCCGACAGCGTCGTCATCTGCTCGGGGCCCACGCCCACCAGCACCAGGCGGCGGCCCATGCGGACCAGGATCACCTGGTGCCGGTACGTCACGCTGCGGCGGGCGACGATCTCGATGGCTGCGCCGCCCCGCACGCCGACTCGCTGGCCGCCCATGCGCTTCATCGCCGAGCGGACAAGCAGGATCAGGGCGATTACCACCGCCAGAGCCCCCGCCGTGCGCAGCAGGTCCCACTCGGCGCCTGGGGCAGTCCCCTTGCCGATGGGCCGCTCCTCGACCGACTGCAGCGGCCGCGTGGAGACGTCCGTCGTTGCCGGGGCGCTCTGGGCCATGATGGTTGTGGCTGTCAGAAGAATCGCCGCTGCGACGATCATGGCGACCCGCTTGAAACAAAAACGCGTGTCGCCATGCCACCCGACTGGGAGTTCAGGGACACGCACAACGGAGTTGTGCGTGGCACCCGTCGCGCATGTCGCGGACGTCTCGCCCGCGTCTTGTTGTTTCCCTGCACGTTTCATGTCGTTCTCGCGCCGTCTATCCGCACGCCCAGGCGGTCCTGCACGCTCACCAGCGTGCCCACTGCCGTCGCTGCGCCGTCGCGGCTTATTTCGACCGCCCCGGCCGCAGGCGTATCGAGCGTGACGATCGAGCCGGGCGCCAACTCCCGCAGCGCCGCCGCGTTCAGCCACGCCCTGCCCAGGTCGATGCGTACGGCAGTCTGTGTTTCCTGTTGCGTCGTCATTGCACGCCCTCGCCTGCGGATCGCGCGGCGTACGCTTCGTCGGCAGCCGCGGCGGCCAACGCCGTCTCACGCAGGCACTGCTGCCGGCGGCGGCGGTCGGCCAGCGCCCGGGCCACCCGCACCAGCAGCACCGCGTCGAGCAGGGCCTTGCGGCTGCGCACGAGCGATTGCTCGCCGTCGCGGGCCTGCTGCTTCAGACCGCCCATCGCGGCCCGAATGCCATCCACGCTCACGCGGTATCCGGCCGGAACGCCCTGGCCGGCTGGCGAGAGCAAACTGCGCCGTGCCGCCGCGTCGTGCTCATCGAGCGAGCCGTCCAGCGCCGCCAGCCGACTCCGCAGGGCTGTCAGGTCCTGGTACGTGCGCGCCAGGACCGCTGCAGCCTGGTCTTGCTGCCGGCGGCGAAACCGCACCAGCATGTCAGCGCATTGCGTGCGTCGGTCGGTCATGGAGGTACGTTCCTGTTTCTTGCGGTTCGTCGGCGACCGCAAGCTTTTGCAGTGACGCGATGGTCTGGTCGAAGTCGCACGGCTCGGCCACGTCCTGCGTCAAGAAGGCGTCGATGGCGTCGCGGGCGGCGATGGCTTCGTCATATTGCGGATTGGCCCCGGCCTGATAGACGCCCAGGTTGAGCAACTCTTCGACCTCGCGATAGAGCCCGACCAGTCGCCGCACGCGAGCGGCCGCCGCCTGATGTTCCGGCGCGGCGACCTCGTCCATCACGCGCGATACGCTGGTGACAATGTCGATGGCCGGCCAGTGCCCGCGGTTGGCCAGCGTGCGCGTCAGGTGGATGTGCCCGTCGGCCACCGCCCGCACGGCGTCGGCCAGCGGGTCGCCCGCGTCGCCTTCCTCGGCCAGCACCGTGTAGAAACCGGTGATCGATCCCGCCGCCGTGCGGCCGCAGCGCTCCATCAACTGCGGCAGCAGGTTGAAGACGCTAGGTGTGTACCCTCGCACGGTCGCCGGCTCGCCCGCGGCCAGGCCGATCTGGCGCTGGGCCGACGCCAGGCGCGTCAGCGAGTCCATCACCAGCAGCACGTTGGCGCCGCGGTCGCGGAAGTATTCAGCCACAGCCGTAGCGACCGCGCCGGCCTGCACGCGCAGCAGCGGCGGCTCGTCGCTCGTCGAGGCTATCACGACGCAGTGCTTGAGGGCGTCACTGCCAAGTTCCTTGTCGACGAAGTCGCGTACCTCGCGGCCGCGCTCGCCGATCAGCGCCACCACCGTCACGTCGGCGATGGCGCGGCGGGCGATCATGCCCAGCAGCACGCTCTTGCCCACGCCGCTGCCGGAGACAATGCCCATGCGCTGCCCCTGGCCGACGGTGAGCATCGCGTCGATGGCCCGCACGCCGGAGGGCAGCGGCGTGTCGATGCGCCGCCGCGACAGCGGGGCGATGGGCTGCGGCCACAGGCTCTGCGGCATCGGCGCGGCCGGCGCCGGCAGGCCGTCGATGCAGCGCCCCAGGCCGTCGAGCACGCGCCCCAGCAGTCCTTCGCACACTCCGACGGTCTGCTCGGCGAAGGTGCAGTGCACCAGGTCGCCGCGGCGGATGCCCGTCATGGCCCCGGCCGGCATCACCAGCGTGCTGCGCCCGTCGAAGCCGATCACGCGGGCGTCCAGCCCGCCGCCGGCGCACGCCAGGCGGCAGCCCGCCCCCAGCGGCACGGCGAAGTCGGCCACGCTGACCGTCAACCCGCGCACCGCCTCCACGCGGCCGGTGATGTCCACCGGCTCGATGCGGTCCAGCGCCTCGGATTGTCGCTCAAATATCTGCATGCACGCTCGTATCCGCGGCCGGGATGTACCGGCCGGTCGTATTTTGCTGTGGCTCGCTGGGCCGACCGAGCAGCGCCTGGGCGACCCGCCGCAGTTGCGTTTCGATGGTCGCGTCGACCGCCCCGCAGCGCGTCAGCACTCGCGCGCCGCCGGCGGCAATGCTGCTGTCGGCCTCGAACCGCACGCGGCCGGCGCGGGCGAGCTGCCGCCAGAGGCGCTGGCCTTCCTGCTCCAGCGCCGGAAGCTGCCCAGGATTGACGCACACGATGATCTCGTCGGCGTCGCTGGCCAGCTCCATCGCCCGGCGCAGGTTCACCAGCGCCGCGCGAGTGTCCACGGCCGCCACTTCGCCCACGATCCGCCGCGCCAGCTCGATGCCGAATCGCAGCAACTGCTCCTGGCGGTCCTGCTGGACCTGCCCGGCGGCCGCGGCCAGTTCGTCCACGATCTTGCCTGCCGCCTGCGCCAGGGCGGACATTCGCAACTGGCTCTTCTGGGCCGCCTGCCGCAGGCCGTGAGCGTAGCCTTCGGTCTGGCCGCGCTGGAATCCTTGCTCGTAGGCGCTGCGGTTGTAGTTGGTCTGGGCCGACTCGAGCTGCGCCTGTGCGGCGGCGACGATCTGCTGAGCCTGCAAGCGGGCCTGGTCGAGAATTTCTTTGCCCGCGGCCTCGAAGTCCGGCAGGGCCAACTCGGGCGCGCCGGCGTCGCCGCACGCGGCGGCTTGGATGATCCAGGCTGTCTTGGAGGCGTTCATGTGGCGGCGGCCTCCCGTGCTTCGTCGAGCGTGCTGCCGCAGCGGCGAACCATGCGGGCGACGTGGTCCTGGGCGGCTTCCACTTCGCTCAGCCGCACCGGCGGCAGCGTGTCCATCTGGCGGCGCAGGTCTCGCGTCGCGCGGCCGCCGATGCAGTGGAAGATTTTCGTGCGGATGGCCTGGCCCGCTGTGCGCATCGCCACGGCCAGCACCTGCGGATCGAGTGCGGCCAGTGCGGCGCGGAGTTCGTCGTCGTCGACAAGTTCGAGGTCTTCGAACCCCAGCATGTCGCGGCGGATGTTGCGGGCCAGTTGCGGCTGACTCGAGGCCACCAGGTCCATCACGGTCCCGCCGGCGGCACCGCCGGCGTGCGTGAGGATGTCGCGAATGACGGCCTCGCCCTGGCCCTGCGGAGTGTGGAGGGCGTTGAGGCGGTCGATGAGCGTATCCAGCACGTCCTGCACCGTTCGCTCGTCGACCGTTAGCGGGTGCGCCAGGTGCATCACCACCTGCCGAGCGATCGGGGCATCGAGCGCGGCCAGCATCGCCGCCGACCGCCGCGGGTTCATCCGCGAAAGCACGATGGCGATCGTCTGCGTCTGCTCGGCCGCCAGCACCCACAGCAAATCGTCGTCGGCCAGGAGCTCCAGCCGGCGAATCTTGCTCTCCTCGGCCGTAATCTCGCACGGCGGCTGCGCCACCTGCTCGGCCGCGGTGCGAGCCCTGGCACGACGGCGGCGACGCACGGCCGCGATGATGCAGAAGACCCCCGCCGCAACCAGCACACCCGAGCCGGCGACAGCCCAGCCGCTACGGCCCTGCTGCGGCGGGCCCACAAATGCTGCCGCGAGGGCTTTGCCCGATAGCGCGTCGGTGTAGCAGTCGACGCTGACGGCCTTGGCGTCGGCCCCGATGATTCGCGCCGCGGCGGCGGCGATCCGTGCCGACTCATCGCGCGTGACTTGCTGAATGTCGAGATTACGGCTGGCGGCGATGGCCTCGAAATAGCTCCGCGGCGCCAGCAGTGACGCGGCGGTGCAAGACTCGCCCTGCACCGCTGCGGTGACAGTCAGGCCCGGCACGTACGTCAGGGCCCCGGCGATGCGCTGCTGCCAGTAGTCGGCCACGCGGGCGCGGTTGGCCAGCCGGTCTTCCTGCGCCAGCGTCTCGTCGCCTGGCCGGTAGCTGCGCCCGCGCTGGTCGATCACGCACACGGCAGTGCGCTCCAGTCCGGCGTTGCTGCCGGCCAGCAGGTCGGCGATGGCGTTGACGAGTTGGGCGCTCATGCGCGCCTGGGCCCGCATGCGGAGGTTGACCGCAGCGGTGGCCGCGACTGCGGGCTGGCCGATCTTGCCGGCGCGGCCGCCCTCGAAGATGACCTCGGCGTACTCGACGTCGGGGAACTGGCCGATCAGGCGCGAGAGCCGCTCGGCCTTGGCGGCCGCGGCGCGCTGTGAACGCTGCGATTCCGACAGCCAGATGTCTTCCTGAGACGAAGCCGCCTGCGCCGCGAGATCCTGCGGCGTCAGTGAGGCGTCGGTGAGGATCTTACGCGCCGCCGGCAGCGCGTCGGGCTGCACGAGCAATCGCCCGCCGACGATCTGGCACTCGATGCCCCCGCCGGAGAGCATGGCGGCGGCGTTCTTGACGTGCTCGGCCGGCAGAGGCTGGTTAAAGACGGCCTTGCGCTGCGGGGCAGCGTCGCTGGCCATCAGCCAGATGCCCCCCGCCACCGCCAGCACGGCCAGCGCAGCAAGGGCCGCCTGCCAGATGCGGCCGGTGACCGTCGCCTGGGCCTTGAGCCTCAGCCAAAGTTTGTACAGCACCTTCACCACGCGGTCCTCCGTGACCGCAAGTTGAGTGGCACGGCAAGAACGCGTGCCACCCGCTCGATCATCCATGACAGAGCACTACGTCGCCGGCGCGCCCGAAAGCCGCAGGCGAATCTGCCCGAGCTTCATGCCCGAGGCCTTCAACTCTTCAATCGAATCCAATCGCTCGAACGCCGACTCGTCATAGAGCCGGTGCCCGCCGCGGGTCCAGCCGCATTCCTGCAGCAGCCCCATGGCCGTGTAGTTGTGGATCGTCTGGCGGCTGGCGCCGAGATAGTCGGCCAGTTCGCTGATGCGATAGACCTTAGGCGGCCGTCGCCGACCGCCGCGACTCGCCGCAGGCGTTATGCCGCCACCAGACCCCACGCCGTCCGAGGAGCTGCCGGCAGGTGTCTGCGGATTTGTGTCTATCGCATCCATAAAGGTCTCAAGTGCTGCGCTCACGGTCGACCGGCTACTACTCTTTACGCTTTGCAAAATGTATAGCACCTGCGGCAAAGCAGCAACGGAAAAATCTTTAGAAAATCTGAAAAAAGTTACCGCCACGACGATATGGGCGTCCTCAGCGACCTCAGCGGCTAACTAATCCCCCGGAAACAAAAACGTGTATCGCCATCCCGGCCGGTTCGCCGGTACAATGTGGGCCATGCGATTTATGGATTTGACCATCCTGGTTGCCATCGGCGTGGCCGCGATTCTTGGCGGGTGCAGGAAGGGGACATCCCCCACTTCGGCACCTGCCTCTGCGCCACTGCCGGCCAAGGCCGCTCAAGCCGGGCGGGAACAGAAAGACGGGCGAAAATCACCGGTGGCCGGATTGCAGCCCGGGGATCGGATCGTTTCGATCGGAAGCCGAAGGGTCTCGGCCACTCGGCCGTCGCAGACTATGCAGGCCGTCGAGGCGGCGCGGGTTTCGGTAGCCGCGCAGGAATTTCTGCCGCCGCAACGGCTGGCGGCATCGCGATCCGCGTCCGGTCCGCTGGACGCCGACCTTGTCGAGGGCGACGCCGCCTTGGCGGCAGGCAATCTGAGTGGGGCCGAGGCAGCGTTCCGGCGGCTGCTCGAACGCCGCCCCAAAGACTACGATGCCTTGTGCGGGCTGGCCACCACGCTGACGGCCGGCGGGCACAATCTGCCGGCCATGCTGGCCTATCAGCGCATCCTGGCGCTGCGGAAAGACGACCACACCGCGCGGTTCAACCTGGCGGTGGCGATGTCGCGGCTGGGGCGGTTCGACGAGGCCGAGCAGGAGTTCATCACCCTGCTCAAGCAGAACGCCGATGACGTGCGGGCCCGCTACAATCTGGCGATGGTGCTGGCCGCACATGGCAAGCTCGACGACGCCCGCTATCATCTTAAAGGCGTCGTGAGCCGCACCGACTCGCTGCCCTCAGCCTACGCCATTCTCGGCCAGGTGCTCATCGATCTGGGCGACGACGAAGGCGCGATGGAAGCCTACGGCAAGGCCGCCGCGCTCCAGGGCGACAACGTCGACAACTGGAAGAACTATGCCGCCGCCGCGCAGGCTGCCGGCAGCTACGGCCGGGCGATCTTGGCCGCGACGCGCGTGACGAAGCTCAACTCCTCCGACCCCGCCGCGTGGGCCTATCTGGGCGACTTGCACATGGCCGTGTACGAATCGACGCAGAAGGAGCACTTCCTGCGTCAGGCCCGCGAGGCCTGGATGCGGTCGCTGTCGCTTAATCCCGAACAGGAACCTCTTCGCGCCAAGCTGCGGGCCGCTCCGCGCCCGAAGGAGCCGTGAGATCATGCTCGACCTGAAGACCTTCGCCAAAACCATCCGCGTCAGCGACGGCGCCTGGGGCACTGAACTGCAAACCGCCGGCCTTGTCGCCGGGGCTTCGCCGGAACTGCTCAACGTGGAGAATCCCGCCGCCGTGGCGGCCGTCGCCCGTTCCTACGTGCAGGCCGGCTCCGACGTCATCCTCACCAACACCTTCGGCGCCAACCGCTTCATCCTGGGCTCGCACCACCTTGCCGACCGCACGGCCGAACTCGCCCGCGCCGGGGCGGCCATCAGCCGCCGCGAGGCCGGCGACGCCGTCAAGGTCTTCGGCTCGATGGGACCCACCGGCAAGATCATGATGATGCAGGAGGCGCCCGAGGCCGAGATCGCAGCGGCTTTCGCGGAAGCGGCCGTCGCCCTGGCTGAAGGCGGCGTCGACGCGATCCTGCTGGAAAGCTTCGCGCAGCTCGACGAGATCTCGCTGGCACTTCGCGCGGTGCGTGAAGCAGTGGACCTGCCGGTAGTGGTCTCGATGACTTTCGCATCGGGTCCCGACGGCACGGCTACCATGATGGGCAACACCCCGGGCGACATGGCTGCCGTGGCGAAAGAGCACGGCGCCGCGGCTATCGGCGCCAACTGTGGCGCAGGCCCGGCGGGGTTCGTGAAAGTCGCCCGGCTCTTCCGAGCGGCCAGCGCCCTGCCGATCTGGATCAAGCCCAATGCCGGACTGCCCCAGCGCGGACCCGACGGCAAGACCTTCTTCCCCATGAGCCCCCAGGACTTCGCCGCCGCCGGCAAGTCGCTGATCGAAGCCGGCGCCAATTTCCTGGGCGGCTGCTGCGGCACCACGCCCAAACACATCGCCGCCGTGCGGCGAGTTGTGAGTTAGCACTGCCTGCTAAAGGGGCTTCACATGATGGAAATGAGCATCACAGAACGGAAAGCACTTGAACGAATTGAAAAGGGTAGCAGGCGAACTGTGTTTTACTGGGCCATTGATGGCTTTATCCTTTTTGTTCTGCTTTCAGTGTGCGTAGGGGCCTGCGGGCTCATGCTGGCAGCGATCGAGACCTATCATTTCTCCTCGTGGAAGGAGTTGGTGACACTGAGTATGCCAACACAATTGCAGCAGTCGGAAAGTCTCAGTGCATCAACCCGCCATATTGGGGCGATGTTTGTCTTGTTCCACGGCTGCGTGGCGTTCTTTTCTCTGCTGTTGTCGCTTCAACAACTCAATAACATCCTCATCTTGATACGTCAGGTAAGTGCTCACAAGGTAGCCGCACGACTCATCGCCCATCTCAAGGAACTGGGCGAGATTCCGTCGGGTCTGCCCAAGACTCGATAGCAAACTCACTGCGCCGGTGCGTTCTTCTGCTTTGCCAGGCGGGTGTCGAGATCCTGACGCGAGGGCAGCACGATCAAGTCGCCGCCGACAGTCAGGGCCACGTATCGGCTGCTGATGGACACCGGGTCGTAAACCAGGATGTTGTCGTGCCGGGAGTCTGTCTGCTGCCCGGGAAGATATACCAGGGCGACTTCTCGATCGCTGACGCTGACGAGAATGTTCGCCGGCAGGTCGCGCAAGTCGGCGAGTTTGGGCGGAAAGAGGCCTCGGTGGTCGTGGGCGTAGCTGAGCATCTGTCCGTAGATGTTGCGCAGGTTCGTCTGGGCGGCCACCATCGGCAGGTCGGGGCCGACGATGTTGATCGGCAGACCGCCCGCACCCGATCGCGGGCGCGCCTCGACGGCGCTGTCGGGCCCGGCGGGCGTCGAATCCATGCGCCGCACGACCAGCCATATCGTCGCGCCCAAGGCGGCAAATATCGCGATGATCCCCACGATCTGAATCTTCTTGCCGCCGCCGGATGGAGTTGGTGTTGGAGCCATTGAACTAATGATACTCCAGGAGTTCAAAGGATCATCACAGCAGCTTGAGCAGATCCATCGGGTGGGCGAGCAGCGTTTGTGCGCCGGCGGCGGTGAGCTCCGCCCCCTGGCGGAAACCCCACAGCACGCCCACCGCGTACATGCCCGCAGCCACGGCCGTCTGCATGTCGGTGTTGGTGTCGCCGAGGTAGAGGATGCGATCGCACGGCACATTGAGCCGCGCCGCGATGGCCACCGCCGCGGCCGGGTCGGGCTTGCGAGGCACGCCGTCCTGGGCGCCCTCGACCGCCGCAAAACGCCACGCCTTCAGCAGTTTGTGCACGCACTTGAGCGTGAAAGGGTGGGGCTTGTTGCTCAGGACCGACATTGGCAGCGCCCTGGCGGTCAACGCATCGAGCAGGTCGGCGATGCCCGGATACGGCCGCGTCCGATCGGCCCAGCACCGGGCGTAACGGTCGCGCTGCAGTTCGATGGTTCGTCGCACGAGTTCGTCGTCAGTGCCGCGCTGGCCCAGCGAACGGCGGGTGAACATCTCCAGCCCGTCGCCGACAAAGACCTTGTACGACTCCAGCGGATGCGTGGGCAGGGCCTGCGCCGCCAGGGCCGTGTTCATCGAATCGGCCAGGTCTTCCAGCGTATCCAGCAGCGTCCCATCGAGGTCGAAAATTACCGCGGAATATTCCATACGGGCACATGATAGCGGAACCACCGCAAGGATGAAGCCATTTTCCTTGACCGCAAGATGAAAACCCCCGATAGAATGCTCTTTTGCCCAAAGGAGAGGACGTTGACCGCCACACAGACCACACCGCAGACGCAGGACCCAGCGGAGAAACGCATCGAGGACGCCCGAACCATCGCCGACCATTTCGAGCAGTCCATCGCCATCACACCGCCGGAGATTCGCCCCGTCGGCGTCATTGCCGGCCCTCTGCACCGCAATACCGTGCCCAAAACCAACTGGGGCGGCGATAATCTGCACTACCCGATGGACGTCCGCACACTGATGCGGTTGGGCGCGCCCGGCATCGCCGCTACCGCACGCACCAACGCCGCACGCCTCGCGCACGAGCAGGCCGACTACCTGCGCAACATCGCCCGCGCGTTCGACGCCGTCACGGCGTTCATCGCCGCGCACGCCAAGGCCGCCCAGGATCAAATGCCCGGCGCGACCACGGCCGAGCGCCGTCGCCTCAAGACCATCGCCGATAACTGCACCGCCCTGGCCGCCGGGCCGCCGCAGACCTTCGCCCAGGCCGTGCAGCTCTTCTGGTTCGTGCATTCGCTGCGCGGAATGGCCGACGTCTCCAGCACCATCGGCCGACTCGACCAGCACCTCGATCCGTTCTACAAAGCCGACATCGCCGCCGGCCGAATCACGCGCGACGAGGCCCTTGAGCTGACGTGCGAGTTGTGGCGGCTGCTGAACGTCGTGGTCTCGCACCCGGCGCAGGGGCTGATGAACCTGATGGTCGGCGGGCAGGACGCCGCCGGCAACGACGCCACCAACGACATGTCGTACCTGCTGATCGACACGGCCATCGCCGTCAACGACACCAACCCGTTCCTCAGCGCCCGTATCCACGCCGGCAGCCCGGCAGCGTTTGTAGACAAAGTCGTCGAGCTGCAACTCGTCGGCCACGGGCAGGGCACGATATATAATGATGAGCTGATCATCCCCTCGCTGGTGCGTTACGGGGTGCCGATCGAGTTGGCCCGCAACTACGCCAACGACGGCTGCAACGAGGTCACCATCGACGGGCAGTCGACCATCGACCTCAACCTCGTCGATTCGCTCAAGGCACTGGAGTACGTGATCTTCGACGGGGCCGACAACCCCTCCTGCCGCCAGCAGCCCAAGGCCACCTGCCGCAACTACGATACGCCCGGCCACCACACGGGCATGGCCGAGCCGGGCATCAAGACCGGCGACTTCGCCGCGATGACCAGCTTCGACCAGGTCTTCCAGGCCTTCTGCAAGCAGTTCTATCACCAGATCGACACGCGCCTGGAGCACTCCCGCCAGGGACGCATCTGGGCGGGCGACCACGCCGTCAGCGCCCCGGTGATGGCCGGGACGTTCGCCTCGGTGCTCGATAGCGGCCGGGACCCCTACCGCGGCGGCGTCGAGGTGCCGATCCTGTGCATGTTCCTGGGCTCGATGGGCACCGCCGGCGACGCCCTGGCGGCGATCAAGAAAGTCATCTTCGACGACAAGGCCGCCACGCCCGCCCAGCTTCGCGACGCCCTGGCCTCCGACTGGAAAGGCTTCGACGCGCTGCGCCGCCAGTGCCTCTCTGCACCCAAGTACGGCAACGATGACGACTACGTCGACAGCATTCTCGCAGCGGCCGTGCGCGGCGCCGTCGACCGCGTCAAAGCCGCCCCCGCAGCCCCTGGGCAGACCGTTCTGCCGGCGCTGTTCAACCATGTGTTCCTCGCCACCGCCCAGAACTGCGGCGCCACGCCCGACGGGCGAAAGTGGATGGAACCGGTGGGCGAGCATTTCTCGCCAGTCCCCGGCCGCGCCGTCAGCGGCCCCACCGCCGTCATCCGTTCGGCCACCAAGAGCCCGCTGGCCGACGCCGCCGGCGTGGCGATCTTCCACGTGGGCCTCTCACGCGACATGGCCCCCAACAATGCCAGCGGCGCTGCCCTGGTTAAGAGCCTGCTCAAAGCCAGCCTCAAGATGGGCGCCACCGTGATGAACACGGCGATCTACGACATCGAAACCCTCAAGGCCGCCAAGGCCCACCCCGAAAACTACGCCGACCTGATCGTGCGAGTGTGGGGCTACTCCGCAAGATTCGTGGGCCTGTCCGCAGAAATGCAGGACCATATCATCGCCCGCGCGGTCAGGGACAAAAACTGACCACAGAGACACGGAGGGGGATGAGGTAAAAACAGAGACTTTGCCACAAAGAGCACAAAGACCACGAAGAAGAAGACGAAGAGATTTGGTCCCCGTCACTCTCTGTGTTCTTTGTGACCTTTGTGGCAAAGCTTCTTCTTTCTTTTTGCGAGAGCAAACGATGAACATGCGAAATGGTCTGGTGGCATTGTCGGTGATCGTTCTTCTGGCCGCTTGCGGCTTCGCGGATGTGCCCAAGGTCCCCCCGCCGGTCGGGGCGCCGCTGGCGGCGAAGTGGGAGTATAGTCGCGACGGCGGCAAGACGTTCTCCCCTGAGGCGCCGGCGGTGACGGTCACCAGCGGACCCGACGCCAAGAACGCCCTCGTCGCGCGGGCGACGTTCAGCATCGACGACATGGCGAAGATCGGCGCCGTAAAGATCGTGACGGCGTCTGGCACCGGGGCCTTCGCCCTGACCGACGCCGACAGCGTCCAGCGGCGGTACGTCGGGGCGTACCCCACGCTCGTCAACGCCAGGCTGGCCGTCAACGGCAAGGAGACCGACGCCGGGCATTTCCCCTCGCGTCTATACAACTATCTCACCATCGACCCGGACCTGCTGCACAAGGGCGCCAATACGCTGACAGTCGCCGCCGTGCTGTGGGCGCCGCCGACTGTTAAGACCGACGCTCCGGCCGGGCTGAGCCTGGAGACGCTCGGGACGGACATGGTCTCGCTCGACCGCGGGCCGACGCTGGGGGCCATCGGCGAGGACTACTTCACCTTCACCGCCCGCGCCGTCACGGCCTGCGATTTCAGCGTGAGCGTCAAGCCCATCGAGCCGGCCGGCGCGGAGACGCAGCAGGCCTTGCCCAAGGCGCGGCTGCTGCGGGCGAAGGTAGCGCTTGCCAAAGGAACGAAGAAGTTCGCCTACACGCTGACGGCCAAGTCGGCCGGCGGGGCGACCAAGGCGTACGGGCCTTACGAAGTGGTCGTGCCGGTCTTCGGCGAGGGGTTCAAGTTCGTCGCCGCGGCCAACACCTACATCTACGGGCACCATCCCGAGGAGCTCAAGGCGTTCTTCGCCAAGCTGCCCTCGTCGGGCGGGCAGATCTTCGTGCATGGGGGCGTGATGCAGAACGTGGCCACCCACGACCAGATGTGGACGAACGACTTCTTCTACTACAGCCGCGAGGCCCTGGCCCGCATGCCGATGTACGCTGTGCCGGGCTACCCCGACACGTACTCGATGGAAGCCTGGGGCAGCGAGTTCTACTTCCCCACCCCCGACGGGACATGGAATTACTGGACGCAGGCTTTCGGCAAGGTGCGGCTGATCGGGATCGAGGCGATGTCGATGATGGAGGACAAAGGCGCGGGCAAGGCCTGGCTCGAGGACGTGCTCAAGAACGCCAAGGAAGATTACGTCATCGTCTTCAACTCGCAGGCGCCAAACTGCTCGGGCCAGAACGCCAAGTACTACTCAAAGCCGGCGGTGGAGTACATCGCCAAGGAGATCAGCCCGCTGCTGGTGAAGTACAAGGTGACGGCCACCATCGGCAGCTACCACTACAGCTACCAGCGCAACGAGCCGCCGGCCGACGAGAGCGTCACGACGATCATGACCAGCAAGGCCGGCGGGCTGGGCTGGCCGCTGCGCACGGATTTCGTGGCCGCCAACAAAGAATCGAAAGTCGCCGTCGGATACAAGAACCACTACTGCCTCTTCGAAGTGACCAAAGACGCCCTGCAGATGCAGGCGATAGCGTACGAGACCGGAGAGGTCATCGACAAGGTGACGTTCAAACCGCGGGCCAAGTAATTAGCCGCTGAGGTCGCTGAGGACGCTGAGGGGGAGGGATGGAATAGTGGAATAACGGAATAATGGACTTGGTCCTTTGACCGGTATTCCACCATTCCATCATTCCCTTGTTCGTTCTTCCTCAGCGTCCTCAGCGACCTCAGCGGCTAATTTAACCCCCAGAAATTGGTCGCAAAAACGTTACTTCGTCCTTCGATTTCCAAACCTCGAACTTCCCCGCCGCCCTTCGAACTTCACGCCTTCTCTCTTCTTGCTCTGCGATCTCTGCGTTCTCCGCGGTGAATCCTCCCCCGCCGGGGCGAGCAGGTAGTGCATCCGCAGGCGCTCGGCGTCGGTGCGGGCGACGGGGATGGCGTGGCCTTGCGGGTCGATTCCGGCGTAGAACATCGCCGCCGCGACCGTGCCCGGCAGCGGGATGAAGCACTGCACCTGCTGGGGCTTCCAGCCGCGCTGCTTGAGCCAGGCCGCGAGCTGCCGCATGTCGGCCTCGGTGCATCCGGGAAACGCGCTGATCAGATACGGCACGACGAACTGCTCCTTGCCCGCGCGCTGGCAGAGCCGCTCGAAGAGTTCGAGGAACTTCTCGAACGCCTCGGCGGGCGGCTTGCGCATCAGGCGCAGGACGCGGTCGGCGATGTGCTCGGGTGCGATCTTGAGCTGGCCGCCGACGAACTGGCCGATCAGCGTCTCGAGATACGCGCTGGAGCGCATCGCCAGGTCGTACCGCACGCCGCTGGCGACGCGGACGTTTTTGACGCCGCTGGTGGTCCGCACTTTCTCAAGCAGGGCCGCATTGGCGCCCTGGGCGTCGACGAAGTTGCGGCAGATCGCCGGCGTCAGGCAGCTCGCCCGCGTGCAGGTGGACGCGTCGCCGCTGCAGCGGGCGCCCCACATGTTGGCCGTGGGCCCGCCGACGTCGCTGATCGAGCCACGCCACTGCGCGTGGCGCGTCATCGCCTGGGCCTCGGCTTCAATCGAGCCGGCGCTGCGAGACGCGATGCGCCGCCCCTGGTGCGCCGCCAACCCGCAGAACGAGCATCCGCCCGCGCAGCCGCGGTGGCTGGTGATGCTGAAGCGGATCATGTCGGCGGCCGGCACCGCCTCGCGGTACGACGGGTGCGGCTCGCGCGTGAACGGCATGGCGTAGATCGCGTCGAGCTCCTCGCCCGTCACCGGCGACGGCGGCGTGAGGATGAGGCTGCGGCCCTCGACGCTCTGCACCGCCCACGCGCCCTGGTGCACCTGGCGCTCCTGGGATAGCGTGGCTTCCATCAAGGCCGCGGGATCGGCCAGCATCTCCTCGTGCGAGGGCAGGCGGATGACCGCCGCCCCTTCCGGGATGTCGCTCTCGTTGCCGATGAACGCCGCGCCGCCAATGGCCGCAAACGCACGGCTGCGCGCGGCGCGGTCGACGTCGCCGGCGAGCGTTTCAAACGCCGCCGCGGCCGCCAGGATCGACCGCTCGGCCATCCCGTACAGCAGCAGGTCGGCCTTGGCGTCGAGCAGGATCGCCCGGCGGAGCTTGTCGGTCCAGAAGTCGTAATGCGTGATGCGCCGCAGCGAGGCCTCAATGCCCCCCAGCACGATCGGCAGGCCGGGCATGGCCTGTTTGACCAGCCCCGCGTAGACCAGCGCCGCGCGGTTGGGCCGCCGCCCCGCCGCCCCGCCGGGCGTGTACGCGTCGTCGCTGCGCTTCTTGCGAAACGCCGTGTAGTGCGCCAGCATCGAATCCAGCGCCCCGGCCGTCACGCCGGCGAACAGCCGCGGCCGCCCCATCGCGACGATGTCGTCAGGCCGGTCCCACCGCGGCTGCGCGACGATGCCCATGCGGTACCCGTGCGTCGCCAGCCACCGCCCCAGCACGGCCACGCCGAAGGACGGATGGTCCACGTACGCGTCGCCGCTGACAAGCAGGACATCGAGCTCGCGCCAGCCCAGGCGGTCCATCTCGGCCCGCGTCATCGGCAGCACGCCGCTGTAGGATTTACTGTGCTCACTCATTGTCCAGGCAGCTCTCAGCTCTCAGTTGTCAGCCGGCACCTATGCTAATGTTTGTACGTTGGAGAAAGCCGCCCGTGGTCAGCCATTCGCACTGCTTACTGACTAGTGAATTACTTACTTTTTCCTATGCTTCCCCGCATGCTTGTGGGGTCGTGCGGCGCCGTCCATGGCGGCCCTTAACACGTCGTCGACGGTCTTGGCGAAGATGAATTTCAGGTCCTTCTGGGCGTCGGGGGGCACGTCGACAAGATCCTTGCGGTTACGTTCGGGCAGGATGATGGTGTTGATGCCCGCGCGTTTGGCGGCTAACACTTTTTCTTTCACTCCGCCGATGGGCAACACGAGCCCGCGCAGGGTAATCTCGCCGGTCATGGCCACATCGTGGCGGACGGGTTTGGCCATCAGCAGGCTGGCCAGCGCGGTGAACATCGCCACGCCGGCGGAGGGGCCGTCCTTGGGCACGGCGCCAGCGGGCACGTGCACGTGGATATCGGTATCGGAAAGGCTCGTCGGCAGCAGGTGCAGGTCGGCGGCGCGGCTCTTGATGAGACTCATCGCCGCCTGGGCCGACTCCTTCATCACGTCGCCGATCTGTCCGGTGAGGGTGAGATTGCCCTTGCCGGGGTATCCGGCGGCCTCGATGAAGATGATCTCGCCGCCGGTGGGCGTGTACGCCAGGCCGGTGGCCACGCCCGGCACGCTGGTGCGCTGGGCGAGTTCGTTTTCATATCGCGGCGGCCCGAGCGTCTCGGCGATGAGCTTGCTGTCGATGGTGCGCTGGTGCTCCTTGCCCTCGGCCACCAGGGCCGCCACCGCGCGGCAGACGGCCCCGATCTGTCGTTCCAGTTCGCGCACGCCGGCCTCGCGGGTGTAGCTGTCGATGATCTCGAGCAGCGCCTTGTCGGGCCAGTTCACCTGGGCGGTCTTGAGACCGTTGTCGGCAAGCTGTCGCCTGACGAGGTACCGCCGGGCGATCTCGAGCTTTTCGCTGCGCGTGTAGCCGGGCAGCTCTATGACCTCCATGCGGTCGCGCAGGGCCGGAGGCACCGGAGCCATGTAGTTGGCCGTACCGATGAACAGCGTCTTGGACAGGTCGAAGGGCACGTTGAGGTAGTGGTCCTGGAACGAGTTGTTCTGTGCCGGGTCGAGCACCTCCAGCAGGGCGCTGGTGGGGTCGCCGCGGAAGTCGGCGCCGACCTTGTCCAGCTCGTCGAGCATGAAGACCGGGTTGTTCGTGCCGGCCTTGCGGATCTCCTGCACCACGCGCCCGGGCATGGCGCCGATATACGTGCGCCGGTGGCCGCGCAATTCCGCTTCGTCGTGCATGCCGCCCAGGGACATGCGGATGAACTTGCGCCCCATGGCCCGCGCGATGGACTGGCCCAGCGAGGTCTTGCCCACGCCGGGCGGGCCGACGAAGCACAGGATCGGCCCGTGGCTCTCCGGCGCGAGCTTGCGCACGGCCAGGAACTCGAGGATGCGCCGCTTGATCTTCTCCAGGCCGTAATGGTCCTCGTCGAGGATGCGGCGCGACGTGCCAATCTCGAGCTTGTCGGTGCTGCTGACCGACCATGGCAGCTCGATCATCCAGTCCAGGTACGTGCGGATGACGTGGTATTCCGGCGAGGCGCTGGGGATCTTCTCCATGCGCTCCAGCTCGCGGACAGCTTCCTTGAGCACCAGCTCGGGCATGCCGGAGGCGTCGATCTTCTTGTGCAGATCCTCCAGCTCGACGGTGCGATCGTCACCCTGGCCCAGCTCGTTCTGGATGGCTTTAAGCTGCTCCTGCAGGTACATTTCGCGCTGGCTCTTGGTGATCTTGGCCTTGACGTCGTCCTGGATCTTCTGCGACAGCTGTAACACTTCGATATAGTGCTGCAGTTCGTTGACGATGCGCCGCAGGCGCCGCCCCACCGAAAGCTCCTCGAGCATCTCCTGCTTCACGGCGACATCCAGTTGCAGGTTCGTGGCCAGGAAGTCGCTCAGGGCCCCGGCGGTGTCGATGTTGTTGAGCACGACGGCGGCCTCGTCGGGAATATTCGGCGACAACTCGATGATGCGCCGCGCCAGGTCGCGCGCGTTAATCATCAGGGCCTCGATCTCGTTGGATTGCTCGGCCTGATCGTTCATCACCGCAATGCGGGCCTTGAAGAACGGCTGCGTCTGCATCCACTGTTCGATCCGCACGCGCGACAGCCCCTGGACGATGATGCTCTGCGTGTTCTCCTCCAGGCGCAGCAGCTTGAGGACCATGACGGCCGTGCCGAACTGGTAGAGCTCCTCCGGCGAGGGGTCTTCGGTGTTGGCGTCTCTCTGGCAGACGGTGATAATGATTTTCTGGTCGGGCAGGACGCTCTCGATCAGGTGCCGCGACTTGTCGCGCCCGATCGACAGCGGGACGACCGTTCCCGGAAAGAGCACCAGGTTCCGCACCGCCAGCACCGGCGCCTCGCTGGGGATGGAGACGGCGGTTTCTTCGCCCTCGCCCGGCGCGCCAGGCCGGCGAGCGGCGGGAATGACGGCCACGCCCGAATCATCGTCGCCGACAATCGGTGTTTTGTTTTTTTCGCGTGCCACAACTCACCCCTTTTTGGGAAGGCGGATGGTCAAGAAGCCCAGGCGATAACCGGCGGATATTTCCGCGGTGTTCACGTCGGGAGGCAGTTTCAGCGCCCGCTGGAAGTGCCCCTGGTCGATCTCCATCAGGTGCATGCGGAGACGCTTGTCCTTGCTGGGCGGGTTGGGCATGTCGCGCTCGCCCGAAAGCACCAGGCGGTCGGACTCGACGCTCAGGTCGATCGCCGCGATGTCCACGCCCGCCAGGTCCACCAGCACGAAATAGGCCACCGAATCCTCGTACAGGTTGACCGATGGCGCCCAGCTGCGATCGACGGCATACTTGTGAAACGTGGTCGTCAGAACATTGTCCACCCAGGAGTAGAGATCCTGATTGCGACGTGCCATCTTTCCTGCCGCATCGATATGTATCGTCGACATGCCGTTGTCCTTTCGCTGCCTGCGGTATGGGCATGGCCATTTCTGCCGCTCAATTTCCTGGCCCACATCCTGGAAGCTGCTGCAAATCTGTAGGTATTATACCCTCTCTTGTGCGTCGTTGCCCGCCCCTGATTCACATAATGGCGAAACAGCGCCCACAGGGCGGGGTTTCATGTAGATGCTGAAAGGATATTCAGTGAAAACTATTGGCATGATCGTAATCCTTGGGACTCTCTGTGCAACCTCCATCATGGCGGCCGACCCTGCGGCGCCGGGCCAGTTGGGCAATGTCGCACCGTGGAGCCAGAAGGACTTCGTCAACCCGCCGCTGAAATGTATGGAGCGGTATCTGCGATTCGACGTGTTTCCGATCGTCGGCTGGTGCTTCCACGGCGACCGGCAGAGGGATCCCAAACGCCGCCAACCGTACGACGAGTCGTACTGCGAACAGGCCAAGGCCGCCGGGTTCACCGTGCTGGTCGACGACGACCGCATGCTCGAGCCCTGCCGCAAGACGAACATGCGGCTGATCATCCCGACGTTCCGCGTCACGCCCGACCATCTGGAGGACCGATTCTTCAAGAAGGCTGATGTCGGCGACCACCCGGCCCTGCTGGGCTTCGTGATGGACGACGACTGCATGGGCGTGACCGGGCAGGTGATCCGCACGGCCGCATGGCTCAAGGGCACGCACCCGCACCTGGCGGCGTTCGTGTCGAAGTACCCCACGCGCGACCCGCAGACCAACACCGAGTGCCGCATCCTGGCGACGATGAACTACCAGTTCATGAAGGGCAAGGGCGGCGCGTGGTCGCGCATTCGCTACTACGCCGAGATGGAACACGAGCGGAACGTCTGTAACAAGGGCAACCTGGCCATGTGGCCCATCATCTTCGGCCACACGTACAGCGAGCACCGCTTCAGCATCACCGCGGGTCTGGCATACGGGGCGCAGGGCTTCATCTACTTCGCCTACCTGCCGCACAAACTGCAGTGGATGATCCCCGAGCGGCTGGACTTCCACAAGAACTCAGGCGACATCCAGACCTATGCGTGGAAAGTAATCGGCCGCCACCTCTGGGGCACGCGAAGCTTGGGCGTGTACCAGACCGATTATGAAGGCGACACGCACGGCAGCGCCCTCAAGTGCGGACCCGACCAGGTTGTGCGCGAGATGGACCAGGCGCTGCTGGCGGGCATGCTCGTCGTCGAGAGCCGCATGCCGGCCGCGGGGCAGAAGGTCACGCCCGACTACATCATGGTCGGCGACAAGCGCGCCGCTCGCAGGGGCGACGATCCGCCGCTGCGCAAGACCTGGATCGCCCTGGGTGGCGAGATCCCGGTCGTCGAGATCCTCGACCGCGACGCGATGGACCCCAAGGCCCCCCGCAAGTTCTGCCCCGGACGCTACGTCCCCATCGAGCTCAAAGGCGGCGATGGCGTCCTGCTGCGGGCCAATCCTGCGGACGTTGAAAAGGTCCTGGGCGCCGAGGCTGCCAAGGCCCTGACGGAGTTGGCGGCCGAGTTGAACAAGATCTCAGCCGGCGACGCCAAAGCCTGCGACGCCGCCAAGGGCGCCGCCGACAAGCTCAAAGCCGCCCTCGACGCGGCTGTCAAAGACAAAAAGGTTTCCGCCGCCCAGGCCGACGCCGTGATGAAATGCGTTGCCGCCGCCATTGAAGGCCTGCGAACGCCCCCGCCTCCGCCGCCGGCGCCCCCGGCTGCTGCCCCGGCGCCGCAGCCCAAAAAGCAGGGATGAACACGGATGAAAGAAAGTTGTGAGTTGTGAGTTGTGAGTTGTGGATTCTTTCTCACCACGCACAACTCACAACTGAAGCGCAGCGTCTTCATCCAGCGGCCAGATCGGGCGCTTCAGGTGCTTGAAGGGCAGGCGGTCGAGGCGCAGGTCGGTGTAGCCGGGGCTCAGGGCCATCAGGCCCAGCGGGGCGTTGTCGCGGACGTCCGGCCAGAGGTAGCCCTGCTTGACGACGGCGATCTTCTTCTTGAAGACGTCCACGCCCATCTTCTCGAAATACCAGACCATGACGAACGGCCAGCGGTCCGACTGCAGCACGACCTCGACGCCGCCGGTGGCCACCAGCGCCCGCGGACCGCCGGCGCCACTGTCGGTCACCAGGCGAATGATCTTCACGCGCGCGGCCAAAGGCTTGCAGAATGTGGAGTCGAGCTTGCCGCCGATGCTCAGGTCGATCTCGGTGCCTTCGCCGGCAGCGAAGCAGGCCTGCACCGCCGCAGGGTCGGTGATCCCGCCCACGATGGCGTCTTTGACCCCCAGGGCAATCAGGCGCTGAAGGATGATGGTGCTGTCGCCGCCGCCGCCGGCCGTCGGATTGTCGCCGCTGTCCGAGATGAACACCGGCGCCTCCGGCGCCGCCAGCGCAGCCGCGATCGTCGCGTCCGCTTCGGCCACCGGCATGTCCGGACCGAACTCCTCCCGCCGCGACCAGATCTCCCTCGCCAGCGCCCGGGCCTGGCGTTTCACTGCCGCGGCGTCAGTGCCGCTGACGAGCACGCTCACGCCGGTGTGCGGGCTATCGGTCCAGGCGCAGCCGATGAGAATCGACGAGGTCAGAATCCCCGGCACGGCGTCGATTTCTTCCAGCCGCGCGTAGAGCGACTTGGCCGGCTCGACTTCCGTCACCGCCCACTCGCCCGTCAGCAACAGCGGCAGCTTGATCAGTTCCGTCACCGGCCGCACGTTCTGCTCCAGACACTGCATCATCAGCTTCAATGCGCGCTGGGAGGTTTCGGCGCAATCGCGATGCGGGGCCGTGCGGTAGGCGGTCAGGAAGTCGCAGGCATGGACGAACTGCGGCGAGAGGTTGCCGTGCAGGTCCAGCGTGCCGCAGATGAAGACCCTATCGCCGGTGACAGCCCGGATGCGGCGCAGCAACTCGCCTTCGCCGTCGCCGATCTCCTCCACTTCCATCGCCCCGTGCAGCCCCATGAACAGCGCGTCCAGCGGCATCGCCGCCGCGATCATCTCCACCATCTCGCCGGCAATGCGGTCGAAGGCGTCTTTGGTGATGCGCCCCGCCGGACCGGCCGAGGCGTATATCAGCCCCGCCACCTCGTGCCCGGCGGCCGCAAGCTCCTGCCAAAAACCGTCTTTGACCAGGCCGCTGCCGCGTGCGATGCCGAAGTCTTCATACCGCGTGGGCATCGTCGAGAAGGTGTTGGTCTCATGCGACCAGCCGGCCGTGGCTATTCGCATAACGATCTCCATGATGTCATCAACAGGTTCATGCTCGTTCCGATCGCGAAGAGCATTCTAGCGTCACCTGCGGCAGAATCAAAAGAGTTCAAAGCGTTTGGATATCTTCGCACACCAATACGTGAATTCCTGCGACCCTACCTCACTGCTGCGGTGTTAAATGTAACATGGACAGGAACGGACCGACCCGCTGGCGGGACTGCTGCCGTTCCTGAGACGCCGGATAAACCTGTTTCGTTATTGGGAAAGATCACCATGCAGAGAAATCGACACGGTTCGCTCATCGTTCTGACTCTTGCCGCGGCACTGCTCGTGGCCGCCGGCTGCGAGCAGCAGCCTGCCAAGGTTGACGCCGGGGAAGTGAAAGCCCCCGTCGTGAAGACCCCGCCGACCGCCAAGCCCGCCGCCGTGGCCAAGGGCGGCGCGGCCAGCAGGCCCGCTTCGCAGGCGGCCTTGCCCGAGGCCGTCGAAAAGGCCGTGCGCACGCTCTACGCCAAGGCGCCCTACCACAAGATCGAGACCGCCCAGTGCGAAGGCGTCGATGTCTATACCGTGCACGTGGCACGGATGGCCACCAAGGTCGTCGTCACGGCAGAGGGCGACATCCTCATGGTCGGCCGACAGCTCCCCCTCAAGGATCTGCCCAAGACCGTGGCCGAGACGATCACCAAGACCTACGGCGATTCGACCCTGAAGATCACCAAGGATGATGTTCGCGCCGAGATCAAGAAGACCGGCGACACCGCCGGCGTCGTGAAGGTCGAGCCCCTTCGTACCTACTATGAAGTGCAGGTGCTCCGGGCCAACGATGCCAAGAACCACAAAGGCTACATGCGGGTCGACAGCACCGGCTCGATTATGAAGTAGAGCCGGCGTTCTGCTGCCAACGTCGAGAATCGAGGAGGCGTCCTTCCGGATGCCTCCTCGTTTTTTTGCACTGCCCGGCAAAAACTTTTGGCCGTTGGCCCGCGCTCTGCCATAATTGGCCTGGATCGCTTTCTGTGAAACGGAGACCGCTCATGCGCCGATACAGACTTGCTCTGCTCGCCTTGTTCCTGATGACCGCACCGGCCCTGGCGGCCGACTGGCCCACCTTTCGCAAGGACATCAGCCGCAGCGGGATCACAGATGAATCGCTCTCGCTGCCGCTGACGCAGGCATGGGTGTTCGTCTCGCCATTCAAGCCCGCGCCGGCCTTTGGGCCCGGGTACGCCTTGCACACCAACTTCGAGGGCGGCGTTGAGAAGCGCCGCATCGACTTCGACCGCTCCGACAGCACCGTCGCCGTCGGCGATAGCGTCTTCATGGGCTCGGTGGGCGACGGCAAGGTCTACTGCCTCGAAGCCGGCACCGGCAAGGTGAAGTGGACGTATCTCACCGGCGGGCCGGTGCGGCTGGCCCCGACCGTCGACGCCGGCAACGTGTACGTCGGCAGCGACGACGGATGGGTCTACTGCCTCTCGGCCGCCGACGGCAAAGAAGTCTGGAAGTTCCGCGCCGCCCCGGAAGACCGCCGCGTGATCGGACTGGGCAAGATGGTCTCGCTCTGGCCGGTGCGCAGCAGTGTGATGGTGGACTCGGGCATCGCGTACTTCACGGCCGGCATCTTCCCCAGCGAAGGCGTGTTCATCTACGCCGTCGACGCCAAGAGCGGCAAGCTGATCTGGAAGAACGACAGCACCGGCGAGCAGCGGCTGCTGCAGGTCTGCCCGCAGGGATACCTGCTGGCCAACAAGAACCAGCTTGTGATCCCCAACAGCCGCCTGTGCCCGTTCGTCTACGACCGCGCGACGGGCAAAGGCCCGCTGATGCGGCTTTCGATCTACTTCGGCGGCGGCTCGTTCGCGGCGCTGGACGGCGTGTGGCTGTACACCGGCTGGGAAGGCGCGCGTGCGTTCCGCATCAACACGACCAATCTCAAGAGCGAAGGCGGCAACACCGAGTGCGCCGGCAGCTTCCCCGGCGGACAACTCGTCGCCGGGCAGGGCATGGTGTACTCCGTCGGCCTGCCGCACGGCGAAGGCGCTTCCAAGGCCGTCAAGGCATACGCGTTTACCCCGCCGCCGGCAGACGGGCCGGCCGTCGATGAGAAAGAAGCCCGCCGCGGCAAAGGCACCCCCGCCGCCGCTCCGGCCGACAACGGCAAGGAAGTCTGGTCGGCCCCGATGGAAGGCGCCGAGTCGATCATCCTGGCCGGCAAGACCGTCTTCGTCGGAGCGCCGGGCAAAGTGGCCGCCCTCGACGCCGCAACCGGCAAGGAGACCTGGACCGCCAAGGTCGAAGGCTCGGCCCTGAGCCTGACCGTCGCCAACGGCCGCCTGCTCGCCTCGACCGACACGGGCAAGATCTACTGCTTCGCCAGCGGCGTCGCCGCCGGCGGCGAAGTGCGCCCGATCGCTGACGCCAATATCAAGATAAGCCAGAGGATGCAGGCCGCGGCCGATGCGGCGATGAAGATGGCTCCGGATATCCGCAAGGGCTTCGCGCTGGTCTACGGCGTCGAGACCGGGGAGCTTGCCCTGGAGATCGCCCGCAAGACCGACCTGTTCGTGGTGGCCGTCTCGGACGACGCCGCCAAAGTCGCGGCCGCTCGCAAGCTGATCGAGTCAGCCGGCCTCTATGGCGGGCGCGTGATCGTGGAGCAGTGGCCCCTCGACCGAGTTCCGTACACGAAGTACTTCGCGGCCCTTGTGGTCTCCGAAACGGCCGAGTTGACGAGCAAGTGTCCCGGAACGTGGGCGGAGCTGTATCGCATGACGCAGCCGGTGCGCGGAACGATCGTGCTGCCCGAAGGGGCCCGAGAAGGGCAGAACGCCGCCAAGGCCCCGGCGGGCTGGCAGAAGATAGTCCGCGACCCCCTCAAGGACGCCCGCCCGTGGACGCACCAGTACGCCGTGCCGGGCAACACCGCCTCGAGCATGGATAAGGAAGTGCGCGGGCCGTTCCGCGTGCAGTGGTTCGGCAATCCCGGTCCGGCGGACTTTGTCGACCGCCATTACTGGGGCGCCTCGCCGCTGGCCCTGGACGGCCGCATGTTCGTCTGCTCGTACAGCGCGGTGACGGCCTACGACGCGTACACAGGCACGGAGCTGTGGAACTATCCGCTCAAGAACGCCACGCGGGCACACATCGCTGACGTGCCGGGCAACGTCGCGGTCGGGCCGGAGGGGTACTTCATCGCCGTAGACGACACCTGCCGCCGCCTCGACCCTGTCACCGGAAAGCTTCTGGGCGAGTACAAAGTGCCTGGGGCGGCCGAGGGCAAGGGGCACATGTGGGGCTATGTCGCGCTGGTTGACGGCGTGCTGGTGGGCTCGCGCACGATCGGCAAGCTCGACATGAACAAGTGGAAGTCCTCGCGCGGCGAGCAAGTCGGCTGGTGGCTCTCGAGCGACCTGCTCTTCGCGATGGACGCCAAGACCGGCCAGGTGCTCTGGCAGCATCAGTCGCCGTGGTTCAGCCACAATTCCATCACGGCAGGCACAGCCGCCGACACCGGCGCCAAGGCCATGGTCTACATGCTCGATCCCAACGTGCCCGACAACCAGGTCGCGGCCGCCCTGGCAGAGAGCAAGCCTTTCATGGACAAGTTCCCCGGCGGCGGTAAGAGGGTCGACAAGAAGGGCAAGGCCATCGAGGCCGCAGTTTCCCTGCTGATGGCCTTCGACCTGCGCGAGGGGCTCAAATGGCAGAAGCCTGTCGACTGCTCGGCCACCGGCGGTGGGCGAGTCACGCTGGTCCTGACCAAGGGCCTGCTGCTGCAGATGTCCGACCAGGGCGGATGGAAGGCCTTCGGCGGCTATAGCGTCAACGAGGGCACCGGGCGCGGGATGGCCGCACGCAAAGCCGCCAACGGCGAACTGGTCTGGCTCAAGGACCTCTCCTACCGCAGCCGCGCCGTCATCGCCGGCGATACGATCTTCGCCGAACCCTGGGCGTACGATCTCGCCACCGGCGAGAAGAAGACCATCCCCAACCCGCTGACCGGGCAGACCGTGCCCTGGCGATTCGTGCGGCCATACAAGCACTGCGGCCCATTCAACGCCTCAGCCGACACGCTGTTCTTCCGCTGCGAGGGCTACGGCTACTACGACACCACGCGAGACACCGGCGTGAGCCTCTTCCCCAGCAACCGCCCCAACTGCTGGATGAGCTTCATCGCGGCCGAGGGCCTGGCGCTGTGGCCGGCCGGCGACACCGGCTGCCGCTGCGGCCTGCCGATCTCGTGCAGCGTGGCGCTGGTGCATGACGACGAAGACCGCGTCTACGGCGACTACTCGTTCTCGGGCGACCTGACGCCCGTGCGGACGCTGGCGCTGAACATCGCCGGCCCCGGCGATCGCCGCGACAGCAGCGGGCAGCTCTGGCTGGCATTCCCGCGCAACAAGTACGGCGGCGCGGTCGAACTGCCTTACACTGCCGCCTTCGATGGCAAGGAAACCTACGACCGCCGCAACTCCATCTGGAACGGCGTGAAGGACGGTGCCGCACCGTGGGTCTACGCCTCGGCCGCCGTGGGCATCAAGCAGCTCAAGATCCCGCTGCGCAAGGCCGCCGACGGCCCGGGCAAGTACACCGTGAGGCTGCACTTTGCCGCCTGGCCCGGCGACACGGCCGGCAAGCGAGTCTTCGACATCAAGCTCCAGGACAAGCCCGTCAAGGAAGGCGTCGACCCGGCCGCCGCCGGCCCCGACCATCCGCTGGTGCTGACCTTCGAGAACATTGAAGTCAAAGAAGACCTGACCATCGACCTGATCGGCAAGACCGCCGACAAACCGCTCCTGTGCGGCCTGGAGGTCAAGCTGGCACAGTAGCAGTAGCATCCCCTGGGGATGAATAGCACCGGCCTGCCGCCATGCTCTTGCGGTCTGGCATGGGCTCTCGTTCATCCGGATACCAGGTCAAGCGACAATTGTCTGTTGTTGCACTTTGTTGTACTTTTCACAGCGGTTTCGCGAGAGGGTGTGGCGTTAGGGAGGGCATTTTGAGATCGCAGTATTTTTATAACTCATTTCTAGTAAATCATTTCTATTGATACCGTCGTGTTTGACCTTCAACTAATATTACTTGACAAGCTCCTTCGCATTCCAGGCGACGGGGCGGGGCGGGCCCCGCCGCTGAACAAACCGCTACGTATTTTGGGCGCAGACTTCAATAGCGAGTATCGAGACCGCCAAGGCTGCCAGATTCACAAGCACCCCTATGTGGCATGTGATCTTCTTCTTGCCTGCTGACCGGCATTCTCCAACAACGCCCGTCGCCAGCCCGATGATGGCACATGTGAAGCCCAGGAAGAACAATACCTCATACGAGCTGAGGCCAAAATCGCCAATGAACCACAACATGTCACTGGCCGGCTGGTTCCTCTCAATGGCAAGTTCGACAAATCCCCAAGCAAGCGAGGCCCACGCAAGCGCGCCAATAAACACAGACGCAATTCCACTCTCCGAATGCTGCAGCGACGCTGGATATGATACGCGCACGGCCTCGGCCGACTCATCCGACAGCAGCACGCTCAGCGGTTCGCGCACGCGGGTTGGCATGGCCGTCCTCTCTGTTGATCTAATTGTCGCCAGGAGAAGCGATCAATTCAAGCCGCCTCCAACTCTTTGCCCGGTTTCCGGCCCCCCCTGCGAAGGAATTTGCCATCGGCGGTTGTTTTCGTCTAGAATGGCTCCCTGGCAGTCGCGGGCAGGCGATTCCAACATAAGAGAGAGTTGACGTGAAGAAAGAGATCATTCAGGCTATCGCTTCGTCCAGCAACGTCGTCGGCCGCATCGATTACACCTCCAAGGCCGTCAAGGAAGTCTACGGCGAGCACGTGTTCTCCGAGCGCGTGCAGCGCGAGCGGCTGCCCCAGCAGGTCTTCAAGACCCTCCAGAAGACCATCCGCTCCGGGCTCGAACTCGACCGCGCCATCGCCGACGCCGTCGCCGTGGCCATGAAAGACTGGGCCATCGAGCACGGCGCCACCCACTTCTGCCACTGGTTCCAGCCGATGACCGGCCAGACCGCCGAGAAGCACGACAGCTTCATCTCCCCCACGGCCGAGGGCGGCGCGTTGGCGGAGTTCAGCGGCAAGGAACTCGTCCGCGGCGAACCCGACGCCAGCAGCTTTCCCTCCGGCGGCCTGCGGGCGACCTTCGAGGCCCGCGGCTACACCGCCTGGGATCCGAGCAGCCCGGCGTTCATCCTCGACAACGCCAACGGCGCCACGCTGGTCATCCCCACGATGTTCGTCAGCTGGACCGGCGAAGCGCTGGACAAGAAGACCCCCCTGCTGCGCTCGATGGAAGCCCTGAACAAGCAGGCCCTGCGCATGCTGAAGCTCTTCGGCAATACCAAGAGCAAGCGCGTTTTCTGCACCGTCGGCGCCGAGCAGGAATACTTCCTCATCGACAAGCGCTTCTACTTCGCCCGGCCTGACCTGGTCAGCACCGGCCGCACGCTCTTCGGCGCCCGCCCGCCCAAGGGGCAGGAGCTCGAGGACCAGTACTTCGGCGCCATCGCCGACCGCGTGCTGGCGATCATGGCCGAGATGGAATACGAACTGATGCGCCTGGGCGTGCCGATCAAGACGCGGCACAACGAAGTGGCCCCGGGGCAGTACGAGATCGCCCCGATCTTCGAGCAGGCCAACCTTGCCACCGACCACCAGATGCTCGTCATGGAGACCTTGCGGAAGGTCGCCGGGCGGTACGGGATGGCCTGCCTGCTGCACGAGAAGCCCTTCGCCGGGATCAACGGCAGCGGCAAGCACAACAACTGGTCGATGTCGACCGACGACGGCGAGAACCTGCTCAACCCCGGCGACACCCCGCACGCCAACGCGCAGTTCCTGGTGTTCTGCGCCGCGGTCATCCGCGCGGTGCACCGCCACGGCGGGCTGCTGCGCATGAGCGTGGCCGGCGCCAGCAACGACCATCGCCTCGGCGCCAATGAGGCCCCGCCGGCGATCATCAGCGTCTTCCTGGGCGAGCAGCTCACCGACGTGTACCACCAGCTCGAAGAAGGCGCCGCCAAGAGCTCCAAGAACGGCGGCAACATCGAGATCGGCGTGAGCATGCTGCCCAAGCTGCCGCGCGACGCCGGCGACCGCAACCGCACCAGCCCGTTCGCCTTCACCGGCAACAAGTTCGAGTTCCGCGCCGTCGGCTCCAGCCAATCCGTCGCCGGGCCCAACACCGTGCTCAACACGATCGTGGCCGAGTCGCTGGATTACGTCTGCGGCAAGCTGGAAGAGGCCATGAAGGGCAGCGACTTCAACGCCGCCGTCCAGAAGGTGCTCCCGCAGCTCGTGCGCGAGTTCAAGCCCGTGCTGTTCGAGGGCGACAACTACAGCGCCGCCTGGCATGAGGAGGCCCAGAAACGCGGCCTGCCGAACCTGCGCAACACCGTCGACGCCGTGGCGCTGGTGACCGCTAAGACCACCGTCGATCTCTTCGGCAAGTACAACGTGTACTCCTCCCGCGAGCTGCACAGCCGCCAGGAAATCCTGCTCGAACGCTACATCAAGGACATCAACATCGAGGCCCAGACCGCCTCGCAAATTGCCCACACGATGATCCTGCCTGCCGCCATCCGCTACCAGGGCGAACTGGCCGGGGCGATGAAGTCGGCCGCCAAGGTCGGCGCCGAATGCCCCGAGCAGAAGAAGCTGCTCACGGGCCTGATGGAAGCCATCGCGGCCCTGAGCAAGGGTGCCGTCAAGCTCGACGAAGTGATCGCCGCCCAGCCGCACGCCGCCGCATTGGAACACGCCACCTACCAACGTGACGTGATGATCCCCGCGATGGCGTCTCTGCGCGAAGCCGCCGACAAGCTCGAACTGATGGTCAGCGACGAGCAGTGGCCCATGCCCAAGTACCGCGAGATGCTGTTCATCCGGTAACACAAAGAAGTTCCCGCCAACGGCGGGTAAACTGCGTTCAAAGTTTGGAGTGGTCGCCCCGCCGGGGGGCGACCACTTTTTTTCTGTTCGTTCGCTTGCTTTATTCCTGCTGCGTCTGTGAGCAGAAGAATAATGCCATTGACTTATTGACATTTAATGACGACCCGTCAATAATTAAGAGGATGAGCACGGAAGAACGGAAATTGCGGCAGCGCGATGAGCGGGAGCATCTGATCCTGCGCGTAGGGCGCAAGATGCTCATCGAACGGGGATACCTGGGCCTGAACATGGATCGGATCGCCCAGGAGATCGAGTACTCCAAGGGCATTGTCTACCAGCATTTTTCGTCCAAAGAGGACATGCTCTGCGCGATGACCATCGAGATGCTGGGGGACATGCTGGGACTGTTCCGCCGGGCGGTGGAATTTCGCGGCCGAACGCGAGAACGCATTGCCGCCGTCGCCACGGCAGCTCAACTCCAGTTCCGCCTCAATCCGGACCACCTGCAGGCGCAGCAGATTTTGTGGATTGCCTCTATCGCCCACAAGGCCTCCAATGAACGGCGGTTGGAACTGGACCGCCTCGACGCTCAGGCCATCGGTCTCTTCGAGCAGTTGATCGATGCGGCGGTCGCCGACGGCGACTTGACGGTGCCCAAGGGGATCGAGCCCCAGCAACTGGTCTACGGGATGTGGTCCATGATGATCGGCGCCGAGGTGCTCGGATATGACCCCTCGCACGAAATCGTGTTTGGAAAACTGAACTTCGGCCGCGCCGTCCGCAGGAACCTCCAGACGTTTCTGGACGGCTTGGGCTGGCAACCGCTGTCGAGCGACTGGGACTACGAAAAAACGGTCCGGCGCGTTCTGCAAACCGTCTTTCACGATGAATGGAGCGACCTCAAGCGAAAGGGTCTTGAACTGATGTAACCTTCCTCCCGCCACACGGGAGGTGATATTTTGCCGGTATTTGACGATGTGTCATAATTTGACATATAGAAAGGCCGGCGTGCCTGATACACGGAGTGACTGGGAATGTCAAAACAATGGATTCGAATCGCTGCCCCCGCCGGAATTGTCGCCCTGGTGCTGGCGGGATACGCCGCCTACCGCTGTCTGGGCGGCACGGCGAACACCGCAGCGTCGACGCGGGCTGCAGGCCCCGCCACGGCGACACAGCCCGTGGCGGTCCCCATCGTCGTGACTGCCGCGTCCCGCCGCCAGTTCCGCCAAAGCCTGGTGGTGCAGGGCAACGTCGAGGCGCGGTATTTTGCGATGGTCTCCTCGCGGGTGGAGGGAACCATCGAGAAGTTGTATGTCGAAGAGGGCGACGCGGTGGTGGCGGGGCAGACTCGATTGTTTCAGGTCGATGCCCTGAAGCTCAACAAGGCCCTCGAGATCGCCCAGCAGGACGAGGCCGTCGCCCGATGCAATCTGACGGAGCGCCAGGCGTATGTCGAACAGATCGAGGCCGAACACCGCAAGATCATGCTCGACCGCCGCCGCGTGGACCAGATGTCCAAGAAGGGCGTGGCCACCGAGAACGAGGTGGACGCCTCGCAATCGGCCCTGGAGCAGAGCCAGGCGATGGTCAAACACGCCAAGGCCCTGATGGACCTGGCCGCGCAGAAACTCCAACAGGCCCGAGCCGCGGTCATGATGGCCCAGAAGAATCTCAGCGACTCGCTGGTGCTGGCGCCGTTGAACGGGAGAATATGCAAGCGCTTGGCCGAGCCGGGCGAGATGACCAAGCCCGGCCAGACTATCCTGCGCATCGAGGACCCCAGCGAGGTGGAAGTCTCGGCCTGGTTGCCCGGCAAACACCATCCCCAGATCACCCACGGCGTCACTCCCATGCGGATCCGCATCGGCGGACGCGACCTGGGCGAGTTCCTCGTCTGCTATCGAAGCCCGACGATTGATCCATGCTTGCGCACATTCGAGGCCAAGTGCCGCATGCGGGACACTTCCGGACTGGCCGTGCCCGGCGCGATGGCGGACATCGAGATCATCCTCCAGCAGCGCGAAGGCCTGGGCGTTCCGACGGCCGCGATCATCGAGCGCGCCGGGCGCACGGCGGTGTTTACGGCCAATTCCGGCGCGGCGAGCATGATAGCCGTCGTTGCCGGTTTAGAGACTGACGGCTGGACCGAGATCGTCTCAGGCGATCTGCACGAAGGCGACGCCGTTGTCTGCCAGGGGCAGTTCCTCCTTGATGAGGCGTCGAACGTGGTCGTGCGAGAGGAGAAGTAAGCATGTTCCTTGCCAATGTCTCCGTTCGCCGCCCGATTGCCGTCGGCTGCCTGATCATCGCACTGGTGGCGCTGGGGCTCAACGCATACCGCAAGTTGGCCCTGGAGAATCTGCCCAAGATCGACGTTCCGTACGTGACCATTCAGACCGTCTGGCCCGGCGCCAGCCCGGGCGACATCGAGAAAGACGTCGCCAAACGCATTGAAGACGCCGTCAGCCGCGTCGACGGGCTCAAGCACGTCACCTCCTCCTGCATGGAAAATGCCTGTCTGACCCAATTGGAGTTCCAGTTGGGCGTAAACGTGGACGTGGCGGCCACCGACGTGCGCGAGCGGCTGGACACCATCCTCGGCGAACTGCCTGCCGACGTGGAACGCCCGGTGGTGCTCAAGCTGGATATCAACGCCAAGCCGATCGTCACGCTGGCCCTGACGGGCAATGCGGGAGTCGACGCGATGTACGACTTCGCCGACAACCGCCTGCGCGACCGCATTTCGGTCATCCGCGGCGTGGCCAACGTCGAACTCGTCGGCGGCAGCAAACGCGAGGTACACGTCCTGCTCGATCGCGCGGCGGTGGCGGCCGCGGGCATGACCAGTCTGAACGTCGTCGAGGCCACCCGGAACGGCGTGATGTCGATTCCATCGGGGCGGATACGCGAGGGCGGGGCTGAGTACGCCGTCCGCTTCGACGCCGACTACGATGCGGTCGCCGCGATCGACTCGCTGGAAGTGGCCAATAACAACGGCTCGCGCCGCTATATTCGCGACATGGGCACGGTGCAGATGGCCTCCCAGGAGCGGCGGCAACTGGCGTTTATCGACGGCCAGGAGTGCATCAGCATCCGCGTCGTCAAGAAGGCCGAAGCCAACACCGTGCAGGTCGTCAGCGACATCCGCCAAGCCATGGCCAAAATTGCCGCGACGTTGCCCGGCGGCATGAAACTGATCTGGATCAGCGACGACGGACAATTCGTTCAGGCATCCGTCGACAGCACCCTCAGCGACATCGTCATGGGCATCGCCCTGACGGCTGCGGTTCTGCTGGTGTTCCTGGCCAACCTGCGCACCACCGTGGTCGTCTCGATCACCATGCCCTTGACGATCCTGATCAGCCTGTGGTTCATGCAGTTGTTGGATTTCACGCTGAACCTGTCGACGCTGCTGGCCATAGGACTGTCCACGGGCATTCTGGTGTCGAATTCCATCGTGGTCCTGGAGAATGTCGTGCAACGATTCGCCGACACGCACGACCGGTGGGAAGCCGCACGCAAAGGCACCAGCGAAGTGGCCGTGGCCGTTTTGGCCAGTGCCGGAACCAACGTGGTAGTCATGCTGCCCATCGGCATGATGGGCAGCATGGTGGGTCTTTTCTTCCGCCCCTTTGCGGTCACCACCTTGATCGTCAACACTATGTCGCTGCTGGTGTCATTCACGCTGACGCCCATCCTGTGCGCGCTGCTGCTCAAACCAGCCTCGCAGGTCACGCACAATCCGCTGACGCGACTGGCCCAGCGATGGGACGCCGCGCTGTCGGCGATGGCCCACGGATACGCCCGCCTGCTGCATCTGGTCGCCCGGCGCCGGTGGCTGGCGGGGTTGCTCATCCTGGGCGTGGTCGCCTTGCTGTGGCAGGCGATGGCGCTGGCGCCGCGGCTGGGCTTCTCGTTCGTGGACAACCCCGACCGCGGGCAGATCTTCATCAAATTGGAGTACCCCACACGATACGACTTGGCCGCGGCCACGATCCGCGCGCATCAGGCCTGCACTGCTCTGCGCGACCTGCCGGACCTGCGCCACATCCTGATGACGGTGGGAAAAGTCGAGGGCTCGGCCGGCATGTCTTCCGAGGGCGTGTACCTGGCACAGACATTCCTGGTTTTTGCCGACAAGACCGAGCGTTCATGGAACATCATGGACGTTCTGCAGCAGGTGCGCAGCCGCCTGGCCAACCACACCGACTGCATCGTCACCGCCAGCGTCCCCAGCGTCGTTGGCGGGCAGTCGCTGCCGATGGAGATGGAGATCTCCGGCGAGGAGTTGCCCGTGCTCGACCGCGTGGCCATGGACGTCCAGCGCCTGGCGCGCGGCACTGCCGGCGTGGTCAACCCCGACACGACCGTTCGCCAGGGCAAACTCGAGCTGCGCGTTCATCCCCGCCGCGCCATCCTGGCCGACCAGCACATTTCTGCCCAGACCCTGGCCATGACGCTGCGCGCCAACCTGGAAGGCATCAAGGCCGGCAGTTTCAAACGAGGCGATCGAACGTACGATATTCGCGTCAAGTTCGCCGAAAAGAGCGGCAAAGACCAGGTCGAACAGTTCCTCGTGCCCGCAGGCGCCGGACGTTCGGTCGTCCTGGCAAACTTCGCCGACGTGCAGGAGGTGCGAGTTCCCGTCATGATCACGCGCGTGGACAAGCAGCGCGTTGTCAAAATGGTATCCGACCTCGGCCAGGGCGCAACGCTGAGCCAGGCGGTCAAGGCCCTCCGCGACCAGGTAGACGCCAGGGGTGTAATGCCCGCCGGCTACGGCTATCGTTTCGCCGGCGAATACGAGCGGATGGCCGACGGCATGGCAGGCTTCGCCGAGGCGGGCATCCTGGCGGTGCTGCTGACGTACCTGATGCTGGCGGCGATCCTGGAGTCGTTCACGCGCCCGCTGCTGATTATGGTCACAGTCCCGCTGGGCGCCATCGGCGCCGTTTGGGCCTTGTACATGACCGCCAACAGCATATCGATGTTCGTGCTGCTGGGCCTGGTCATGCTGGTTGGCATCGTCGTCAACATTGCGGTGCTCATCTTCGACCGCCTCGCCGTCCTGCAGGCCCAGGGTATCGAGCCCCGCGAGGCCATGATGCAGGCCATCGCGGACGAACTGCGCCCGGTGCTCATGGTCACGCTGGCGGCAGTGCTGGGCATGCTGCCGATGGCCATCGGCACCGGCCTGGGCAGCGAGATGCGAGCGGGAATCGGCATCGCGTCCGTCGGCGGCATCGCCTCGTCGGCCTTGCTGACGCTGGTGGTCCTCCCGGTGGGCTACCTGCTCTTCACCCGCTCGCGACGTTGATGAACCCGCGGTACGACTGCGGCAGTCAGCCTTTGATCACGCCCATCGGGCGCAGGCGCGCGACCTTGTGGCTGATCCCCGCCGCGGCGACGCAGTTGACCACGTCGTCGACGTCCTTGTACGCGGCGGGTTGTTCCTCGGCCAGGCCTTCGCGGCTGCGGGACTTGGCGATCACGCCCATGGCCGCCAGTTCCTTGTCGATGCGCCGCCCGGCGGACTTGCGGATGGCCTCGCCGCGGCTGAGCACGCGCCCCGCGCCGTGGCAGGTGCTGCCGAAGCTCTGCCGCATCGCCTCTGCCGTGCCCAGCAGCACGTGGGAGGCACGCCCCATGTCGCCGGGGATCAGCACCGGCTGGCCCAGGTCGCGGTAGCGGTCCGGCAGATCCGGGCTGCCTGGCCCGAACGCCCGCGTGGCCCCCTTGCGGTGTACGCACAGGCGGCGCATCTTGCCGTTGATCTCGTACGTCTCGACCTTGGCGATATTGTGCGCCACGTCGTACACCTGAGCCATGCCAAGCTGCGCCGCGCTCTTGCCGAAGAAGTGCGAGAACGCCTTGCGGATCTGCTCGGCCAGCAACTGCCGGTTGCACCAGGCGAAGTTCGCGGCCGCCCGCATCGCGGCCAGGTACTGCTGCGCCTCGGGGGCGTCGAAGGGCGCGCAAACGAGCTGGCGGTCGGGCAGGTCGATCCCGTATCGCTTGGGGACGCTCTGCATGGTCTTGAGATAGTCGCCGCAGACCTGGTGCCCCAGCCCGCGCGAGCCGCTGTGGATCATCACCGTCACGCGGCCTTGCTCCAGCCCCATCGCCGCGGCGGCCGCGGCGTCGTAGACCTGATCGACGTACTGTATCTCGGCAAAGTGATTGCCCGAGCCAAGCGTGCCGCATTGATCACCGCCGCGCTTGCGGGCCTCCATGCTTACCGCCGACACGTCAGCGCCACCGATGCTTCCCGCCGATTCGGTAGCCGCCAGGTCTTCGTCGCTGGCCAGGCCGCGGTGGTGCAGGTACTTCATGCCTTCATTGAGGAGGCGGCTGATCTCGCCGCCGGAGAACGTGTACGGCCCGCCGACGCCCACGCCGCAGGGCACGTCGCGAAAGACCTGGTTGGTCAGCGTCTCCATCCGCGGCCGCACGTCGTCGGCATGCAGATCGCTGGTCAGCAGGCGCACGCCGCAGTTGATGTCATATCCGACGCCGCCGGGCGAAATCACGCCGCCGGCGTCGATGTCCATCGCGGCCACCCCGCCGATGCAGAACCCGTAGCCCCAGTGGATGTCCGGCATGGCCAGCGAGGCCCCGACAATCCCCGGCAGCGTCGCGACGTTGGCGACCTGGTCGAGCCCGCCGCCGGCGACAACGTCCTTGATCAGTTCATCGCTGGAGTAAATGATCCCGTCCACGCGCATCCCGCGTGACGCATCGCGCGGAATCCGCCAGCGATTGCCATCCAGCCGCTCCAGCTTGCCTTCAAATTGCCTTGCCATTGCGTCCTCGTCGTCGTCCTCGTCCTCGTCGTCGGTTGTTTCCCCGGAATCAAGAACCGAGGACGACGAGGACGAGGACGAGCACGTTCAGATATCCAGCAACACCTGCCCGGCCCAGCGGCCTTCGACTTCCCGCACTTCGAGCATGTGATACGTGACGGCTTTGACTTCCGTGCCGGTCTCGTGGCGGGCGGGGTTGAGCGGCTCGCAGTCCACTTGCGCGTGTACGAGGTTGGGCTCGATCTTCATCACGCGCACCGCCGCGACAGCTTTGCGGTTAGTCTGGATCGTGTCCATGATCTTCCAGAGGAACTCGACGGCCAGGGCTTCGATATCGTCCCCCCGCGCTTCGATGGTGATGGTTTCCTTCGTCTTGACCTGCTCGCGGCGGCAGATGAAATCCGCCAGCCCCTCGGCCAGGGCCTCGAAGAGTTCGCCCAGCGTGTCGGCGCTGGCCTTAAGACCGACGTCGGCTGTATGCTCGAATGTCTCGCAGTGCTTGGACATTACTCAACTCATTAAGGCGAGGGTGCCAGTCCATCCGCTCGTCCTCGTCGTCGGTTTTGTCTTTTCCAAACAACCGCGCGGGGCAAGCCCCGCCGCTAACATTTCCTATGATTCAATTATAGAGCCAGACGCGTTAGGATGTCCCGCATGCTTCTGGGCAGTCATCTGAGTATCGCCGGGGGGATCGAGCGGCCGCTGGTGGCGGCGGCCGCGCTGGGTTTCAATACCGTCGCGATGTTCCTCCGCAGCAACATGCAGTGGCGGGCCGCCCCGTTAGAGGACGAGGCCGTCGCCCTCTTCCGCCGCACGCGAAGGCAACTGGGCATCGGTCCGGTCGTCGCCCACGGGATGTACCTGACGAACCTGGCCGGGCAGACCGAGGTGCGCGAGAAGTCGCTGGCCGTAATCGCCAACGAGGTCGAGCGGTGCAGGCGGCTGGGGATCGAGTACCTGGTGATCCACCCCGGCTCGCGAGAGGACGTGGGCGAGGGCATCGCGATGATTGCCGACGGGCTCGATGCAATCCTGACCGAGCCGCGGGGGCCCAAGGTGCTGCTGGAGACGACGGCCGGGGCGGGCTTCACCATCGGGCGGCGGTTCGAGCACCTGGCCGCGATCATGACGGCCGCCCGGTGCCGCCCGCGCCTGGGCGTGTGTTTGGACACCTGCCACATCTTCGCCGCGGGGTACGACATCCGCACGAGCGAGAGTTACGTCGAGACGATGAAGGAGTTCGACCGCGCGATCGGCCTGCGGCATCTGCGGGCGATTCACCTTAACGACTCCAAGAAGGGCCTGGGCAGCAGCGTCGATCGCCACGAGCACATCGGCCTGGGCAAGCTCGGCCGCGAGGCCTTCGCCAACTTGATGAACGACCGCCGCCTGGCGAAGGTGCCGATGATCCTCGAAACGCCCAAAGAAAAGGATGATCAAGGCCGCGATTGGGACCTCGTCAACGCCGAAGTCTTGCGGGCGATGGAACATCGCCTACCACAGAGACACAGAGTTCACTGAGGTAGAAGCAAAACAAACTGTGGAATAATGGAAGAGTGGAATGCGGGGCGGGCGACCGGACGCTTCTTCATCATTCCATCATTCCATCATTCCTTCATTCCGTTCCCCTCTGCGCCCTCCGTGCCTCTGTGGTAAGTTTTTCCTCAACGGCTAAAGAACACGGCCGTGATTCCCGGAATCAGGATGCGAACGCTGACGACGCCCAAGGCCGCGGCGAGGCTTCGCATGATCCACCGCCCGTGGATGCGCCGGGACAGGGCCGCGCCGATCTGCGCTCCGGCGATGGCGCCGCCGGCCAGCATGATCAACTCGGGCAAGTCCGCCCGCCCCAGCGTTCCATCTATCACGTGCACCAGCGTGCCCACCAGCGTCATCCCCGCCAGGATGAAGTGGCTGGTGGCCGTGGCGATGTGAACGGGGAAGTCCAGCAGGTTCACCATCGCCGGCACGTGAATGATCCCCCCGCCGATGCCCAGGATGCTTGAGGCCAACCCCACCGCAAAACTTATCGCCATGCCCAGGGCCAGGCTGAAGGCGTACTCATGGCGCGTGCCGTGCGCGTCGACGATTGTGCGCTTGAAGGTGGACCAGCGGCCGTGGCTGCGCGGGGCGCCGTTGAACGTCTTGATAAAGATGTAAGCCGCCACCGCCAGCAGCAACAGGCCGAACACCAGCTCAAACACGTGGCGCGGGATGTACTTGACCAGGTACGCCCCCGCCGCCGCCCCGGGAACGCCGGTCATCAGGAACAGCAGCCCGCTCTTGTAGTCGATGCGCTTCATCCGGGCGTATGAATAGGAACCGCTGAGAGCGTTGAAGAAAACCATGGCCAGCGAGATCGCCGTCAGCGTCTTGGGCAGTTTTTCTGGATACGCCAGCAGAAGGATCGGCATCAGAATGAACCCGCCGCCGGCCCCGATGATCGTACCAAATGCGCCAACCCCAACGCCCAGCGCAAGCAGGTACACATATTCCATCGCTGCGTTATCCTTACAGCATCCCACAGAAAACCGTATCCGGCCAATCTAGTGGAGCATCGCTCACGGAGCAAGAAGGTTTCGCCACTTGTGCCGCCGCGCGCCGCATGGTACAGAAACAGCGGAAAGGCTCATGGCTAAATACAAAGGCAAATCGCAGCGCCGCATGAAAGGGTGGCACCAGCGCGTCGTCGCCGGCGGCGAGGCCGACGATACCACCGACAGCCGCCGCCTGGGCTTCGGCCGCCGCGAGGTCAAGCTGCCGCCGGCGCGCCTGGATGCGCCCGAGCAGAACCTCGACGAACTGCCCAAGACCGAGGGCATGGTGACAGGCTTCTATCCCGGCGGCATTCTCGTGCGCACGGCTGATGGGCCATTGCTGTGCATGGTCGCCAAGACCTTCCGCTCGCTCGAAGGCACCAGCGCCCTGACCGTGGGCGACAACGTGACCGTGGCCATCGTGCCCCGCACCGCTGCCGAAGCCTCAACCAAGGCCGACAAGGACCGCGCCGACGGCATGATCATCGCCCGCGAAAAACGCACCAGCGTGCTGGCCCGGCCCGCCCCCCGAAGCGCCAAACGCAACGACCCCTACGCCGAAGAAGCCTTTGAAAAAGTCCTCGCCGCCAACATCGACCTGCTCGTGCTCGTGGTGGCTACGAAGAAGCCCGCCCTGCGCCGCGGGCTGGTGGACCGCTTCCTCATCATCGCCGACCGCGGCGGCCTCGCGCCGGTCCTGGTCGTCAACAAGATCGACCTCGGTCAGCCGGACCTGGAAGTGCTGGCCGACCTGGAACACCTCGAACTGCCCATGGCGTTCTGCTCGGCCGAAAGCGGCGAAGGGCTCGACGATCTGCGCGAGATCCTCACCGGCAACCGCTCGGTGCTGGCCGGGGCCTCCGGCGTGGGCAAGACATCGCTCATCAATGCCATCATCCCCGGCGCGCAGGGCCTGACGCGCGAGATTCGCGCCAAGGACAACCGCGGCCGCCACACCACCACCGCCGCGGTGCTGTACGACCTGCCCGGCGGCGGATTGATCATCGACACGCCGGGCATCCGCGAGCTGTCGCTGCCGCTGACGGCCCAGGACCTGCCCTGGTACTTCCCCGAGTTCGAGCAGATCGCCCCACAGTGCAAGTTCAACGACTGCACGCACACGCATGAGCCTGGCTGCGCCGTGCAGAAGGCCGTGGAAGAAGGCCAGATTCCCGCGGGACGGTATGAGAGCTATATCCGGATGCTGGAAACGATTGAAAGATAGATCCTAGATCCTCGATCCCAGGGAGAAACAGGACGTTGTCTGCCGCCCCTAGGATCGAGGATCTAGGATCGAGGATCTGTTTCTAAAGGAGTTTCACATGCAACGCGGCACCCAATGGCTGCACGACGCCCGATGGGGCGTCATGACCCACTTCCTGGCCCGCCTGCCTGGGCCGGCGATCGACAACCGGATCGTGACCGCCCAGGAGTGGAACGAGCAGGTGGACTCCGTCGACGTCGAGGCGATGGCCGACACGCTGGCCGACCTCGGCGCGGGGTATCTCATCCTGACGCTGGGACAGCTTAGCGGGCATTTCTGCTCGCCGAATGCGGCCATTGATCGCATCGGCGGGATCACGCCCAGCCTCTGCTCGCGACGCGACCTGCCTGCCGAAATGGCCCGCGCCCTGCGCAAGCGCGGGCTGCGGCTCATCGCGTACATCCACTCCGAGCCGCCGCATCACGAGCAGTGCCGTGACGCCTTTGAGACCACCCAAGCCGCACGCGAGGCCGACCGCCGCCGCCTTGGCATGCAGCGCAAGTGGCAGAGCGTGATCGCCGAGTGGTCGGCGCGATGGGGCGACCTCGTCAGCGGCTGGTGGGTCGACGGCTGCTACGACCCGCCGATGTACAAGTCGCTCGATGAGCCCAACTGGCACAGCTTCGCCGCCGCCCTGCGGGCCGGCAACGAGCAGTCGCTGCTGGCGTTCAACCACGGGATCATGTGGCCGCCCAAGAGCATCACCGACGAAGACGATTACCTCGCCGGCGAGGTCGATGGGGCCTTCTTCGCCGGTTATTGGGAAGGCAGCCGCTACTGCCAGGTGCCCGCGATCTACCAAGGCGTGCGGCTGCACATTCTCTCGTTCCTGGGCACGATGTGGTGCCAGGGCGACGCCCCGCGCTTCCCTGACGAGTTCGTGGCCGGCTACACCAAGTTTATCGCCAGCCGCGGCGGCGCGACGACCTGGGATGTCCCCATCGAACGCGACTGCACCATTCGCGAAAGCTTCATGCCCCAGCTCAAAGCGATAGGCCAAGCCGTAGCACGGGCGTCCCGCCCGTGAGTCGCACGGCCGTCCCGGCCGTGCCGGGTGCCACGCACAACCCCGTTGTGCGTGCCAATGTGCCCGGGGAAAAGATGAAGCGTCGGTTGGAGATGCATCGTGTCGCGGGCGTCTCGCCCGCGCGTGGCGAGGGCATCTTGCCCTCGCAGAGAGGACGTTCCGCGGACCCGACGTCCGCGACACGGCAAAACGCGTTCTTCAAGGAACTCGCTAATGAAGAAATCCATCTGCCTGGACAGCCTCCCCGGCGGCATGAGCATCCTGGAACGGTTCACGCTGGCAAGAGATGCGGGCTTCGCGGCCGTCGAACCGGTCGCGCCCGCCGACGACCAGACGCTGGACGAACTTAGGAGCGCATCCGACTGCACGGGCGTAGCCGTCGCGTCGGTCATGGACATCGCCTGCTGGTCCTATCCCTTCTCCTCGCCTGACGCGGCCGAAGTGGAGAAGGGCCTTGAGGCCGCGCGGCGTGCCATCGACTGCGCCGCCGCCTTAGGCGCCGGCGTCGTGCTGATCGTGCCAGCCGTCGTGACCGAGGCCGTCACCTATGAGCAGGCCTACGGCCGATCGCAGGAGCAACTGCGCAAGCTCATCCCCCTGGCGGCCGAGCGAGAGATCGTCCTGGCCATGGAGAACGTCTGGAACAAGTTCCTGCTCAGCCCGATGGAGTTCGCCCGCTACATCGACGAGTTGGCCAGCGAGTGGGTGAAGGCCTACTTCGACGTGGGCAACATCCTGCTCTACGGCTTCCCCCAGCACTGGATCAGAACTCTCGGCCCCCGCATCGCCCGCATCCACGTCAAAGACTTTCAAGTAGGCCCAAAAGCCTTCGCCGACCTGCTCCAAGGCGACGTCAACTGGCCGGCCGTGATAGCCGCCCTCAGAGCCGTCGGCTACGACAGCTACCTGACGGCCGAAGTCGGTATAGCCAGCCTAGGCGATGTTCACAAGGTCAGCCAAGCCTTGGACAAGATTCTGGCGATGGTGTAGCACGGGCGTCTCGTCCGTGAGTCCCACGGCCGTCCCGGCCGTGGCACCCTGTTACTCCACTCCCGATTCCTGGTACGACAGCGACAGATGAGGTTTTTCGTGCCGCGGGCGCGCCGCCCGCAGAGGCATGAATGGTTCCCAAGACTAGGGCAAGATGCCCTCGGTACGCGCGGGCGAGACGCCCGTGCTACGTGGCCGGGTGCCACGCGCAACTCCGTTGTGCGTGGCACCCGGCAATTGAAATCGCGGAGTGCAGTGGTATATTGCATAAACCTACTGGCACAATCACCTGAACGATGGCACAAGGGATGGCAATGTCTATACACTTTCGCATCGCGAGAATGACGAGGACGGGCAGATTTGCCATTGTCTATCTTGTACTAGTGACGATCCTCCTGGCGCTGGGGGGCAGGAAGGCGTATTCTGCATTGGAGGCCGCTCTGGGACTCTCGGCGCTCATTCTGATGCTCCCGCTTGGGGTCATGGGAGCCGCATATATGCACGGTCAGAACTCGCCGGAAGTTGTTCTGGGAGGTGCTTTGCTCATCGTGCTGAATGGCTATCTATGGGGATTGATCTATTCGCATCGTATCGAATTGAGGGCAAGGCGTCGCGGCCAAGCAACTCCTGAAGCCCCTCCGGATGATTCGACGCGTCCCGGCAGATCAAGTCTCCTCGTGCACGTGGGGCTGATCATCGCCGGGATGAATGTCTTTGGGCGAGCCTTTCTAGTGCTGATCGAGGCCGACAGGTGGCGGCGGGTTCTGTCCTTTCCCCTGGAGCAACCGATGGAAAAGGCTCGTGCTGCATTCTTCACTCTGGGCACAGGCTCCCTGAAGCCGCTCTATTTTCAAATGAGTGTTGTTGCGACCAATGCCGTTCTGTGGGGCGCAGCGACTGCGGCCGCAATGGCGCTCTTAAGGTGGACTTGGCTCAAGTGTCGGCGACCGATATGCCCTTGAGCAACGGGCCCAGCGGCAGTTGAATCGTGCCGCGGGCGCGCCGCCCGCGGAGGCATGAATGGTTCCCAAGACGAGGGCAAGATGCCCTCGGTATGCGCGGGCGAGACGCCCGCGACACGTCGGGGACCATGGGCGAGACGCCCATGCTACTGGCGGGCGACACGCCCGTGCCACTCACCACTCACCACTGCCCCGCCATGGCGTACTTCACCGCCAGCATGCTTTCTTCCGGCGGGCAGCGGTCGACGGGCTTGTTGTCGCGGATGCATTCCAGGAAGTAGCGGTCTTCGGGTAAAAAGCCCCAGCCGGTGTCGACGGGGACGGTCTCCACTTTGCCGGCCTGCATGAGTTGAATGCCGCCTTCGATGTAGGCGCCGAATCTCAACGTGGCCTTTTCCATCGTCACGCAGCACTCGAAGTTGAACGGCGTGCCGACGTCCCAGCGGGCCTCGAAGATGCACGCCGGGCCGTTGTCGTAGCGCCAGTGGCTGACGATCACGTGGATGGGGTTGAGGTCGCCGCGGACGGTGGCGGTCACGTCGTCTGGGCGGCCGAACCACGCCAACGCCGTATCGGCGTCGTGAATGTGCAGGTCCAGCGGCACGCCGCCGCTGCGCTCGACTTGCGCGAACCACCGCCCGGGATTGCCGCCGTAGCGGCGGAAGACGGCCGACAGCGGCTTGCCGTACGTGCCGGACTTGATCAGCCGCGCGGCCTCGACATACGTCGGCCAGAACCGCAGCACCTGCCCGACCATGAGCTTCTTGCCGGCGGCGGCCGCGGCGTCGAGCATACGACGGCAATCCGCCTCCGTCAGGGCCATGGGCTTTTCGGTGAAGACGTGCTTGCCGTTTTCCAGCGCCATGATGGCCGCCGCGGCGTGCAGGTCGCTGGGGGTGGCGATGGTGATGACGTCGATGTCTTTGTCGCGGCAGAGGCCGCTGTAGTCGTCATACGAGCGAACAGAGCCGACCTCGACGGCCGCACCGCCGTCGTCGAAGTTCACCTGCGACATGCCCAGTTTGCCGGGCGTGCGACGGTCTTCGATCGGGTCGGCCAGCGCCTCGACGCGCACCACGTCGCCCAACTGCAGATAGTTCTTGAGATGAAGCTGTCCCAATCCGCCGACGCCGGCAATACCAAGTCGCAACATAAGTACCTCGTTGATTGGTTGATTGGTTGACTGGTTGACTCGTAACTGGTTAACTCGGACGGGAGAGGATCGCACCATCCAGTAGACCAGTCAACCAGCTAACCAGGCAACAGGCCCACCAGTTAACCAGACAACCAATCCACCAGTCAACCAGTTAACGAGTCAACCACTCTAACCATCGTCTGGTAATTCGTCATCGTCCTGCTTGTGATTTCGCGGCCGTAGGGGCAGGCGGATGGGTGCAGGACGAAGCGGCTGCCGTTAGCGTCGGGGCCTTGCTCGATCGCGCGGCGGACCTTGGCCTCGAAGAGCCCGGGGGCGAGGTTCTCGATGTCGCTGGCCTCAATGTTGCCAAAGAGGATCATTTCGGGGGCGGCCGCGCGAATCTCGGTCAGGGTCATGTCGCCCTGGGGCGGCGGTTCGCAGGGGTCCAGGCCGTCGGCCATCTCGGCGATCATGCCCAGGATGCCGCGCAGGCGGCCGTGGCTGTGGATCCGCGGCCAGCCGCCGTGCTTGCGGATGATGTCGCACATGGGCCTCGTGTAGTTATACAAAAACTCGCGGTACAACCGCGGGGGCATGAACGGCTCGGAGAAATATTCCGACCCGACGACGCGCCAGAGGTGGCCGGGGTATGCGGCGGCGATCTGCTCGACGCGGCTGTAGCAGGCTGGGGCCGCCTGGTCCATCAGCCGTCGGAAGACTGCCGGCTCGGTCGCGGCCAGCACGGTGTAGTCTTCCATCGAAAACAGCGGCGCCACGCCGCACATCGGATCGCCGCAGTCGACCATGACGATGCCGCCCTCGCCCAGGCGATGCTCCTCGTCGACGAGATTGCCCACGTCGATGCGGCCGGGGGCGAAGACTTCGGCTGGCAGTTGCAGATATGCTTCGACGTCGGCGGGATTCTTGAGCAGGTGATCGAGCGTCCAGGTGGTGTTGACGCTGCGGTCGCGCCGGGCGGTGGAGGTCATCTCGCGTCCGGCGATTCGCAACGTCGTGCGCCAGAATGTGCTCGAGCCCTCGGTCCAACTTGTGTGGCTGAAGAACTCGCCGCGAGGATTATCGGCGGCGGCGTGCTCGCGGGGGCCAATCATGCGAATGATGTCGGTCTGCTGCTCGGCCAGGTCGATCAGCTCGCGCCAACCGGAACCATTGTAGATGTTGTACGGATCGGGATTGTCGCAGTCGAGCCGCCACCCGCCGATCTCATAGAAGCTCACCGGCGGGCGGTCCACCGGCTGGCCCGTCAATGTCGCCATCAGTCGCTGTCGTCGGGTCATAGTCATTTCGCAATCCAGGTACATCCACGAATGTCACGAATAATGAAGAAGAAGATTACCACAGAGACATAGAGAACCAGGAGAGAAGAAGCGATTTCTTTATCCTCTGTGGCAAGTTGTTTCCCTGATGCCGGGCCAGAGAAGACCGTGACAAGCAAGCTCGACCTCTAAGACTTCCCCGCACTGCGGTTCTTCCCAATCTTTTATCCATTCGTGTCATTCGTGACATTCGTGGACGTAATCTCTGGCCGTTGTTTCGTCAGAACTGCTTGCGCTTTCGTGCTGGGGGGATGTCCAGCAGCTTGCGGTATTTCACCACCGTGCGGCGGGCGATGGCCAGGCCTTTCTCCGACAGCGCCGCGGCGAGTTGGTCGTCATTGAGGGGGTTGGACTTGTCCTCGGCGTCGATGACTTCCTTGAGCTTGACGCGGATGGCGTCCCAGGCGACGTCTTCGCCCTGGGAAGTGGTCTTGCCGCCGCTGAAGAACATCCGCAGGGGGAAGATCCCGCGCGGGGTCTGGACGTACTTGCCTGCCACGGCCCGGCTGACGGTCGCGACGTGCACGCCGACCTTGCCCGCCACGTCGGCCATCGGAAGGGGCTTGAGGGCCTCGGCGCCTTCGTCGAGGAAGTCGCGCTGCACCTTGAAGACTTCTTCGGTCACGCGCCGCACGGTATGGCGCCGCTGGGCGATGGCGCCGATGAGCCACTGGGCGGACTGGATGTTCCGCTGCAGAAACTGCCGCGCCGCGCTTTCGGTCTGGCGGTTCTTGGCCATGCGCCGGTACGACCGCGACACGCGCAGGTCCGGAAAGTTGCCGTCGTCCATGTCGATGATCAGCTCGCCGTCCTGCCCCACCTCCACCGCCACGTCAGGGTGGATGCCCGGCGCCGACGACTGCCCCACCAGCGATCCGGGGCGCGGGTTGAGGTGAGCGAGGTTCTCGATGGCGGCCTTGATGTCCTCGACGCTGCGCCCGAGGCGCTTGGCGATCTGGGGCAGGTGGTTCATCTCGATGTCGCGAAGAAAATGCGTCACCAGTTCGGTCTCGAGCGAGACATCGAGCCCGGCGGCCGCCTCGGCGGCAAGCTGCAGGCGCAGGCACTCGCTCAGGTCACGGGCCGCCACGCCCACCGGTTCGAGCTGCTGCACGAGCACCAGCCCCTGGCGCAGGGTCGTCAGCGGGATCGCCGGCTGGACCGCCGCGGCGATCTCCTCCAGCGGCGTGCGGAGATAACCATCGGCGTCGACGTAGCTGATGATAAGTTCGCCGGCCGCTCGCACGTCGTCGCCGACTTCGACGAAGGCCCACTGGTCGAGCAGATACTCGGCCAGCGACTGCCCCGGGGCCGGGGCGTTGGCCATGGCCTCCATTTTGGGATCGCGCTCGTCGCTGCTGGCCCGTCGCTGGGGTGAAAACTCGCCGGGGGAGAAGTCCGGCGAAAAGTCGCTGCCATACTCCTCGGTCATGTCATCGAGGCGGGTGAAGTCTTCGTTCTGCCCGTTGCCTTCCTTGACGACCAGCGGCTGTTCGCCGCGTTCGGCGGGCGTCTCGTCGGGCGCCGGCGGGGCCTCGTCGTCGACGCCGGTGTCTTTCATCTCCAGCACGGGGTTGCGCTCGAGCTCCTGGTCGATGCGCTCCTGCAACTCCATCATGGGAAGCTGCAGGATCTCCATCGCCTGGATGATCCGCGGGGAGAGCTTCATTCGCTGCTCCATCCGCGCATGTTGTGATACGTCGAGCCTCATCTATCCCTTATTCTACACGACCCCCGCCGCCGGGCAAGCCACGGCCGCTCCTCGCGTGGCATGGGCGTCTCGCCCATGTTCCCCTGAGGCTTAAGGCAAGATGCCCATGCTACGATATCGGTCCTGTGCGGCCGGCGATTGAGCAGCGACTCTTGCACGCGGCGCCTGCGGAAGATACCCTTAACGCCCGACGGGGAGCAGACCTATGGACTCACAACCGGTCAACGCCTTAGGCCCTGCAAGAAGAACCGCCATGCTGTTGCTGGTGGCGGCCGGCGCCGCGGCCGCCGGGCACGTCTTCGGCGGCGCCAGCCAGGTCTCGCTGGGGGCATCCGGAGAGGTACTCGCTGTCGACGCCGCTGTCTCGGAGAAACAAAATGGCTGACGAACTCATGGCTCGCCTCACGTCTCGACGCCGCCGACTTGGGTTCTTCATCACGCTGGGCAGCATGCTCATCGGCGGCGCGTGCGGCGTATTGGGTGGTATGATGATCTCTCTCGACCTTCCGGCGTCAGATGGCCTTGTTATGGGAGTGGCAATTCTGGGGGGACTCGTTGGCGGATTGGTCGCCGGGATCCTGTGGTGCCGTGTGATGATCCACCGTCGCCTGGCGCGGACCAACAAGGTGAGTTTTGGCTTTGTGATGATCGGCATCGGCTTGGGGCTGGGCGCGGGGTGCTTGGCCACAGTGATGCTCCACCTGGGTCTGCTGCCGCTGCACGATGATCCATCCACCGCACTTCTGTTCCTGCTCTTTGGCGCACTCTGGTTTGGCGCGCCAGCCGGAATCGGCTACGGGCTGATCGCATCGCTGCTATGCCTGATAGGGGTTGACAGAAGCGGTGCCACGATAGAAGCCCCGCCCCGTGAGACTGATTGACCTGTCAATTACTCGGCACCGCGTGCGGCCTGCTGGCCGGGCCGGCCTGTCTTGTCTTCGCTGTTTTGTCGCGCAATCCACGAGTATGATGCGTGTGCTCGGCAATAAGGAGACCCACGATGACTGGACCTCACATGAGAGCCAAGCGGTCTTGGGGCGCCATCTGTATCGTTGTCGTCGGAAGCGCGTTTGCCGGTGCGTTTTGTGGATGGTTCCTGGGCACCTCGGGGTTAGTGTTGGGGGCACTTGGCGGCATTGTTGTCGGGTTTGGGTGGTCGTTCATCATGACCTGTTTCGTACCCCGCAAGAATGCGACCCGGATCTTGTATGTCATCGGCGGCACGCTACTGGGAGTGCTCGCCGGGGCCGCCGCGACAATAATTCTTCATCTGGGGCTGCAGGGTTGGCCTCCGTCGTATAGCGATCTGCCCCACGGAATGAATCTATTCTGGCTGGGTCTGTATCTCTTTGGCCTTCCTGCCGGCCTGGCATGGGGACTGTGCAGTTCCGTCATATGTCTGGCGATGTCAAAGCGTCCCCGGCAGACGGCCCTTCAGCCAAACGCGCAACCGGAGACTCAGCGTGCGACTGACTGACCTGCCCATCATCGCTCGTGCGTTTGGTCGTATGGTGGGCAAGGTGCCGGGCGGGCACTTGTGGTATCTGCTGCGGCAGATGCGGTTTGAGAAGCCGCATCGTTTTGGCGATCAAGTGCGGTTCAATTCGTTCTTTCCACCGTACCCTTCGCAGGCGTTCGAGCGGTTCTGCAACGCTGTCGTCGGGCGGCGGCGCGTACCGTTCTCGACGTACATCGCCGTCACCGGCCGCTGCCCCTTTGCGTGCGAACACTGCAGCTACGCCCGCCGCGAGGCGACAGACATGCCGACGGACACACTGCTGGATGTCGTGCGACAGGTGAAAGAACTCGGCACATGCACCATCGGTTTCACCGGCGGGGAACCTCTGCTACACGAAGGGCTCGAGGCCGCCGTGGCGACGGCGGGGCCGCAGATGGCGTCCATCGTCTTCACGACCGGCGCTGGGCTCCACACTGATCGGGCGCGAAGCCTCGCCCGAGCCGGCGTCGCGTGCGTGACGGTGGGCATCGAGTCGGCCGACGCCGCTACTCACGACGCCGCCCGCAAGAGCGACGGCTCGTTCAAACAGGCGCGAGCGGCCGTCGCGGCGGGCAATGCGGCGGGGCTCTACATGGCCGTCTCGACCACTGCCCTGCGCGACCGGATCGCCTCAGGTGAACTGGAGCGCATGTACGCTCTGGCCCAGGCTTGGGGTGCGCGGGAGTTTCGTGTGCTGGCGCCGGTGGCTACCGGCGGCATCGCCGGATGTGCGGCCGCCATGCTCGGGGCGAACGAACTGGCGTATCTCAAGGACTTTCACCGCCGCTGCAACCGGCGCCGCGGCGGGCCTGTCGTGGCGTCATTCGCGCATCTGGAGTCGGCCGAGATGTTCGGCTGCGGGGCGGGGTATCATCACCTTTTCATCGACGCGGCCTGCAACGTCTGCCCCTGCGACCTGACGCCGCTGAGCTTCGGGAACATCCACGAGCAGCCGCTGGCGGATATCTGGGCTCAGATGGGAGAGTACTTTCCCCGCCCGCGCTGCGGATGCCTGATGGGCAAGATCGGCGGCGCCATCAACGCCGGCGCATCATTGCCGATCCCGCCCCAACAGAGCCGCCAGATGATTCCTCCAGCGGCCGACGAGCCCCTGCCCGGCGGATACCGGCGGCTGATTCGCCAGTAGCACGGGCGTCTCGCCCGTGAGTACAACGGCCATCTTGGCCGTTTCCCCCTATCTTCGGACACGGGCAAGATGCCCGTGCTACTCATGGGCGGGACGCCCGTGCTATTCAAAACCCCAGTACGAGAATGTCGGCCGTCGCGGCGATGCCCACCAGCACGCACTCGACGTAGATCAGTCGCAGGCCCCACTTGAGGCCGACCGTGCCGGCCATGGCCGCCGCGGCCATCGCCAGCAGCGCCGTGTAGAAATAGACCCACCCGCAACCGAGGCACGCCGGGGCCGCCAGCATCGCGGCGCCACACCAGAGGATAATCGCCGCGACGCGCTGCCAGCGCTGCGGCTGGCGCTGCAGCGCCGAGGAGTGCGGGGCGACAGCCTGGTCGCCCGCGACGTCTCGAAGATCCTTGAGGATCTGGTATCCCAGCGCCGTCAGGAAGAACCATCCGGCAAAAGCCGCCAGCGCCCACCGTCGCGGACCCGTCCACTCCCCCGCCTGGGCAACCGCCAGCGGATAGATGCTCACCGCCAGGGCGGCCACCACGAACGGTTTGACCACTCCCAGGCGCTTGGACAGCAGATTGTACCCCGCCAGCACCACCGCCACGCCGGCCAGCACCGCCATGAACGCCGGACGGGCCCACGCGGCCGCCATTCCCGACGACGCCAGCAGCACCCCGCACAGCAGCGCCCCCTCGCGCCGCGTGACGCGCCCCGACGCCAAGGGACGACGCGGGTTGTTGATCCGGTCGGCCGCCACGTCGCACACGTCGTTCATCACGTGCCCGAACGCGATCAGCAGCGCCATCGCCACCGTCGAGGCCGACGCCGACGCCCATTGCGCGCCCAGCGAGCCGCCCATCGCGTAGAACAGCGTCAGCAGATACGTCAGCGACAGCGGCAGGGCGTAATATGGGCGGCACAGGCGAATGAAATCTAGCATGGCCGCACCCCCACCGCCGCCAGGTACCGGTGCGTGAACGCCACGCCCGCGCCGCCGCCCTGCTCGTCCATCACCTCCGCGAAGCGGGCGAAAATCGCCTCGCGATCGGCGTCTGTCGCGGCGAACTCGAACCCCGCCGCCGCCCCGGTGGCCGTGAGCCGCTCGATCGCCGCCGCGCCGTCGGCCACCTGGTACGTGCGGCTGCCCTTCCACGCCGCAACCACCCGCAGGCCCGACAGGCGCATCGCCGCCCGCAGCGACAACGGACCGCTCAGGAACCGCACCCGCGCCGCATGCACCAGGGCCTGAGGTTTCTCGGCGAAGACTTTGCAGGCGGCCGACAGCACGCCCGCCAGCGAAAACAACGAATTGTCGATAATCCCCACGCGCCCCCCCGCCGACAGCACGCGAGCGATCTGTCGCAGCACCGCGCGCGGGCGGCTGTACCCCAGCGCCCAGCCGCAGGTGACGACGTCGAAGCTCGCGCCCTTGCACGCGCGGAGATATTCCAGCGCGTCGGCATGGACAAAGTCGCACGCATGGCCGTGCGCGGCGCGGGAAGCTGCGAGCATGCCGTCGGAGGCATCGACCCCAATGGCTCGCGTGCCGCTTCGCCCCGCGAGTTCGCCGGTGATGAAACCCGTCCCGCAGGCCAGATCGAGACACCGCGCGCCGGAAGGCACCTTCAGCCGCTCAAGCATCCCCAGCGACAGGTCCCGCATGTGCGTGGTCCACGCCTGGTCATACCCGCCGGCGATGCGGTCATAACTGCGCCGCACGAGAACGCTGGTTTCGCAGGAAGGCTTGCGATAGAGATGCATCACCCGCCACCCCAGAGCCAACCAGTGCCGTGAAGTTTTTCCCTCAGAGGCCATTTCGGAAGGTCCCGTTGCAGGAGCATTTGACACAGCGATCATACCCGACGCGGGCATGGGCTTCCAGTTCCCTGGGGCACGCACACAGAGTTGTGCGTGGCGCCCGAGCTCGTGATGAGGCTGCGGCTACTTCACATCGCGGCGTTCGGCCAGGGCGTCGGAGAGGATGGAGCGGCTGGAGTATTCGATCTGTCCGCCGGCGGGCAGGCCTCGGGCGAGGCGCGTGAGCTTGACGCCCGTCGGCGTGAGTTGGTCGATGATGTGCAGCGCGGTGGCGTCGCCGGTGACGGTGGGATTGGTCGCCAGGATCACCTCTCGCACGACGCCGGTCTTGACGCGCTCGATCAGCGGGGCGATGGTCAGGTCCTCAGGCTCCATGCCCTCCAGCGGGGCGATCTGGCCCATGAGAACGTGATACACGCCGCGGTACGCGCCGGTAGACTCGATGCTCAGCAGGTCCTTGGGCTGTTCGACGACGCAGATGGTCGAGGCGTCGCGCGAGGGATCGGCGCAGACGCTGCAGAGCTCGCCCTCGGCCAGGTTGAAGCAGCGGCCGCATGGGCGGATCTTCGTCTTGACGTCGCGAATGGCATCGGCCAGCGCCAGCGCCTCGGCGTCGTCGGCCTTGAGCAGATGAAACGCCAGCCGCTCAGCCGACCGTGCGCCGATGCCAGGCAGATTGCCCAGCAGTTCAATCAACTTCGCGATGGTTTCACTGTATGCCATATCGGGAACCGCTTCACCCCAACATCCCTTCCATGCCGGGAGGCAGGCCCATGTCGGTAGCGAGTTTCTTCATGACTTCGGCGGCATACGTGACGGCCTTGTTCTGCGCGGCGCTGACAGCCGCCTTGACGAGATCCTCCAGCAGCGCCGCATCGCCCTCGGCGAGTGCCTTGGGATCGATCCTGATGTCGATCAGCGCCCCGCGGCCGTTGACCGTGGCCGACACCGCATCGCCGCCGGCCGAGGCGGAATGCTGCGAGGCCTCGATCTGCGCCTGGACTTCAGGCAGCTTGCTCTTCATCTCCTGAGCCATCTTCATCATCTTGCCAAGGTTGCCGAACACGTTTATCTCCAAGTTTGGCGTGCAGTTTTATTGTATGGGTTCCGTTGCGTCAACATCGTCGCTCGCGGCTGCAATGCTGCCGTTACCGGCCCCCTCGCGGCGGACGTCGACCACTTCGGCGTCGAACAGGGCTGCAATCTTCCGGATAGCGGGGTCTTTGGCGATGGCAGCGCGCTGGTCGGTTGAGAACCCGCCCATGGCCGGGGCGACGGGACCGGCCGCCTGCTCGGCCCCGCCGGCGGGCAGGAACTTACAGTGGACCGGCGTGCCGGCCAGTTCGCTCAGGGCCGCATCGAGCCGGTCGCTCTGTGCCTCGCAGCGGCGGCGAACGTGTTCGTGGTCGGCCTCGTACAGCAGCGTCAGCGACTGCCCTTCCAGCAACTGGACGGTTCCGGGTCCGAGCAGACCCGCCTCCTGCATCCGCTTGGAACGAAAGAGCGTTTCGACGACCGTCTTCCAGTTCTCGGCGAGCCAGGAAGCCTGCCAGACAATGTTTGTCGCCGGCGAAGGCGCTGCCGCGTCGAGGTCGCGCGAAGCTTCAGGCGGCGGAATCGCTGCGGAAGGCGCCGAGGTCGCCGGGGGCGGAGTACGAACAGGGGCGTCAGTGGTCAGCGGGGAATTTTTTTTTTGCTCCGCGGTATCCGGAGCGGTCGCGCCCACAGCGGGTCTTTGTTGAACTGGTCGGTTCACCGACCCGGTTCCCCGGCTTGCAGGGTTCTCAAGGCGTTCGATCAGCGACGCCGGATCGACGAACTGGTCCGCCTGCGCCAGTCGGACGATCGCCGCCTCGACCAGCGCGCGGGCGACGCTCGAACCGCGGACGTTGCGTCCCGTCGCCTGCAGCACACCTACCGCGTAGACCAGCGCCGGCAGCGAGAACTTGCCCGCCAGGTCGCCCACGGTCTTGCGCTGCGACTCGGGCAGCTCGATCAGTTCGCTGGCCGGGCCGCACGTGCGGGCCAGCATCATGTTGCGGAACGTCTCGCACAGCGACTGCACGACGCTTGAGAGCGTCACGCCCATCTCCAGCGCGCCCGAAAGCTCGCCCAGCGCGTCGGCCGCGTTGCCCGCGGCGATGGCGGCCGCCAGGGCGATCATCCGCTCGTCGCCGGCCGTGCCCAGCACGCGGACCACCTCGGCGTCGGTGACTTTGTCGGTGCCGCTGAGCATCTGGTCGAGCAAACTCAGCCCGTCGCGCATGGACCCGGCCGCCGACCGCGCGATGCGGTACAGCGCGTCGTCGTCGGCCTCCACCTTTTCAGCCTGGCACAGGGCCTTGAGGTGGTCGCAGATGCGGGCAGTGGGGATGTTGCGAAAATCGAACCGCTGGCATCGCGAGAGGATCGTCGCGGGAATTTTTTCCGGCTCGGTCGTGGCGAAGATGAACTTCACGTGGGCCGGGGGTTCTTCGAGAGTCTTGAGGAGGGCGTTGAAGGCCTCCTTGGTCAGCATGTGCACTTCGTCGATGTAGTAGATACGGTAGCGGCTGCGCGAGGGTCGAAACGCCGCGTTGGCCCGCAACTCGCGGATCTCGTCGATCCCGCGGTTGGATGCGCCGTCGATCTCGATCACGTCGATGTCGTCGCCGCGGGCGATGGCCGCACAGGCGTCGCACGTCCCGCAGGGCGTCTGCGTGGGCTCGTCCGTCGCCAGACAGTTCAAGGCCTTGGCCAGGATGCGGGCCATCGTCGTCTTGCCCACCCCGCGCGTCCCGGTAAAGAGATATGCGTGGGCGATGCGCCCAGCCGCGATGGCGTTCTTGAGCGTCTGCGCAATGTGCTCCTGCCCGACGACTTCGTCGAACGTGTTGGAGCGGTACTTTCTAGCTAGTACGAGATAAGCCATGGCAATTTCCAATTGGAAATTTCCAATTTCCAATTGCCTCTCGCAAGCCGCCGCCTTCTTTCCGACGCGGCAAATGGGCAATCGTAAATTGGAAATTGGAAATCCAAAAAAACGCCGTGCACTCCGCGTCGAGAACCTTGCACGGGGCCTGGCGCACCTGACGGCTCGGGTCAGGCAACCCTCCGGCACACGCTGACGAATCGCTTATGGCTGCTTCCTTCCGGACCTGACCAGGTTCACGTCACAGCGTTGCAGAGGACCCAACCTTCAACACCGCCGGGCACGCCGAGGTATCCTGCGCGAGGAACCCTCGGCAGAGAGTTCAGTCCCGCTATAGCGGATTGCGGGTCTTGCCGACAAGTCGGCAATCAGGGCACCGCTAACGCCCCACCTAGCACGGCAACTACATTTATACCACGCTCGAATGACGATTGCCAGTTCCCATCTCGCGTGGCATGGCGACACGCATTGTTGTTTCTGGCGGGTCACCATGGGGACGATGTATCATCCACAGGATCTTAAGGAGTCGCTCCCATGCCATTGACTGATATGCCCGCGTATCAGTATCCGCCCGAGCCCATCTCCGCCGCCAATGCCGCGCACTGGCAGTGGATGCAGGCATTCTACGATCGCGAAGTCTCGCGCCCGGCCTCGCCAGACGAGACGCCGGACCAGGCTCTGCGGCGGGCGGCTGTGGTCAGGCCCACGGCGGAAAAACTCGCCTATCTCGACATGGAGCTCATCACCTTCCCGCACTTCGGCATGAGCACCGTGTCCGGCCATCAGCAGGGCACGGGTAAGGAAGACCCGCGGCTGTTCAACCCGGAGGCCTTCGACGCCCGGGCGTGGGTGCAGTTCCACCAGGACATCGGCGCCAAGATGATCGTCTTCGTGGCCAAGCACCACGATGGGTACGCCCTGTGGCCGAGCCGCCTCAACGACTACTGCATCCGCAGCAGCCCCTGGCGCGGGGGGCGCGGGGATATGGTCGCCGAGATCGCCGGCGCCTGCCGCGATGGCGGGCTCAAGCTCGGGCTCTATATCTCGCTCTGGGACGCCCACGACAGCCGCTGTGACAATCCACGAAAAGGCCCCGAGCACATGACGCCCGCCCAGCGCGAGGCTTACCAGGCCTACGTCGAGCAGCAGCTCATCGAGACGCTGGTCCCCTACGGCGAGATCGCCGAGCTGTGGTTCGATGGCGCGGGCACCAACGGCGCGGAGGACTGGAACCGCATCTACGAGATCATCCACCGCCTTCAGCCGAAGTGCCTGGTCGCCATGTGCGGCTTCGGCGCACGGTGGTGCGGCAACGAGTCGGCCGTCGGCGACGTGGTGAACTGGAACACCCTGCCCCTGCTGCCACAACTGCGCAGCCATCAGTGGGTGCCCTTCCACTACGAGCAGTTGATCAGCAAGAACCTGCCGACCATCACCGACGACATCGAGCGACTCCGAAACCAGGAGATGTTCTTCATCCCCCAGGAGGGCGACACGCGCGTCCTCTGCGGCGGCTGGCACTGGGACGGCCGCGGCGAACCGCGCAGCCTCGAGTGCCTCATCGACATCTACTACGCGTCGATCGGTTCAGGTGCGGTGCTGATCCTGAGCCCCTCGCCGGACCCCCGCGGCGTGTTCAACGACCTCCAGCGCCAGCGCCTGGGCGAGTGGCGCAAGTGGATCGACGATTCCTTCCGCGACAACCTCCTCCGCGGCGCCAAGCTCACCCTCACCGGCGGGGCGAAAGATTACGACCCGCAGGATCTCCTGCGCACCCAGCGCGACCGGCCCTGGACCGCTACACAGGCAACGGACCTATCGCTGGAGGCCGAGTTCCCGCAGCCGCGCACATTCAACAACCTGCTCGTCGAGGAGCATCTCGTCGACGGCCAACGCATCGCCGCCTTCGCACTCGATGCCTGGCAGGACGGGCAATGGACAAGTGTGGCCCAGGGGCGCACCGTCGGGCACAAACGCATCCTGCCTTTCAGTGATGTGACCGCCGATAGAGTGCGGCTGCGGATTCTGGATTGCCGCGACGCGCCGGCGCTGCGATTCGTGGGCCTGTACAAGGCCCTGCCATACCGCCAGGGCAAGCAAGCCTATACCGACGCCGACTATCGCCCCGCCCTGCCCGATCGGCCCGGCCTGCAGCGCGGCTTGGCGTGGTCGTTCTACGAAGACGCCAACAACGGCTTTCTGCCCTACCAGGAGATGTTCAGCAACCTGCACGCGCCGAACGTCGCGCCCGTGGCGAAGGGCTTTGCCGCCGACCCAATGCAGGCTTTCAGTTCAGTCGCGGCCGGGCGCGATCGCAAGCAGCATTTCGCCATGCGGTTTGACGGGTACTTCAACGCGCCGGCCCGGGCGGTCTATACCTTCAAGGCCGCCGCCACCAGCGGCTGCCGACTCTACATCGACACTCAGCCAGCGATTGAAAACGACGCCTCGGCCGGCGCTGCCGCGACGGCGGACGTTCCTCTCCAGGCCGGTCTGCATGCCCTGACGGTTCTGGCGTATTTTGGTTCGGCCGGCAAGGCTGCTCTGAGCCTGGAGGTCGAGTGGCCCGGCAACGCCGGCGGCGACGGGTTCGGCTGGTCATCGCAGCAGCGATTGCTGCCGCTGCTGTGCGGGGACGGAGAACAGAGACGGGGAGTGCTGGATTAACGGGATTAGAACCAGATTAAGAGGATTGAGATCTCATGGAGAAGGGTTCAGGCGCAGCCGTCCATGCCTCGTCGTCGTCCTCGTCCTCGTCGTCGGTTCTTCGTCGCTGACATACAGTTGATTCCACCGCCAGCGGAGCATTCAATACGGCCATGAATCCCAAACGAACTCTTTGCGGACCCGAGAAGATGTCTTCCAAGCAGCGCGTGCTGCGGACCCTGGCGTGCCACGAAGCCGACCGCGTGCCCATCAACTACAGCGGCAACGGCGATATCAACCGCCGCATGATGGAATACTTCGGCCTTGAACGCCACGACTGGGAGGGCTTCAACCGCGGCCTGGGCGTGGACTTCCGCGGCGTCGGCGCGCCATACATCGGCCCGCGGCTGCACGAGGACCAGCCGCCCATGCACTCAGACCCCTGCTGGGGCTGGCGCACGCGGTGGGTCGAGCACGAGTTCGGTGGGTACTGGGACTACTGCCAGTGGCCCCTCACCGACGCCGGCGTCGACGAGATCGCCCGCTGGCCGATGCCCGACCCGGACCAGTTCGACTACAGCGTCGTCGCCCCCGCCTGCCGGGCCAACAAGGACTACGCCGTGCACATCGGCCACCCCGGCCTGGCGTGCATCATCAATACCGCCGGGTTCCTGCGCACGATGGGGCAGGTCTTCGTCGACCTGATCACCGACGACGAAGCCGGGCTGCTGTTGATCGACCGCATGCTCGACGTACACTACGAAACCGCCCGCCGCACGCTCGAAGCCGCCGAGGGCGGCGTCGATTTCATGTGGATGGGCGAGGACCTCGGCACGCAGATCGGCCCGATCATCAGCATGGACCTCTTCCGCAGGCACATCAAGCCGCGCCACCAGCGGTTCATCGACCTGGCCAAGCAGTACGGCCTGCCCGTGATGATCCACACCTGCGGATCGAGCAGTTGGGCGTACGAAGAATATATCTCGATGGGCATGAACGCCGTCGACACCCTGCAGCCCGAGGCCGCCAACATGTCCCCGGACTACCTAAAGCGCACCTTCGGCGGCCGCCTGGCGTTCCACGGCTGCATCTCAACCGCCGGCCCTGTCGCCACGGCCGGCGTGGACGAGACGATCGCCTACTGCCGCGACACGTTGAAAACGATGATGCCCGGCGGGGGCTACTGCTTCGCCCCGACGCACTCCCTGCAAGACAACTCCCCCACCGAAAACGTGGTAGCGATGTACGAAACCGCCCACAAGTACGGCCGCTATTGATCCAGCGGGTCGACACGGGGACGGGGGGAGTGCGGGATTACAGGATTAGAAAAACAACCAGGCCACAGAGCACTCGACAATCCTTGCACGGCGCGGCATATTGTGATTAACTACGCGGACTGACCAGTCAGTCCGTTTTGCACTCCTGCTGGAAGACACCCGATGACCCTGCACAAACGCCAGCGCATTATGCAGGCCACGGAGGAACTCTTCCGGGCACAGCGATATCACGAGCTGACTCTCGACGAAGTCGCCCGCGTCGCCGGCATCGGCAAGGGCACCATCTACCGCTATTTCAGCGACAAGGAAGACCTCTTCTTCCAGACGGCAGTGGCGGGCTTCGACGAATTGTGCGAGCTGCTGGGGGCAACGGGATGCCGCCGCGGCGATTGTAACGCGCCCGGAAGGACTCGAACCTTCGACCTGCGGTTTAGAAGACCGCTGCTCTATCCAACTGAGCTACGAGCGCACGATAAACATTATCGTCTACGTTGGAGTCTATCGGGCACCTGATTTACAAACAACTGGTAAGACAACGGTAGCCAGGAGCCGGGGGGCGGCCGTGGGAAACGTGAGCGGGGATGGACCGTCCCTACGCTTTTGTCAGACGGCCATTCGCCAGTAGGCCTCGATTGTCGGGGCCATGGGTTTGCCCAGGTAGGTGCGTTCGAGGGCCGAACGTATCTTTTCCAGGGCGACGATCTGGATCTGCCGCACGCGTTCGTCGGTGAGGCCGACCATCCGGGCGATTTCGGCCAGCGTGCGGCTCTTGCCGCCGCCGGAGAGGGCGAAGCGTTCATCGACGATGGTCCGCTCGATCTTGCTCAGGCGAGCGCCGTTGGCGGTGAGGATTTCCTTGAGCGTTTCAACCGACTCGCGCCACTGCTGATCCTGTCGGGCGTTGGCGGCATCGTGGAAATCCAGATCCGAATTGAACTGGATCGGCAGGCGTTTCTGGCGGCGCTGGTCACGCTTGGCCATGCGGCCGAAGGCCTTAAGAATCGAGCGGCAGGCGTACGTCGAAAATTTGGCTCCGCGCGAGATGTCGAAGTTCTCAATGCTGCGCAGCAGCGCCATGCTGCCCTCGCTGATCAGGTCGGCCGATTCGACGCATGAGATATACGAACGCCGGGCCATCGCATACACCAAGGCCAGGTTGGATCGCACGAGCATGGCCCGCATCGTGGCGGCACGCTGGCGCCACAGCTCGATCCCTCGCGCGCGACCGTTGCCGGAGCGATCTTCGCCGCTGAGCAGCCGGCAAAGCCGGTAGCGGGCAAAGTTGTACCGGCGAAACAGCAGGCTCTCTTCCTGACTCGTCAGGGCTGTGGAATTGGTTGGCTGATTCTCGCCGTCGGTGCCTTCCATCGGGCTCCAGGTGGAGACGGGAACATGCAGCCCGCCGGGACCGAAGAGTTCCTCCTCGGTCTGGTCGAGTTCAAAGGAGGGATGAAAGACATACTTGATGTCCTCGCCCGGCGCGCCGTTGGCATCGTGCGTCGGAGGCTGCGCTGGGGCGGCGGCACTTTCACGTCGCGGCAGATGCCGTAACGTTGTTGTAGGGTACGCGGGCAAAGTCGCGCTAATCATCGTTTTCCTCTTTTCGCCATCAGGGCGATCGGCGCCGGCCTGGCCTGACTGCATTTGGCTTCGGCACTATTTACTTGGTCTCTGGCACATCGAACTGGGCCCCCTGACCGCTTGGACCACTCGCATTAACTCTAGCGGGCGCGGGGCAAGCGGCACCATCAGGTTTCGCCTTGTTTTGAAGCCGGGCATGACTGGAGGGGGCATAGGGCGGCTTCCCCAGCGATGGGGACTTATGCCTAATGCGGCCCCCCGATGCCGTAGCGGGTTCGCGCATTCGGCAGTGCCGATTCTGTGTTGAAAAGCGGCGGCGCTTTGGGAAGGGCGCGGCGCGAGCCTATGATCAGGATGAATCCGGGGACACGGGGCAGCCGAACCCTGCGGCACATATATCGACTCCTATGGACATTGCGGCAAATATGCGATTGCGCCGCTGGCAAAGCGTGACGGTGGCGACCCTGCTGCTTTGCGCCGGGACGGCGGCCTATTGGGCGACGCTGGGCGGGATGTGGCATCGGTGGTATCCGGCATGGAATCGCGCGGACCTGGGACTGCTGGGGCGCATCAGCGAAGGCGAAAGCTACTACACGCACGGACCGCTGATGGTCCTGGTGAGCCTGGCCGCGGCGCTGCTGCTGATGGGATACACGCGCATCGCGGTTCAGCCGCGTCCGCGGGCGGGCGGGGCCTTGCTGTGCCTGGGGCTGCTGGTGTCGCAACTGGGCACGCTGGGTCGCATCGCGTTCGTCAGTGCCGCGAGCCTGCCGGTGGCGCTGGCGGGCCTGATCCTGCTGCTGTGGGGGGTTCAGGCGCTGCGGCGGCTTTGGTTTCCGGTGGCGATTCTGGCGTTCATGATCCCGCTGCCGGAGGTCACCATCGCTGAGCTGAACTTCCGGCTCAAGATGGTCGCGACGGAGTGGGGCGTCCGCCTGGCGGATCTGGCGGGCGTGACGGCCATTCGCTCGGGCAACCAGGCCTTCATCGACGGCGGGCGTTCGCTTGTGGTGGCCAACGTGTGCAATGGCCTGCGAACGCTGCTGAGCCTGGTGGCGTTCGGGGCACTGTACGCATACGTGTGCCGCCTGCGCGGGGCGTGGGCGGTGCTGCTCTTTGCGCTGTCGATCCCCGTGGCCCTGGTCAGCAACACGCTGCGGATTGCGTCGCTGGTGATCGCGGCAGGCACTTTGGGCGTCGATGCGGCAACCGGATGGTTTCACGAAGCGTCAGGCGTGGGGCTGCTGGTGGTGGCGATGGCCCTGATGTTCGTCCTGGAGCACGTGTTGCTGGCAATCCACAAACGGGTATCCGGTTGCCCTTTGCCACAGGGGCGGTTCAGCGACGTGCTGCGAAGCGAAAGCGACCGCGGCCAGTGGGCTCGTCTGGGCTATGCGCTGTGCGGTCGCCGCGCCCTGGCGGCCGCGGGCGTGATGACCTTGTCGGCGGTGCTGACGATGTGGCTGGCAAGACCGTCTCGCGGCGGCGTTTCCGCCGAGCAATCGTTGCTGGGCGAGACGGTGACGATCAACGGTCTGCGGTATGACAGCTACAGCCTCGATCTGGATGATCGCACGCTGACGATCCTGGAGTATCCGCAATACTGCTACCGCCGGTACGTGCCGACGGGTTCCGGACCATCGCCCATCGATGTCTGGTTGCTGCTGGCGGGCGACAATCGCAAAGGGATCCACCCGCCGGACCTGTGCTTGGAGGGCGGCCGCGCCGGGATCATCGCCAAGAACGACGTGACTGCGCCGCGCGCCGCGGGCGAGGATGTTCCCTGCCGCGAACTGATCGTTCAAGACCAGGAGCGGACATACTATTATCTGTACACGTACCGGTTCGGGCGGCAGTACACGCGCAGCTACTGGCATCAGCAGTTGCGTCTTCTGGGCGGGGGCCTGATGGGTCGGCCGACACAGGGGGCGCTGATCCGCGTCTCTGCCGCCTTCGATGCGGCACGACTGGAGCAGACCCGGCAGGAGGCGTTTGCCATGTTGAGACTGGTTCTGCCGCGCCTTGACGCAGCTTTGCCGTAAGGGGGACTTTTATGAAGCGAACGATGTTGATCGCGTGCATTCTGGGGGTGCTGGGGGCGCTGGCGGCCATGGTGCTGGTGTACAGTCACTACAGCGACTCGTCCCATACCCTCGCTCGGGCGCGAGTCGCCCTCGACGCCCATCAGCACAAGACGGCGGCGGAACTGGCCCAGAAATACCTGCGTCAGAACGAAACGGACAGCGAAGGCTGGCTGGTTCTGGCATCGGCCCAGTCCGGCCTGGGCGCCTACGACAGCGCCCGGGGGGCATTCGAGCGGGCCGGACAACTCGGGGCGGACTTGACGACTATCCGCACCGGCGTGGCGGAAACATACATTCTCCCGTCCTTGCAGGTCCAGATCAGCGGGGCCGGGATCAGCCAGTTGCCCCTGTTGAAGGCGACCTTGACGAGTCTCGACCACGCCCAGGAGGCGCTGCAACAGGTGAAAGAGGAAGACCCCGTGCGGATGCTGGCGGTGCAGGGAATAGCCGGATCGGTGGAGATGATTCGCGCCCGCCTGTGCCGCAGGATGGCGCTGGTGTCGTCGCGCATCGGCAGGCTGGCCGCAGCTGGCGGCGCGGTGACGCAGTCGGACAAATATGAACGCGAAGGCGCCGCGATGAACCAGGCGGCACTGGGATGGGAGAACAAGGCCCTGGCGTCGCTGTCGCAGACGCTGCTGCGATCGAAGGGTATCTTGATGTCGCTGACGAGCCACAAGAAACGGGCCATGCTGCTCAAGCACATCGACGCCTCCGCCCGCAACGCCATCTCCCTCTGCGAAGACATCGGCGACGACCAGCGGACGCGAGGACTGCTGGAAATCGTCCAGGGACTGGCCGACGAGGCGCCGGTGGCGGTGACGCAAGGCGACCTCTATTTTGCCACTCACGTCGCCCAGTTCGACACCGCCGCGGACCGCCGAACGGCGTGCGCCGCGGCCGCGGCCCGGGTCAGCAATCTCCTGACCAAGCCCACCCCGGAATCCGGCGACGACCGCAACCTGATGCGGCTGATTCAAGCGGAGCTGCTGCTGGGCGCCGACGACTTCGCCGCGGCCCAGGGGGTCATCGAGTCGGTCCTCAAGAGCAAGCCGGCCTGGATCGAGGCTAAGAAGCTCAACGCTCGCGTGTTGATCGCCCAACACAAGTTCGTCGACGCCGAGAAGCTGCTCTTCGTGCTCAAGACCGACTCGCCCGACCGGTCCGACGTGTTGTACCTGTACGCCCAGGCGGCCGCCGGCACGGGCAAGCTGGTGCTGGCCCATGATGCCATGCGGGCCCTGGTCGACCTCGATCCGACCTTTGCCCCCGCGCGAAAGTATCTCGTCGAGCATTACATCCTGGAGAATTATTTCGAGCAGGCGTACATGCAGGCTCGCGCGTATTGGGAAAACAATCCCGACAGTCCCGACGCCTTGCGCCTGCTTGTCGAGACGGCGTTCAAGACCAACCGCCGCTCGCAGGCGCTCAATGCTATCGACAAAGCGCGCAAGAGCCACCCCGAGAGCCTGATCATGCTGAGCACGGCTGCGGCCTGCTGCCAGACGCTCGACGAGCCGGCGGCGGCGCGGCAGTTGGCGCTGCAGGCGATACGCTTTTCGCCGGTGAGCATCCGCGGGCGTCTGCGGCAGGCGATGGCGATGGCGATTCTGCGGCAGTTCGAGGGGGCACAGAATCTGCTGGCGCGGGAATTACGGGTCAATGGCGACGTGGCCGAGGTGCAGTTTGCCGCGGCGGAGTTCTACCTTTCGGTGGGACATGCGGCACAGGCGATCGAGCGATACCGCGCCGGCCTGGAGCTCAATCCGATGGCGTCGGTGGAACGTCTGGCCCTGGCGCGGGTATTACTGGATCAGGCCCTGCCGCGCCAGTGCCTGGAGGCGCTGGGGACTTTCGGACAGGCGCACGCCGGGGCGGAGCTGCTGCGCCTCGAGGCACGGGTGCTGCTGGGCGAGAAGATCGACCTGACGCAACTCCGCACGGCAAACAACCGCAGCGCCTTGCTGGCGATCGGGACGGCGCTGCTGCGGACGCGGCAGGGCGCATTGGCGCTGTCGCTGGCGCAGGACGAACTGGCCAAAGCGCCCCGCTCGTATGAACTCAACGTGCTGGCCGGGCAGGCCTGCCTTGAACTGGGCGACACCAAGGGCTGCCTGGAGCGATGGTCGACGGCGCTGGCGTCAGACCCGACGCGCCTGGACATCTACCTGCGCCTGGCCAACCAACTGGCCAGCCAGGGCGGCATGGAACAGACCTCGCAGCGCCTGGGGCAGATCCCCGGCGCCCGCCAGGAGATGATCCTGCAAGCCGAAGGGGCCATCTGGACGCAGGCCGGCGCCCACGCTGCCGCCGCGGCCGCCTACCAGCGTCTGGCCCAGGTTCCCGGAATGACCACCTCCCAGGCCCTTCAGGCGAGCTTTCACCTGGCCGCCAGCCTCGCCCGTGCCGGACGTCTGGACATGGCCCTGGCGCGCCTCGACGTGCTCGCACAGCAGTCCGCCGTGCGGGCGCAGGCGCTGTGGGGCAAGACTGAAGTGCTGGCCGCCGCCGGGCGCGACGCCGAGGCGCTGCAGTGCCTCGACGAGGTCTGGCAGGACGCGCGCGTGCGACTCGACGCCTCGCGAATGGCCCAGGCGCTGAGAATGTATGCCCGCCTGGGGCAGAACGACAAGGCCGCCGCCTGCTGCGACGACATCATCCGCCACGTCCCCGGCGGCGATTACTGGGGCTGCGTTCTCAAGGCGCAGGTGCTCCAGGCCAGCGGCGTGCTCGACCAGGCCGAGGCCTACTTCCGCCGGGCGATCTCCATCCTCCCCACCGACCTGATCGCCTACGAAGGCCTCGCCCAGGTCCTCGACGCCCAGCAGCGCCCCATCGAAGCGCTGGGCGCTTTGGACACCATGGCCGCCCAAGGCGCCACCGGGCGCTGCCAGGCACTGTTGGCCCGGGCGCACATGCTGGGCCGATGGGGCCTCAACGCGCCGGCTTGCCAGACCCTCAACATCCTGGAGCGCGAGGGATTTGCCGACAGCCCGGCCGTGCGGCTGACGGTCGGCGAATCGCTGGCGCAGTTCGGCCAATCGCGACAGGCAAAAGAATGCCTGGGGCAGATCCCGCCCAGCGCCTCGCAGTACGTCGCGGCGCAGTTGGCCGTGGCACGCCTGACGGCGTCGGATGAGGAGGCGATGAAGACGCTCGACCAACTGGCGCCGCGCCAGGGGGAACATCCGGAGATTCTCGATGCGATCATGGCGCGATTGATTTCCGGCGGGCAATGGGATGTCGCCCTGGAACGCTTTCGCACCCACGCGCAGTCCTACAGCCGATGGCAAGGCTGGCCTATCGCGGCGGCGTGGCAGGCGGCGCGGGCGATGATCCATCAGAAGGACTATTCCCATGCCGCCACGCTGGCGCGGCACATGGCCCGACAGACCGGCGACAAGGAGTGGCGGAGGCTGGGGATCATCCTCGAACCGGCCACCCCGTTGTCCGACGCGGGCGGGGCGCCCTCGCAGCCGCAAGCGGCCGACCTGCTGCTGGAACTGGCCTGCCAGGCCCAGAGGGGCGAGCCCTGCGACCTGCGCCTGCTGCAGGACTTCCAGGCAGCCGCGGCCAAACCTGACAGCGGGGCGGGAACCTCCTGGCAGGCCCTGGCGGCGATCATGGCGCTGGACAAGGTCGGCGCCCAGCAGACCCTTGCGATGGTGCGCAGCGAAGATGACGACGACGCCCTGACGCGCGTGCTGGCCCGGTCGCTCCAGGACACCACGCCCTGGCCGCACTGCCGCATCGTCGCGGCCAGCCTGGCGCGAACCTACGTCGCCCTGGACATGAATCAGAACACGCTGGCCTCCCAGATCGCCCGTGCGGCCTTGGCCGCCCGCCCCGCCTGCCAGTGGGCGGCGGTGCTGGCCGTCCGGGCCGACTCCACCCCGCCAGCCATCTCCTCCGTGCTGACGCAGGTCCAACCGCCGGGCGGGCTGGCGACGGAAATCATCCAGGCCGCCCAATTCGTGCGTGAGAAGAAATATCGCGAGGCGGCCCAGGCCTACGCCCGCGGCGCCGCCGTCGCCGGGGGAATCGTCGACTTGCGGCTGGAACATGCCAAGGCCCTCTATCAGTGCGGCCAGGCCCAGCAGGCGCTGGAGGTCTACCAGCAGGTGCGCTCAGCCGCCACCGGCAAGGTCGCCGCCGCCGCCGCCAACAACGCCGCCTGCCTGGTGGCACGGTTATACCCCAACGACCAGGCAAAGCTCGGCGAGGCGTACGGTTGGGCCGTCACGGCTGTGCAGACCCAGCCCAACTCATGGCTATATCACGACACGCTGGGATGGCTCTCGCATCTGCTGGGGCGCCACGATGAGGCCCGCCTGCAGTTGCGCCTGGCGCTGCGCGACATGAACCACTCCGGCGAGATCCACGCCCACCTGGCGGCGGTCGAAAAGGTCGCCGGCAACGAAGAACTCTCTCGCTGGCACGCCGAGGCCGCCCGCGCCTTCGGCGCCGGCGAAGGCGGCGGTCTGGCCGGCAGCCTCAGCGCCGCGGCCGCCCTTGGCGAAGGAGAAACCCGATGACCCCTACGCTCACCCCGGCCGCCATGGCGGCCGTTGTCCAGCCGCCATGCCGTGAGTCGACACCCAGGAACATGGCGGGTGAGAGACGCCCTCCTTGGCGCCCGGGCAGACGCGCCGCCTCTAAGACACCCGCGCCGCCACGCGTGCGCCACGAGCTGCCAGCCAACATGCTGTCCTTCGACGTCGAGGAGTATTTCCAGGTGCAGGCCGCCGCCTCATGCGTCAGCCCTGCGCAATGGGACTCGATGCCCTGGCGTCTGGAGGCCGCCGTCGATGCGCTGCTGGACCTGTTGGCGCGGCACGACACGCTGGCCACATTCTTCGTGCTGGGATGGGTTGCCCGCCGCCAGGGGTCCATCGTGCGGCGCATCGCCACGGCCGGGCACGAGGTCGCCTCCCACGGGATGACGCACACGATGATCCAGCACCTCAGCCCCGGCGAGTTTGCCCGCGAAATTCGCGACAGCCGCAAGGTGCTGGAGGATCTCAGCGGCCGCGCGTGCCTGGGTTTCCGCGCGCCGACGTTCTCGCTGACGCACCGGACGGGCTGGGCCATCGACGTGCTGCTCGATGAGGGCATCGAGTACGACTGCTCGGTCTTCCCCATCCGCCACGACCGCTACGGCGTTCCCGAGGCGCCGCCGCAGCCCCACATGGCCATCGGTCCCGGCGGCGGGCGGATGCTGGAGATTCCTCCGCTAACGACTCGCGTGCTGGGGACGAACTTTCCCGTCGGCGGGGGCGGGTATTTCCGCCTGCTGCCTCTGGCAGCCACGCGGGCGGCGCTGACCGGCGCCCAGCGCCGCCGGCGCTGCACCATGCTCTATCTGCACCCGTGGGAGTTCGATGCAGCCCAGCCCGTGCTGGCGATGCCGCCACTGGGCCGCTGGCGACACCGCGTGGGCCTGCGGCGCACTTCCCGGCGCCTGGCGGCGCTGTTGGAAGGCTTCCGCTTCGCCCCGGTCAGCGCGTGCACCGATGCGCTGCGCGCGTCGGACCTGGGCGAGCACCGCTATGGCTGCGGTGCCGCGGCCGCGGCGGGCGCCTTGGAGAAGTCAAACTTCTCCGGTCTGGCGAAATAGTCCGCCGAAACGTCGGTGAATCGCGGGTCTTCAAAACGGTTGGCGCGGATGCGGGAGCCCAGCCCTTCCATCAGCTTGAAGCTGACGGCCTGGGGGCCGTATTCCATCGCGAAGTCCTCTCCGGCCGAGCGAAACAGCGTGTTATTCTCGACCACGGTCCCGGCGGTGAATCGCTTCTGCTTGAACGACAGCGCCGGGCCATCCTGAGTCACCAGCACGTTGCTGCGCAAGACGTTGTCGCTCATCTGGACTTTCTGGGCGACGGTGACGTCGTTGAACTGCACGGCCGCCGCGGCAGCGGGGTCGCGGCTGTCCTGCCAGGTCCGCCGTCCGACCCAGACGGTGTTGCCCTCGACGAGGTTGGCGTTCTGATCGTACGCGACGATCTTGTGCTCGCGGTCGTCATAGGCGTACAGGGCGATCCCCTGCCGCGCGTTGTTGAAGATGAGGTTGTCGCGCAGGTAAGACCGGGACACGCCGTTGCTGAGCAGGATGCCCTCGCCCGCGTTGGTGTGGACCACGTCGCCGCTCATCACCAGTTCCGTGATGCGCCCATCGTTCTGGAACCCGGCGGCGCCGTTGCGATACGACAGGCACTTGCGGATCGTCACGCGCGAGTTGGGCAGCATGCGGCTGGCAAGGTACAGGCCCTGCGCGGTGTTGTCGTGAAACACGCAGCGCTCGATGAGGATGTCGTGCAGGTCCTCGGAGCCGCGCAGGCCCCACTTGTGGCCGCGGCTTTCGATGTTGCGCAGCACGATCTGGCTGGAGTTCTGCATATCCAGCCCGGCCGCGGCGCTGGCGCCGGCGGCGCCGCTGCTCACGAGCGTCAGCCCCTCCAACGTCACGTAGCGGCAGTGATCCACGACCGCGCAGGCCAGTTGTCCCTCGATGACCACCCGATGACCGGGATACGCTGCGATGAGAATCGGTTCTTCGCCGGTTCCGCTTATCCCTCGCAAAATGAGCGGGTACTTGCCGGAATAGGTCCCTTCGCGAAACAGCACGGCGTCGCCGGCTTTGAGTTCGCGCCGAACGGATGCGAAGGTCGCGTACGGTTGGGCGGCGTCGTCGGCGCGGCCGGTGGTGTCGCTGCCGTTGGCGGCCACGTAGAAGATGCGCTGGGGATGATAGCCCAGTTTGGCCAGCAGCGACTGGAGGTTGCCGCGGTACCTGCTCTCGATGGTGTCGGGGGTGCTCAGGGCGGCGTCGGAATCGCTGGCGTCGGGGCCGAGCGGACCGGCGGTTCCGTATCCGTCACCATCGTCGTCCCAATAGAACACGCCCACCCCGGTGCGCGATCCGCCGCCGGTCCAGTCCCGCAAGACCGCCGCGGGGCGAGCCCGGGCAATAGCGGCGGCTGGGGTCCCGACGGCCGTCCCCGGCGCTGCCGCGGGCGGAACCGCCACGACCTCAAAAGGCACCGCTGCCGCCAGCGGCTGAACGACCGCGTCCTGCGAGACCGCGGCGCCGCCGGCGCCGCTGCGCGAGAAGTCGAACTTTTCCGGCGCGGCAAAATAGTTTACCGAGACGTCCCGGAACTTGGGGTCTTCAAACTTGTTGCCCTGGATGCGGTTGCTCAGGGCCGCCATCGCGGCGAATGTGACGGTTTGCGGCACGGACTCCAGGCATGCGCCCGGGCCCGCCATGCGATAGATGATGTTGTTCTCCACGCCCGTCACCGCCAGGAAGCGCCTCTGCTTGAAGCTCAGCGCCGGCCCGCGCTGCGTCACCAGCACGTTATCGCGAAAGATGTTGTCGCTCATCAGCACCGTCTGGGCAGTCGTCGAGTCGGTAAACTGCACGGCCGGGAAATTGAGCGGCTCGTACTGGCCGTTCCAGCCTCGCTGGCCCACCCAGACGGTGTTGCGTTCGAAGAGGTTGCCGTTCTGGCTATAGGGAATGATCCCCGGGTTGGCGTCGTTGTACGTGTACATCACGATGCCTTGCTTGTTGTTGTTGTAGATCAGGTTGTCGCGCACCACCGCGCCCGAGACGCCGTTGATGAACGAGATGCCCGCCAGCGTGTTGGTGTGGAAGGAGTTGTTCTCCAGCAGCAGTTCCGTCACGCGGCCGTTGTGCTGGAAGCCGTTGCGCCCGTTGCGGTAGGACAGGCTGTTGCGCAGGGTCACGCGCGTGTTGGCCAGATCGCGGCAGCCCAGGTACACGCCGTGTTCGCCGGGGTTGTCGTGCAGCACGCAGCTTTCCATGAGAATGTCGTGAAGGTCCTGCATGCCGTGTACGCCCCACTTGTGCCCGCGCGATTCGATGTTGCGCAGCACGATGCGGCTGGAGTAATGCATCGAGACGCCCGCGGCGCTGGCGCCGGAGCTACTGATGAGCGTCAGGGAGTCGAAGGTCAGGTTGCGGCACTCTTCCAGGCCCACGCAGCACGATGCGCCGTCGATCACGACGCGATGACCGGGATATGCGGCCACCAGGATCGGCTGATCGTCGCTGCCGGCGACTTTCTGGCAGACGACAGGATATTTGCCCTTGTACGTTCCCGCCAGAAACAAGACCGCGTCGCCGGCTCGCAGCCGCCCCACCACCGCATCGAAGGTGGCGAAAGGCTTCGTCAGCGCGTCGGCCTGGGCAGAGGCGTTGTTGCCGTTGACGGCGATATAGAAGATTCGCCCCGGCCGATAGCCGCGCTTGGCCAGCAGGGCGCCGATGTTGTCGCCGTACTTGGCCTTGACCGTGTCGGGCGTGTTGACCAGGGCGTCCGAGTCGTCGGCGTCGGCCCCGAGCGGACTGGCCGGACCGTAGCCGTCGCCGTCGTGGTCGATGTACAGCGACCCCGCCCCCGGCAGCCGCGCCGGCTCCGACGGCGAACCGATCTGCGCATCCGCTTCGGTCGTCGCTTGAGTGTTTGCCCCTAAAAGAACTGAAAAGACCGCAAGCATAACGGAGACTTTTGGCGTGGTTGGCATGGGTCTCCCTCCCGTGGTGTGCCTATGGGATTCTATTCAGTGTCCAGCGCGCCACTGCGGGAAATGACTCTGATTGCGGACTGCGAATAAACAGCAGAACGTCGCACTGAGAAAATGCAGTCCCCAATCCGTGTTCGTCTTACGCTTCGCCGGATTCTTCGCCGAAGGCGGCCGCAGGAAGGTCGGGCACGGGGCGTCGCGCGACCGGCCTGCGCCAATGACCGCTGAGGTAGTACGCCAGGCTGGCCAGCATCGAGACGGCAAAGCTGGCTGCCATCGCGTACCAGACGCCGTTGAGACCCATGCGATGCGACAACCACACCGCCAGCGGCACGCGAACCGCCCACAGGCTCACCAGCGAGAAGATCGTGGTCATCATCGTGTGACCCGCGCCGTTGATGACGCCGTTGGTGACGAACATGAAGGCGAAGAACACGTAGCACGAGCCGACAATGCGCAGGTAGTCGCTGCCCAGGCGAATCACGTTCTCGTCGTTGATGAAGATTCGCATCAGCAGCGTCGGAACGCCCACCGCCAGCGCCGATGCCGCCAGCGTGAAGCCCCCGGTGAGCACGCAGCCCCACAGCACGATCTGGCGAATGCGGTGGTGCTTGCCGGCCCCGATGTTCTGCCCGGCCAGCATCGAGACCGCCATGCTCAACGCCAAGGCCGGCATGAACGCCAGCATGTCGATACGCATGGCAATGCCGAAGGCCGCCGTCGCGCTGTCACCGAAGCTGTTGACGATGCCTACCACGAACACCATGCTCACCGACACCAGCGATTGCTGCAGCGCCGAGGGAATCCCGATGCGCGTCGTGATCCAGGCGGTGCGGGCGTCGAAAGCCCTCCAATGCAGCGTCGGGGCCTCCAGGTGCTTCTGACGCCGCAGCACCACCACCAGCGCCCCCAGCGCCACGCCCTGGGCAATCAGCGTCGCCCACGCCGTTCCGTTGAGCCCCAGTGCCGGAACCTTCATCCAGCCCAGCATGAGTACCGGGTCCAATACGGCGTTGATCCCCACGGCCACGGCCTGGTAGTACAGCGGCGTCCTGGAGTCGCCGGTCCCCTGGAGCATGCTGCGCGTCAGGAACAGGCCGTAGCCTGTCGGCAGGGACAACAGGAAGATACGCATGTAGCCCTCGGCCAGGGGCAGAACCTCGCCCTTGGCGCCCATCGCCCGCAGGATCGCCGGCGTGAGGAGCTCCCCCACGGCCACCAGCACCAGGCTGCACGCCGCGACGAGAATGGTCGAGCTGTTCACAACGCGGCGGATGGCCTCGCTGTCTTTGGCGCCGAAATGCTGCGAGATCAAGATGCTCGATGCCAGCGTCAGCCCCGCCCCGGCCGCGATCAGCACGAACACCACCGGCATGCTCAGGGCGATGGCCGCCATCGCGTTCTCGCCCAGGTACTGCCCCACCCAGAAGGCGTTGATGAGGCTGTGGCCCATCTGCAGGGCGTTTCCGGCCAGCATCGGCAGCGAGAACATGATCAGGTGCCTCGGGATGCTGCCGATGGTGAGGTCGCGTCCCCGCAGAGGCAACGCGGCAAGGGAGGGTTTGGCGCTCTGGTCTGTCATACAACGATGGCTTTCAAGCCCGCGATTAGACACTCCCGACGGCGCGTTGTCAAAGCCCCACGATCTCCGACAGTCGTTTCATGTCCAGGTGCTTTCGGAAATGCTCGGCCAGCAGATCGTATTGCTTGTCGCGAAATGCCGCGATCGACTGCGATGACTCGTCATCGAACTGGTCGGCCAGATGCGGGCACAGTTCCCTCAGAAATGCACGCCGGAACTCCACCACGTCGAACAGCCCGTGCAGGTACGTGCCCCAGACCTTTCCGTCGGCGCTGATGCAGCCGTCGAGGCCGGGCGAGGCCTTGCCGTTGCGGGTGGCGATCTCCAGGGCCCCTTCCATCGCGGCTGGCTGCTGCGTGACGCCCATGTGGATTTCGTACCCATCCACGCGCTGCCCGAGGCTCCGCCATATGCCCGCGGTGCGCGTAAGCGTCTTGTCGGCGGCCAGCGTCGTCTGCAGGTCCAGCACCCCCAGGCCGGCGGTCTGTCCGGGCGGGCCTTCCACGCCGCGGGGATCGTCGATGCTCGCGCCGAGCATCTGGTAGCCGCCGCACACGCCGCCGAGCCGCCCGCCGGACTGCAAATAGCTTTTCAACGCCGCGTCCCACCCGACTTGGCGCATCCAATCGAGGTCGCTGCGCACGTTCTTGGCCCCGGGCAGGATCACCAGGTCGTACCCGACAAGCCGGCGCGGCCGGGCGAGGTAATGCAGGTTCACCACGCCCTCGCGCTGCAGCGGACCAAAGTCGGTGAAGTTCGAGATGTGCGGCAGGCGGATCACGGCGATATTGATGCGCCCGCTGACAGGCCCGGCCGGCGGGTCGATAACGGTGTCCAGCGGCATGCCGTCCTCGGAGTCGATCTGCACGTGGTAGAAAAACGGCACCAGGCCCAGCATGGGCACGCCCGTGCGAGCGGCGAGCCACGCCATGCCGTCGTCGAACAGCCGCGCGTCGCCGCGGAAGCGGTTGATCACCACGCCCGCCACGGCTGCACGGTCATGCGGGGGAATCACGTCCAGCGTTCCGACGATCTGGGCGAAGACGCCACCGCGGTCGATGTCGGCCACCAGTAGCACCGGCGCGTCGGCGGCAGCGGCCATGCGGAAGTTCACGAAATCGCGCGGACGAAGATTCACCTCGGCGCACGAGCCTGCGCCTTCCATCACCACCAGGTCGTACTGGTCGCGCAGGCGGTCGAGGCTCGAGCGGGCGGCGGCAAAGAGAGCGTCAGTGTCGGCAAAGTAGTCGGCCGCGCTGCTGACGCCGACGGCCTTGCCATGCACAATGACCTGGGCGTGGATATCGGCGGAGGGCTTGAGCAGCACCGGATTCATGTCGACAGTGGGTTCGAGCCCGGCGGCCTGGGCCTGCACGACCTGCGCGCGGCCCATCTCGCCGCCGTCGAGAGTAACGTAGGAATTGTTGGACATGTTCTGCGCCTTGAAAGGCGACACGCGCAGGCCCATGTCGCGGAAGATCCGGCACAGCGCCGTCACCACGATGCTCTTGCCGACATCGGACCCGGTGCCCAGAACGGCCAGAACTTTTCCGCGCGGGGTGGGCGCCATGGCAATTACTCCGCCGTCACAATCGGCACGGCGCGGCCGGGTACATCGATGAGGCGGATGGTGACGCCGTAGGTCTGGGCCAGCACGTCGCTGCGCATGACGTCCCTGGCCGGGCCGTCGGCGACTACATGGCCGCCCCGCATCAGGACCAGTTCGTCGGCGAACTGGGCGGCAAGATTCACGTCGTGGCTGACGCAGACGACGGCCATCTCCCAGTCATGCGCTAGTCGCTGCATCATCTGGTGGATTTTGAGCTGGTGCTTGATATCGAGGTTGCTGGTGGGCTCGTCGAGCAGCAGCACCTGCGGCTGCTGGGCCAGCGCTCGGGCGATCATGACGCGCTGCGCCTCGCCGCCGGAAAGTTCGCTCAGTGTGCGGTCGGCGAAGTCCAGCGTGTCGGTCATCTCCATCGCCGCCCGCGCGACGTTGCGGTCCTGCTTGCCGGCCAGGCCCAGCACGCCCACGTGCGCGAAACGCCCCATCAGCACCAGTTCACTGACGGTGAAGGCAAACGCCGAGGTGGGGAACTGCGGCACGTATGCCATCACGCGGGCCAGGGCCTTGCGCGAATATTTCGATAGTTCCTTGCCGTCCAGGCGGATGGACCCGCCCTGCGGCCGCAGCCATCCCAGCAGGCACCGCAGCAGCGTGGTCTTGCCCGAGCCATTGGGCCCCAGCAGCGCCAGCAGCCGCCCGGCGGCGGCGTTGATGCTGACATCGTGCAGCACCGGCGGCTGGTCCGGGCGATAGCGGAAGTTCAGGTCGGCCGCTTTGAGCACGTGCGATTGGTTGCTCATAGCTCGCCTCGTCGCCCGCGGCGTCGCAGCAGGAAGATGAAGAACGGCCCGCCCGCCATCGCCGTCACCACGCCCACGGGCAGTTCGCCGTGGCGCGACACTTCGTCGGCCCAGCGGCACAGCGTGTCGGCGCCGATGAGAAACAGCGCCCCGGCCACGGCCGAGACGATCATCAGCCGGCGGTGGTCGGGCCCGAGCACCATGCGGCACAGGTGCGGGACGATGAGGCCGACGAACCCGATCGGTCCGGCCAGCGCGACGGCGGCGGCTGTCATCAGCGCGACGATGGTGAAGATCTCGATCCGCAGGCGGTGCACGTTGACGCCGCTGGATGCGGCGACCTCGTCGCCCAGGCCCAGGGCGTTGAGGGCGGAGCTGCGCAGCATGAGGCAGGCCCAGCCGCCCAGGACCATCGCCCAGCACACCGCCAGCAGCCACGGACGGAACCAGAGGTACTCGGGAATCTTGCCCATGCCCCAGCCGATGAAGGCGATCATCTCCTCCTGCTTGACGAACTGCAGGATCACCAGGATGAGCGCCCCGTTGAACACGTTGACGATCACGCCCGACAGCAGCAGCACGTACGGGTCCAGCCGCCCGCGACGCTGGGCGATGCCGTACACGATCGCCGCTGTCGCCAGCGCCGCGGCCATCGCCAGGGCCGGCGTCGTCAGCCAACTCGGCAGCACGGTGGCCACCGCCAGCGACCCGCCCAGCAGCACGCCCACGCCGGCGCCGCTGGAAATGCCCAGCAGGTAAGGCTCGGCCAGCGGGTTTCGCATCAGGCCCTGCAGCGCCAGACCGCCGGTGGCCAGGGCCATGCCCACCGCCGCCGCGGCCAGGATGCGGTACAGAATCACGCGATCCATGACGTCCAGCCAGGATTTATCAGCCGGGGCTGTGGTCGCCCACAGCGCCTCGCCGTGAAGGACCTTCGCCAGGCGCGCAGTGTACGCGGCCAAGTGACCGGCTGGCATGGACCAGTCGGCGTCTTCGACAACTTCGATCCGCCGCGGCCAGCCCTGCCCGCGACCCAGGTTGCTCCAGTATCGCCGCGCGTCGTGCGCGCGGCCGGGCATGCACTGGCAGAAGACAATCTCCGGCCGAGCGTCAATGACCGTCTTGGACGTCGGCTGCACCCACCCGACGTGGCTGTCGTGCAGGATATTCGTGCCGCCGGCGGCAGTGACCATGTCGTCGATAAACGTGCCGCGCCCCGCGCTGGAGAGGTCCTCAAAGCCCAGGGCGAAGAGCACGGTGGGCTTTGGCAGACTCGCGGTCTGGCGCGTCACGTCGGCCAGCTTGCCGCGAAAGTCAGCGGCGGCCTTCTTGCCGACTGCCAGTTTGCCGGTCAAGACGCCCAGGCGTTCCATCGCGGCGGGGATGTCGTCGAGCCGCTCGATGGTGAATCGTTCGATTCGCAGATCGGGCCGGATCTGCTTGATCGGCTCGAAATGTTTGAGCTCCAACTGGGCGATGACGATGTCGGGTTCGGTCTGGAGTATCGGCTGGGCCCGAATGTTGAGCGCGTCGCCCACGACGGGACGGGTCTGCCCAGCGGGCAGGCGGCAGTAGCTTGAGACGCCCACGACATGGTCGCCCAGCCCCATCTGGAACAGCAGGGACGTTACGGCCGGGGCGATCGAAACAATGCGCGGATGCGGCGCCTCGGGCATGGCGGCGCTGCGGCGGCAGCCTGGAACGAACACAACAGCGGCGCCGAGGCTAACGAGAACAGTCGCGCAAACCGCCAGATGAACGCAGCGCAGGCTCCTGGATCGCGACTGCGTCCCGAAGGGACGCCAGAATTTAGCCGGGGGCGTGAGCCCCCGGTGGAGAGTCTCATGAGACTCCAGCCCCGAAGGGGCGGCAGGTTTTGAAGATGCCACCTGGCAAGTCATTCCATCATTCCGAATCTGTACGCGCTGGCGCGGCAATTGCAGAAAGGGCACCGTCCCAGACAGCGGGCCAGTCCCATTCTTACGATACCTGTTTCAACGCATTGGGCAGGTAGTCCAGCAGGTCGCTGGCAATCAGCGAGACCTGTCCGAGCTGGTTGGCCGCGAGGTCGCCGGCCACGCCGTGCACATTGGCGCCCAGGCATGCGGCGTCGAAGAGCGGCACGCCCTGCCCGATCAGGGCGGCGATCAGCCCGGTCAGCACGTCGCCCGTGCCGCCGGTGGCCATGCCGGGGTTGCCGCTGGGATTAATGTACACGCGCCGCCCGTCGGTGACGACCGTGCCGGCGCCCTTGAGCACCACCGCCAGCGGCGGGGCCTTGAGGTCGCGAACGTCCGTCCAGTAGCGGGCGGCGTCGACGGCGCTGGCCATGCGGTCGGCCTGCACCTTGGCGATGCTCTTGTCGGTCAGGCGGGCGAACTCGCCGGGGTGCGGCGTCAGGACGATCGGGCAGCGGCGCGCGGCCGCCCAGTCGTCGATCTTGTCCAGGTTGTTCAGTCCGTCGGCGTCGAGCACGACCGGCTTGGACTGATCGAGGATCGCCCGCACGAGGTTCTGCTGGTGGAGCCCCTGGCCCATGCCGGGCCCCACGGCCAGCACGTCGCACGAAGCGGCGGCGTCAAGAACCTCTCGCACGGCGCAGGCCTGAATCTGCCCGCTCTCATCGCAGCTCAGCGGCACGGAGGTAGCGCAGGGGACCAGCGAGGCAACTGTCTGCTGGATGGTGCGCGGGGCCGCGAAAGTCACCAGGCCCGCCCCGCCGCGCAGGGCCGCCCGCGTCGCCATGGCCACCGCCCCGATCATGCCCTGGCTGCCGCCGATAACCAGCACGTGCCCGAAGGTGCCTTTGTGCCCGTCGGGTCGTCGCGCCGGAATCATCGGGACGTCATTGATCCGCTCGATTTCGCTCATGATTGTGCCCCCGCGCCGCAGCCACATTGCGGGCGATGGTGGCGGCAATGTACCCGCCGCCGAATCCGTTGTCGATATTCACCGTGCTGACGCCCGAGGCGCAGCTCGTCAGCATGCTCAGCAGCGCCGTCAGCCCACCAAAGCTAGCGCCGTAGCCGATCGAGGTCGGAACGCCGATCACCGGCGCCGACACCAGCCCCCCCACCACGCTGGGCAGCGCCCCTTCCATCCCAGCCACCACGACGATCGCGTCGGCTTCGGCGAGGCTCCGCCGATGCGCCAGCAGGCGATGCAGTCCCGCCACGCCCACGTCGTAGTGTCTGCTGACGGACTGGTTCATGATCTCGGCCGTCACGCGCGCCTCTTCGGCTACAGGGATATCGCCCGTGCCCGCCGACACGACCGCCACGCGCCCAGCCGCGGCGGGCACTGCCTCCTGCCGCAGCGTGATAGCCCGCGCTGCCTGGTGGAACTCGGCCGCGGGATGCTCCGCCGCCACGGCCGCGAATTGTTCCGGCGTGGCGCGCGTGGCCAGCACGTTGGTGCCCATGGCCGCAAGCTTGGCAAAAATCGCCCGCACGTGTTCGAGGGTTTTGCCCGGGCAGAAGATCACCTCGGGAAATCCGCAGCGAATCGCGCGGTGGTGGTCGATGGTGTGCTCGGCGCCGGCCTCGAAGGGCAGGTGGCGCAGCGCCTCGATGGCCGCCTCGATGCCGGTCTGGCCGGATTGAACGGCCTGAAGCAATTGTTTCAACACGTTTTCGTTCATGGCACTTTCAGCGTGCCGCGGACAAGATGTCCGCGACACAATTCCCAATCAGGCTTGTCCGGCCGGCGATTGCGGGCCGCGGCGGACGATCCGCCGCACGGCGTAGGTGTTGGCGCCGGTGGCCTCGAAATAGATTCGCATCAGCAGCTCGCCGATCACGCCTACCGCCAGCATCATCATCCCCATCGCCAGCAGCATGAATCCAAATGCCATCAGCGGCCCGTGCTGGGCAAAGAGGTGGAACGTCTGCCAGCCGATGACGATCTTGGCGACGAAGCCCGCCAGCAGCGTCAGGCCGCCCAAGGTGCCCAGCGTCAGGCCCCACTTGCCGAAAAAGTGCAGCGGGCGCGTGAGGTACGTCGTGATGAACCGCACGGTGATGATATCCATCGCGACGCGGAAGGTGCGCCCGATGCCGTAGTTGCTCTTGCCGCTCTTGCGGCGGACGTTCTTGATGGGGACCTCGACGATCTTGGCGCCCAGGCGGGCACAGATCGCCGGGACGAAGCGGTGCATGTCGCCGTAGAGGCGCACGTCCTGGAGCACCTCGCGGCGGTACGCCTTGAACGTCGTGCCGAAGTCGTGCAGCGAGACGCCCGAGACCTTCGCCAGCAGCCAGTTGGCCGCGCGAGAGGGAATGCGGCGCATCACCAGGTTGTCGCCGCGGCGGACGCGCCAGCCGCTGGCGATGTCGTAGCCCTCGTTGATCTTTCGGATGAACAGCGGAATCTCGTACGGGTCGTGCTGCAGGTCGCCGTCCATGGCGATGATCACCTCGCCGCGAGCGTGATCGAACCCCGCCTGAAGGGCGGTGGCCTGGCCGAAATTGCGGCGCAGCTCGACGGCCGTGATGTGCTCATCCGCCAGCGCCAGGCTTTGCAGCGCCGCGCCGGTACCGTCGCGGCTGCCGTCGTTGACGAGGATAATCTCGTAGGTTGCCTTAAGGTGGCGCATCACGCGCGAGATGCGGTTGACGAGCTTGTCGGCGATGTCGGCCTCGTTGTAAAACGGCACGACGACGCTGTACGCCGGGCGGGGAGAGTCGCCAACCGCATCCGCGGCGAGGGCGGTTAGCGGCACGCTATCTTGGCTGTAAACATCCATAATGCGTCAATTCCACCTGATTTTTGTCGAACGCTTCCCGCACGCGCGGATCGCACAGGGCGGCCAGTTCCGCCTCGCGGCTGGCGCGAAGGCGGGTCAGGCCCGCAGCCGCGGGGTCGATGAGCCCGGGATGCACCATGAGCTCGATCGTGCCCTCGCGCGCCTCGGCCGCCGCCCGCACCAACCAGTCGGCGCTGATGACGCCGGTATGGGCGACGCCCAGCAATCCCGTGGTGGCGCGGAGGTCTTCATGCCCGCGCCAAGCGCGGCGCTGCCAGCGGCGAAGCATCCAACTGGTCAGCCGTTGCTTGAGCGGCGCCGCCGGCCACGAGGACCACCCCCCCGCCACCCGCTCGTCGACGGCGCGAATAAACCGCACATTATACCGCCGCGCGAGGTCGGCCACACGCGCAAAGACCGCCGGCAGGGCGTGGATGTGTCGGTGACTGTCCAGGTGCGTCGGCGTGACGCCGCGGTCGAGCGTCCAGCGGATCTGCGCCTCGAACTCCGCCGCAACCGCGTCCGCCAGCGACGGATCGAGCATCAGCCGCCGCAGCAAGGCGGCCGCCGACAAGGCCATCTGCCCGTCGCCGTTGGCCAGGCGCTGCCGGGCGGGCTCGCTCAGCGGCGGGCCCTGGCAGGCGTTGAGATGCACGCCCACGCCCAGGCGCGGCGCCAGGGCCAGCAGGCCCACCGCCTCGCCCGCGGCGGGCATGTTGGCCGTTATCGTCGTGCTGGTGACCACGCCCTCGCTGTGCGCGCGGAGGATGCCCGCCGAAATCCCCGGCGAAAAACCGAAGTCGTCGGCGTTGATGATCGCTCGCTTCAATTGGCGCGGCAAATTCATGCGACAGGCATTATAATCGCTCAGGGCCGTCGGACATATCCTGCCGTCGGATGGACAACGGCGGCCCGGCGTGCCGATACCTCCTGCAGCCAAAGGCTTACTCATGACCGAGAAAACAAGACCCGCCGGGGCGTCCCCACGCGGCAAGTGGATCTTCGGGCTGGCCGCAGCGATCATCGCGCTGTCGATCTTCCTCATCCAGCGATTCTACGAGCCCATGCCGCCGGGCAACTGGGCCGTACACGACGACCCCCAAGCCCTCTTCGAGCAGGCCCGAACCCAGAATCGCAGGGTACTGGCATTCTTCGCCGCGCGGCCGCGCGGCGTAGATGACTCCTGGATGGTCAGCAACACGCTGATGAAGAATAAGGATAACATCGACCAGGCCAACGTCATCCGCCTCTACGTGCCGGTCAAGAATCTCGCCAGTTCGCCCGTGGCCGCCAAATACCAGATCACCCAACTGCCCACGTGCGTGTTGTTCAGCCCCAATGGTTTCGAGATCCGGCGCGGGCAGGGCCGCATCGGCCAGATGCCCTTCGACAAAGAACTGCTCCAGGGCGAGACCAAGAAGCCGTAGAGCCCCTGGGCCTTTATTTTGCCGCCAGCTTCGCCGTGATCTGCGCTACGTGGCGGCCCTGGAACCTCGCGATGGTCAGTTCATTCTCGCTGGGTTGGCGCGACCCGTCGACGTCGGCCAGCGTCGTGGCGCCGTAGGGCGTGCCGCCGGTGATTTCTTTCATGTTCAGCAGGTGCGTCTCGGAATACGGCACGCCGACGATGATCATGCCCAGGTGCAGCAGCGTGCTGTGGAAGCTCGTGATGGTCGTCTCCTGCCCGCCGTGCTGCGTGGCCGTGGAGGCGAAAACGCTGGCGACCTTGCCCACCAGCGACCCGGCCAGCCACAGCCGCGTGGTGCGGTCGAGAAAGTTCCGCATCTGGGCGCACATGTTGCCAAAGCGCGTGGGTGTGCCGAAGATCAGCGCGTCGGCCTCGGGAAGGCGGTCGACCTCGGCGATGGGAATGTGTGCAAAGGCATCTCGCGCCTTCTTGGCGCCGCTCTTGACCAGCGCCTCCTCGGGCACCAGCTCGGGCACCTGAAATAAAGAGACCTCCGCGCCGTCGATCTCGCGCGCTCCGGCGGCCACGGCTTCGGCCATTTTGTAAATGTGCCCGTACATGCTGTAGAAGACGATCTGTATCTTCATGTGGAATTCCTTTGAAGGATTATAGGCGCCGGGCGCGCCGTTAGCGGTCGAGCTTGCTCGACACGGTTCCTGCCGCGGCGACGCGCGGGGCAAGCCCCGCCGCTAAGCGGTGTGTCAGCGTTCCCGCCTTCCGCTGGTCGCCTGTTGCGTAGTCGCGGCGGGGAAGATCAGTTCCTCGGCGATCTGCGCGACGCGGGTTGGGCCCAGGCCGCGGACTTGTTCCAGGTCCGCGCGGGTGCGGAACGTCTTGCCACCACAGCGGTAGTCGACGATCGCCTGGGCGTACGCCGGGCCGATCCCGTGCAGGCGGCGCAGCGACGCGGCGCTGGCGGTATTGGGGTCGATCTTCTCGCGGATGCGGGACTGGGCTTGTTCATCCGGCGCCGGCAGCGATTGGATCCACTGGAACTGGCTCAAGGCGGCAGACACGGTCAACGCCGCGGCCGCCAGCACGCACAGGATCAGGATTGTGGACGTTTCTCGGGCCGTCCAGAGCAGATCGAATCGCCGGCGGTGGTCATGGGTGTTCATCGGTTGGCGCCGGGGCGGCCGGGGCCGGACCGCGCTGACCGGCCAGGAAGTTGTTGCGGAAGTTGCGCAATTCGCGGCAGGCGAGCTTGGGTTCGGCCGGGTCGCGGCAGAGCCCGCCGTGGGGGATGTAGTGCGGGGTGGTGTCGGAGAGGTCGCGCCAGCAGAGGCTCTCGACGAAGGGCTTGGAGAGGCTCACGCGGTAGAACGCCTGCAGCCACTCGGCCTGGAGGCGCTGCGACCACGGGGCATGCCACTGGCCCGCCCGCACGATCGACTCCTTGCCCTCCCACGCGTCGGCGGGGTCGGCGGTAATGTCCGAGGGCACGCCGCAAGCCGTCACGTGCACGGGCTTGCTCAGGCTGATGAACTCATCGAGCAGAGCGCTGATCTGCAGGAAGTCTCGCACGCAGTAGCCGTCCAGCGCCAGGCCCATGAACATCTGCAGGCCGAAGGAGTCGAACTTGACGCCGCTCTGGACGGCCATGTCGGCGTAGAGCATCGGCGGGATGGTGCGCTGGTTGCGGGCGTAATACTCGCCCCAGGGCAGCACCAGTTCGATCATCACCTGGCTGCGCGGCGCCATCTTCTTGACCAGCAGGCACGTCATCCGCGTCAGCTCCATGAGCTGCTCGAAGTTCAGGTTGAAGGCGTTGTGGGCGTGGATGCCCGAGACGACGTTCCACACCTGCACCTGCTTGCTGTAGCGCTGCACGATGCGGCTGGCGTGCTCGAACACCAGCTCGCGCAGCGAGTCGAAGTCGTTCTCCCAGATGTACAGCCACTCCGGCACCGTCGCCGGATCGAAGCTCAGCAGCGGACCGGAGTGAATGGGCTTCTTGTGCTGCACGCCCCACTTGATCCAATTGTCGGCGGCGGTGTAATCGTACTGCCGCTCCTTGGGCTCGATCTGCTTCCAGGGCAGCGGGATGCTGACGAAGTCGAACATCTCGCGCACGCGGTTGCGGTAGTTGTCGCCGGTCTGGGCCAAGTCGACCTCGCAGCCGAAGGTGGCCTTGGCGGCCGCCGGCGAGCGGCGGCGCGTCAGGAAGATGTCGGCGTGAAACAGCGCGGCCTTTTCGCCCAGGGTGACGGCCTGTTCGAGCGCCAGATCGGCCAGGGCGGCGGCCTTGGCGGGGTCGGCCGGCTTGAGCGACTGGGCGAACTTGCGGCGGACCTCGTCAAACTCCTTGTTGAGGGCCTCGGCGCCGACGTAGTCGAAGAGGCCCCAGTCCTCGCGTTTCTGGGCCAGTCGCATGATCTGCCCGCGGGCGATCTCGACATTGAGATTGTACGGCTCGCCCCGCTCGGGCAGGCGCGTGGTGGGCAGCATGAACATGCCTGAGGACCCGGCGTGCCACAGCAGCGCCAGCCCGCAGGCGCCGGGGGCGTGCTTCATGCACGAGATCTGCCCGTTGCTGGCGGCCAGATCGGCCCGGACGGGGATGTTGTCCTGCCCAAAGACATAGGCCCCCGTCAGATCGATCTGACTGGCCGGTTGCCCATCGCGATATACGTCAAAGCGAAGCATGTTCAATCAGCCCGCCCATTGCCTGAGATAATGTACTGGCACGGGTCCTCTTTGGGAACTCGTAAATCGCCAATGACGTCCAGGCGCACACAAATTGTTCAACATCCCAAAGGTTGGGGTTCAGGCACACCGATGGGCATCCGCTGTTTCACGGTCTCAGGCCCTGTAGACGTCCTTGTCCTGCTCGCGTTGGCGCTGGGAGGCCTGGGCGAGGGTCTTCTTCTCGCCGGAGGTGAGGCTGTTGAGCCCCTGCTGGTGCACCTTGGCCAGGATGCGGTCGATCTCCTGGCGCTCGTCGGCGCGGTTCTGCATCTTGCGTTCCCAGGACCTGCCCCCGCCCCGCCGCAGCGACTGCCATGCCTCCTGCAGGCGCGGCAGAGCGTAAACCCAAATCGCCCCGGCTATCGCACCGCCCAGATGCGCCCCGCCGGAGACCCTGTCGCCGGCCGCGTGCCCGCCCAACTCTGACAAGACCTGGTATGCCGACATCCCCACCAGCACAACGGCCACCACGCGGATAGGCAGCGGAATAATGATGAATATCAACCGCAAGTGCGGAAAGAGAAGCGCGCAGGCCACCACGATGGCCAGAACCCCGCCCGAGGCCCCAACCACCGGGGCCGACGAGACCACCACGTGGACCAGTCCGCCCACGACGCCGCAGATCAGGTAGAACGCCAGGAATCGCCGCGAGCCCCAGGCACTCTCGAGCACCATCCCCACGAAGTACAGCCCCAGCATGTTCATCGCCAGGTGCATCAGGTTCTCGTGCAGGAACTGGAACGACAGGAACCGCCAGATCTGCCACCAGTGCCGCGCCGACAGGTCCAGCCAGTCCAGCACGTACGGATACCCAATGGCCTGCAGGACGAACATCGCCCCGTTGGCGATCAGCAAGATGAGCACCGTTCGCGTTGGACGCGGAAAGGCCGGCGACATCATGCCCCCGCCGCCACCGCCGCCGTGCCAATATGGACGGTTGGACAACCCCATCACGGCTCCCGTTTGAGCCAGTATAGCGCCAGGGCGGCGATCGACTTGCCGTCATGCAGCGTGCCGTCGCGCACCATCTGGCGCACGGCGGCATCGGAATACACTTCAACCGTGATGCGCTCGTACTGTTCGAGATTCTGCGGGCCGGCGGTCAATCCCGTCGCCAGGTACGCATGCATGACCTCGTCGGTGGTGCCCGGGCCGGTGAAGAACTGCCCGAGCTTCTCGACGCGCCCCGCGACGTATCCGGTTTCCTCCGTCAGTTCGCGGGCGGCGCAGAGGTCGGGGTTCTCCCCCTCGTCGAGCATGCCGGCCGGCAACTCGAGCAGGTCCTCGTCGACGGCGAAACGCTGGTTGCGGATCATCGCGATCGACCCGTCGTCGAGCACGGGCAGGATGACCGCGGCCCCGCCATAGTGCACGAAGTCTCGCTCGACGATGCTGCCGTCGTCCATCCGCAGGGTGACTTTGTACGCCGCCGCGACGCGGCCCTTGTACACCAGGGTCTTGCTCTCGAACTTGTGTGTTGGCATGGAGGGATTATAACGTAGTAGCCGGTAGCCCGTAGTCAGTAGCCTGTAAAAACAATCTGGCAAAGTCATGCTCTTTACTGGCTACCGGCTACTGGCTACCGGCTACTTCGGCCGGTAAGATGTGAAGCTCGTGATATGAAAATCAAACGTGTAGCCATCCTGGGTTCCACCGGCAGCATCGGGCGGCAGGCGTTGGAAGTCATTGACTCCACGCCTGGGCTGAGCGTCTGCGCTCTGGCGGCTGGGGGGAACTGGGAGTTGCTGGCCGAGCAGGCCCGGAAATTCCGCCCGCAGGTCGTTGCCATCGCCGACGGCAGGAATCACTCCGAACTGCGGTCGTGCCTTGGCAGCGGCGTGGAAGTGCTGACCGGACCCGACGCGATGACCGAGTTGGTCCGCCGCAGCCGCCCGGACATTCTGCTGACAGCGCTGGTGGGCTCGGCCGGTCTGGCGCCGACGCTGGCGGGGATCGAATGCGGGGCCGACCTGGCCATCGCCAACAAGGAAACGCTGGTGATGGCCGGTGCGGTGGTGATGCCCGCGGCCCGGGCGGCGGGCGTGGCGGTACTTCCCGTCGACAGCGAGCACTCGGCGATTTTTCAATGCCTGGCCGCCGGAAAACGCTCCGAGGTGCGGCGGGTGATTATCACCGCATCGGGCGGGGCGCTGCGGGACTGGGCGGCGGACAGGGCCGAATCGGCCACCGTCGCCGAGGCCCTGAACCATCCCACCTGGCAGATGGGGCCTAAGATTACCGTAGACTCCGCCACGCTGATCAACAAGGCCCTGGAGATCGTCGAGGCGCACTGGTTCTTCGACCTGCCGGCCGACGAGATTGCAGTGGTCTTGCACGAGCAGTCAATCGTACATTCATTAGTGGAATACTGCGACGGGTCGGTGATCGCCCAGATGGGCCGGCCGGACATGACCGGGCCCATCGCTTATGCGCTGTGCCATCCCCACCGCCGGGCGCGCGGCGGGGCGCCGCTGGACCTGGCGGCCGTGGGCACGCTCACCTTCCGCCGCGTCGAGGGGCGATTCGCCCGGGCGGTGGAACTGGGATTCGAGGCCATTCGCCGCGGCGGCACGGCCGGGGCTGTGCTCAACAGCGCCAACGAAGCGGCGGTGGCGGCGTTCCTGGCCGGCAAGATTCGGTTCGGACGGATCGTCCCGCTGGTCGAAGAAATACTCAACCGCGCCCCGCGCGGCCCGCGCAACGTGACGCTCGAGGCGCTGGTCGAGGCCGACGCCTGGGCACGCCGGTGCGTGTCCGCGGCCATTGACGGATAACTTGGTGGCACAGGCTTTCCAGCCTGTGGTCCACAGCCTGGAAAGGCTGTGCTACCCGAAGAGGATTGCATGCCGATATCAGCAATGAGTTTCACGTATATGTGGTCGGAATGGCTCTGGCCGGTGGCCTTGATGGTGATGGGCCTGGCGGCAGTGGTGTTCTTTCATGAGCTGGGCCATTTCATCGCCGCCAAGGCGGTGGGGATCAAGGTCGAGCGGTTCGCGCTGGGCTTTGGCCCGCGGCTGTTCGGCGGCAAATGGGGCGAGACCGATTTCTGCGTGAACCTGGTTCCCCTGGGCGGCTACGTCAAGATGCTGGGTCAGGAGGACGTCAAGGACGTCGAGGAGCACTACGAAGACCCGAGGGCGTTTCCCAATAAGTCCGTCGGGGCGCGGATGATCGTGATCGCCGCGGGCGTGGTGATGAACGTCATCTTCGCCGCGGTGCTGTTCGTCATCGTCGGCATGGTCGGGATCGACATGCAGGCGCCCGTCGCCGGCCGCGCCGTGCCGGGCATGCCCGCCGACACCGCCAAGATCACCTGGACCGCGCCCAGGGACTTGCCCGGCGGCGCGCCGCAGCCCGATGCGGCGGGCATCAAGGCCGGCGATCGCATCGTGAGCATCAACGGCAAAGATATCACCACCTACCGCCAGCTCATGCTCCGAGGCGCCTTCGCCGACCCGAAAGACGTCTTCACCTTCGTCATCGAGCGCCAGTTCCAGGGGCGAGCATGGCGCGGCACGCTGCAGATGTCGACGGCCCAGGGAAAGACCGCCGGGTCGAACATGCGCATGTTCGGCATCGCCGCGGCGCCGAGCCTGGAAGTGGTCATCCCGCGATTCACCAGCGTCGAGACGCCCTTTCATGACGGCGACATCCTGGAGGCCATCGCCGGCCAGCCGATCCATCATGGCTGGGAATTGGACAACCGATGCCAGAGTCTCGACGGCAAGCCCGCCGGCGTGACGGTGAAGCGGCCCGTCGAGAAGAACGGCCGCCAGACGCTCGTGCCCCAGCCGCTGACGATCCAGCCCCGCCTGGAGACCGGCCCCGACGTCCTGTTCAAGAAGGACGGCCAGATCGTTCGGGCCTGGCTGCTGTGGTCGGAGAAGGAAAAGTCGCCCAACGGCTCAGAGGTCACCAAGTACGTCGTGACGATGAGCGACGGCTCGCGGGGCGAGTTGAGCGAGAGCGAGATGCTGCCCCTGGCAAGCATGGGACCGCTGGATGTCCTGGGCATGATGCCACGGTCGCAGGTGGGCTGGGTTTCCGAGGTTAGCCCCGCAGCCGACGCGGGTCTGCGGCCGGGGGACACGATCGTTCGCGTCGGCGACGTTTCGACGCCCACGTTTGCCGAGTTCCAGGATGCCCTTCGGGCCGCCGGCAATCACGCCATTGCCCTGACGGTCGAGCGAAACGGCAAGAATATCGACGTGACGGCCGAGCCCGAGATGCAGAAGGATCAGGCGGTGCTGGGGTTCGGCCGGGCGGTCGAGGTGTCCACGACGATCGTGTCGGGCGTGCGCGAGAACTCGCCGGTAGACAAGAAGTCCAAGGGCAAGGTGCTCAAGGGCGCCGTGCTGGTCAGTGTCAACCAGACGCCGGTGCAGACGTGGTTCGACGTGCGCAGCGCGCTGAACGCCCTGGCGGGCAAAGAAGTGACGCTGACATTTCGCGACGGCGACAAGGAAATTCCCGTGGCGCTGGGCGTCCTCGACGAATCGATGTATCTGCCGCAGGATCTGCACGTGGACCTGCTCGGGCCAGGCGTCGGCCAGCGCGTGCTGACGTTCGAGATCCGCAAACCGCCGCTCGAGGCCCTCGCCTGGGGCGTCGGCGAGTCGCGCGACTTCATCAAGGAGGCCTACGTGAGCCTCCTGGCGCTGTTCCAGCGCAAGTTCGGCCTGGGCGACATGACCGGGCCGGTGGGGATCGGGCGGCTGGCCATCCAGGTCGGACGCGAGAGCCCGCTGCAGTTCGTGTACTTCATGGCCATGATCTCGTGCTTCCTGGCCGTGATGAACTTCCTTCCGATCCCCGTCGTCGACGGCGGACATGCCGTGCTGCTGATCGTCGAGAAGTTCCGGGGCAAGCCCCTGCCCGCGCGGGTGGTCAATACCATTCAGATGGTCGGCCTGTTCCTGCTGATCGGCGTGTTCCTGGTCATCACCTTCAGCGACATCATGCGGATCTTCAAGTAGGCGGCAGGAACTGCGCCGGCGGTTCGGCGGGCTTGGCGGTGGCCAACACCTCCGGGATGATCACCAGCACCGTCTCGAACTTGGACCCGTCCTTGTCGCGGACGAGGAAATGATGGCCGGGGCTGGAACTGTTGCCCGACTGCGCGTTGGGGCCGACGATCAGGAAATCTTTCGCGCGCACCGACAACTGGAATCGCAACGCCGGGAAGTCGAACATCTCCTGGCGCGTCTCAAAGACGACCCGCCCGTCGCGGGTGACCAGGTGCTGGCGGCCCTGGGCGGCGCGGATCTGAGGCAGTGCCGTGATCAGCACGTTCCACGGCTGGTCTTCGTTGATCGTGCCCAGAAGGCTCAGCAGGTCCTGCCCCGGCGGATAGTCGCTGCCGCTGAGAGTGCGGTCGGCCTGCGAGGTGAAGATGGTCACTTCGCCGTCGTGGTCCTTGAGCGGGACCTCGACGCTCTTGCCCGGCAGGCAGTGCATGAGCCGGTCGGTGTAGCCCTTGGCGGTCAGCCCCTTGAGGATGCGCGCCAGGTCCGGCCACGTGTCGCGCCGACCCAGGCCCACGCGCAGACCGTTGCGCCCCAGGGCGGCCGCCCGCGCCGGGCCCAGCGGCTCTTCGTCGACATAGCTCCAGATTTCCTCCGAGCCGCTGACGGTGCCCACGGGGGCCTCGATCGTGATCACCTGCAGACGCAGAATCAGCACGTGCGTGCGAGGGTCGGGGGCAGTCCCGGGCGTCACCTCGATCACCGGTTGGACCGTGTCGCCGATCTTGGCGGTCATCCCGACAGGCTGCGTGGCCGTCGGCGGCGCTGGATTCTTCCGTCCCGGCGGCGAGGGGTCAATCTGGGAATCGCCCGCTTGCGGCTGACAGCCACAGCAGAGCGACACGGCCAAGATGCAGGCAACCCACGCGCGATCCATGCAGAGCATGCTAGTTTCGCATCAACCGTATGTCAATTGTGGATGGGCGCCGCGGGTTTCTGGGTTCAGGGAAGAAACCCGTCGAGCGAGCTCGACCGCTAACGTACCGGCGGCGGCAAGGGTTCTGGAGCCTGGGCCTCTTGCTGGGCGCTGGCGGCCCGGGCCTCTTTTCGCCACCGATGGAGGGGCTGGCTCTGGGAGCGGTTGAAGGTACGGCGCAGGTGCAGGGCGCAACTGAAGCCCGTCTCGCGGGCGATCTGCGCCAGGGGCATATTCGTGGTATCCAGCAAAATTCTCGCCTGCGTCAGCCTCGCCTCGCTGATCTCCCGCGCAACCGGTCGGCCGAGGTGCTTAATGAAGTACATGTCCAGCGAACGCCGCGAGAGGCCCACAGCCGCGGATACCTCGTCGCTGGTCAGGGCGCTATCGGCAAGGTGGTCCCAGATGTATCGCAGGGCCCGTGCCGTCGGCAGGTGCGGCACGGCGATGATGTTGCTGCTCTGTCGCACGCTGATGCCCGACGGCGGAATCAGCACGTGCTGGCGGGGGATGTGCCGCCCGCTCATCCGCTCATCCAGCAGTTCGGCCGCCCGGTAGCCCTGCCGGTAGCCGTCCACGCGTACGCTCGACAGCGGCACGGGCGTGGCGCGGCAGATCTCAAGGCAGTCCCCCACGCCGATCAGCGCCACCTCTTCGGGCACCGCCAGCCCCGCTTCCATGCAGGCATCGAGGGCGTCGACGGCAGTCCAGTCGCTGTCCAGCAGCAGCCCCAGCGGCTTGGGCCGGGCCGCCAGTTCACCCGCCAGCCAGTGACGAAACGCCCGCGAGCTGTACCCGTGGCGAGCGGGGCGGCTGGCGGGCCAGTCCAGCAGGTGGAACTGCTTGCCCGCCTGCCGGGCGGCCTTCTCGAATCCCGCCCGCTGTTGGTTGACCCACAGGAAGTCGCCCACGTAGCAGTACGCCAGGTGCGTGAAACGCTCCTCGACAAAATGCTCGGCCGCCAGATGCCCGACGGCGCAGTCGTCGGGGGCGACCATGATGCCGCCCTTGAGGTGCGGTCCCAGGCCGATCACGGGCAGCCGGGTGCTGATCCACGGGCGATTGTCGCTGTTGACTGACTTAACGATGATCCCGGCGACGGACCAGAACTCGGCTGTCCGCCGGGGCTGGTCCTTTGGCGGCTCGCCGAGGATGACGACCCATCCGGCCATCTGAGCGTAATCGCAGACACCGCGGCGGACGTCGTCGCGGTCGTTTCCGGCCAACAGGATGCGCTGGATGCTACGGGGCGTGGATTTCACGGCGATTCGACTCCTGCTACAAATGATACATCGCCATTCTAGATATGATTCTTTACGAGAAAGCAGGATGCCATACAATAAGGGCTTGCTGTGCAGTTCAAGAAGAAAATTGTCAGAGCCGATCGTAGCTTCAGCAACAAGAAGAAGAGGAGTCGAACATGAAGCGTTCCGCAATGATGGTTCTGTTGGCAGCAGGCATTCTCGCGCTGGCCGGAGCGGCCTCGGCGGCCTCGATCGGAGTGAGTTTTCATGTATCGGGCAGGACGGATGCTATCCTTGCCCCCGATGCCATCGCGGGTGTTGTAGCCCAGGAAAACTGGAACAATTGGCTGCTTGCCGAACGATGGGGGTCTGCTACCCCAAATCCAAGCCTTTCCAGCGCCAAAGATAGTTCGGGGAGCAGCACGGCCATGAGCGCCAGTCTGAGCCTCCTTGGAAATCGCACGACCTACTCATATGCCGCGACGCACATGTGGTGGCAGCTTTCGCCCAGCTTGACCACCGGAGACAACCGGCTGATGGGATGCGGCGAAGACGGCACAGAATTTGGAAATTCCCAGACTCCCCCTACCACGGCAGGGGACGAGATACAGTTGAGTCTGGCCAAAGTTCCTTATCAGCATTACGACTTGATCATCTACGTCGGGCACCACAACAGCATCGCAAATACCTCGGTGGTCGATCTGGGCTTTAGCGTCGTCGAAGGGCCTTCTCTGTATGTTCGGACGAGCGGATTTGACGGCACCTTCACTGAATCCAAGGCCACTTCGGCAAGCGCCCTGCCCACAGTGGGGGCGGCTGATTACGTCCGCTTCACTGGACTGACCGGCGATGTCACGGTCCTCATGTCTCAGCTCTATCAGCAGAGTGGAAACGCCAACCAGGGCGGCGGGTGGTCGGGGTTCCAGATCGTCGAGGTCCCCGAGCCGGCGACGATGAGCCTGCTGGCCATCGGCGGCGTGACGGCCTTGCTGAGGCGGCGGCGCAGCGCCTGAGCGAAGTACGAAATGACGCAAGGCGGCGGGCGGAGGTCCTGACGGGCCTCTGCCCGGTTGTTTAGATTCATGGCCCATGACCGCGTTGGCGCTTATTACAGCGGCGTCGGGGGCTCTGGAATTACCGCTTGGGCCTCTTGCTGCGCGCGGGCACGGGCGCGGGTTTCTTTTCGCCACTGCTGGATCGGGCGGCCCCGCGTGCGATTGAACGTGTACCGCAGGTGCCGCGCGGAGGTGAAGCCCGTCTCGCGGGCGACCTGCTCGAGGGTCTTGTCGGTGTTGCTCAGCAAAATGATCGCCTGCACCAGGCGGGCGGCGCTGATCTCCTGGGCCACCGGGCGGTGCAGGTGTTCCATAAAATGCAGGTCCATGGCCCGCCGAGACAGCCCGACCGCCGCGGCCACCTCCTCGCTGGAAAGATTCTTCTCGGCCAGGTGCTGCCAGATGTACCGCAGCCCGCGCGCGGTGGGCAGGTCCGCGATGGCGATGATATTGCTGCTCTGGCGCACCGTGATGCCCCCCGGCGCAATCAGGGTGTTCCCTTGAGGCACGGGCCGGTTGGAGATCATCTCGTCGAGAAGTTCGGCCGCGCGGTACCCCACCTTGCACCCGTTGACGCGAACGCTGGACAGCGGAACCGGCAGCGACTCGCAGATTTCGGCATTGTCTCCGATGCCGACCAGCGCCACCTGTTCGGGCACGGCCAACCCCGCGGCGATACAGGCCTCGTACGCCTCAACGGCCGTCCAGTCGCTGTCCAGCAACAGCCCCAGCGGCGTGGGCAGGGCGGCGATTTCATCGGCGAGCCATTGGCGGAATCGCTGCGAGCTGTACCCGCGCTGCGCCGGGCGGCTGTTGATCCAGTCCAGCCGGTAGAACTCCGCTCCCGCGCGGCGGGTCTCCTGCTCAAAAGCATCCCGCTGCCGCTGCGCCCAGACCATGTCGCCGGGCGAGCAATACGCCAGGTGGGCAAAACGCGCCTCCAGCAGATGCCGGGCAGCCATCTGCCCAATGGCTCCATGATCGACGGCGACCACGACGCCTCCGCTCAGCGAGTCGTCCAGCCGGACGATGGGAATAGGGCCCTGCTTCCATGGTTCTGCCGAACCGTGGTGGCGCTGAACCACGATCCCCGCGACGTCCCAGAAAGCGGCCTCCTCTTTGGGAGGTGCGTTGGGCGCCTCGCCGACGACGACCAGCCATCCGGCCTTGCGGGCGTACTGGCAGAGTCCCTGGCGAATCTCGATGCTCTCGGTGCCGGCCAACAACACGCGCGGAACTGTGGATTTAGCTGCTTTCATGGGTTCTTCCGGTTTCATGCCCTGGACCGAATGAAGAAGTACATATTATCGTGCCCTTCCTCAATAGCCAAGTATGTCTTTCCTATAATAGACTATACGATTTCCATATATGGTTCTATACACGAATTCGATCGTATGGTAAAATTATGCCAGTTGCCTGAGGAAGCGGTGTCGAGTGCAGCGCGGCCGAGCGGGGGCCTCGGGCCTCCGCTTGGCGACTGCACCGGAAATCCCTGAAGAAACTTTCCTCGGCGGTCGGTCGTCCCTCCACCGGCCGTCGCCGCATGAGGCTTCGGCGCACGCCGGGGTCGCATAGCGGCAATGCCGTCTTTCCCCTTGCCGTGGGGGTTGACGGCCGAACGACGGGGCGGCTGGTACTTCTCCTTCCGGCCGCCCCGTTCTTCTCGTATCTCGTTCCATTCCCATCCATTTTTCCAGATATCGTCTGAGTCGTAGTCAATTCTCCAAGGTAAATCCTGATCCATGCTCGTACCCTTGGTGCCGTGGCGGACTCACGCGTCTGTTTGTTCGCGGCGATGCGCCTTGCGCCAGGCGGCGGGGCTTTGGCCTGTGGCGGCCCGCACGCAGCGGATGAACTGGCTGATCGTCCCGTATCCGCAGGCTGCGGCGATGTCTTTGGCGCTGCGGCGGGTGGTTTCCAGCAGCGTCATCCCCTCGCGCAGACGCCACTGGCGAAGCCGCCCGCCCGGCGACTGCCCCAGGTGCTTGCGGAATGCCTTGCCCAACGCAACCGTGGAGATCCCCGCCGCCCCGGCCAGCCGCTCGACCGTCAGGTTTGAATCGCGAAAGTCGGTGCGGATCAGGTGCATCGCCTTGGCCACGCCTGCGTGCGGCACGGCCAGCACGTTGCTGCTCTGGCGCACCACCATGCCCTTGGGGGCGACCCACACCGGCTCGGGCGGGATCGGCTCGCCCCGCATCAGGCGACCCAGCAATGCCGCGGCCTGGTAGCCCTGCTCGCGATAGTTCATGTCCACGCTCGACAGCGGCACGATGGCCCCTTCGCAGATCGGGGCGATGTTATAACATGAAACCACCGCCACCTCGTCGGGCACGAGAATGCCCCCGTCGCGCAGCGCCGCCAGGGCCTCCAGGCCCGTCCAGTCGCTTTCCATCATCAACCCCAGCGGCCGCGGCATCGCCGACACCTGCTTGCGAAGCCAGCGGCGGAAAGTCTCGGAGAACGATCCTGGCGACTTGCCGGCCGCCGCCGACCAGTCCAGAACATGGACCGTCGCGCCGGCCGCCTCGGCATGTTGGCGGAAGCCCTCCAACTGGTGATTCAGCGGCCACCAGTTCCCCAGCCAGCAATACGCCAGATGGCGAAAGCCCGCATCGATGAAGTGCTGCGCCGCCAGGCGCCCGCTGGCGCGGAAGTCCAGAAGAACCCGCGCGGCCTTGAACGGATGCACCGTCCGATCGCCCAGCCAGACCAGGGGGATGTGGCTGCGCTGCCAGGCGCGGCGGTCTTTCTCGTTAGGCTCGCCGCTGACAATCACCCCGTCGCACTCCCAGCGGCGGGCGACGGCGGCCGCGGACATATCCTCCTGTGCGGCGAACATCATCGACCATCCTGTCTGATTGGCATATTCGATGGTGCCCAGTGAGGTAGGATGATCCACCATGGCATTAAGGACCAGGACACGGCGCGGGCGGACATTTTCGACCATGATCATGCTCCTTCGACTGGTTTGTATAATGCTAACACAACTTTTCGATAATGGCTACTAGGCAAAATCGGAAGTGGTGGTATAGTGGCCGCGCTGCACAGGTCCTCCAACGGAATCCGGAACATTCTCAGAACAGACAAGGAAAGGAAAGAGGTATCGCTATGAAACACTCAGCACTGGCAATTCTGGCACTGGCAAGCATTGTGATGTTTGCCGCGACGGCCCAAGCTGCCGTAACCACCGTCGCCCTGTACCACTGCGGCGAAGATGGCGATAACCCCGCCGTCTCTCTCATAGCGGCAGCGGGAACAGACGCTGCTCTAGTCCATAGCAGCGGCGGGACGCGAACTATTGAGACCGGCACGACCGGTGCGATGGGCAGCACCAAATACCTCAAAACCTACAGGAGCGATTGGTCGCCGGGTATTGCCTACCTAAGTGGTCAGTCGACGAACTGGGGAATGTCGGCATGGGTGCTCATGCCCTCGGCTCCGCTAGATGGCAGTTCCCGCGACGGCGACAGTTACTGGATGATGTCTAACGGCGGCTGGTCGTCAGGCGTGGGACTTGATTGCGTCGTTGCTAACGTGACCACCAAGTGGAATATAGGTGGCTCAACCGTTGACCCCTCCTTGTGGGGCACGTGGGCGCACGTGGCTTCGGTCTATCAGAGCGGCCAGAGGCAACTGTACGTCAATGGTGAACTGATTGGCACCACTGCCGGCAATGCCGGTTGGACCACGGGGATATACAACAATTTCTGGGTCGGCACATACAACGCTAACGATTACATTAGCCGCGGCGCCGAGGGGTTCGACGAGATCCAGGTCTTTAGTTTCAACGCCGGCGAGTTCGATATCTCAGACGTCTATCAGACCATCCCCGAGCCGGCGACGATGAGCCTGCTGGTCATCGGCGGCGTGGCGGCCCTGATTCGGCGTCGTAGATCGTGAGCGCGTCGACCGGAGAGACAGTAATCGGTAATCCGTAAGCAGTAATTGGAAAGATGAACAACCGCGGGCGGCCGGCTTGAACAGAGCGGCCGCCCGTTGTCTTTTATGGAGTGCGGCAGCTAAAGGCTGCTGCAATCCATAGTTCCGGAAACACGTCGTTTTTCCAGATTTCGCCCATTGGCAATCTTGGCAAGCGCGGTATACTGGCCGCATCGTATCTGGATTTGCCCCGTTCATTGCCCCAGGAGAAGCCGCTGATCACCGGCGGCAGGGACAGCAGAGGACGGAGGCGGGCATATCTGCGGACGAACAGGCTCTTCAAAGAATTACTTGCTGCGCCGTTGCAGCCGAATCGATCGGTAAGTTACCGGACTCAGAGCAAGGATACTCTGAACAGACAAGAAAGGCACAAGGAGCATCTCATGAAACACACAGCGTGGACAATCCT
>JBDKRA010000030.1:0-2870 GCA_039683615.1 Phycisphaerae bacterium
AGAATTACTTGCTGCGCCGTTGCAGCCGAATCGATCGGTAAGTTACCGGACTCAGAGCAAGGATACTCTGAACAGACAAGAAAGGCACAAGGAGCATCTCATGAAACACACAGCGTGGACAATCCTGGCAGTGGCGGCGGTCTTGGCGGTGGCGGGCGCGGCCCAGGCGGAGCTTAGTGACGGCCTGGTGCATTACTATTCATTTGACACCGACAGCAAAGACAGTGTGGGGAGCCTTGACGGCACCCTAAATGCGAACGGAATGATCTCGGGTGCTAACGCCAAGGTCGGCGGCGGGGCTCTTATGAGCACGTCGGGCGGGGCGACGTGTGACCTTGGGGCCACGGTGAATTTCGGCAGCGGGTCCTTCTCGGTGAGCTACTGGGTCACTTCACCTCAAAATAGCGGCAATGGCGAGCTTGGACCGATGTCCGCGGACTGGGGCGAAACCCATTGGGACATCAAGGACTGCGGCAACCTTAACTGGTACGCGATCCTCGTTTCACCCAATATGCCGTACGGTACGTTCACTTCCAAGATTGGCCAAGGTCTTGCCCCCACGAACACGTGGATGATGCTCACTCTCGTGGTTGACCGTGCGGCCGCCACCGCAACGTTTTACAAGAATGCGGCTGGTCCCAGCACAATGAATATCTCTGCTGCGGGCACCGATAGTTTTGACTCCACCAGAAACGTGGGCGCCATCATTGGCCAAACAGGCGGCGGCATAGATGAGTGGGGCTTCTGGGATCGCGCGCTGTCTTTGGATGAAGTCTCCCAACTGTATAACAATGGCGATGGGATGAGCGCCATTCCCGAGCCCGCCACGATGAGCCTGCTGGCCATCGGGGGTCTGGCGGCTTTGATTCGCCGTCGTAGATCGTGAGCGCGTCGAACGGCAAGAGACAGTAATCGGTAAATCCGTAATCAGGAATCTGTGGAATCCCTTCAACGGGCGGCCGCCTTGAGAAAGCGCGGCCGCCCGATGTTTTTCGTGTCGCGGACATCTTGTCCGCGCGTGCCGCGGGCGTCCCGCCCGCGGTCTTTCCAGAAAAGTACTACTGCTTTCCAGATATAGCCTATATGTCCGCATACGATGCGTAGTATAATAGCCCCTGTCCAATGAAGGATCGCGGCCGCGGTTTCCCGTCGCGATGGACGCGCAAGTTTTTCAACGAGCAGAGGCAGCCGGGAGGTCTCGCGATAGGGTCGCCAGGCCATTGCGGCAGCGGAAAGGAGCAAGGAGATGAAGCACATCGGTATTGCGTTGACGTTGGCTTTGGTTATGGCCAGTGCGTCTCGGGCGGCGACGATCGACTATGTCGGCGCCGACATCGACGGAACCCAGGCCGCTTGGCGGACAACGAGCGTCGCCAAGCCGCTGGACGCCGACGGTGACAACGTCTACGGAACGGCAGGGTACCTGATGCCGATGAATTCTTACCATCCAGGTGGAATGCCGCCAGAGGCCTACTACAACACGGCCACCGAGCCCTATCGGCTGAATCCCTCCTTCGCGACGCTGGAATGGGCCCAGGACTGGAGCGGCAGTTTCAGCGACTGGGGCGAGTGGCCTCGGAGCATGGATAATCCTGTATCCGGCGGCTCATTCACCTACGGCGGCATGTACGGCGTCTCCCCCCAGGATTTCGTCCGCGTCACGCTGACCAGTGCAGGGAGCTTCCGCCTGGGCGTCTGGATCGACGGGCAAAATGGAGGCGAATATGCCACTGCGCTGACCGTCAGGACTTCTGACAACTCAGTGACTGGCACGAGCGCCACGGCCGATGCCAACAACGTCATCGACTGGTACTTCTGGGACGTCACCGGTGCCGCCGGTGACGTATTCCTCGTCACCGCCACCAAATCCTCGGGAGGCTGGGTTGACTTGGGCGGCATCACGATCGACGCCATTCCCGAGCCGGCGACGATGAGCCTGCTGGTTTTGGGCGGCGTGGCGGCATTGGTTCGTCGCAAACGACGGTAAGCAGCGAGAAGCAATCGGGTAATCAATAATCCCCGGCGGCAATTGCAGCGGGCGGCTTGGCTTGAAAAAGCGCGGCCGCCCGTTGTCTTTGGCGGTGGCGACGCCGGTGTCTTCAGGAACTGCCGCGTGTTCCTTTGCTAAATAAATACTATTGCTTTTCAGATAATGGTCCTTGACGTAGCGGAAGATTGTGGCACAATGGCGGTTTGTTAAATCGAGTCGGCTGAATTGCCCATTCACCTTTGATCCGCTGACCGATTTGACGCTTTCGATGGAAATCCCCGAGCCGGCGACGATGAGCCTGCTGGTCATCGGCGGCTTGGCGGCGCTGATTCGGCGTCGCAGATCGTGAGCGCGTCGAACCGAAAGAGGCAGTAATCGATCCATAGGCGGTAATTGGAAAGATGAACAACCGCGGGCGGCCGGCTTGCCAAAGCACGGCCGCCCGCTCTATGTTCGCGGATAGATAGGTGCTTCAATCATTCCCTGCGTGGGCTCATGGCGAAGATCGTGGTCATGGCTCCGCGGCCAGAACAACCTCGCCGCAAAGATCACAACGTCCAGAACGAAGTCTCTATTCCGGCTTTCTGATCCCGGTTTCTTGAAGTTCCGCTTGGTGATTCCGTAAAGCGCGGTATACTGGCCACATCGCGTCTGGATTTGCCCCGTTCATTGCCCCAGGAGAAGCCGCTCATCACCGGCGGCAGGGACAGCAGAGGACGGAGGCGGGCATATCTGCGGACGACACGCTCTTCGAAGAATTACTTGCTGCGCCGTTGCAGCCGAATCGATCGGTAAGTTACCGGACTCAGAGCAAGGATACTCTGAACAGACAAGAAAGGCACAAGGAGCATCTCATGAAACACACAGCGTGGACAATCCT
>JBDKRA010000031.1:0-6503 GCA_039683615.1 Phycisphaerae bacterium
AGGTGTAGAGCGCGGTGGGATACGGATAGTCCTTGTCCTGCCAAAGCTGCTCAATCTCGCACTGGTTCGGGAAGAGCATTTGCAGGTAGGTCTTCAGGAAGTGCAGGCCGCGCCCCTGCACGTCGCCAGACTTCCAGGCCCGGTACAGGTAGCGCGTGGCCGCCTCTTCGCGGTCGCCTTGCAGCAGCACCAGGCCGTCGGTGTTGACGGCCTTGCGCACCAGATCAAACGAACCCAAGTGCGCGGCGCCAGACACATTCACGTCGAAGACATCCGGGGCCAGCATGTCGTTGAAGAGGTCGAGGAAGAGCCGCTTCAGGTCGTCTTCGACATCGTTTTCGGCATAGCTGTTTTCCAGCGGCAGCAGGCGCGGGAGCTGGGCATTCGAGAAGTCAAAGGACATGGCGATCACCCGCCCCAGGTGGGCGTGACGATGTTGGCCGTTTCGACGGTCACGGCCAAGCTGTCGGCGGACACGTAGCGCCACATTTCAGGGCGCGCGGCCAGCGACGGCGGCTCCACGATGTTCACGGTCAGGTCAGAATCGCCGCTTGCCAGCGCCGCTACTTTCTGGCGCAGCAGTTCATACACGCGCTTGTAGAGCGGGCGATTGCGCCCACGGCGCGACGCGGCGGCGGCCTGGCCGAACTCGCCCAGCGCGGCCTCGATGATTTTCTGGCGCACGTCGGAAGCCACGTAGGACGTGCTCACGCGCGCGCTCACGGACATGGCGATCTTCGAGCGCACCGGCGTGAAGAAATAGACCCGGTAGCTGTTGTCGGCGGCCAGAATCGCGGCGCGAATGGTGCGCTGCGTCTCGGTCAGGTCATCCTCGGCGATTTTCACTGGCGCCACGGGCGCAGCGGGATCCGATTCTTCGAGCACGGCTTCGCCGCCCTCTTCGGACAGGCAGGCCACGAAAAGGGCATTGATGTTGTCGAGGCTCGCGCCGCGCGCCTGCTCTTCCTCGGTTTCGTTCCAGATCGAGAGGAATTGCAGGTTCGGGAACTTCTTGCGCACCAGAAACCCGAACTCGCCCAGGAACACCGCATTGTCGTCATAGACCGACGGGTAGCGCGCGAGGTCGCGCAGCACCGACATGGGCATGGGGTTTTGGCCGGGCTGCAAGAGCGCGTCCATCTTGAGCTCCACGACGGCTTCCAGCGGCGAACCAAGGTACTCGAACGAGAACGGGCTGCCGAAGGCCGGGCTCACAGCGCCGTTGGTGTAGTAGGTGGTCAGGGTGATTTCGGCCCCGTCCGCCGGCTGCACGCCCACCACGCCGCTGAAGCCGAATCGGACATAGACCTGCTGGCGGTCGTCGGCTTCGACGTGGAACACGCGCTCGTCGGCCTCGGTATTCACATAGCGATTGCGGTAGGCGTACTCGCCCTGGGCATCGCTCACGGCGATGGAGCATAGGAAGGCGTCGTCGTCCGCCGCCGGCACGGGCACGGCATAGAACGGCTCACTGCCGGAAACCGTGTGCGTGGTCGTCACGGCGCGGAGCTGGCTGGCCTCGAAGGTGGCCTCGCCGCCCGGCGGGATGGTGACGGGGGTTTCCGCGCGGTACAGCAGGCCGGACGAATCCAGCAGCGTGCGCGCCGATTCCACGGTGAAGTCCTCGGTTCCGCCGTTGATGGCGCGAATGCGCACGCGCGCCGGCGTGCCGCTGCGGATGATGCCGCGCATGGCCGCGTCGGCAAGCACGGTCGAATCGCGCACCTTGTCGTAGGGTTCGGCCTGGGCGGTTTCCACCTGGGCGGAGAACATCGCCAGCATGGTCGCCATCGCGTCCAGGTGTTGCAGGGTGCGCGGGTCGCCCGCCTGGTACAGCGGCGCGATGGACTGGTAGTTGCCGATGGTGTCGGCGATTTTCTTCTGGAAGTCTGCCTTGGTATACATGCTCTATGCCCCCGGCACTTGAATTGCCACGCCGGCCACATCCACGAACAGATCAACCCTGTCCGGGGGCGTGCGCACGGCGTAGAGGTTCAGCGAACCGGGGGGAAGAGCCTGAAGCGCCGGGATGTCCTGGCGCATCTTTTCGAGGAAGGCTTCGGGCGCACCGTCAGCCTGCGGCAGTTGCAGCAGGGCCTTGGCGTCCTGGCCGTAGCCGGAGCCCAAATAGCCCTCCACCGGCGTGTTCAGCCAGTGCCGCACCATTTCCTGAATGTCTTTTCCCGTGATCGTCGCCATACCCAAAGTGTGCGGTGCTGGCAACTACAGGAATCGCGGCTTTTTCCGGGCCGGGCCTCGTTCGCTACGCGCTCAAGCCGCCCGTGGCGACGTGGGCAATGCCTCGGTCGCGCACGTCCTGGCCCACATCTGGCGACGGCATGGATACCTGGATGGGCTTGCCCGAATCGTTGGATGCCATCGGTAGCGTCACCGGCGGGGCCTCGGGCACGGACGGCACGCTGGGCGCCGACGGCACCACCGGCGCGCTGGCGCTCGCCACCACCGGCGCGGCGGGCGCAGCCACCGATGCGATGGACGGGCGCGCGGGCGCAGCGGGTGTCGCCGGAGCGCCATCTGGGCCGGCGAACGCCTTGGCGTAGATGTTGCCGGCGGCCAGGTCGTTCTTGTATTTCAGGGCCGACGTGCCGTTGGCATCGGACGGGCCTGCTTCGCCGCGCGCGGCCTGCGCTGCGCCGCCCTCACCGGAGATATGGCGGGCTTTCAGGATCCCAGCGATTTCATCCTGGCTCATGCCATCCTTGATGATGCCGCGCTTCAGCAGGTTGGCATAGGACTTGTCCGAGTTGGTCTTGAAGGCTGCGTCCTGGGCGTCGCCGCTGCCCAGGTACTTGTCGTAGCTCATACCGCCGTTCCAGTTGTCGGCGTTCTTCAGGAACTTCGACATGCCGCCGGCCTGGCCCCACTTGTATTCGTTGCTGAAGCCGTCTGCCTTCATGGCGGCCTGCACCGCCGCGCCGCCGCCCTTGATGAGGCCCGCATCCGCCAGCCAGCCCGCGCCGGCCTGGTAGCGGCCCATGTAACCAGCGGAATTCACCACGTCGAGCTTGCCGCCGGCGCTTTCGGTTGCGGCGGTGGAAGCCACCAGCGCGCGCGTGTGGGCGTCGTCCAGCCCGGCGATGTTGCCCTGCTTGTAGTCGGCCCCGGTTTCCATCGCACGCCGCGCCGCGATGCGGTCTTTCAGGCCCTGCGGCACCATGCTGGCGGCGAAGTCCTTGGTGCCGCTCCACGCGCTGCCGGCGGCGTTCTTCGTGGCGTTCCATGCGGTACTCGCGCCGGACTGGACAGCATCGGCAGCCTTACCACCCAGTTCGACGGCACCATCCTTCACCGCGCCAGCCACCTCGGCGATCTTTCGCGCGCCAGCCTCGGCGGCCTTGATGGCTGGGCCGATACCGGGCAGAGACTTCAGCCCTTCGTAGGCCGACGCGAACGCGCCGGACACGGATTCCCAGCCAGCCTTCGCGGTATCGACGAAGCCGCCCCAGGCTTTCTTGATGGTGTCGCCCACGGCGGCGAACGCGGTCATGGTGGCGTCCCAGCCCTTTTGCAAGGAGCCCACCACCGAATCCCAGCCGGACTTCACCCAGTCGAAGGTGCCCAGCGCCGTGACTTTGACCTCGTTCCAGGCGTTGCCGATCATGCCGGGGATGTCGGCGGCGCGCAGGTCATTGACCCAGCCGCCTACGGTGTCCCCGAGAATCTTCCCGGCGTCGTCGCCCAGGAACATGCCAACGGCGCCGCCGATAGCGCCGCCAATGGCCGTGCCGATACCGGGGAAGATGAGCGTGCCCAGCGCCGCGCCGCCAGCCGCACCAGCCGCCATGCCGGCCATCGAGCCGGCGAACCCGCCGACGGCAGCCCCGGTCTTCTTGTCCTTCTCGCGCCGTGACAGGGTGTCATCGGATTCCGACGAATACACGTCCGCTGCCGCGCCCGCGCCGGCCAGCAGCGCCCCCAGAATCGGGACGCGCTTCAGCAGCCCGCCCATCTTGGAGAGCGCGCCGCCCTCCTTCAGCAGCCCGCCGGCCTTGCCCAGAAGACCGGCTTCTTTCGCGGCTCCACTGGCTGCGGCAGCTTCTTTGCCCCCGAAGCCCAGCAGGCGGCCCGCGCCCTTGAGCAAGCCACCGCCCGCGCCTAGCAGGCCACCCACAACCGGGATGCGCGTCAGCACGCGGCCAAGGCCGCCGAACAGGCCGCCCAGAAGGCCAGACCCGCCCTTCGCGCCGTCGTCCGGCTTTTCCTCGATGTTCTTCAGGCTCTTGTTGGCCGCCTTGTTGAAGGTCGTCTCGTCCTTGCGGAAGCCGGTCAGCGAAGTCCAGATGCGGCGCAACCAGCCTTCCTGCCGCTTCTCGCGGCTGCCGCCGGTCAGCAGTTCGTAGCCGCGCGCCATCGGGCGCGCCACCTCGTTCATGGCCTTTACGGCGGGGTCGGCTTCCTCCATGCCGCTGCCGGATTCCCTGATGGCCCCAGCGATGCGGTCGGCGACGCCGCGCAGCGCGCCGGTTTCTTCTCCGTCTCCGCCACCACCGCCGCCACCATTTCCACCCCCAGAACCGGGCGCACCAGAGCCGCCGCGCCCCTCGCCGCGCACGAAGCGCCCGCGCCCGTCGCGCGATACCGGCTTGGCGATGGCGCGCTGCGTGGCCTGGCTGGCCGCGCGTACGGCGGCCACCGCCTGCCCGGCAACCTCTACTGCCTGGGCGTCTCGGCGGATTGCGCTGGCGCTGGCCCCGCCGGTCTGCGGTGTGGCGGTCTTGCGCAGCAGCGCCGGGATCTGGCTGGAACTGCGGGGAGTGCTCGGGGCGGGCGCCATCGGGCGCGCCACCTCGTTGCTGGTCTTGTCGGCGCGGCCAGGCCGTGCAGGCCCGCCGGATGTGCCGCTGGTCAGCGCGCGCCGGATAGCGCGCACGTCGTCGTGGATGTCATCCCAGACCTTGAGCGCGCGCCCGATGTCGATGGGGTCGCCGGTCAGGAAGCCTTGTGCGTCGTGCTTGAGCGCCATGCTACGGTCTCATAAAGGTGTCGAGTTGGGAGAAGGACATCTGCACCTCTTCCAGCCCGTCCTCGCGGCGGGACAGGCTCAATGCCATGTTGGCCGGACGGAACATGCCGATGTCCTCGTATCCGCCCCGGTTGCTGCCACGGGTGATGAAGGCATGGACTACCTTGATGGTGATGGCGTAGCTGTCCGGCACGCCTACCGTGCCGTCGCGCGGGGCCGCCGCGCCGTGGTGCGCCGCAAACCATCGCTTGAGCGTGCCTTGCTGGTCGTCGATGGTTGTCAGGCGCAGTTCCACCGGCTCCGCACCCTGCACGGCGTCGATGACGGCACCGCCGACGCGGCGCTTCTCGCCGGCGATGATGAAAGGCTCGTATTCGACCTCGGTTGCGAAAAGGTTGAATCGCTGCGACATATCGCCGTTGAGACGGCTTGAAACCTCGATCAGCCAGAGGTTCTTCTTCGCCAGCTTCTGGCCGCGCATGTCATCGTAGATGTTGCGCGCCTCGGTTGGGCTGATGCCGCCGAACAACGGCGTGGGCGAGCCCCAATACATGGTCTGCGAGGCGACGCCGCCCATACCAGGCAGCAGATCGTTCAGCAGGCCGGAATCCAGCAGGCGCATCCCGGCGTCTTCCCAGTTGCCTTGCAGGACATCGCCCAGGGCACCGCCGCCCACGTTAATCATGCGCTGGGCCTGAAGCGGCACGTACTTATTGACCAGATTCATGGCGGCGTTCGATGCCATGCTCTGGCCCATGCTGGTTACGGTCTTCGCCAGCTTGCCGCCGCCCAGGGCATCGGACGCTGCGCTGCCGGCGCTGCCCAGCACGGAGTTCAGGCCCGACTTGATGGAACCGAACAGGCCGTTGCTGGAAAGGCTCTCCGCGATGTTGTTGTAGAGGGACATGGGTTAGCCCCTCATGCCACCGAATCCGCCGCCGCCCATGCCGCCGTCGTCCTCGGGCGGCTTCGCATCGACGACGCTGGCGTAGAGCTTGGCCTGGTCTTCGTCAAGCATCATGGTCTTCACGAGGAATTCGGTCATCACTTCCTTGCTCGCGCCCAGCTCCTTCATCATCTGCATGGCCTGGGCCAGCAGCATCCCCGCGTTCATGGAATCGGAGCGCGTGCGCTGTTTCTCGGCTTCCAGGGCAGAGATAGACCCGAAGAAGTTGATCGTCCAGGGGCGCTCCTTCGGATCGAACACCACGCCGTAGCGGCGCATGGTGTGGATGTCGATGACGTGGTTGAAGAAGTCGGACAGCGCCACGCGGATGATGCGCGCGCGCTCGGCGGCCTGTGCGGACACGCGAAAGAAGCCGCCCTCGCCAAGCCCGCCGGAAAGCTGATCAGCGAAACCCAGCATGGACAAATCGACGCCCAGCGCGCCGGCCAGCATCCGGGCGTGCAGCATCACGTCCTCGATGCTGATGGTCGCAGCGCGGCCAGGTGCGCCGCCGTTCGCCGGCCCCACCGTGGAAAGCTGCTTTTCGTTGAAAACTGGGATGATGTGGCGGAT
>JBDKRA010000032.1:0-91568 GCA_039683615.1 Phycisphaerae bacterium
AGGGCATCTTGCCCGTGGTTGGTTGTGTGGCTTGGGCGTCTCGCCCATTTATCCGGCGGGCGTCTCGCCCGCCGGATGAGCACGGGCGAGACGCCCGTGCCACACGGGAGCACAGGCGGGGCGCCCGTGCTACGGCGAAACGAGGTCTGACCATGAGAACATCGCGTACAGTTCGAGCGCTTCTGACGGCGGCGGTGCTGGGAGTATTCACGCTGATCGCCGCCGCGCAGGACAAAGCTGCCCCCGACGCCGGCGCCAAGGGCAAGACCAGCACGGAGCTGGCCGCGCGCGAGAAGCTGCTCAAGCGGCAGTTCACGCACCTGATCGACCGCATGCAGGAAGTCGCCACTCGCGTCCAGCCGACGGAACCACAGACGGCGAAGATTCTCCTCGAGGCCGTCGATCGCTCGCGAAAAGCCTTCATCGCCGAAGACATGGACAAAGTGGCCGAGTTGCTCTCGAAGGGCCTGGCCGGGGCGGCGGCCAACACCAAGCAGGGCGTCATTCTGGAACTGACGGAACTGTGGAAGATCATCCAGTATGGGACGATGGATCCGCAGGACCGCCTCGACCGCGCCCGGGCCTGGGAGAAGATGCTCGAGCAGATCAAGGACGCACTCGACAAGCAGAAGAAGCTCGAGACCGAATCGCGCATGAATGCCAACGCCGACGCTGTGAGCAAGAGCGTCAGTGCCATGCAGGAGGCCATGAAGGCCCTGGTCAAGGCGCAGGAGGACCTGCTCAAGGAAACGCAGAAAGCCCCGCCGGTCGACCCGGCTGCCGCCGAGATCGGCAAGCTCCACGACCAGATCGAAAAACTCATTGCCGAGCAGAACAAGATCACCGAGGCCGTCAAGGCGTCGGCCGTCGACAAGCTGCCCCTGGCGGGCGAGCCGCAGAAGAAACTCTCCAAGCAGGCCGCCGATGCCGCCGCGGCCCTGGAAAAGGCAGGAAAGGACGCAGGGCTTGCCAAGGCGCTGTCCAAAGCCGGCGCCGCGCCGGACGCTCTTTCCAAAGCCTCCAAACACGCGGCGCAGGCGGCCGGCGAGATGGATAAGGCCGCCGGCACTCTCAAGGAATCGGACGCTGACGAAACCGCCAAGCGGCAGAAGCAGGCGATGATCGACCTCGAAGCCGCGCGCGACGCTCTGGCCGGGGCCATGAAGAAGATGAGCCAAGGCACGCCCAGCGGCGACCTGGCGGCCAAGCAGTCCAAGCTGGCGGCCGCGGCCGGCGATCTCGCCAAGGCCGTCGAAAAGGCAGCCGCCCAGGCCGACCTCAGCGCCAAGGATGCCGACCTCAAGCGGGCCGCCGGCGAGATGGATAAGGCCGCCGGCAAGCTGGAAAATCAGGACCCCAAGGGCGCCACCGAACATCAGAAGAACGCCCTGAAGGAACTCCAGGACAAGCAGTATAAGGTCGCCGAACTGTCGCGGCGGATTCTGGAGAAGGCGGCCCGCCCGACGCAGGATCAGGCCAAGGACCAGCAATCGCTGGGTGAAAAGACCAGCAAGACGGCAGAGGCGATGAAGAACTCGCCCAGCGGGTCGGCGCCGGGGCAGGCGTCGGTGGGCAAAGCCTCGCAGTCGATGTCCAAAGCCTCCCAGCAGTTGGGGCAGAAGGACAGTTCCAGCGCCAACAGTTCGCAGAAGCAGGCCATCGAGGACCTGGAGAAGGCCGCTGCCGAACTGGACAAGGCCATCCAGGACGAAAAGGAACTGGCCCAGGCCGAGCAGCTCGTGAAGATTGAAACGCTGCTGGCCAAGATCCTCGAAGGCCAGAAGGCGATTTCGCGAGACACCAAGGCCGTTGCGGCCAAGACCGCGGCGGGCCCGCCGGCGCGGCCGGAAGAGCTCAAGCTCGCCGAGATGTCCAAGGGCGAGGGCACGCTGGCCGACGAGACGGGCAAGATCGTGGCCATGTTGAAGCGCGAGGCCTCGACGGCAGTCTTCCCCTCCGTGTTGGGCGAGGTGAAGAACGACCTGGGCGACGTGCAGAAGCGTCTGGCGGCCAAGGATGCCGGGCCACTGACGCAGGGCATTCAAGCGGAGATCGAGAACAACCTGGCCGCGATGATCGCCGCGCTGCAGAACGAGCAGGCCCGCCGCAAGAAGCAGAGTGCCGACGGCGGCGGCGGTGGCGGGGGCGGTGGGGGGGGCGGCAAGAAACCGCTCGTGCCGCCGGTGGCGGAGTTGAAAATGCTCAAGACGCTCCAACTCCAGATCAATAGCCGAACCCTGGTGCTCGATGGCATGAAACGCCCCGGCTCGCCCATCAGCGAACCTGTCGCGGCGGAACATGCCGAACTGGCCGGACGCCAGAAGAAGGTCGAGAGCATGGCGAAAGATCTGACGGAGAAGTTCAAGAAGGCCTCTGCAGACGGGAGGGCTCAATGATGAACCATCGACGAATCGCTGTTCTCGCTGCCGGTTTTGCCGCCATATCGCTTGTCGTCGCGCCCGCCGCGGCGGTCGCGCAGGATGGCGATGCCCCCGCGCCGGCGACGCGCCCGGCGGATTCCTCGCCCGCGGACGTCGACGCCCTGCTCGAGTCCATGACGCCCGAGCAGCTCAAGCAGTTCATCGCCGAGGCGGTTACCAGCCGCCTGATCGAGGAGCGGCGGCAGGTGGCGGGCGAGATCACGCAAGGGTTGCTGTACGAGCCCAAGGACATCAAGGCCGCCAAGGCCCTGCTGGAGGACAAGCCCGCCAACACGCAGCAGGACAACATCGACCGCATCTGCCGCGCCTTTGCGCTGGTGGACGCCCCGTTCCGAAAAGCGCACAGCCTCTTTGCCGCCGGAAAGTTCAAGGAGGCCGCCGAGGCCGCCAAGACCCTCGCCGACGTGAATCGCACGACGTATCTCAGTGCGGCGACCCACTGGCTGGCCGCCCAGGCGATGGAGAAGTCGGCCCAGGTGGAAGACGCGATCGACTTCTATCGCGCGATCCTGATGAACATGCCCGACCGGATCGGCTTTGCGGCCGGGGCGGGGATGGCCGCGGCGCAATGCTACGAGCGAGGCAACCGCTTCCGCTATGCGACGGAGATGTACGTTTACTGCCTGAACAACTACCCGCTGACGCTGGGCGAGGATCAGCTCAAGCTCATCGCCGACAAGATCAAGGAATACACCGAGCTGTACAAGGATCCGATGAACGCCGTGGCGACGAAGATGGGCAGCGTGCGAACGCGGTTGGCGGCGGCCGACACCGGGCCCAAGACGCGCCAGGCGGAAAGCCTGATCGTGGCGATCCTGGACGATCTGATCAAGACCGCTCAGGAGCAGTCCGACCAAGATTCTTCCTCATCCTCTTCTTCCTCGGGCAAACAGCCCAAGGAGAAAGACAAGCAGGGCCAGCAGAAGGGGTCACAGTCGGCAGCGGGGCAGCAGCCGGGCGGTCAACCCTCGTCGCCGGCCCAGAAGAGCATGCTCGTGCCCGGCGCGGTGAATCGCCCGGGGCAACTGCCGGCAGTCCGCAATACCAGCGAATCGGGCGACTGGTCGCAACTGCCGCCGCGAAAACGCGAGGAACTCGACGCCATGATGCGCAAGGTCATTTCCGAACGGTATCGCGACTTGATTCGCGACTACCACTCTGCCGTTGCGGAAGAGGGCGGGAGATAGGAACCGTCATGTACTGGGTCACGATCATTATAGCGGGGCTCTGGGCGGCCGACGCCCCGTCGCACCGCGTCGACACGATTGAGGCCACGAGCATCAGGGGCACCATCGCCGCCGTCACGGCCGACCAGGTGGAACTGCAGACCAAGGAGGGCAAGCAATCCATCCCGCGCGGGGAGGTCGCCCGGCTCACGCTGGCCGCCCCCGGCGACGCCCAAACGCGGCTGAGCCAGGCGATGGTGATGACGCTGGACGGGGCGGAGCTGGCGGCCCAGAGCGTCTCGCTCGACCAAGGCAAGCTTGCGGTCAGTTTGGCGGGCGTCAGCAGCCTGGAGATCCCCATCGCACAGGTGAAGGCGATCTATCTTCCTGACGCCAAGAGCTGCGTCGAGGACATCCGCGCCAAGTGTGATGAGCTCAAGATCGCCGCCAGCACGCAGGACGTGCTGGTGGCCGTGAAGAAGGACGGCGCCTATGTCTCGGTGCAGGGGGCGGTGAAGGCCATCGACGCCGGCGGGGTGACGTTCAACTGGAAGGAATCGGATCGGCGCAGCGCCCGGGACACGGTCCGGGCGGTGCTGCTGGGGCAGACGGCGCCGCCGGCGGCCGCCCCGCGCGGGGGCATGCTCGTCATGTGCAACGGCTCGCGGCTGCCTTGGGCGTCGCTGACGCTCGACGATAAGGCCTTTCACGTGGAGACGTCGCTGGCCAAGGCCCTGACGCTGGATCGCGGCCTCGTCGCGAGCGTCAGCTTCAATTCGGACAAGGTGACCGACCTGGCCGAGCTGGTGCCCGATGCCGTCGAGCAACACGGGCTGCTGGGCGAAGGCTTCAAGTATCGCCGCGGGCAGTCGGTCTCCGGCACCCCGCTGTGCATGAACAAGCAGACATACAGCTCCGGGCTGGGGCTGCACAGCTACACTTCGCTGAGCTACAACATCGACGGAAAGTACGCCCGCCTGGCCGCCCTGGCGGGCATCGACGACGCCGCGGCGGCCGGCGGCGACGCTCTGCTGGTCGTGCTGGGCGACGACAAGCCGCTCATCCAGCCGATGCGCCTCCGCCGGGGACAGCCGCCGCAGGTCGTGCACGCCCAGCTCAAGGATGTCAAGCGCCTCATGATCCGCGTCGAGTTCGGCCCCGACAAGCTCGACGTCGGCGACCACGTGGACCTCGTCGCCGCGCGGCTGATCAGGTAATAGAGCGGTTAACGTATCCGTTCATTCCTGGTTTGGTGCGATGCGCTGAGCAAGAAGGTACTAGTGAATACAGATGAAGCAAGGCAGCGTGCCGAAGAACAACTTAAAGAAGCCGATGGCTGGATTGTGCTGACTCGGCAGTTCTTCGCAAGAAACATTGAAAGCATGGTCTGCCCTCACTGCTCAGCCACGACATTCGAGTACATGATTCACGAGAACACAAGCTTCACATTGCGTTGCCAATCTTGTCGGCGTTTCACCCATGGTCGTGGATCGCCGCTTTGGGCGCAAGAGAGAGTGCAGCCGAGGGGAAAATACTCGCCTCTGCGGCAAGAGGATCAAACTGTCAGGTAAGTCAGGTATCTTGTGCGCATGCAAAGCGAGAGCCGCGAGACGGGTGCCACGCACAACTCCGTTGTGCGTGTCCCGAATGGGAGGCTGGATATTCCTGTTAGCGACCACCAGCAAGCCGCTGCTGCCATAAAAGCCATGGCTTTGGAGATGGGCTTCGCCCGCGTCGGCATCGCCGCCCTTGGCCCCGACCCTCGCGGCGCCACCTTTGCCGCATGGCTGGCTGGCGGCAATCACGCCGACATGACCTGGCTCCAGCGCCACCGCACGCTGAGGCAGAACCCCTCGGCCATCGCGCCGTGGGCGCGCAGCGCCATCTGCCTGGCGGTCCCGTATGCCCCGTCCGAGCCGCTGGATTCGCCCATCGCCCGATACGCGCGCGGGCGCGACTATCACCGCGTTCTCCGCGGCCGCGGCGATAAACTGATCAAGGCAATCGCCGCGATCGCCCCGGGTTTTCAGGGCAGAATCTTCGTCGACGCCTGTCCGCTTTCGGAGCGAGGTCTCGCCGCGGCGGCGGGGGTCGGTTGGATCGGCCGCAACGGCTGTCTGATCGTGCCGGGCGTGGGCAGTTACGTCGTGCTCTGCGAGATCGTGTGCAGCCTGCCTCTGCCGCCGGATGAGCCGCTGGCGGGCCATTGCGGCCGATGCGGGGCGTGCGTCAAGGCCTGCCCCGCGCGGGCAATCGGCGAGGGCGGCCTTGTCGATTGCCGCCGCTGTCTGAGCTACCACACGACCGAGAACCGCGGCGAGATCCCCGAGGCGCTGCGGCCGCAGCTTGGCCGGCAGGTCCTGGGATGCGATGCCTGCCAGGAAGCCTGCCCGCACAATCGTGATATCCCGCCCGGCGACGCAGAGCTGACGACGCCGCGCGCCATCGCGGCGGCGTCGCTGGAAGATATTCTGCAATGGACGCACGGCCAGTGGGACGCCGTCACGCGCGGCAGCGCCGCCCGCCGCGCGTCGTGCGAGATGTTCATCCGCAATGCCATCATCGCTGCCGCCAACAGCCGGCGGCGGGAGTTGACGACGTGCATCCGCGCGGCCGCGCAGGCGTGGCCAGGGCAGGCCGCTCTTGCTCAGTGGGCGATGCAGCGTCTTGAAAACGGCGTTTGACGCCCGCCTGCGCGGCTCGTATAAGGTATGGGCATTCGAGGAGTCAATCATGGCTGAACGCAGGAAGATGGATTTCGCCGCGATCGAGGCCGCCGTGCGGGCGATTCTGGTGGCGGTGGGGGAAGACCCCGACCGCGAAGGACTGGCCCGCACCCCCGACCGCGTCGCGCGCATGTACGCGGAATTGTTCTCCGGTCTGGAAGAAGACCCGGCCGACTTCCTGGGCGTCACGTTCGCCGAGCAGTATGACGAAATGGTCGTGCTGCGGGACATTCCCTTTTCCTCGATGTGCGAGCACCACCTGATGCCCTTCATCGGCAAGGCCCACGTGGCGTATCTGCCCAACGGCAAGATCGCCGGGATCAGCAAGCTCGCCCGCGTGGTCGAGTCGTTCGCGAGGCGGCCTCAGGTCCAGGAGCGACTCACCTGCCAGATCGCCGACCTGCTGATGGACAAGCTCAACGCCCGCGGCGTGGGCGTGATCATCGAAGCCGAGCATACCTGTATGACCCTTCGAGGCATCAAGAAGCCCGGCTCCGAGATGGTCACCTCAGCCATGCGCGGGCTCTTCAAGACCAACGTCGCCACCCGTAACGAAGCGATCAATCTGCTGACTGGGCGATGATGAGTGTCCCAATATGCAGAAACATCCCCGGTAACTCAGAGGCCGCTTCAGCGGCCTTGACCCCGGCGAAGCCGGGCTTAGCCCAGGCCTTTTAGGCCTGGGTGCGGCAACCAGAAACAATTCTTGTTTCTTAATTCCAGCACGCTTCAGCGTGCTTACCTCCCAGGCGCTCTGAGCCGCACGATGGTAAGCCCGCTGAAGCGGGCTGAATGAAAGAGAAAAACAAAGAGCCGTATTGCCCGCCACCCCAGGCCTAAAAGGCCTGGGCTAGGCCCGCCTCCGGCGGGACAAAGGCCGCTGAAGCGGCCTAAGGACGCCGGGCCCGTCCCGACGTTCTCCCGGTATGGGAACAACCCAGGACTATCCCGGTATGAGAACACCGAAACCATCCATCCACACCCATCCTCCCATCCATCCTCCCATCCATCCATCCACCCATCCATCCATTCATCCACTCCCCTGGGCTAAAGTCCGCGGGGCCGGGGGACCGATAGACTCATCTGGGTTATCGCTGTCGATTTGTGTCCAGAGGTGCACGGATGACCAAACGCCAATTGATCGACCAGATATTGTCGCTGAACCAGTCGGCCGAGGCGGAGTTTCTCTCGAAATTTCGTGACGACGAACTGGATTCGTATCTGCGTCATCTGACGGCCGCCCGCATGCCTCGCCCCTGGCGATGGCGCGGCCGGGCGGGCACGTATGTCTCCGATGCCTCCAAGCTCCAGCACAAGGAGCTGCTTGCGGCAGACGCGCCGGCCGCGGCCGTCCTCGATTCGCAAGCCATGCCGGTAAGCGCCGGCGGCGGGCCAGGCGAGTTTTTTGAAGAGGTCCGCAGCGTCATGCAGGGGCGTCTCTTTTGAAACCACGCCGGCGGCACGTTAATTTCACTTTTCGCTCTCGCCGCCTTGACACCTCGCCGCAAGTGCCTGTATAGTGTATAGCCCAGTTGGGGCCGTAGCTCAATTGGTTAGAGTACCGGCTTGTCACGCCGGTGGTTGCGGGTTCGAATCCCGTCGGCCTCGGTAAGAGGGTCAACCTGATGGTTGGCCCTTTTCATTTCCTACGAAAAAGGCGGAAAAGCAGGTGCCGAAAATCGCATATTGGAACCATCGCCGGCCTTATTGATCTCCCTTCCCGCGCCTCCTAGGATTCATAAGAAGGATACCTTAGGCCTCGGTTATCGAGGCCGCAGTCAGAAAGGGTTGGGTGAACGAATGACTACCCTAGGACATGATCAAGCTACTGTAGCAAAGGTAGGAATCGGCGCGTTTGCCGCTGGATCGATAGGCGAGGCCATAGCCGGCGTCGGCGCAATCGTCTTGAGCATCATCGGGCTGGCCGGACTGTACCCGTCGCTGCTGCTGGCGATCGCGGGGCTGGCCCTGGCGGGGGCCTTCCTGTTTGAAGGCGGCGCCATCGCGGGTCGTTACGCCCGCATCGTGGCGTTGTTGGGCGGCAGTGCGGAGACCTTGACCGCGGCCGGGGGAGGAATGTCGGTTGAATTCCTCGCCGGCGTCGGTGGGGCGATCTTGGGAATCTTGTCGCTGCTGAACATCGTCCCGTTGGTGCTCATGCCGGTTTCGGTGCTGTTGTTCGGCTGCGCGCTGGCCATAGGCGCCGGGGCGGCCGATCGGGTCCGGGTCCTTGCGACGCCCGAGTCCGAGCGCGTGAACGCTCCCTTGCATGAGCTGGAGTCTCTGGCCATGGGTGGCGCCACGGGCGTTCGGCTGTTGCTGGGGCTGGGTGCGATTGTCCTGGGAATCCTGGCGCTGGTCGGGGTCGGCAACCCGACGACGATTTGCCTTGCAGCGCTGCTGGGTCTCGGGACCGCCATTACCCTCAGCGGCACTGCCATGGGGGCTGCATTGCTGGGAATCTTCCAGCATAAGTAAGGCTCGAACGTGAGGAAAGCGGGGGAAGCGGGCGCCCGCGAGCGCCCGCTTTTCTATAGCCAGCGGTAGCCGGCGGAACCGTGCGGTTGCGCCACAGACAAGGTCAGGTGTCTCCAGATCGAATACGCCTGGACCCGCTCGGAAGGCACGCTCACGCTGGGATAAGCCGGGTTAAGGCTCTCCAGAAGCGAGACAGGGCCTTGCTGGATCAGCCTCTTGAGCCGGGCGCTGCGTTGTCCCGTCCCGTCATCCGTCAGGACCGCGCATATTCCGCCATCGACCGTGCGATTGGGATCGACAATCACGACATCGCCGTGGGAGAACTTGGGCATCATCGACTGCCCTTCGATGATGAGCGCAAATGCGTTATGTGGCGCCCCCGCGTACCGCAGGTATTGATACGCCAAACCGGCTGGATAAGACTCCGCCTCGGTCGTATCGAGCCCTTGCCCCGCGGCAAGCCGCCCGATGATCGGCAGGTACTGGTTGGGCCAGTCGTGGGGGAGTTGCTCGACGTCGACAATGTCAAAGCTGGGCGGCAAGGCCTCGGCCGGCGCCTCGGCGGCTGCGGGGTGAGAGCGATAACCCATCGCCGGCGCCAGTTCGGATATCTCCTCGTCGGAAAGCTTCTCCACCAGCAAGTGCAGAACGCTCCTGAGATGGCCGCCTCTCGATGGGGGCTCCTGCGGGGCTGATTCAAGGAAACTCACCGCGACACCAAGCACCTGGGCGATCTGCAGCCCAAGTGTCGCACTAGGTTGGAGTTGATTGCGTTCAATGCGACCGATGGTATTGGTGGCGCAATGGCAGCGAGCGGCGAGCTCTGATTGAGTCATAGCCAAAGACTTACGGACCTTTCTTACGTTATTCCCATTTACCATGTGTCCACATTATAGAAAATTAATTTATTGAAGGCAAGGTATTTCTGTAAAAATTCTTTTGACTCAAGATGTTACGTAATATATGATTGTTACCAACGTAGTAAGATTACTTGACTCGGCCGTCCGGACGCTATAATGCTGGTGTTGGCGAGCATGTGAGACCTTGGGCGGAGACGACCTTCTGACTGGCCAGATGCATCCTGATGAACCTGCCGGCGGTGATCGTCTGGAAGCGGCGGGGCAGAGGCTGGCTTGGGCATTGACGGCCGCCGAGGTGAGCCTCAAGACCGTGCGGGCCCAATACGACTTTGACCGCTCGAAATGGTCCGCCGGTCCGGCGTCGGCCGTTTCGTTGACCGCTCTGGATGTTGAGGCCGAACTTGTGCTCGATGCCCCGGCGTTCCTGGATGCGGGGCAGTTGAACGCGGCGGCGATTCTGGCGCTGGAGGCGCGGGACCGCCGCGTGGCCGCCCTGGTCTGCCGGGCAGTGCGGCAGGGATGCACATTGCGGACTTTGCGGGGCATGGAGGACCTCAAGGCTGTGGTTCGTCTGCGCCGCTGTTCGGGCACGGACCGCCCGCCGACGCGTCTGACGGTCGCAGTGGAGATGTGCTGAGTGACGATCATCTGTTCCATCTGCAAATTGCAGCAGCGGTGGGTGCGCAACAAGCCCAGCGGGTGCCCCGCATGCGGGGCGCGGTTCGTCAGCCCCAAGCGTCTGGCCAAACTGCGCCCTGTCGAAACGGCGGCGTCCCCGCCGCTGGATGACGCGGTCGACGACCCGGGCGTGGAACTCGACGTGGATTTGGATCTGGATTGCCAGATGCTTCTGGCGGCGATCAATCTGGTAGAAGAAAGGATCGGTGAATCCGATGGTAGCGTGCGTCATCAGGACAGGCGGCAGAACATCCCCGGCAGAAGGCCTCGCCGGCCCAAGTGGGCTGCGGCCCTCGGGGTTTACGTGTGAGCACTGCGGTCAGACGTACGGGGACCCGTGGTACCGCGGCCCGTCCGGGCACCTCATCGCCATCAGGAAGCGGATCTATCGCACCGACAGCATCTGCGTGGAGTGCTTCTTCAACGCCCACATCCCGCTCAACTACGCCCGCCGGGAGATGTACGTCGACGGCGTCGCCACTCGCCGACCGCGGCTGGGGGTCGACTGGCTCGATGAGCAATTCGCCGGGCGCGCCTCGGCCCTGCCGCCTCAGCAGCGGACCACGTACCGCCGGGATTATGAATCATGACGGCGGCGATGGCATCGGACAGGACGATCGCCGTCGAGTACGTCGCGCCCGGCTCGCTCAACGCGGCCGCTTACAACCCTCGCAAGATCGACCGCAAGGCGTTGGCGGCGTTGGCGACGCTGCTTGACGTGTACGGCTTTGTCTCGCCGGTCATCGCCAGGCGCAAGGACCGCCTGCTGATCGGCGGACATCAGCGGCTCAAGGCCAACGCGATGCGGCAGCAGCCTGCCGAACGGGTGCCGTGCGTTTTTCTGGACGGCATCGATGACGGCCGCTGCAAGGCCCTGGCTGTGGCGCTGAATCACAAGGCCGCCCAGGGGCGGTTCGACCCCGAGGCGCTGTCGGAGATCGTCGCGGATCTCTCCGGCGCCGGGTTGGATGTTCCAGCCCTGACGGCTCTGCCGCCGCGGGAGGTGCAAGACCTTCTGGCGCTGCCGGCGGAGCTTGTAGCCGCCAAGGCGCCGGCGCCGGCGCCGACGCCGCGGCGGCGTCAGACCGTGGTGATCCTTGAAATAGCGCCCAAGGTCTACAAAACGCTCCGGGCCCAACTGGATGTCCTGGCTGCGGCCGACGGCGTGAAGTGCCACGTGCGAACGGACGGGGCTGGCCAGTAAGAGTTTTGTGGCATGGGCGTCTCGCCCATGCCCTGGCGGGCGTCTCGCCCGCCCAGGGCAAGAGAAAGAGCGGGGAGCATGGGCGGGACGCCCATGCCACACAGAAAGAGCATGGGCGGGACGCCCGTGCTACTTTATGAAACTGAACTGCGCATATTCGATCAAGCCCAGGCGAGCCACGTGCAACACCGCACGCGTCATGACGGCCTTTGGGATCGGTCCAGACGGCGGCGAGAATGTGATCGCACGCGATCTGGAACTGGACTTCGCGCCGGGCAAGATCGTCCTGTTCCAAGGGCCCAGCGGCAGCGGCAAGAGCAGCTTGCTGCGACGCGCTGCCGCGTGCGTCGGCGGGGCGGTCAACATCGACGATTCCCCCAACGGCGAGGCGGCGCTGGTCGACGGCCTGGGCTGCGAGGCCGACGAGGCCATGCGGCTGCTGAGCCTGTGCGGGCTGGGCGACGCGCATCTGATGCTGCGTTCGCCCGACGAACTCAGCGACGGACAGCGATACCGCTTCGCCCTGGCCTCGTGCGTGGCCGGCGGGGCCGGCACGATTGTGGCTGACGAATGGTGCGCCAAGCTCGACCGCGTCACCGCCAAGGTCGTCAGCCGCAACGCCCGTCGCCTGGCGGACCAGTGCGGCCTCGCCCTGCTGCTGGCGACGGCGCACGACGACCTGGTCGACGACCTTGGGCCGGATGTCATCGTGCGCTGCGGCAGCAGCGGCGCGGTCGCCGAGGCGCGTCGCCCCGCACGCGGGCCGATCAGCTTTCTGGGCGAGTTGACGATCACCGAAGGCGCCGCGCGTGACTGGAGGCATTTCGCCGCGTGGCACTACCGCGGCGGGCGCCTGGGCCCGGTGCGACGCGTGCTGCTGCTGCGACACGGCGGTGAGCCCGTGGGCATCTGCGTCTTTGGCTACGGTCCCCTGGCCAGCCCCGCGCGGCGGATGTTCTTCGGTCTGGGCGGCAAGATCACCGCCGCCGGCGCCGTGCGGATCAATCGCGAGATTGCGGCCGTCACGCGGCTGGTGATCGACCCGCGATATCGCGGGGCGGGCATCGCCTGGCGGTTCCTGCGTCGCGCATGCGAGCTGACGTCGTGGCGGTGGATCGAACTGGTCAGCGAGATGGCGGGCGTCGTACCGTTCTGCCAGGCGGCCGGGTTCACGCGCGTCGACGCCGGTGACGCGGGCGCATCGGACCGCGGCGGCGGCCCGCACCGAACCTGCTACGGCAAGTCGAACTGGACAGAAGAGGGCTTTCGGAAATACCAGCAGCGCGTGCGGTTCAGCCGCCCGGCGTACTTTATCTTTGAAAACAAGAACGAACGCCTCAAAGGTTCTTCACGGAGCAGCATGCATTGAGTTTCGAAGAGGCTCCAGAGTTTAGCCGGAGGCGTAAGCCTCCGGACGAAGTGTATTCTCTTTCCCGCCTCGAAGAGGCGGAAGGTTCTTTCGCCGGGTGCAATCGCCAACCTGCCGCCTCTGCGAGGCGGGGATGCACGGAAGGATCATTTCCGGAGGCTCACGCCTCCGGCTAAATCCTGGGGCCTCTTCGAGGCCCAACCAAGCCTCCCCTCCATTGGCGCAGGGGTCCTGATAAAAAAGGTGGAAAGCAGGCTGGTCTGGGGGAGGGCCAACCTGCTTTCCGAGGGGCTGGCCAAGGAGGAGTACCAGCCCCGTCATCGCATTGTAGTAAATAGACAGCACTAAATGCAAGTATTTGCGATGCTTTGCTGTGACAATCGGACCAACGGCGGGTCGCCGGGTCCGAATAACTCACAACCTCTTGTATAGGGCGGCATTATGGCAAAGAAGAAATCACGGCAAGCCGCCTCAAAAATGCCGACGAACAAGGAGGATCTCAAGAAATTTATCCGGGATTGTTTTGGCATTCGTCTACCGGACAAATCCTTCAGTGCAGGGCATTCGTCGCCGTGGGCGTTCGTGTCTGAGGCGTACATGAACCCGGGCCTGGACGTGGCCGCCTGGGCCAACCGCTCCGGCGGCAAGACGCTCAGCGCCTCGATCCTGGCGGCGCTGGAGTTCATGCGTTACGACAACGTCAGGGCGTGCGTGCTGTCGGGCAGCGAGGAGCAGGCCCGCAACCTGTACCAGTACTGGCTGCGATGGACGGAACTGCCCATGCTCAAGGATCGCCTGGACGGCTCGCCCGGGCGACTGCTGACCAGCGTCGCCGGCGGACGCCTGGAGATCCTGGCGGCCAGCCAGAAGCGCGTCCGCGGACCCAAAGTGCAGCGGTTGTTTCGCGACGAAGTCGACGAGACCGACTCCGAGGTGCTCGACGCGTCGGTGGGCATGCTCTCCAGCAGCGACGCCATGAAGGCCCGCATCGTCGACACCTCGACCTGGCACCGCGCCGATGGGCCGATGTCCACGCTCGTCGAAGGCGCCGAGGCCAAAGGGATCTCGCTGCACAAGTGGGGCATCTGGGAGTCGCTGGAGAAGTGCTGGCCTAAGCGACACCAGCACGGGCGCGGCTGCGACGTCTGCCCGCTCGAGCCGGTCTGCCGCGCCAAGGCGCGCCAGCACCTCGGGCCTGACGCCAAGGTCGGCATCGCCACCGAATGCCGAGGGCTCTTTCGCATCGACGACGCCATCAAGAACTTCCGTCGATGGTCGGCGGCGCGATGGCAGGCCGAGGCGGAGTGCCGCCGCCCGTCCGTGGAAGGGCGCGTCTTTCCGGAGTTCGACGAGAGCCGCCACCGCTGCGCCGCGCCGCCGGGCGATCTGAAGATCTACCGCGCGATCGACTGGGGGCACGGCGTCTTCGTGTGCCTGTGGATCGCCCGCGACAAGGACGGCGTGTCCTACGTCCTGGACACCTACGCCGGCGAGCAGGCCACCATACACCAGCACGCGCAGTTCATCGCCGCCCACCCGCTCAGCCGCGGCGTGGCCAAGACGTTCTGCGACCCGGCCGGGCGAAACCGAAACGATCAGTCCGGGCAGTCGAACATCGAGGTCTTCAGAAAAGAGTATGGCATCGAGTGCACGTACACCCTGGCGTCGACGGCTCGCGAGGTGCGAAACGGGATCGCCCTCATCAAGGCGGCGCTCGACCCGGCCGACGGTTGCCCGCGGTTGTTTTACACGCGCGGCGGCGGCAACGCGTATTTCGTCAAGGCGATGCAGCGCTATCACAACCGCCGGGTCAACGGGATCTGGCTGGACGAGCCCGCTGATCCGCAGGAACACGAGCACATTCCCGATGCCCTGCGGTACTACTTCGTGAACGTCGATCTTTGCCGCAGCATCGGCATAGTGCGGCTGGGTGCTTCTTGAATGGCAGTACGACTGAATTAGCCGCTGAGGTCGCAGAGGACGCTGAGGTAAGAGTGGGCAAGAACCAATCTTCTTCTGCCTCAGCGTCCTCAGCGACCTCAGCGGCTCCTACCAAAACTCAGATAACGGTGGCGACATGAATACAATGCAACCACAACTGACCGACTTCGATCCCACGCGGACCTGCGCGACCTACGACGAGCTGCGCGGGGCCTGGGAGCTCAACCGCGACATGGCCGAGATGCCCCTGCACGTGCTGCGCCGCGGCGACTACCTCGACCGCTTCGGCGCCGACGAGCGCGGCAGCGTGTGCGAGCCGGCCGCGCAGTATGCCTGGCGGCGCAACGCCGCCGTCGCGATGGACCACTGCGCCGACCTGATCAACCTGCGCGTCGACAACATCTTTCGCGCCCCGCCGGTGCGGCAGTATCAGCACTCGCCCTTTGGCGAGTTCCTGGGGCGGTTCCTCGCCGACGTCGACGGCGGCGGAACGGGCATGGACGACCTCATGCGCCGCGCCCTGCGCATGCACTACATCAACGGCGTCGACCTGGTCGTCGACAAGTCCGCCGCGCCGGCCGGCGCCGAGCCGGCCACCCTCGCCCAGGAGCGGCAGATGGGCCTGCTGCCGTGCGTGCATCTGTTTTCCGCGCTGGAACGGCTGGACTGGGCGGTCGATCACGCCGGGCGGTATGTCTGGGTCCGCTACGCCCTGGGCGGCGTGCCTGCCGCCGACGAGACCGCCGGTCCCGGCGACGTGCGGCGGTACCTGACGGTGATGGCCGACCAGTGGCGGCTTTACGAAGTCGACGCCGAGAGCCCGACGCGTCTGTGGAACGGGCCGATCGCGCTGGGCCTGTGCCCGGTAGTGAGTTTCTACTACAAGACCGCCTCGGCGAGCGAGTACCCCAAGGTGCCGCTGTCGCTGTTGAGCCGGATCGCGCCGATCGCGCGGTACCTGCTGAACCTGGTCTCGCAGATCCAGATCGACGTGTACCGCAACATCGGGTTCCTGGTGGCCACCGGGGTCTCGCCCGACCAGGTGCCCTCGGAGATCACGCCCATGGGGTGCTGGACGCTGCCCGAAGGCGCCCAGCTCAAAGATGTCGCCGGCGATGTCAACCACATCCGCATCAAGATCGAGCTGGCACAGATGCTCATGGAGGCCATCCTGCGCATCGGCAAACTGACCGGCTCGACGGGCGACCTCCAGAGCCGCGCCTCCTCCGGAACGCAGGTCGCTGTCGAACGCACCGACCTGGACAACGAAATGCAGGCCACCGCCTGCCAGGCCGAGCAGGTCGAACGCGAGATCGTCCGCCTGGCCGTCAGCCGCCACCAGGGCCGACTCGTCGCCCACGACGAGATCGGCTACAGCGTGCAGTACAACAAGAAGTTCGTCCTGACCAGCGTGGCTGACCTGGTCGCCCAGGCCCGCCAGTTCGTCGCGATGGGCATTCATCAGCAGGTGCCCACGCTGCTGAAGGTGCAACTGCGGAAGATCCTCGACGCCCTGACCAAAGACGACGACGCCGACTACCGCACCGCGCTGAACGAGATCGAATCCGCCGCCTTCGCGTCGACATAGAAAACACAACAACATCTCGCTCTGCAAATGCATGCATTGACATGGTTCAGGATCAAAATGAGCCGCTGAGGTCGTTGAGGACGCTGAGGAAAGAACTCTATATTGCTCTCTAATCCTCAGCGTCCTCAGCGGCTAGTTCATCGAGCTTCTAACTGGAGAAAAAATCATGCTCTGGATGTTCAATCGTTTCAATGCTGCGCCGGTGGTGACGCCGCTGTTTGCCCGCTGCAATACCGAGGCCGAACCCGCCGGCGGGGCGCCGGCCGCACCGGCAGAGCCCGCGCCGGCGGCCGATGAGACTCCGCCCGCCGAGCACATCGGCCGCCTGCAGGATGAGAACCGCCGCCTGTGGGAGCAGATCGAGCAGTTGCGAAGCGGCCACGAAGAGGCCCAGGAGACGTCGCGCCTGCTCGAAGAAGCCATGGAGACCAACGACGAACTCCGCCGCCGCTTCAGCAGCGTCGCCCTGGCGGAGGCGATTCGCAGCGCCGCAGTGGCACTGGGGATTCCGCCGCAGACGGCTGGCGCGTTCTTACGGCATTTCACTGCCACGGTGGACGCGGGCGGGAGCGTGCAGATCACTCCCGACCCGACGGAGTTTCTTCGCCGCAAAATCGAGAGCGACCCGCTGCTGCGCGGCCACGCCGCCAAGGTTCTCAAGCAGCGAGAGGCCGACGCGGTCGTCTCGGGGCTTCAGCAGATCGCCCAGGCCGATCCGGTGGATCTGATGAGGGTGCTGGATCGCGACGCGAGAAAGAAGGCGCAGTTCATCGCCCGCCACGGCGCCGACGCGTACATCGAACTGGCGGCCAAGGCCCGGTCCAAAGGCTACCGCGGATGAAGGAACACGATATGCCTGACCTTCAAAATACCACGACAGCCCCGGGCGAAGACGGGAGCACGGGCGAGATGGGTGCCACGCACAACTCCGTTGTGCGTGCCTCCAGCGACGGTTGGCACGCGGAGTATCTCCGCGAGGCGGCCCAGGCCCGCAAGTATCGCCAGCGGGCCCAGCGCGCCGAATCTGACCTGGCTCAGTTGCGACAGGTCGGCCGCGGCGACAACGACGAACGCCTGGCGTCGCTGTCGCAGGAGACGGCCGCCAAGGATGCCCGCATCGCGGCGCTTTCGGCGATGGTCAAGAGCACCGTCGGCGCCTACGAACTGCACAAGGCTTTGACTGGCTGCGGCGTGGGGGGCTCCTCCGCCCTGGCGCAGGCAGCACAGCTCCTGGCCGGGCGAATCGACGTGACGCTGGCGGACGAAGGTCCGCAGGTGCGCGTGCTGGACGGAGACGGTCAGCCCATGCTGTCCGACGCCGGCCAGCCGCTCGACGTCGGCTGCTTCGTAACCGAATGGCTCGCCCAGGAAGGGCAGCATTTTCTGCCGCCCTCGGGCGACACCGGCAGCGGCGCCCATAAGGGGACGGCGGGGCGCTCGCTGCGCGTGGAGGATCTTGACGCCAGTCCCCGCCGAAAGGCCCAGTTCATCGCCGCATATGGGGCCAAAGCGTACGTGCAGTTGGCACGAAGAAAGGCCAGCAGGCCCGGATAGGAAAGGCAACCACAGAGACACAGAGCTCGCAGAGAGGAGGAGGGAATGGATGAAAGGATAAATGGATGACTGGATGAGTGGATGATTGGATGGCTGGATGAATGGATTGCCCAGCGTGGTCGCTGTCTATCTATCCATCCATCCATCCATCCATCCATCCATCCCCGCGTCTCTCCCTCTGCGCCCTCTGTGCCTCTGTGGTGAGTTGATCGAAACCAAACTAAGAAAGGAAAGAACGCTATGGCTACCGCCGAATACGGCTCTGCCGCCGACATGGTCTACAAGGACACCCTCCGCGCCGAGGAGTATCGCCGGACCATCGAAAAGATCGACATCTTCAACGAGGCCTCGCGCGGCGCGATCGTGCTGGAAAGCGACCCGGCCCGCCAGATGGCTTTGGGCGGCGACTTCACCGACACCGCCCGCTGGAAGCCCATCGACTCGCTGGTCTCCAGCCGCAACAACGACAGCCCCGGCGACGCCGTCAACATCCGCAAGCTCGAGATGACCGGCGGGAAGCTCGTCAGCCAGACCAAGGGCTGCGGACCCGTCGCCGTGACCGACATCCAGGCCCGCAAGGCCGGGCGCGCGTTCGACATGAACGCCGCGATGGTCAATCTCGGCCAGCAGTTCGCCGACAGCAAGATCCTGGCCATCCGCAACAACATCATCGCCGCGGCCGTGGCGGCGGTGGATTCGGCCGACACCACCGACGGCACGACCGCCAGCGCGAATATTCACGTGCTGGACGTGGCCCGCGGCAAGATGGCCGGGGAGAAGGTCACCGCGTCGATGGCGCACATGAACCTGCTGCTGGCCAGGATGGGCGACGCCCGCGAGGAAATCCTGACGTTCGTGATGCCCTCGGCCGTCTTCGCCGACCTGGTGGGCGACGCGATCGCCAACTACAAGTTCGAGCGGGTGGCCGGCGTGGCGATCTATCGCGACGTGGTGCAGGCCTTCGGGCGAACGGTGCTGGTGGTCGACGCCCCGTCGCTGATCAACACGCAGACCAGCGGCTACTTCACCGACTACGTGGTCCTGGGCCTGGGCGGCGGGTCGCTGACGGCCCGGGTGATCTACGACCAGGGCATCGAGATCCAGCGCGACATCCTCAAGGAGTCGTCCGTCACGTACGTGCGCGAGGACTTCGATGTGCAGTACGAGGTCTACGGCATGAAGTGGGCCTCCGCCACCGACAACCCCACCGACGCCGAGCTGGCCACCGCGGCCAACTGGGATGAGGACTACCAGGACCACCGCCAGTTGAAGGTCGTCAAGGGCATCTTCAACGCGACGGTCTAGTCCGAAAGGAAATTCGAAACGACAAAAACGAAATTCGAAACAAACGGCAAAGAAACAACACAGCAAATCGGAAGAAACCCCGCAGTGCGGACCTTTGTGCTTTTTTCTTCTTGTTGTTTGTTTCTTGCTTCGAATTTCGGATTTGTCGTTTCGGATTTGTTGTTTGCTATGGAACGAACTGCCCCCATCGCTGGGACGGCCGTGATCGTCGGCAACGGTTCGTCGGTCGACTCGGCGCCGGAGAGTTTCTGGCGCCGCTGTATCGCCGGCGGGACGATGCTGATCGGCACCAATCGCGTGCTCTGCTCCAGGACGCTGGCCCACCTGCCCTGGGACGCCCTGGTCATTCGCGACACGTACCGCAATCTCTGGCACGACCAGCGATGGGGCGCCAAATATCACCAGGAACTCTGGAAGCCCTGCCCGGCATGGAAGGTCGGCCCGGCCTGCTCGAGGGTCACGCACTGCGACCAGTTCCTGCGCTTTGAAGACGGCTGGCAGGCCGAGGCGGTCTTCGACTGCAACGGCGAGGCCGCCGTCATGACGAACCCCTCGGTGGTCCTGATGGCCGCCAACTGGGCGTGGCTGCAAGGGGCGAGGCGGATCGTGCTGGCCGGCGTCGACTACGGCGGCGGGCACCTGGACATGATCGAGCCGTACAACGTCTCGACAGGCCTGGAAGGCCGCTACGACGCGCCGCGCCCCAGCGCGTGTATCGAAGGCGCCTTCGCCCGCGCGGCCGCGGCCGTTGCGGGCCTGGGCGGAACTCTTATCAGCGTATCGCACGGTACGCGGCTTCAAGCAGTCGAGGTGGTCTCATGGGACGACGCGTTGGAATCGTAGCATCGCCGCGGCAATGGCGGCAAAGCGGCGAGGGCATGCCTCATCGCCACCTGTTCAAGGCCCTGATGCGTCTGGGCATCGAACCGTGCGTGGCCGTGCCGGGGGCGGGCAAGTTGTTCCACCGGCCGGTCGAAGCGGTGTTCCTCTGGAACGGCCGCAAGGGCGGCGTGGGGCAATGCGCCCAGAGGCTGCTGCAAGAAGGCGTCACGGTTTTCACGATGGAACGCGGATGGTTCGACCGCATGAACTACGTGCAGATCGACCGCGCGGGCTTCAGCCATCGGGCGTCCTGGGCGACGGCGGAGTTCTTCGCCCGCCCGTGTCCGCCCCAGGGGCGCCAGCGATTCCTGAAAGCCTGGGGCCAGGAGCCCAAGGCGATCCGCTCGCGCAAGGGCGGCATCGTCGTGCTGGCGCAGGTCACCGGCGACGCACAACTGTACGACAGCGAGATCGACGCGCCCGAGCCGCTGATCGCCGCAGTCGAGAATGCCGCGCCGAAAAGCTGCGCCATCCGCGTGCGTCCGCATCCGCTGCAGCCGCTGGCGGGCCGGTGGCGGCGCGCGAAGCTGCAGCAGGGCACGCTGGCGCAGGCGCTGGCCAAGGCCGCCTTCTGCGTGACCATCAACAGCACTGCCGGCGTCGAGTCGCTGGCGCTGGGCTGCCCGGTCCTCTGCCTGGGCCCGGCAGTTTACGCGGCCGCCGGCGTGGCGAGGCAAACGTCGCTTGCGAAACTCCGCGCCGGCGTGGCGGAGATGATCGGCGGCTGGTGCCCGCCGCAATCGGCCGTCGAGAACTTCCTCTTTCACCTGGCCTGCCGCCAGTGGTCGCGTGAGGAACTGATCGACGGCTCCTGCCTGGACTGTCTGCTGAACAAGTAGCATGGGCATCTTGCCCATGCCACACAGAAAGAAGCATGGGCGAGACGCCCATGCCACAGGAAAGAGCAACCATGAGCTTCGACTATTGCATCGCCTACGAAGACCGCTCGTGCCTGCGAACATCGCGCTGGGCCCTGAGCGGGGTCGACACGCGGTCGCCCGGCAACACCAAGGACGGCTGGCTGTGGCTGAACTGCACCCGGTCCGGCCAGATCGTGACGGCCGCCCTGTTCAAAGACCCCGCCTGCGCCTCGCAGGACAAGGTGGCCGAGGGCACGGCCGATGTCAGCAGCATCGACGCGGCGCCGGTGCTGTGCACCTTGTCGGCTTCAAACCAGAGCGGGCTGACCGGCACGCTGTACTTCGAGAGCTACATCGCCGACGACGCGGCCGTGCCGGTGCTGGCGAGCCTCTGCACCGACACGGACCTGGCCGACGAGTACCATCACCTGGCTGATCTTCCCGCCACCGTCTATAGCGCCACAGCCGGCATGGCGCGATACTGCGCGGCCGCCACCCGCAAGGTGCTGCTGCTGGCCGGGCAGATGTACGCAGCCGCGCTGGGCGGGTTCGGTGCGCCGGAAAGCCGCTACAGCGCGTCGGCCTCGCGGGCCGTGCCCGACTATCGCCGCCTGGCCGCGCCCGACCAGCTCAAGGAAGCGGCCGTGCACTGGGCGCTGGTGCTGGCCTTTGGCAGTTGCCACGAGCGGGCGTGCAACACGATGTTCTCGAAGCTTCGCGACTATCACGACGGGTGCCGCCGCGAGGCCATCTCGGCGTGGAACCTGACCTTTAACACCAACCCCGATCTCGACCAGGACGCCGACGCCCTCAAGGCCCCCGGCATGGTGCGCGTGACGCGGCTCTAGGAGCTATCTGTGAGTGCGATAACCGTCTCTAACGTGGACTGGAGCATCATCGCGGCAGTCAAGGCTGCCCTGGCGGCGGCGCAAGTCGATGCCCAGGCAGTATTCAAGGCCGTGACCGTGACGGCCAGCCGCCAGCAGGCACAGGAATGCCAGTTCGTCGGGCCGGCGCCGCGGGTCGTCGTGCGATATGTGACGACGGCTGAGCGCACGAGCCCGCAGGACGTCCGCGGCTGCTACGTGGCGCTGGAGCTGATCGTCTCGGCACAGGTCAGCCCTGCGGCCGATGAGTCGCAGCGCGTGCAGGAAATCCTCCGCCTGGCCAACGCCGCCAAGAACGCCGTCGAGTGCTCGCCGCCGCAGCAGGCATCAGCCTGGGGCGACAGCGCCTACTACCATGACGCCGTTCGCTGGGGCGACGTGGACCTGGACGTGCAGGCCGAGTCGCCGTGGATCGTCTGCCACTTGCCCGTCACGATCGGGTTCGCCCTGGAAACGGGCACCCAGCACTGAATACGCGCGTCAGCGGTTGAGGCGGCTCGGCGGGGTTGTCGAAGCTGAGTGCTGCCTCTGAGTCGCGGTTGGAGCAGACGGGCGATCCGCCTGGCGGATACCGAGCGTGTGCATTACATCGTCCGGAAGGAAGGCGGCTGACAAAAGAGTGGCAATGAGTCCAAGAATGCAGGTGAACCGGGTGAACTGTGCCTTCTTGCCGCGATAACGATCCACCAAACCGCGAATGAACAGAAATGCAGGCAGAATGCCCATGGCAAAAGAAATGAAAACCATCCCATACCAACTCAGTATGCGGTTGGCGGTTGATGACAAACGATCGTCCGTCTGAACCATGTGAGGAAAGAGCCAATCCACCCGTGCGATCAGAATCCCCGCGGCGATCAGGGCCATGAATAATGCGGAGACTATCGCGCTGCTTGGGCGAGTGGTTCTTGCGCCTATCAACGTTGCGAAGGCAGGCGGGAATAGGTACGGGATGAATGCTACGAGTGTGCCGCGCAGAGAGACCAATTGCACCACGGCGGCCAGGAATACCGCCATATCCCATGCCATCAAGAGGTCCATGGGATCCAGATCGTGAAGTCTTTCCTTGAGGTCGCGCAGTGTCATCTCACACAACTGAGTAGGCAGTGGGATAAGTGGCAATTAGTCAGCCGGATTGTAGGTGTTTGCCCCAGGTCTGGCAACATGCAGTTGCGTCACGAGGATAAGACATGGCTATCAGCTACCAGGTATTCGACGACGTCAGCGGCGTTGCGCTGGCGGGCGCGGCAATCAGCGGAGTGGGGGCAATCGCCCTGAGCAAGACGCGACGGGTGATCAGCGCGCGGGGCGATGGCGAAGTCTTCGATAGCGTCGCGGCCGCCGGGGCCTGCAGCGTCGCGGGAACCATCGTCATGACCGACGCCGCGGCGGCGCTGGCGCTGGAGGGCAAGGCCGGCACACTGACGTTCGCCTGGAAGCCGGCAGGTCTATCCACCACCCGCCCCGTGAGTATCGGCGGCGTCAGCATCGTCGGCATAGAGACGCGCGTCGGCAAAGGGCGGGCCTCGGAAGTCAAAATCAACTTTACGGCTGCCAGTTCTGACGGCCTGAGCGATCCGGTCCAAGTCGGTTAGCAAGCTTCACTGTGGCCGGGTCGTTTTGTGGCACGGGCGTCTCGCCCGTGCACTGGCGGGCGTCTCGCCCGCCAGGGGGAGAAGAAAGAACGGGGAGCATGGGCGAGACGCCCATGCCACAAAACATGGCGAAGGAGCCTCGCAATGTCCGCACCGACGTTTAACAATCAGCCACTGTGCACACACGCGGCCAAGGAATCTCTCGGCGCTGCGGCCGTTCGTGTGTATGCCGAAACCATGCCCGGTCTGGACGGCGAGTTCATCCAATGCCACGGCCGCGGCGGGCGGGATATTCAAGTGACCGGCGTGCTTGAGATGGCCGGCGCCACGCCACAGGCAGCCCACCAGGCCCTCAAGCACGCGCTGCGGGACTTGCAGGCGCTGGCGGACGGAATGACCGTCGCCACATACGTCGGCGCCGACGGCTGCGAGTATGACGACTGCATCATGCGGGCGTACGCACCGGCCGAGGCCATCCAGGTCTGCAGCAATCCGGGTGGGTTCCACCGCGCGCTGGTGTGCATCGAGGCGACCATTCACCAGGCGAGGCCGTGATGAGTTACTCCACCGCATCGATTTCGTACCTGGATAATTACGTCGCCGACCTGACCCGCATCGTGCGGGCCGCGTGCCGCGACAGCGACACCGTCGTCCAGTGCTACGTGTCGGGGCAACTGGTTGACTGGCGAACGCCGGCCGGCGGGGTGGTTGAGTTCGTCCTGCCCGACATGGGGCCCAGCGACGTCGTGCTCCTGCTGGCAGTCAGTGATGACCAGGTCCAGACGAACCTCTGGGCAGAGGCGATGGCGCCCTCGGCCGGCAGCAGCCGCCTGTCTGTCGCCGTGCCGCTGACGATGTCGCTGGGCGTGGACTCCGTCGTGCGGATCCTGCTGGGGACGATCGGCTCAGAGACGGCCGTAGAAGTGGTCTTCGAGCAGGCGGCATTTCCGGCAGGCCGCGGGGCCGGAGGGTTCGGCCTGGGGCTCCTTGGCGAAGGCGGTTTCGGATGGGACGGCGCCGGCGCCGCCGGCTGGGGATACGGCTGCGGCGTGGGCGAGTACGGCTTCGACTGCCAGCTCCTGCGGTGGACAAGCGAGCCGCTGCCGCCGGGGACATATCCCATCGCCGTGATCGTGGAAGACGAACAAGGCAGCGAGATCGCTCGACATGAGGCGCTGCAGCAACTCGACGCACCGGCCAGGCCGGCATCGGACCTGAGGGTGCAACTGTATGACGCAATCAACGACGCACTGACATTAGCGTGGACCCAGTCGCCGGACATCGGCTGACGCAGCACGAGAGAGAACGACAATGGCTAACCCTGTGGAAGCAGCTTTGACGACCGACGCCGCCAACGCCCTCAGCGGCACGACGGACCCCGCGACGGGGGCGGTCTACAACACCATCGGCCAGTCGCCGTACTACACGGCCGCCTACCAGAAAGAGGCGATCTGGAACCGCATCCTGGCCCTGCCCAACGCCCTGCGCGTCGTGAAGGATGGCGAAACCACGTTCGGCGTGATGGCCGGGACGTTCTGCCGGCACGGGCAGGCCGTCGCCTACGCCGGCAGTACGGGCAACGCCCTGACCAGCAATGCCACAAACTACATCTCTCTCAGCGAAGCCGGCGCTTTGCAGGTCAACACCACCGGCTTCCCCGACGCCTCGCACGTGCCGCTGGCGGCGGTGACCGTCGGCGCGGGTTCGTATCTGCACAGCAACATCGCCGATTGCCGCGGCAGGGCAATGTTCCACGTAGTTCGGCAGCGCGAACTCCAGCCGCTGCCGATCAGCCTGACGGCCCAGTGCCGCAACGCCGACGGGACCGCCCTCGATGCGACCGGAGCGGCCACAAGGTTCAAGACGGTCTGCGGCGGCTGGGGATCGGGCACGGTCGTGCTCCAGGGCCAGAGCGCCCAGGGCAGCACACAGACTGATACGCTGGGGTTTGTGCAAGCACTGCCGCCGGGTTATGTCGCCGGGGCCGACGTCAAGATCAACGTCCAGGCCAAGTACGCCGGGTCCGGCACGGCAGGGGCTGTCAAAACCCTCGATATCGAGTGCTACAAACTGACCGCCGCCGGCGCTGTCGGGGCAGACCTCTGCGCCACAGCCGCCGTCACGCTCACCAGTACCTTTGCCGACGCGACGTTCACCATCACGGCCGCGGACCTGGCCGCGGGCGACCGGCTCATGGTGCTGGTGCAAACGGCGCTGCAGGAAGATGGCGGAGCGTCGGCCTTGTACGCGCAGATCGGCAGCATCACTCTGCAATATGACCGGGCAATGGATGCATAAAGACGCTGCCGCTGGAGAGGATGGAAACCGATGGCAACGAGCGAATACCGTCTATATCGCGGCAGGGGCGGCCTGGCCAACGTGGACTTCTCAACGCCTGCAGGCACTGCGGGAGCCGATGCCGCCGAGGTCACGCTTGAGGGTTCGGCGCTGGCGCCGCTGGCACGCTACACGTACGTGCTGCGCCCGGCGCGCACCGGCGCGGCAGGGCAGTGGCTGGAAACGCCCGACTTCTCATGCGTGCTGGAGATTGAGACGGACGCTGCGGGTCATGCCATTGCCGGCCGTCCGCGTGGCCTGGGCAGCATTTGGGCACAGGCCAGAGCCGCCGGCTTGTGGGCGTGGTGGCAGTATCAGACGCCTTACGGCGCCTCCAAACCGGCGGGCTTTGCAGTCTACAGCGGACCGGCGAGCGACGCGGTGACGATGTTGCAGCTCTGGCAGCCGTACGCCGGCGACGGGCTTTGCTGCGCCGCGATTGATCTGCCGCCGGGCACGCACTGGCTCGCCGTCACGGTCTGCGGCGAAGACTCCGCGGAGTCATTCTCATCGCCGCCTTCGGGGCCGTATGTGATTACCAACGCCGCGGCGGGGCAGCTAACCGTTCTTCTGGAAGAGACGAAATGAGCACACTCCAAGTGTACAAGCCGGCATCGCGCGGCTGCATGCTGCGCCCCCCGATAATGCGTGTGTATCACGCTCGAGTCGTCGCCGGCGGCGCGCCGCAGTGGCGTCGGGAACAGGTTCGTCCATACTGGACGCCGCTTCACCTGCATTGGCAGGCGGACGGTCAGCCGGCCCAGTTGGACGTGTCCGTTGTGCTGGGACACAGTGCGCAGAAGCCCCGCCGGCGGCCCGAAGATGATCACTGCTGCCCCGGCGACCGGATCCGATTGGTCCAGGTGCTGGCCGGCAGCGGCGGCAGCGGCATCGAGATCGAATGGTTCTGCGGCGTGGTGACGGGGCAGACGCTGGCCGTCGGGTCCGGGCCGGACGTGGAATCTCTCACGCTGACGGCGCAGGGGCCCGAGCTGCTGCTGAGCCAGAAGATCATCACGGGTCAGTGGTGGCCGACAGCCGAACTGGACGCCCTGGAAATGCAGGGCGATCTCACACTGGCCCAGGCGTCGCGCGACGGCGTATGGGAGGCCCGGCTGCCGGTGGTGCTCAACGGCGGCGGGCTGGGCAACGCCTCCGGCAGCGACTGGCGATTGTCGAACGGGCCGTCGGAAGCGAACAAGTGCAAGGTCTTCGCTGCGCCCTCGCGCACAGCCGGAAGCGCGCGGAGCGTCCATTGGACGCCGTATTCGGCGCTGCGCTCGGTGGTGGAATGGGTCGACGGCGGAGCGATCATCTCAAGTGCGGCGACGAACTGGACCGCAATCGAAGCACTGCTGGGCCAGGCCCCGTTGGGCACGCTGGACTTGACGGGCATGAATCTCGTGCAGGCCATGCGGGCAATTCTCGATCCGCTGGGCTACGGCTTCGCGGTCGAACCATGGCGGGCCGACCGCCAAGGGCACCGGCTGCTCGTATTCCCCCGCAGCGATCCGGCACGGCAGGCGCAGGTGTGCATGGCCGCGGCGGCGGGGGGCGTGTCTATCGCCTCTGCGCAGGGGCAGCGCTCGCAGGTGCAGGCCATGCGCATCGTGCGCGACGCGCAGCACGTGCGAAACCGGATCATCGCGGCCGGCGACATCAAGCGAACCCAGCGGACGCTGACGTTTCATCACGAGCCGGCCACGCGGGATCTGCACCCGTTCTGGGACGCGGCCGCGCACGATTTGGCGAGTTACGCCCGGGACAATGTCATCGGGCCTAATAACATGGCCGGTACGAGCAGCCTGGTTACGTGGCAGCAGCGTTACAGCGGCGCCGACGAGCAGTACCGCCATGTCTTCCGCACGTTCGTGTGGAACGAGGACGGAGGGCTGTCGGAGATCGTAGCCGACGACGAAGGCGCCGCCCGCATGCCGGATCTGGCTTCGCTAGGGCGCGACGGCAAGTTTGCCCGCCGCCCTCGACCGATCGGTCCGCGATTTGAGTTCGCCGACAGCGGAAGCCAGAATCAAAGTGCATTCGCCGCGGCTGGCGGGGCATTCAAGGCGCCGCTGGTTGAACTGGGCCTGGCGCGACATGCGGGCGGGCTGTACGTTGAAGATGCCGACGCGTGGATCGCCTTGCCCCCTCGCCAGGCAACGGTGCGGCCGGATCGCGCCGGCGTTTCGATTATCGTGCCGGACCTGCTGGCGTGGCGGCCTTGGATGGCTAACCGCAAGATCTCCGGCGGACAGTCGCTGCACTATCGCTACGGGCACCTCAACTACGCCACGCTGCTGCACAACGCAATGCGGGCAGCCGACGACGGCAGCATGATGCTGCGCCTGCGGGTCACCGGCTCGGTGGAGATGGACGACTGCGTCAGCCATGAGGCCGCGCGGTCGAGCGAGTCCGCGTGGCCGTTCGATTCGGCCGCGATGCTGCGCGCGGGCGAACGGTTCAAGTACCGCAGCGTCGGCGATACGGTCAGCGCGTCGCTGCCGGCGACGGTGGATGATTCGCCTGCGCTGCAGGCGCTGGCCCAGCGTGCGCGGGTGGCCGCCCAGGACGCCCTCACGCATGGCTCGGTCACGCTGCGGGGCCTGCAGAGGGCGTACTCGCCTGGGATGGCGCTGGCTCGCCTGCAGGGGCGAAACATCGAGCTGTCTGCCCGCCGGGCGGTCAACGGCGCCGGCGAGTGCGGTGTGCCGGCCATCGTGGCGGTGCGATGGGATTTTCAAAACGGGGCCGGCAAGACTGAACTGAACGTCGATTCACGCTGAGGCAATCACCATGCACGATAGCGACATTATGATGACGGCCGATGCCCCCGCCTGCGCCGCCGATCCGGCGGTTCTCGCACAAGGCTACGCGCGGATCACCGCAAACGATGGCGGCGGGGCGTACCACGTGACGGAACTGGCCTGGACGGGACAGGCCGACGCCGACGGGCAGGCGCCGGGGCAACTGGCGGCAGCGCCCGCGCGGGATTTCCAGAACCGCGACAGCGGCCGCAGCGGCGACGTGGTGGTCTGGTGGCAGCAGTATCGCCAGGATGGCGCCGTCGAGACGCTCATCGATGTTGGCAGCGCGCACGCACTGCCGCAGCCGGCCGGCAGCGGTGGGAGCCTTGTCGTCGTCAATTCCGGCGGCACCGGCTATGCGCCACTGCCCGGCGCCGCCGGACAGGTGCCGTATTTCAGCGGAGGAGCGTGGACCGCTGCGCCATTAACAAGCCTGGCCGGCGAGATGTGCGTGGCGCGCCGGCTCAAGCTCATGCCCAACAGTGCCGACGGCACGTGCGTGTTCGACAACCGCGACTGGCGCGGCCGGCTGTTGCTGCCGGTGTTCTACGTGGTCTGGCAGGACGAGCCCAACGACTTCGCCGGCTCGGGCAATGTGCAGAGCCTCACGCAGACGCCGCCGGCGTTTGAGGGTCTTCTCGGGGGACCGGGCTGGGATGTGCTGGCCGGCGACTCCAGCGGCGGAGCGTACGTCAAGGTCGAGATGGAACTCGATACCGGCAATCTGCGCTGGAACTGGAGCGGCCTGGGCAACATCGCCACCTACTCGATCGCGGCCTTTGCCATGCTGTCGCTAGGTCGCGTCATCACTAACGACGACGTAACCCCGTAGCACGGGCGTCTCGCCCATGCGTCCCCGACGCTACACCAGGAAAGAACCACCATGACCGACCAATGCACCGAACACATGCGCTCCGATTGCGCCCGCGAGTTGGGGCAACTGACCAGCGAACTGTCGAACCTCAAGAGCACACAGGATTGCCAAAGCCGCAAGCTGGACGAAATCCACCAAGCCCTCGTTGGCAACGGCCGAGTCGGCTTGGTCACGCGAGTGACGCTGCTGGAGCAGTCCGCCGTCGCGGCCGACAAACGCGGCGACAAGTTCTGGAAGGTCTTCGCCGTCATCGTGGCGCTGACTTCCGTCCTGGTGGCCGTCGTGAAGTAGTAGCCAGTAGCCAGTAAACGTGAGTTCTTCACGGGCTACTGGCTACCGGCTACCAACAACCCCTGATAACAAAGGAGCGTAAGGTGAAGCGAATCATTCTGTCAGTAATCGCGTGCGGGCTACTTGTTTCTGGCTGCAGCGGGGCGGGCGCAACTAACAGTCTCAAGAACGTCTCGCCCAAGGTCAAGGCGTACGAGGGGCCGCTCAACGGCGAGATCGTCGCGTACATCTCGGGCGAGCGGCCGGCGGCTTCGACTCAGCCGACGAGTTCGCTAGGCATGGGGCGGTTCACGATCTACGACGGCGGGCTGACGGAAGGCCGCAAGGAGTTCGCTGGCTTTCGCGGCCTGAGCCCCTTTGACGATTCGCCCAACGACGTGGTCAGCCACGCCAAGGGCAGCGTCTTCGAGATCGACGGCAAGAGCAAGATCGACGTGGCGCCCGACGGCGTCAAGAGCAAGACGGCCGTCGACGCCCAGGCCGCCGACAAGGGCGGGCGGCTGGGCTGGATTGACGAGATGCTCAACACGGCTTTCAAGATCGGCGGCGTGACGGTCCTGCTGGTGATCGTGCTGCTGGTCTTCCCCGGCACGCGAGAGTTCCTCTTGACCTGGCTGGCCCGTGCAGCCGTCGCCAAAGCAGCGGTAGACGTGGTCAAAGCGGCCACGATGAAAGATGACGATCAGACCGAGAAACCCCTAACGCAGGAGACACAGCAATGAAGAGCATTCTGGAGTGGTTTGAAGGCAAGAAGACGTACATCACAGCCGCGGTGACATTCGCCCTGGGCGGTCTGCAGGCCTGCGGCGTGGAAGTGCCCGCGTGGATCTACGCCGTCCTGGCGTCGCTGGGCATCACGTTCCTGCGCAGCGGCGTGGAAAAGTCGGGATCGTAGCGCGCCGGCGCGAGGTTCAGAGACACGCACAACGGAGTTGTGCGTGGCACCTGCGCGGTTCATCGGCGCATAAAAACGACCAGCCCGCCAATCGTGGCGGGCTGGTCGGCCGATGACCCCAAGGGGAATCGAACCCCTGTTACCGGGATGAAAACCCGGTGTCCTAGGCCTCTAGACGATGGGGCCGCTGGGTCCCATCCGGAATCGCTCCGGAAAGTCATCGGGGTGACACATCATACAGATTCTATCACGTCCGTCAACGCCGCAGTTCGTTAAGTGCCGCAGCGGCGGCGGACGTGACTGAGGGAGCTGGGGCTCGAACCCAGAACCTACGCCTTAAAAGGGCGTTGCTCTACCAATTGAGCTACTCCCCCTCGGGGGCGGGCATCGGAGGCTGCCGCGATCACGCCTGCTCGATCTCGGTCGTCTTGGCGGTCACAAGCTCTTCCACTTTCGCCTGGTAGGCGTCGGTGAGCTTCTGCACCTCGTCCTTGCCCTTCTTGGCCTCGTCTTCGGTCATTTCCGCTTCTTTTTCTTCGCGGTCAACTTCTTTATTGCCGTCGCGGCGGGCGTTGCGGATCGTCACCCGCGCGGCCTCGGCCATCTTCTTGAGCTGGCCGGCAATCATGTGCCTTCGCTCGGTCGACAGCGGCGGCACCTGCAGGCGGATGATCTTGCCGTCAACGGCCGGCGTTATGCCCAGGTCGCTGGCGAAGATCGCCTTCTCGATTTCCTTGACGCTGCCGGGATCGAACGGCTTGATCACGATCAGCGTCGCGTCCGGCGTCGAGATCGTCGCCAGTTGCCGCAGGTCCGTGGGCGAGCCGTAGTAGTCCACCTTGATGTGGTCCACCAGGCCCACCGACGCACGGCCGGTGCGGATCCCGCGGAACTCCGTCCGCAGGTACTCCAGCGCCTTTTCCATCTGATCTTCGACTTCCAGGAGTACGTCATCCATCGCCATGGCCGGCTCCTTTAATCGGCGATCAATGTTCCCACATCCTGGCCCCTGACAGCCCGGAGCAGGTTGCCCTGCTTGAACAACTGGAAGACCATGATCGGAATCCGGTTTTCCATGCACAGCGAAATCGCCGTCAGGTCCATCACGCCCAGCTTGTCGGCCAGCACCTTTTCATACGTCAGGGCCGAGTACTTCTTCGCCGCGGGGTTCTTCACCGGGTCGGCGTCGAAAACGCCGTCGACCTTTGTGGCCTTGATGAGAACCTCGGCCTTGAGTTCGCTGGCACGCAGGGCCGCACACGTATCGGTCGTGAAGAACGGGCTGCCCGTTCCGCCAGCCAGGATCACGATCTTCCCGGCGGCCAGGCTTGCCGCGGCCGCCCGCAGCGTGTACACGTCGCACACGCCGCTCATGGCGATGGCCGACATCACGTGGCAGGCCGCCCCGCGGCTGACCAGCGTGTCGTGCAGCGCCAGGGCATTGATAACTGTAGCCAGCATGCCCATGTAGTCAGCGGTGGGGCGCTGCACGTGCGGATTGCCCGTCAGGTCGCGCCCGCGGAGGATGTTGCCGCCTCCGATCACCAGGCCGATCTGCACGCCGAGCTTGGCCAAGGCCGCTAGCTCGTCGGCGACGGCCGTAACGGCCTCAGCGTCAATGCCACTGGTCCCCGGCTGGCACAGGCTCTCGCCGGAGATCTTCAGCAGCACGCGCGTATAGCGAAGCTGATCCGCCATGTCGAACCGACTTTACTTGCCGATCCCGAACCGTGCAAATGTCGTGATCGTGGCCTTGCCAAGCACTTCCTTGACCTTCTTCTTCTCGTCGCGGACGAAGGGCTGTTCCAGCAGGGCGTTCTCGGCCAGGAACTTGTTGATCTTGCCGACGACCATCTTCTCGGCGATATCGGCCGGCTTGCCCGACTCGATGGCCTGCTCCTTGGCGAAGGCCTTTTCCTTCTCGACGAGGTCCGCCGGGATATCGTCCTTCGTCACGCCCATCGGGTTGGTGAAGGCGATGTGCATGCACACATCGCTGAGGGTCGCCGCGTCGATCGAGCCGGTGATGGCAACGACCACGCCGACCTTGCTGTTGTGGTGCAGGTACGTGCCGACCTGGTCGGCCTGGACCTTGATGCCCTGGGCATAGCCCATGTTTTCGCCGATCTTGGCCTGGGCGGCCTGAACGGCGTCCTTGATCGCGTCTGTGGCGGCTATCGCGCCGGCAGGGGCCTGCATCGCCATTTTGGCAACTTGGGCGACCGCGGCCTTGAAGATCTCGTTGCGGGCGCAGAAGTCCGTCTCGCACTGGACCTGGACCATGGCGGCCGACTTGCCGTCAGCGGCCACTTCGATCGCCACGAGTCCTTCGTTGATCGTGCGGTCGGCCTTCTTTTCGGCCGAGGCCAGACCCTTCTTGCGCAGGATGAGCTTGGCCTCTTCGACATCGCCATTGGCTTCGATGAGGGCCTTCTTGCATTCCATCATGCTCTGCTGCGTCTCTTCGCGCAGAGCCTTAACCATTGCAGCATTGATTTCAGCCATGATAACTCCCGAATTTTTTAGCGTCAGGCCCCGCGCGGAGGCGGGGGGGTAGCAGTCAGCAAATTACGCCTGCCCGGCCTCGCCGGCCTGGGGCTCGACGGGCTTGTCTTCGCCGGCGGCGATTTCGGCCTCGCTGGGCACGTCTTCACCGGCCTGGCTGGCGTCTTCGGCGCGGGCGGTGGCATCGCGGCTGCTGCGGCGTCGCGGCTGCTGGGCGGCGGCTTCGTCGCTGAGCTTGGTGCGCATGCCCAGGGCTTCCTTGACGGAGGCGCAGAGTTCCTTCACGATCAGCTCGATGGCCCGCATGGCGTCGTCGTTGCCGGGGATCGGGATGTCGATCTGGTCGGGGTCGCTGTCAGTGTCGATCAGGCAGATGACGGGGATGCCCATCTTCTTGGCTTCTTTGACGGCGATGGTCTCGCGCCGCTCGTCGATGACAAACAGCACGCCGGGCAGTTGCGTCATGCGGCGGATGCCGCCGAGGTTGCGCCGGATCTTGCGCATCTCGCGACGCAGCGACGAGCCTTCCTTCTTCGAGTACGCGTCGAGCAGGCCTTCGCTGTCCAGACGTTCCAGTTCGTCCAGGCGGCCGACACGCTTGCGGATCTCGCGGAAGTTCGTCAGCGTGCCGCCCAGCCAGCGGTCGTTGACATAGTGCATCTGCACTTCGGTGACGGCCTCTTCGATCGCCTTGCGCGCTTGGCGCTTGGTGCCGACCACCAGCACGTCTTTGCCGCCGGCGACGACCTGCGTGATGAATTTCTTCGCCAGCAGGATGCCGCGCAGGGTTTCCTTGACGTTGACGATGTGGATGAGATTGCGCTTGCCGAAGATATACGGCGCCATCTTGGGATTCCAACGGCTGACTCGGTGGCCGAAGTGAATCCCCGCATCAATCAGTTCTTTGACTAACGTTGCCGACAATGGACACGCTGCCTTTCGCCTCAGGATACGGTTAAACCGGCCCTGGGGTTGCTCTCACAAGGGGTTCGTTACGGATGGTTTACGACGGAGCTACAGTGCTTCCGCCGACAAGAGGGCTAAAATACCCGCCCACCCCGCTTTGCGTCAAGCAACATTTCTACGAAAAGTGGCTCTAAGCGAGTCCGGGCGATCTTCAGCCGCTGAGGTCGCTGAGGTCGCTGAGGACGCTGAGGAAGGAGAAGGTGGAAAGATCGGATAATGAAATGGTGGAAAGTGAGGCGGCGGAGAGGGCCTATCTATCGCACGCATCCTTCCAGTATTTCATTATTCCCTTTCCTTCTTCCCTCAGCGTCCTCAGCGACCTCAGCGGCTAGTATCGCTGTTACTGCTGGTCGCAGATCGCGTACGCCTTGCGCAGGGCTTCGATCGGGTCGCCTTTGGGGCTGAACTCGTGCCCGACGTAGCCGGTGTAACTCGTCTGGGCGATGGCTTTGCAGATGCCGGCGTAGTTCATTTCCTGCGTGTCGTCAAAATCGCGGCGCCCGGGGTTTCCGGCCGTATGGAAGTGCGCGATCCAGTCGATCGCGTCGCGGATCGTCGCGATCACGTCCCCCTCCATGATCTGCATGTGGTAAATATCGTACAGCAGCTTCACGCGCGGGCTGTTGACGCGGCGGACGACCTTGAGGCCCCATTCCGTGCGGTCGCACTGGTAGCCGATGTGGTCGCGCTTGGAGTTGAGCAGCTCCAGGTTGATGTTCACGCCCGCGGCCTCGGCGTACGGCGCCAGTCGCAGCAGCGACTGGGCGGTGATGTCGGCCCCTTCGTCGTCGGTCATGCCCGGGCGGCGGTTGCCGGAAAAGATGATGAACCCGGGAATCTTGAGCTTGGCCGCAAGATCAATGGACCGCCGCGTCTGGTCCTCAAGCTGCGTGTGCAGCGCCGGGTCGTTGAACCCGCCCCCGCACGTCCCGCTGCCGATGAAGCTCGAAACGCACATCCCGCTATCGGCCGCCATGGCGGCGATCTTCTCCAGCCCGTCAATGCCCCAGGTCTCGACGGCCGCATAGCCGATCTTGGCAGCCGCAGGGATCAGGGCCTCCAGCGGCACGCTGGCGAACATTGGGATGCAGACAGATTGCTTGATTCGCATGGTGTTTCCTTCTTTGTGGCATAGGCGCCTCGCCCATGCTCTTGCTTGGCGAATTATGACCGGGCGCGGCGGGAGCTGCAATACCGCCCAGCTCACAATCGGGCAGCCGTGGGCGGTTGGCCCGCCCAGTTTGACGTGCCAGATGGCGAAGAATTCCGAAAAAAGAAGAAAAACCGACGACGCTTGCCACGCCGTAGCCTCCGGCGAAGGCGGGAGGACGAGGACGAGGACGAAGAAAGAGACCCTAGGCGCGCTCGGTTAGCGGCGGGGCTTGCCCCGCGCGGTTGTTCGGTCAGGGAAGAAACCGCGTCGAGCAGGCTCGACCGCTAACAAATCCATCCGTCCATCCATCCATCCATCCATCCATCCACTCTTCCACCGCCTCATGGAAATTCCAGTCGTGTCGCATCGGTTCGCGCCATTCCGGCAGGCGGATTGGCTTCTCGCACGACGGCGCCGTTGGCTTCGCTGAAGACCAGGACGGCGAACTTCTCCACCGCCCGGCGATTGCTGATGCTCACGGATGCGTAGTCGAACATCCCGCGCAGGTCCGTGTACCCGTCCTTGTAGAACGCCGGCTCGTTCTGCCCGGCGTGGCGGGCATAGACCTTCACGTAGACTTTCGACATCGCTTTGCCGTCTGGTCCCGTCACGCGCAGGCGGCCGTAGTTCTCCACCATCTGCACGTTCATCGAATTGGCGTAGTACGCCTGGCTCTTGCGGGCGGACCCGGCGACGATCTCGATCATCACGTTGCTGTTGTGATACTCCTTGGGCAGATCAAACACCGTCTCCTCCGCGCCGGCCTTGGGCGTGATGATGGCCGTGCTGCTGGGCTTGACGTAGGCGAACTGCCCCGACGTCTCCTGCACGAACGGGTTCTTCGAGAACAGCAGCTCGACGTCCATCAGGTAGTAGTGTACCTGCAAGGTCGCGGCGTTCTGGTGCGTCACGGTGATCTTGCGGGCCTCGACGGTGAAGTCCACGCTCGTCTCGCCGCCGGCCAGGTTCGCCTGCACTTGTTCGCGATTCTTGTCGTCGACGACGGGGGCCTTCTTGCCGGCGATCTCGTCGAGCTGCGCCGCGACGGTGTTGAAGAGCTTGCGCCAGCGGTCCACGGGATAGTCGGCGTACTGCTTGGCCACAGCGGCGGCCGTGGGCAGGTCCTCGGCATAAAACGCCGCGTACGCCTTGAAGTAATCGTACTGCAGCCTCGTGGCCAGGGCGTCGGGCTTGACGCGGCCGAAGAAGGCCAGGCCTTCCTCGACGCGGTCCTGCAGCAGCATGTAGTAGGTCACGGCCATCAGGTCGTCATCGTCGAGCGTGCGCTTGCACGCCAGGATCTGCAGCAGCGAGGCGTACTGGCCGGCCAGGCGATCGTTGGCGATCTGGCGCCGCGGGCCCAGCTTGTGCGCGCGGGCGTTGATCAGCGGGGCGTACTCGAGGTGCTGGTACTGCCCGCGCACGACCGGGTCGATCTTGACCAGCGGCGAGTCGAGGTACGGCCCGCACGCGGCAAGGAAGTCGTCGCGGCGCCGGAGGTATTCCGCCGCCGCGGCAGCATCGTCATGCTTGAGGGCGTACGACCAGAGCACGTCGCTGTAAACGTGGCGGTCCTTGAGCAGGGCGATGACGGTCTGGAAGAACGCCTTGTCGGCCATGCGCCAGGCGATGCGCTCAAGATTGAGGCGCTCGATACTGTTGTCCTTCATGAACCGCAGCACGTCGGCGGCGGAGGCGTCCTGCGAGATGTACTCCCACGAGGTCGTGTCGATCCTGGTGAGTTTGGCCACGGCCTTGAGCGTGGCGTCGCTCACGCCGCCGACGGCCAGACCGTTTCGCGAGACGCGCACGCCGTAGTGGTTGAACGCACCCGGCAGCGGGAAGTAGAAGAAATACTCCTGGGTTTTGGTCGTGTAGGGCGGCAGGTCCAGGCTGACGCTGCGGGTGTAGAGCCCGTCCTGCACGGGCATGGCCCCGCGCGGGACCTGCAGCAGCAGCTCGAGCTTGCGCGGCGAGGACGTCGGGTTGGTGACGATCACCTGGCAGCCGTACGCCGCGCCGACGAGAAACTCCTCGGTCACGAATTTGTCCAGCCGCTCGGGGCCTTCATAGCGGTAGCGGTCGGAGGGGCTGAAGTAATTCTGGCTGACCAGGATCGGCAGCTTGGCCGGGTCGTCCTTGGCCGGTTGAATCTCCTGCACCAGAACGATCGTCGGCCCGCCGGCTTTGAGCGTCACGGCAGGGGGTTCGGTCTTGATGTCGTGCTTGGGCGCCGTGAAGGGCAGGTCCAGCACGGCCAGGGCGAACATGATCTCGGTGAAGCTGCCGTTGGCCTGGGCAAAGTGGGCCGAGAGGAACGGCCCCTTTGCAATCTTGCTGCGCACGCCCGCCGGAGCGTAGTCGGCGTAGTCGTTCCAGAACGCGTTGACGCCCACGAGCTTGTCGTTCTGGGCCGCGATGGGCAGGCGGTAGTAATTGTTCTCAGCCAGTTCCTGCGTCTGATCTACTTGGCGATAGAGCTGGCGCATGCGCCCGCGGCGATCTACATCTGTGCCCAAGGCCTGAAGCAGGTGCTTATCCTCCTTAAGTGATTCCTTCAGGCTAGCAAGCGTTTCGCCACCGCGAACAATTCCATCGGGCGTTTCTGGCGGTGCCGGCGGCGCCTCGGCCGCCACCGCACTTTCTCCACCGGCCTGGGCTGTCTCCAATTCCTTGCGCGCCTGTTCCAGCGGCTTGGCTTCTACAGGTCGGCTGCCTGGCTTAGGTGCCTCCAGCGCGCTGCCGGCCAGGGCAACGCGGAACAGTTCGTTGAAATAGTCCTGATTGGGCGGGATCAGGTTGAACGTGTCGCTGATATGTCGGGATACGTTGGATCCTTCGCGCGGAAGTCGCTGGCCGAGCAGGATTCGCTCGACGGCGTTGAGCCGCCCGAACGCCCACGGTTGGGCGTAGGCTGAGAGATCCTCGCCGATCATCCAGCGGTCCATGAAGGTCTTGTCCTTCTTGTTCCGGAGGTACGGCAGGATGACCTTGCGGAAGAAGTCCGGGTCCTTCTTGTAGAGGAAGAAGTTCAGCTCGTGGCAGGCGTACTGGGAATATTTCTCGCGTTTCTCGGCGTCCTTCATCGCCGGCCAGTTCAGGATGAACGCGAACTCGGCCAGCTTGGCCGCGGCGTCGCCCTTGGCCAACGTGACGTAGAGCCCGTACGCGCGGGCGAGGCTGTCGTAGGTTTCCCACTTCGACGACGCCGCGTCGCGCAGCGTCAGGCTCTGGCCGCTCTGGAGCGTCTCGATGTGCTTCTGCTGGGCGAAGTGCTTCTCGGCCAGCGCACCCTTGTCCAGGCGCAGGTCGAGCATGGGCATGGCGGCCTCGTCCAGCGAGAACTCGCGCATGGCCGACTCCGAGGCATTGACTGCCAGGATCCGCACCTGGTGATGCAGCCCCAGGTCCTTGCGGGCGACGGTGACGACGCCATCGGCATCAGGCTTGAGGCCGATCAGCACCGCCGCCTGCTGGCTGAGGAAGTCCAGATTGCTGCCGGCTGGCATTAGCTCCATGGCTTCACCAAATCGCGAATGCACCCTCCCGCCAAAGCTTCCGACGGAGGCGCCGCGGATAAGCTGGTCTGCCCGCAACGCTGACAGCGCTGATACGTCTGTCTTGTCCGCTGCCCACGGATTGAGCAGCAGGCCGGGACGCTCGAGCATGTTGCCGGGGTACTTCTTTGCGTACTTGCGGTCGAGAATGTAGCGGTACTCGTCGCCGATGTTGCGACCGGCCGCGTAGCTGCTCTCCAGCGGCGAGCTGGGTTCGATCGCCGGTTCGCGTGAATCCAGCGGGCTGCCCAGGAACGCCATGAGGTCGTAGCGGGGCATGTACCGCGTAGCCGTCACGTACACGCGCGTCGCAACGCCGGCGCCGGAGAGTTTGATCTTCACTTCATCCTTGCCTGCCGTTACGGAGGCGATCTGCAGCGGCGCGGGGTTGGACGCCTCGATCTTGCGGCTGGGCGTCAGGTAGTAGCCTTCCGCCGCCGCGCCGGCCGTCACGTGAATGTTGACAACGCTCTGGTCCTCAACGCGGAGTGTATAGAACCCCGGCGGCAGGGGGGCAATGACAAGATAGCCGTCCTCGATCTTCATGGCGTCGAAGTGGTCGGCCGCGAACGTGTCCTGGCGCACCTCCAGCAGCGAGAAGTCCGGCTGCTGCGGCTTGGCGGCCTTGCCCATGTATGGGACGCGGATCGGTTTTCCGGCGCGTGCAGTGACGGTGCGGATCGGCGAGTACAGGTCGCCGCGGAGATCCCAGATTCCCGTGGTTCCGCTGCCACTGTCGCCACTGACCCGCGCGCTGACTGTTCTGATATCGGGCAGCGGACCCAGGACGATGCGGCCGACGTCGTCGCTGCGCAGCATGACTTGCACGTTCTGGGTGAAGTCTTTGTGCCACAGCGCCACCTCGACGCTGCGCGACGCCAGTGGTTCACCGGTCTTGCCGCGGACTTCCAGCACGTAGCGCCTGCCCGCGTGCATGAGGTGTACGTCTGCGGTGCGCAGCGTCTTGTCGATCTCGTTGAGGGGGAAACCCTCGCTGTCTGACAGGTCTTCCTTCTTGTTCCTGCTGAGATTCTGTACCTTGCCCTTGAGGGTGAAATTGATATAGCAGAGGTTCTCGGGCACCTGGAACTCGGCGGTGGATTCCTGATCTTCGGTGAGTTTGAAGTCCTTGATCTCGCGCGTGGTCTTGGTGCCTTCGCGGTCGGTGGCCACGATCGTCAGCGAGGGTTCCTCCACCAGCGAGATCGCCGCGCGCTGCCCGGCAACCAGCAGCGCCGACCGCACGATGACGGCAGCCTTGCGCCCGGCCAGCAGGCTCTCGCGGTCGACGTAGAATCGTGCCGCCAGTGAGTAGTCTTCCTGCACGTGCTTGAACCTGGCCAGGCAGGCCAGCTCGCCGCGGGTGATGACGATGGATTGGTCGGTGCCGCTGGTGCTGAACGGGATGGTGATGGTCCCGTCCTTGTCGGCCGCGTACAGGTGCCCGCTCATCCAGATCGCGGCGTCGGGGACCTTGCGGTTGTTCTCGTCGAGAATCGTGAAGACGTGCCCGGCCGCGCCGCGGCGCTCGATGTGTCGCAGCAAACCTTTCTGGATCAAGGCGCGGCTGCTGATGCCGTTGCCGATGAACTCGACGACGTACACGCCGGGTTTGCTGAGCGTCTTGAGCTCGAACGTTCGCGCCACGCGCCGCAGCGGCGGGCTGTCGTAGGCGAGCGTCTGCTCCTCGTTGGCGGTCAGGCCTTCCAGGTCGATATCGAGGCCGACGCCCTGTCCTTTCTCACGATACCAGTTGCCCGCGTTGATCTGGTAGACCTTCACGATCAGGTTGGTCACGTTCTTGACATTCACGGTCAGCTTCACCGCCTCGTCGGCGGCGAAGAGCGTCTTATTGGACGGGTCGAAGTCGATGTCGATGCGGTCTTTCAACGCCTGGTGGAACTGCGGGCTGGCCAGGCCGTACAACGCCTGCAGGTCGCCGATGCCGCCGGTGGCCTTGGCCTCGACGAAGGCCTCTTTAATGAACGTGTCGTTGACGAAGGGCAGGTACTCGTTGAAGTCTTTCGCGTCGGCCAGGAAGTGCATGAGGACATCGCGCACCAGCGGCGTGTCGTCGCCGATGGGCCCGCAGCCGGTGTGGGCGGAGAAGTTATCGCCCAGGCGGGCGGGGTTGTCGCGCCGCGCGGGGTCCTCCAGATACTCCGCCCGCATGTACGGGCAGGCACGCGGCAGCTTGAGGTACTCCATGAAGAGGTCTTTGTCATAGCGGCCGCTCTTGCGGTCCAGCACCAGGCGGTTGTACAGCACGTTGGCCTTGAGCGAATTGTGTACCGGCCCCAGCCGCTGGACAAACGACCACACGCGCTCGAGGTGGGCCTTCTGCTGGGCGAGGTCGTGCGGCAGGTCGGTGTCCGCGCCGGGCCGCAGCTTGGACAGGTACGCGTGGACGAAGGCGTGCTGGTTGAGCAGATAGCCTTTGGCCAGCAGCAGTTCGTCGAGCTGCGCCTGCGTGAGCATTGCGTGGACCGGCAGGGCGCCGAAGGAATGCCCCTGCGGCTCGTCGAGGTCCGACGCGATGAGCTTGACCAAGCCGGGGTAGTCCGGGCGGTCCAGCCGGCCCAGCAGATGGCGGCGCTGCTGCCACGACAGGTCCCTCTGCGCCAGCCAGCCCAGCGCGCTAAGGGCGAAGCCGTCCGTCGAGCGCGGATTCCTCGCCAGCTCGCGCGCCGTCAGCGTCTGGCGGCTGATGAGATTGGCATCCAGCGTTGTGGGCAGGTCCGCGCGCGGGCCGGCGATCGTGCGGGCGTGGTCGAACCGCAGGGCCAGACGGTTGACGAGGAAGTCCAGCGTCTTCTGTGGCGAGGTGGCGTAGCGCAGCAGCGCCTGGCGGTTCTCGATCTGAAGATACAGCGGCGTCTTGCCATGGGCGGCCGCCCACGGGGCAAGAGCCCCGTCCACCTCGTCGAGCTTGCCGGTGTTCTGCCACTGCAGGCAGCGGTAGTAGTAATATTGGTCGGTCCCGCTGACGAGCTGCGCGATGGCGGCCTCGCGGTCCGTCGAGAGGGCGAACTTTTCCGCGAAGTCGATATCGCCGCCCCAGGCCCAGCCGCAGCATCCCAGCACGACGACAAGAAGAGCAAAACGCTTCATGTGAGTGTCCTTTCCCGTTGACGCTAGACTTTAACCGCTGAGGGTTGGACGTGCCAGATGTAGGAAGGTTCCACAGGAGCGAAGGTAAGAGGGGATAGGGTGGAGGTTAGAGGTGAGAGGTGAGGGTGATAGCGTTCCAACCTCTGAACTCTAACCTCTAACCTCTAACCTCTAACCTCTGACCTCGGCATCACTCCGGCGCCACCACATCCCCCTGCCGCGCCTTGGGCGTCACCGTCAGCGACACGATCTTCCCATCGCGGACGGATGCCTCGACGGTCGTGCGGCCGGGGGCTCGGAGCTTGAAGTCGGCGCTCCACTCCTTCGGCCAGGCCGGCAGGAGATAGATCTTGCCGTCGTCGGCCTGCAGGAGCATCGTCTGCACGGCCATCAGGAGGTTGCCGCCGTGGCACTGGTCGGGGGTCCAGTCGAAGTTGGGTCCCCAGAAGACCGGGAACCGCGCCTCGGGGTTCTTGTTGCCCGCGCGCTCGGCGACTTGCCGGGCGGCCTCTTCGGCCATACCCAGCAGGGCGGCCTGCGTGTCGTTCTGGTGCCATCCGACGCACGCGGGGAAGGTGCGGCGCTTGTACGTCTCGCGGCCGACCTCGATATTCTCCTTGCCCACGCCGAAGAGGCGGAAGGGGAAGACCGCGTAGAGCTCGGGGTTCTCGCCGTTGCCGCGGTCCTGCAAAACCTGGGCGGCCGGCAGGATGTACCTGCCTTGCTCCTCCTGTTTGACCGGCAGGGGCGGCACCTTGGCCGCCAGGCGGTCCCACAGAGCCTGGCGCTTGGAGGTGATGACCTTGGGCGGCAAGAACGCCAGGCGCGCCAGCACCCACGCCAGGCCGGCGATGTCGGGCGTGGGGTTCACGGCGTCCTGCCAGGTCTCCAGCGACTGCGCGGGATACATGCACATGGCGCCGTCGGCGTCGAGCTCGTAGTGCTGGTCCCAGAACGTCAGCAGGTCGTCGCCGGCAGGGATGAGCACCTCGACGAGGAACTTTTCGTCGAGCGTGTATTCGTAGTAATCGAGCATCATCGCCAGCAGCTCCGGCGACGAGGTGTACTCGCGGCGGATGTAGCGGTTGGTCATGTCGCCGACGCGCAGGCCCGTGCGGTCGAGGCCGTAGTCGCCGTTGGTGTGCAGGCCCCAGAAGTACATCGTCTCGGGGATGAACGCCCCGGCGTGCTTGAACCAGACCTTCGTGCGGTGGCGGGCCAGCGGCAGCGAGCGGGCGTACATCTCGAAGACCGGCTGCATCATGTCCCAGTCGCCGCTGGCGAGCATCGGCCAATAGGGCAGGCGGGTGTTCTGCCACCAGTACGCACCGCCCCAGGCGCGGTAGTCCGGGTCGCCCTGGTGCTCGAAGCAGAAGATCGAGCCGTTGAACTTGATGGGGCTGCCCCCGCGGCCGCCGCAGGCGCTGACCCATCGCTGCAGAATGTAACGGCGGCAGACGGTCTGAGCCTTTTCGTCGCCGTCGATGTAGATGTAGCTGCGATTCCAGAACGCGTCCCACCACTGCACGTGGGCGGTGCGGGCCTGCTCGATATCAATGGCGGCCTGCGACTTTTCCAGCTTCGCCAGGTTGTCCAGCCATCGCTTGGGCGTGGGCGTCACTTCGCTCAGCGGGCAGATCGACAGTGTGAACTTCTTTGCCGGCGCGGCCGCGGCCAGGTGCGTTGTGTCACGGCGCACGAGACCGGCGCCCCGCATGACAGCCCCAAACGTGCGGCCCAGTAGCGGGTCGGCCTTGTGCTCGAAGCCGCCCAGACCCTGGTGCTCGATGTTTGCCGCGTAGATCGAGCTCTCGTTGCGGTGGTACCACACCAGCCGGTCAGCGCCGGCATCGACGATCGTGTCGGGATACGCGCAGGCCGGGCGGCGGCAGCGAGCGTCGCCGGAGAGACCGTTGATCGTTCCGGCTTGGGCGGCCTCTGTGCGCCACAATTCGAGGGCAGCCTGCATTTCAAACGGCTCGGGGCCGTGGGCCTCGATGTGGATCGCCGGATTGTTGGCGTCGACCCATGCGCGGAGAGTGATCGCGCCGGCTTGAATGACGATCTGGCCCTCGTGCAGGCAAAGTTCCTGGCGGAAGGGTAAGCTCGCGGCCAGCGGGTCGGGCGTGAAGGTCACGCGCACGCGGGCGAGCTTGAGAAGCTGGCCCTGCTCGCTCCAGGCGTCGGTCTTGCTGATCAGCAGCACGAGGCTGCCGGGCGCGTCGTCGCGGGCGGCCTGGGCCCAGAGGTTTACGCCGATGTCGCCGTTGCCGATGGGCATCGAGCCGGCCGAGTCGGCGCTGGGGCTGTCCCAGATCACGTTGTACTGCTGCGGGGGGTGTGTCATAGCAGGAACTCCTGATGAAGCCGGAATTGTGCCCGACGGCGGGCGGCTTTCCAAAATGTTTTTCAACTGCAAATTGGAAATCGCAAATTGGAAATGGTCTGATAGCATCTTAGACCATCAAAAGGATATGCCCGTGAGATTGACCTCAGACTGGCACATTCACTCTGTAGCCTCATGCGACTGCCGCAGCACCGGCATGAGCGTGGCCGAGATCGCCGCCGGCGCCGCGGCGCAGGGGATTACCGATTTCGGACTGACCGACCATCTGCACACGCGGCTGAACCTTCCGGACCTGCGAGCGTCGCGGCAGGCGTTTCTGGCGAGCGATCCCTCGCCGCGGTTTCACTTCGGCGTCGAGGCCACGTGCCTGCGGCAGTGGGAGGTCGATGAGATCGCGGCCGGGCGCGTCACGGGCGATTACGGCGCCGCCCATGATGAAGGCCCCGCCGGTGGCCCGCTGGTGATCGATCTGACTGCCGCGGACGTGGAAGAACTTGGCATCGAGTACGTCATCGGGGCCGCCCACGGCGCCAAGGGCACGGCGAAGGAGCGCTGGCCGATCATCGAGGCCCACTTCCGCCAGTACCTTTTTCTGGCGGCCCATCCGCTGGTGGACATCCTGGCGCATCCGTGGTGGTGGTCGAGCGGGTTCGCAAATCCCGACGGATCGTTCAGCACGCTGCCGTGGTTCGACGACTTCCGCGTGATCCCGCGCACGATGCACGAAGAACTGGCGGCCGCCCTGGTGCAATATGGGACAGCCGCCGAGATCAACCCCGGCGTGGCGCTGACGTGGCACTATCCGCAAGCATGGAAGCAGCAGTACATCGAGTACATGGCCTGGCTCAAAAGCCGCGGCGTGAAGCTGGCCACCGGCTCCGACCGCCATCTTCGCCCCTACGACAGCCGCTATAGCGAGCTGGCCCCGCTGCTGGAAAGCGTCGGCATCCGCGACGAGGATCTCTGGCGCCTTCCCCCACGGCCATAAAAGTATCGCCCCCTATAGAGTGGCCTATGCTCGAGCCTCGAAGAGGCTCCAGAATTTAGCCGGAGGCGTAAGCCTCCGGACGAGGTCGCCTCAGTTCTCCCCGCCTCGAAGAGGCGGAAGGTTTTCCGGCGAGTTACCAACCTGCCGCCTCTGCGAGGCGGGAGACTGTCAGCGCTTTTCCGGGGGCTTACGCCCCCGGCTAAATTCTGGCGTCCCTTCGGGACACAAACCCAACAACCTTCAGGTGTTGTTCTCCAGCCACTTGAGGATCTCGTCGGCCTGGCGCTCGTCCTTGGCGCCCGTGCAGTAATAAACCAAATTGGGCTTGAGCTGGGGGTGGAGCACTTTGAGATCTTCAAAGCTGCAGCCAACATAGAGGCTCTTGCCTTTGGCCTGGAAACGCTGGAGCAGATCGACCCACTGGAGCATCGAGGGCTTCTCGTCGCCGGCAGAGATCGTCCACTGAATCGAGTCGAGGCTCTTGATGCCGGTGATGGCGTCGAAGTGCGCCAGGGCGCCGCGGCCGTCGTAATGGTAAACGGTGTGGTCGAGGTAGTCGCACTCCTCCGTCAGGGCCGGCAGGACGAACTCGTTGAACTGCGGCGGCGACAGCAGCAGGCAGAAGTCGCACTGCACGGCGGCGTAGCGGCCGGCGCAGTAGTAGGGCAGCCAGCCGATGGTGCCGCGCCCGGCCATGCCGCCAGCTTCGTACAGCGCGTCGTACATTTCGCGGTAGAGCCTGCGCACGTTGTCCATGGCGGCCTTGACCAGCTCGGGCGTGTCGATCAGGTCCATGCACAGGCGGTCGGGCCCGCGGATGGCCGCCAGCCAGTCGAAGTTCGAGTGCATATCGAGCATGCCGACGAGGAACTTGCCCGCCCCGCGCGCGGCCGCCTTGCGGCACAGCTCCAACATGCGATCCCACGAGTTGTTGCCATGTCCGAGCTTGAGCGGCAGGACGTCGTTCCAGTCTTCCACAAACGGGACGGACCATGTCGTGTGGCCGCTGTCGGGCGAACTGTCCAGGCGCGCGCCCACGAACGCGGCGACCTGGTCTGGGCCGAAGCTGGGTCCGAAGCATGGCATGGCCTCGCCGGCAAAGTGCAGCTTCGAGAGGAAATCCTCAGCCTGATCAAGGATGGCGTCGAAATCGGCATTGGGCAGGAACTGCCCGGGATAGCCGCGGAGGTCTTTGGCGCCATCCTTGACGCAGGTGATGCTCACGCAGGGGCGCTTGATGATGTCCTTGTTCCAGAACGCCTGCCAGTGCAGCAGGGCGTCGTCGAGGTTCGGTTTGAATGCCAGTTCCATTTCAGGGATTCCTTTCGCAGGCGGAGCAGTAGCCCGTAGCCAGTAGCCGGTAGCCAGAAAAGCACCGGAGTTTCGCCTGTTGTTACGGGCTACCGGCTACAGGCTACCGGTCGCTATTTCTACCACCGTATCCGCACCAGCGACAGCGGCGGCATCGTGATCTTGCCTTCTTTTGCCGCGGGCGGTTTGGCCATGGCAAATTGGCCGCCGGGTTTGTCGCCTTGCATCATCTGCACGTCGCGCGGGGCGCCATTTGCGATCGCCGTCAGATTCAACTCGGCTCTTTCTTGCGGATCGCGATTCACGGCCAGGAGGTAGGTGCCGGAATCGTTCTTCATCGCGACGGCGTCGACGGCCTTGCCGTTGCCCAGCGCGGGCGAGTCGGTCTCCAGCGGCAGAACCTTGCCGGGAAAGGCCGGGCGATACATGCGGAACAGGTCGCCCAGGCAGTACTCCGTCACGTCCGCCCCGCGGTGGGTGATGATGCCCATCACGTTGATCAGGTTGTAGAAGTGGGCCACCTCCAGGTCCGGAGCGAGGCGCACGTAGTTGTTCAGCATGGCGGCCGTGAACATCGCATGCACGACGTAGTAAGGTTCGTCGAAGCCGTGCCCGTCGCGGTGGCTGGCCTGGCACCAGTAGTTCCACTCGGCCACACCCACGTTGGTCGCCAGGCCGCGCTTGCGGCAGGCGGCGATGAAGTTGGCCAGCAGGGCTTCCATATTGGCGGCCGCGTCGACCACGCGCGTCATCTGGTCGCGCGGGTCGGTGGTGCCTGCCGCCCAGGTGCTGGTCTCTACGCCGGCCGGCTGGATGCCTTGACCGGCATAGCACTGGCACTGGATGACGTCGAGCAACGGCCCGACCTCGTCGAGCACGGTCTTCATCCACTCGGGCTCGTCGGCCTTGGGATCGTGCGAGGGGCCCGGCGAGACGCCGACGATGCGGCTGTTGGGGTACGCGGCCTTGATCGCCGGCACGAACGTGCGAACGGTCTGGGCGTACATCTTCGCCGTCATCCAGTCCATCGTCTGCACGTACGGGTGGTTGCCGATGTGCCAGTAGATCATGGGCGGGGCGATCTTGCGGGCGGCGTACCAGTCGGCCGCGTACTTAGCCCAGGCGGCGGCTTCGTCCACGTCGCCGGTGGCGATGTTGACGGTGATGGTTGGCGCGATGCCCTGCTCGTGGCAGAGCTGCAGATATTCGTCCGTGCCGAAGTCGTAGTAGATCAGCCAGTCGCGCGTGAAGGCCGCGTCATGCACCACCGGCCGCAACTGCACGGGGCCTGTCCCGTGCCGCCAGTTGTACATGCCCGAGACGATCCCGCCGGGAAATCGCAGGGCGGGGATCCGCATCGAAGCCATCTTCTCGACCACCGGGCCCGAGAGCAGGTCCTCGCCCTTGGGGCGCAGGTGGACCTGGTCGATCCAGACGTGGCCCTCCGTCTTGGGACCGATGATCAGGCACGCGTCGTTGTCGTCGACGGGGGCCTTGAGTTCGACCGTGTAGCGAGAGAACTGCGGGCAGTTTACGACGATGTCGGCCGACGCGTAGGGCGCCTGGGCAGCCGGCATCGGCGCCAGGTTGGCGTAAAGCGTGACCGGCTCGTTCATGACGCGAGCCCAAATCTCCAGCACGAGCGTTTCGCCCGCCCGCACCTGGCGTTTGTTCTGCGTCAGGCACGTGCCATTGCCCATGTAGTGAGCCCAACTGCCCATCATCCCCGCGCCACTGACGAGCCGGTGCCGCAGGCCCGCCATGCAGCTGGCGCCTTCCCACTGCGGGGCGATCCCGCTGCAGGGGTGGGGCGGACCCAGCAGCTTGGCGTTGTCCAGCCGGTCGGACAAGATGCCCGGGATCATGTCCCAGGCCGTCTCGATGTTGTGGCCCAGCAGCATCTCGCTGGCGGTTTTGTTGCTCTGTCCGGCTAAGGTGATCTTAATGTTCATTGCTTTCTTCCTGTCTCCGCGGTGAATCATTCTTCCGGAGATTCCCATTCCACGCCGCTCATGTAGCGGCAGGCTTCTTTGAGCACGGCGGCATGGTGGCCGTACGCGGCCGCCACGTGGTGGATGTACGGGCCCATGATGAAGGTGCGCTCCCACCGCGGCCAGTCGGCCACCTTCATCCACGCGTAGACGTTCTGCGTGTCCGGCCCGTCACAGGTCTCGCCTTGGCCGCTGCAGAGGCGGTAACTGCCGGTGTCGCCGTCGAAGCGGCACACGGTTAGCGCCCCGTCCTTCATTCGCCAGTGGCACGAACCCGGCTCGATGCCAGGCAGGATCCAGTGCGGGCCGACGCTGCGGCGACTCTTCTCGTGCGCCAGGCTCAGCGGGAATCCGCAGTGCCACAGCAGTACCGCGTCGTCGCGCGACGGGTGGCGGACGGTCAGGTCGGCCAGGAACGTCGGCTCGGCGCCCATGGCCGCGTGCTGGAGCAACTGGCAACTGATCGCGCCGTGGATGTCGGTCTCGGTCGAGCAAGGGATGCCGCGCTCGGCCAGCTCGCCGTGGACGAACTCGATCATCGAGCCCAATTCGTTGCAGATCGACATGAAGCTCTCGATGGCGAAGGCCGTCAGGCCCAGGTCGGCTGCGCGGTGCAGCATCTCGTCGCGCAGGGCCAACACGTTGATGAACGCGTCGGGGCCGTCGAAGCCTTCCAGCTCAAGCTTGTGCTGTCTCTTGAGCTGCTCGATCTCGTCGAGGTAACCCTTGCGCCCAGCGGCGGCGCGCTTGCGCGTAGCGGCGATGATGTCGATCAGGTCGATGGGCACGATCTCGATGCCGAATCGCTCGAGCAGTTCGCTCTCGTTGACGATGCACGTGTAGAAGAAGTCGATGCGCTTGCCGACCATGCCGATGCGCATCCGCCGCCAGCCCTTGACGACGTTGGCCGCGGCCATAAACTGCGTGATGCCCGCGGCCAGGGCGGGCTCTTCCATGCGGCAGTTCTCGATGTACGTGAACGTCACGCCGAGCTTGCGCAGGACCTTGCTGGAGGCGAAGAGCCCGCACAGGGTGTCGCGCAGGCGCGAGCCGTCGGACAGCGGTGCCTCGTCGCGCGGGCCCCAGAGAAGCGTCGGGACGTTGAGCTTACGGGCGATCATGCCGGCCGCGCCCTCGGTGCCGAAGTTGCAGTGGGGCAGAAACAGCGCGTCGATGTTCTTGCTGCGCAGCGACTCGACGGCCGCATCCACATGCCGCTGATCTCGCACCATTCCATCGGGCAGCGCCGCGTCGATGTTGACGAAGTTGACGCCGAGCTTCGTCAGCAGGGCTTCAATGCGGGCCTTGTACGCCATGGCGTCGGTATGCGAGAAGACGAACTTGCCGATGGGCGCCAGGCCCAGAAGGGGAAAGTTCGAAGTTCGAGGTTCGAAGTTCGAAGTCATTGCGAGCCTTTCTCGGTTAGCAGAGAGATGTCCTCAGCCCCAAAGGGGCTGAAAGAACCTAGCCGGGGGCGCAGCCCCCGGACAGCGGCCCCCCCAAGCATAGAGCCCCGAAGGGGCGACAGGAGAGAACAAGAACCGTCCGCCCCTTCGGGGCGGAATCGTGAAGGGGGCGTCTTTCCGGGGGCTGCGCCCCCGGCTAGGTCCCGCCCGCCCCGTTCGGGGCGAACAATCCAGATTACTCCGCGCGATGGAATCATGTCTGCTTGAGTCCTTCTCTATAGATCCGCCGCAGCGCTTCGCGGGCCGGTGGGATCACGTGCTGCTCGGCGTGGACGGCGTGGAAGATGTCGATCAGTTCGTCCAGCAGCGTCTCGATATGCGGGCTGCTCCTGCCGCCCGAGGCCTTGATCGCCTCTTCCAGCGCCGCGCGCAGGTAGACGATGCGCCATCGCCAGGCCTTGCGTGCGTACGCGGGCAGGCGGCGGTCGATCTGCTGGGCCAGCGCCCACGCCGCGTCGGCAAGTTCCGGCTTGGCCTGGTGGTAGATCGCCGCATCATCTCTATACAGGTCGTCTGGAAAGTTGCCGCCGGCGCTGGAGCCCAGCGACTGCTCCAGCATCGTGACCAGATTGGCGGCGTCGTCGGCCGCCTCGGGGGCGAACTCCCATGCCGCGTATTCGCGCACGATGTCGGCAGCGGGGCGATCCGGGTTCCAGCCGAACTGGAACTGGATGACCTTGTTGATGTCCTCGTAGATACCTTCGCTGTATGGGAAGCCGCCCGACAGCAGGTTTCGCGACTTGTTCCAATGCTGCTGCCAGTACGTCGGGCGCGGGTTGGCGCCGAAGGCTCCCCAAGGATACATCCCCTGCATACTGATCTCGGCAAAGCTTACCGCCGGCAGGCCGCCGGGCACGCCGTGCTCAAGCGGCCAGGCGGGGAAGCTGCCGCAATCGTCGGCCAGGATGTAGTCTGTCCAGTCGGGCTTCTCCGCCGCGAAGGCGTCGGCCAGCCCTTGCCACTCGCCGCTGGTGAAGTGGTCGAAGTACCACGTCGAGAGGATGATCTTGGCGCCAGGGCAGACCTTTGCTGCCAGTTCCGCGTACGCCTTGGCATTTCGCAAGAATCCATTGGCGCCCCAGGGCGCGCAGTCCTTGCACGTACAGCCGCCCTGGTCGTAAGGCCAGATCCAGATGTACTTGATCCCCAGGTCGGCGAACGCATCGAGCATCTCGCGGCGATCCTTGAGAATCTGCTCCAGCCCCCCCGGCTTCGACGGACATATCTCAACGTGATAGTGCCCGCCGGGTGGCGAGGTGTAGCCGTCATGTCCGGCTGTCCAGTCGGCCCGCAGATGTTCGGGGCTGTTGGCGTAGGCTTCGTTGGCCAGCGTCGTCAGCGCCGGGGCCATTCCGACGCAGTTGGCTGCCTCGATCACTGCCCGCAGGCGGGCGATCATCTCGCGTGCGGCCGCGTCGTCGATGCCGCTGAAGTGGTGCATGTCGAACCAGACAGCCAGGGCGTTGCAGCCCCACAGGGCCAGCTCTTCGACATACCGCTGGATCTTCTCGACCGGGGCGTCATGATAAAAGTTGTGGAAGTGGCTGGCGAAGTACATCCCGCGCACGGGTTTGGCCGGCACGCTGGTGCCGCGCCACGCGCCGGGACGAAAACTCTGCGGACCATATTGCGCATCGCGCAAGAACTTGCCTGCGCCGTAGAGCAAGCCGCGCTCGTCGGCCCCGCTGATGGTGATGGCGGCCGCATCGCCGGCGATGTTGAACCCCTCAGCCGCCAGGCCGCTCATCGTCGCCAGCGTGATAGTGCATGCGGCCGCGCGATCGGAAAGTTTCATCCCGCACCGCTCTGCCAGTGTGCGCTCGAAAATGGAAATGGCCCGCTCGACGACCGGCGTCCGAGCGGTGTTGCACACGATCCTGACGCTGTTACTCATTCGCGGCCTCCTGCGGAAAGCAGGATTTCACCATAGTGCCCTTCGCGTTCACAGCGAAAACTCCCCATCATTTGGAGATCTTCCACTGAACCTTCTTGAATGCCGGCGGCGGGCCCTGCCAGTCTTTGCCGGCGAGGCCCAGATGATACACACCGCTCCAATCGCTCAGCATCTTCTTGTCCTTGTCGCTGCTGACGAAATCGCCGCAGGTCAGCCGCAGCGTCTGTCCCTTTCCGCCGGCGACCTTCGCCTTTGCCGTGTACATCCGCGTCTGCCCGCCTTCGGACCATGGGTGCTCTTCCGCCGAAACGACGATTGTGCCGGCCTGATCGCTCTGGAGTTCGATCTCCAGGCCGCTCCCGTCGCGGCCGCGCCACTTCAGATCGTGCACCTTGCGCGTCCAATACTCCCAGTGCGGCGGGTTTACCGCGGTCCACCAATCCGACAGGCCGCGGCTGAAATCGTCGATCACGAGCGTCGCAGCGTCGGTCGCTTTCGCGCCTGCGGCCGTCAGCTCTTCCGGCGAGGCCATAGCCATGCGCGAGGAGATCGAAAACTTGTCGGCAGTGTACGTCTCGTAGTAGTACCCGGCGCAGGTGACGGGTTTATCCAGAGTGTAGGTGACGTTCGCGAACGCCCGTAGCGTGTCCTTGGTCGAAAGCAGGGGGCATTGGGCGATCCAACTTTTGCCCGACTTTCGGGCCGGCGCGCCGATCCAGAAGCGGTTCCGGGCGTTCTCGCCGCGGCTGTAGTAGATTTCCACCGCCCCGACCTGCCGCGAGTCATCCGGTGTGACCTCGACCGTCGGCACGCCGTCGGCGGTTTTGAGGTCCAGCTTGATCGCAGGCGTCGAGGGGAACTTGAACGTGCCTTTGAGGTGCGCGTCGAACCACAGCGGCCAGCACACCGCGTTGGCGGCAGTAGTGCGATGGTTGTGATGCACCGGCCGCGAGACGGCTACATCCTTGCTCTGCACCGTGCCCGCCGCGCGATCGGCGTCGTCCATGAGGCCGTTGAAGTCGTTGGTCGGGCTGCCAAAGAGGATCGGGCAGGTAATCAGCGGCAGGTGTGCGGCATCGAGAACGGTCGCCGCGGCCAGCGCGTCGGGCTTGCGGGGGAAGGCTTCTCCCACGCCGCCGCAGGTGGGGACGGCCGCCTTGATTCGCGCATCGGCGGCAGCCGCGTGTACGGTGACGGTGCCGCCCATCGAGTGACCGTAGACGCCCAGCTTGCCGCCGTCGACTTGGGGCTGCTGTTCGAGAAACGTCAGCGCCCGCCGCACGGCCAGCACCGCCAGGTACCAGTTGCTGTTTCGCGGGGAAGAGACGGGATCGATGGTCTTGTCATCAGGCTCGATGCTGTAGAAATGGTCATTGTGCGTGTGCTGCGTCGCGTCGAGGCTGCCCCAGTCGGTGTTCGGCAGGCCGCTCTTGATGCCGCCGAGGCCGTTGCATAGCCAGTTGAGCGAGATGCACGCGTAGCCGCGAGCGGCGTTGGTGGCCACCGCGTTACCATTCGCAGACTGGCCGCCGCCGTGCACCTGCACCAGGCCCGGCAGCTTCCTGCCGTCCTTGGGCACGGCGAAGAGCGCCGCCATCTTCGCCGGCTTGCCCTTGAACGTGCCGATGGTGTACCGCAGATAACGAAAGATGATGCCATTCTCCTGCCACTCCTGCAGGATCTCGACATCGAGGGGATCCTTTCGCGGATCGAAGTCGGCGTAGAGTTCCTTGACGGTCTGCGGAACCTTGGCCGCCGGCCTGGTGTTCTTGTCGGGCACGATGATGGCCGGGCCTTCGGCCATGAACTGCACCTCCAGCCACGGCTGGGGAGTCTTGGCGGCTGTGGTTATCTGGACATCGCAAGAGCCCGTGGGCATGGAGTAGTCGCGAGGCTCGACCGGCAGTTCGGCCAGCTTGTTCCAGTTGGCGTCGAAAAGGCCGGCCGTCGCGCCGCCGGTGTATTCGAGATACTGCCCGCTGGCGACGCGGCCCTTGACCGCCAGCGTGCCCGCGCCGGTGTGGATGACCGGGTTCTCCAGCACGGCGGGAATCTCGGCCAGGGCTTTGATGCCTTCGACGAGCGCGGTCGCCTTCGTCCGCGGCGGGATGTGGCCGTAGCCCAGCAGGAAGTCGTGCGCATGGGCGTAATCGAACGTCTTGGCGCATGCATACCGCCAGCCCCAGTCGCCGTCGGCCCAGGCGGTCTGGCCGTCTGGGATCTCGACATACCGGCGGCCTTTGAAGTCGAGCTTGACGACCCAGTCGCGCCCATGTCCGCCGGTAGGCAGGGCGTGCAGGAGCAGCGTGGCGCCGCTGGCGTCGCCGGTGACGTACATGCCGATCGCGCGGCGATGCAGCATGTCTACCGGCCGATGGAACGCGGGCAACTGGCTGACCTCCCAACGATCGGCGCTGCGATGGTTGTCGAGCGAGAACTCCAACCCGGCGGCCTTTTGGCGTATGAGCGTGTCGGAAGGATTCTTTACCTCCGCCAAAGCGGGCTGGAGCGAGATGTTCTTGTCGCTGGCGTAATCGTGTGCGTACAGCACGCGGATGACGAACTGGGCGGCCTGGGCCTTGAATGGATTCTCCAGCAAAAGCTTTTCGCCGGGCCTTACGTACTGCCGCGGGCCCACAGCCCCGTGCTCCTGGCCGTGGAACCATTTCACGTCCCCGCTCTTGCGCGTGAGCACTTTCAGAGGAACGATCTTCCAACCGCCGGGCGTTCTTCTCGGCACGTAGACCTGGTCGGCCTGCGCCCAGCCGGGGTCAAAATGGTTCGATGTCGACGGAGCGGCTGCGAACTTTTCCCGCTGCGCATCCGTGAGCAGATAGCTGACCGCCCGCCAGTCGTTGACGGCCTGAATGATCGCATCGGTGCGCCCGTGGGTCTTGAGGGCCTCGACGGTCGGTCCGCGGTCGCTGGAGCGGATTCCAAAGGCGTGCGTGCCGCGTGCGGCCGCGGCGCTGAGCTGATGGTGGGCGTCCAGGATGCTGCTGGCCGGGCGCGAGGGCTGGTCCAGGATGATGTCCGCGTGCCCGCCGCGCGGGGGGCCTTGCATCTTCCGCGTGGAATTGAAGCGATACTCCAACCACGCCCGCGGCGCGCGGCCGCTGCTGGTGTGGCAGACGGTCGGATGGTCGAGGCGCGAGTACACTTCTGCGGCGAACTTCTCGTCATGCCCTGCGCCGAAGAAATTGTGAATCTCGATGCCGTCGAGAATGGCCTGCGTGATCCGGCAGCGATTGAGCAGGCCGGCGTAGTCGGCGGCGATCTCGCTCAGCAGCGCCGAGTTGTTCTCGGGCACGAGGTTCTGCCCGTACGCGACGACCAGGCCGGCCGAATCCGCCCCGGCGCCGTGGGCCGCGGCGGTGGTGCTGCCGAACCCGCGGCGGCAGTCCTTGAGCGTCCAGACCTCTTTGTCCGTATCCTCGAACGAGCCGACCTGCACCAGTTCGTCCTCGATGCGCATGATGTTGCAGCCCATCCAGTGCGGCAGGGCGGGGCGGCGGTAGTCGAAGGCGCCCCAGTTGACCTTGTCGGACAGCACGAAGGGCGCCTCGACGCCGGCAGCCGGGCGGAACTTCAGCATGCGATCTCTTGCCGAGACCGCCGCGGCCAGTCTGCCGCCTCCCCAGCTTGCCAGGCGACGGTCGGGCGTTGTGCCGACGTACCTGGGATCGTGAAAGCCGATCCCGCCGCTGACGTAGTGCAGCTCGAGGCCCAGGCCCATCGCCGCCAGGTGGTCGGAGTATTTCTTCAGGTCGGCCTCGCCGGCGGGGAAGATGTCGGTGTTGATGCCGGCGGTGGTTTTGTGGTCGGGCCAGTACTCGCCCCGCCAGCTCCAGGGCATGAGGTAGACCGCGCTGACGCCGGCGGCCTTGGCGTACTTGGCGCCGTCGTATAGGTCCTGGGGCTTGGTTGGCTCGAGGTAGAAGACGGCGAACTGCGGCCAGGGCGTGCGGTCGCCGAACCGCTTCTGCCATGCGGCCAGCCAGTCCTTGGCGCGATCGTAGGTCCACGCCCCGTCAACGGCCGGGTGCGGCAGCGGTTGGTCGGCCCAGATGTGCAGGAGCGTGTCGTCCTCGTCGGCGTCGCTGGTGCAGAGGTAGATCGAGAATCCCCCGGGGGCGTCGCCGATGCTCCGCTGCCACAGGTGCGGCCATGAGATCTTGAGCGTCTTGCCTTCGCTCGTCACGCGCGTCAGCGCGTCGTGCGGCAGAGCCCGCACGGAATCGTCGACGAACTTCATCTCCAGCGTCAGCGCCAGGTCGCCGGTGGTGGCAAAGCCGATCAGCCGCACGATCTGCAGCCCGACGTGCCCCGCGCCGCTCTTGACGGCAAGACGAACCTGCTGTGTCCCGTTCTCGCTGGAAGCAATGAGCGTCTGCCCATCGACGCGCACGCGGTTGAGCGGGATCGTGATCCCCCCGGCCCCGCAGGCCGCGAAGCCCGCCCCCGGGTCCGCCACATTCAGCAGTTCTTTGCCCTGGGCCGTCTTGACCGATGCCGGCCGCCCGTCGGGCGCGAACTGCAGCGAGAACCGGTCTGTTGTGAGAAGGGCCGTTTGGCCCGCGGATACCGATGCCGCCGCCATGATGATTGCTCCGATGACAGTTCGCGTCATTGCCGTTCCTAGTCCGTGGGCCGGGGAATCTCGCCACAGAGGGCACAGAGATCAGTGAGAAGGAGACAGAAGAAGGAACCAGAAACGGCGGGCAAGGTTTTGGCTTTTTTACTCTGCGCCCTCTGTGCCTCTGTGGTAAGTTTTTGTCATTGGAGGCCGCACCCATGGCAATGCCCGACAAAGACCGCAAGATCGTTCGCGACCTGGCCGCACAGGTGGCCGCGATCGCCGCCGACCCGATCCAGCAGCAGACCATCGACCTGTGGAAGCGTCATAATGCGATGCAGAAGACCCGCCCCCCGATGCTGCTGTACGATGGAACCGGCCACGAGACCGGCAACCGCTATCCGCTGCAATGCACCGACGATTTCGCCCGCGGGCAGGAGGCGGGCCTGCGCGGGCAGATCTACCACTGGGAGCACATGCGCGACGACCACGTCTGGCGGGCGAAGATCGAGTGCGACATCAAGATCGACTGCACGCCGATGGGCCTGAGCGAAAAGTCCACTCGGCCGGACCACCAGTTCGGTTCGCGGCAGTTTCACGAGGCGCTGCACGACGACGCCGACCCGTCGAGCATCCCCGACCCGGTCGTGACCGTCGACTGGGAGACGACCAACCGCCGCTTCGAACAATTGTCCGAGCTCTACGACGGCATTCTCGAAGTCTACAAAAACGGCGTGTGGGTTCACTGGTTCGCGCCGCTGGATTTGTTCATCACCGTGCGAGGGATCGAGCAGCTCATGCTCGACATGATCGACCGCCCCGAGTGGGTGCATGGCTGGCTGCGCCGCTTCGCCGACTGGGAGATCAGCCGCCTCAAGCAGTGCGAGAAGCTCGGCGTGATGACGCTCAACAACGACGCCAGGTTCGTCGGCTCTGGCGGCGAAGGCTGGACCGATGAGCTGCCGCTGAAGGACTTCAACGGCACCGTGCGCATGAAGGATCAGTGGGGCCATGCGGCCGCCCAGATCTTCTCGGAAGTCTCGCCGGCAATGCACGAGGAGTTCGCCCTGCAGTACGAGGCGCCGTTCCTGAACCTGTTCGGCCTCAAGTGCTACGGCTGCTGCGAGCCGCTGCATCACAAGGTGGACGTGATTCTCAAGCACGTTCCGGACCTGCGGCGCCTGAGCATGAGCCCCCGCGCCGACGCCTTCCGCGGCGCCGCCGCCCTGGGCGGCCGGGCGATCTTCTCGTACAAGCCCAACCCCGCCGACATGAGCATGGAGCACTGGGACGTGGGGATTCTGCGCGCCCGCCTCAAGAAGGTGCTGGACTGCTGCTACGCCAACGGCTGCATCCCCGAGGTCGTCATGAAGGACCTCCACACCGTCCGCGGCGACGTCAAGCGCATGTGGGACTGGGTCGCCATGGCCCGCGAGCTATCGGCCCAGTACGCCTGAACTGCCACGCACAGCTTCGTTGTGCGTGGCGTCCGGACTGTCGCCAGTTATTGCGCGGCCTTGGCGATGATGATCGTCTGGACCGTATTGTCGGCGGCCATGCAATAAGCCCGCACGCTCTGACCGACCTTCAGGTCTTCAAACGGCGCCGCAGCGACCGTGCCCTGGCCGTCGCGACGGGACTTTGTCGCGTCTGTGCAGGTGATAGTCCTGCAATTCGTGGGTGTTTGCCCATGCGGGGGACGCTACAATCACAGTTTGCGCGGTGGCACAGGCCCCTCCAGCCTGTGTCTGGTCGCAGCCTGGAAAGGCCGCGCCACGGAGCGGCAAGCGATGTCGTTAATTACATCCAATGCTGTCAGCAAGAGCTGGTCGGACGTGGACGTTCTGACGAACGTTCATGTAAGCCTTGCGCCGCAGGAACGCGTGGGGCTGGTCGGGCCTAACGGGCAGGGCAAGACCACGCTGGTCCGCATCCTGGCCGGGCTCGAGCCGCCCACCGAGGGCACCATCGACCGCAAGAGCGGTTTGCGGATCGGCTATCTGCCGCAGGACCCGCCGGCCTTGGAGGGCGCGACGCTGCACGAGGCCATGCTGGCGGTCTTCGCCGACCTGCACCGGCTTGAGGCAGAGGTCCACCGCCTGGCGGGCGAGATCGAAGGTAGCGATGACGAAGCGCTGATGGCCCGCTACGGGCGGCTGCAGCACGAGTTCGAGGTTCGCGGCGGGTACACGTACAGCCGCAAGATCGAGCAGGTGCTCACGGGGCTGAGCTTCGAGCGCGACGTCTGGGAGCGGCCGCTGGCGACGCTCTCGGGTGGGCAGCGCACGCGGGCGTACCTGGGACGCCTGCTGCTGGAAGACCCCGACGTGCTGCTGCTGGATGAGCCGACGAACCATCTCGACTACCAGACCGTCGAGTGGCTCGAGGAATACCTGCAGAGCTTCGCCGGCGCGGTCATCGTCGTCTCGCACGACCGGTACTTTCTCGACCGCGTCACTACGCGCACGTGGGAGGTTTCGGGCGCGGCCGTCGAGTGCTACCGCGGCAACTACTCGCACTACCTCACGCAGCGCGACGAGCGGTTCAAGGAGCGCTCGCGCCGCTGGCAGGCCCAGCAGGAGTTCATCGCCGAGACGGAAGATTTCATCCGCCGCTTCCTGGCCGGGCAGCGGTCCAAGGAAGCCAAGGGCCGCCGCACACGCCTGGAGCGCTTCATGAAGACCGAGGCCATCCCCAAGCCGCGCGAGCACCAGCATATTTCCGTGCGGTTCAACCCCGGCGTGCGCACGGGCGACTTCGTGCTGCACATGGTGGATCTGAAAGCAGGCTACGATGCGGCCGCCCCGTTAGTCCATGTCGAAAAGCTCGACATCCAGCGCGGCCAGCGCGTGGCGATCGTCGGGCCTAACGGCTGCGGCAAGACCACGCTGCTGCGGACGATCCTGGGGCAATTGCCGGCCCTGGCCGGCCAGGCGCGCCTCGGCGCCGGCGTGAAGGTGGGGTATCTCTCGCAGACGCATGCGGAGCTGGTGCCGGACATGACGGCCGTCGACGCCGTGCGGCAGGGCAACTCGCTGGTGAGCGAGTACAAGGCCCGCTCGCTGCTGGGCGGGCTTCTGATGGGGGAAGAGGATGCCTTCAAACGCATCGACCAGCTTTCCGGCGGGCAGCGCAGCCGTGTGGTGCTGGCGCGGCTGATGCTGGCCGAGGCCAACGTGCTGGTGATGGACGAGCCGACGAACCACCTGGACATCCTCTCGCAGGAGGTGCTCCAGGACGTGCTCAGCGAGTTCGACGGCACGGTGATCTTCGTCAGCCACGACCGCTACCTGATCCAGGCCCTGGCCAGCCACATCTGGGCCATGCACGATGGCGTGATTACTGAACTTAAGGGCGACTGGAACAAGTACCTCGCCTGGCGCGACAAGGTGGAAACCGCCGGCCCCGCCGGCGCGACGCAAGGCGATGCCGCCAAATCCGAACGCATCGAACAATACGACCAGCGCCGCGAGCAGGAGAAGCAGCGTCGCAAGGCCGCCAACGAAATCAAGAAGATCCAGCGCCAGTTCGAGCAGACCGAAACGCGCATCCACGCCCTGGAAGACAAGCTCAAGACGATGAGCGAAGAGATCTCGGCTGCCTCGGCTTCGGGCGACATGGAACGAGTCCGCACCCTCGGCGCCGACTACGCCTGCGGCGACAGCGAACTCCGCGGGCTGTACGCGCAGTGGGAACAGATGGGCGCGGCGTTGGAAGAGACCGGGTGAAGATGCAGGACGCGGGATAGATGCATGGGTGGATGAATGAGGGAAGCATTTCCGCTGAAAAATAGAGAGACATCGGCCCCGCGACGGCCAGGTTGACGTACGCCAACGTCAACCTGACTGCCGGCCAGTACGTGCGGCTGCGCGTCAACGGCAATACCAGGTGGACCGGGGACATGACCCAGATCAACGCGGCCGCGCTCCTGCGCCGCAGACGGCGATAGGATATCTACATCTTGAATGTCCTGGTGGCGTCCACCAGCTCGACGATGTTCTTGATGGGCGTCTCGGCGAGCAGGTCGCAGCCGGCGGACATGGTGACCTGTCGAGCAGTCTCAACCGCAAAAGCGGCGCGACCCAGTGAGTAATCCGCAATCAGTACACCGGGATGTGTTTGGCGCCGGGGTAATAGAAGTTCAGGATGCGATCGGCGGACCAGCCTTGAAGGGCTTTGGCCTGGGCGCCCCATTGGCAGAGGCCCACGCCATGGCCGAAACCGCGGCCATCGGCGAAGACGATGGAATCGCCGCGGGAGCGGATGGTGCAGTTGCTGCTGCGGATGTTGGCCACCTGCGGGGCGTAAGCTTTGCGGGTCATCAGGGCATAGCGGAGGTTTTCGGCCCGCAGGCGCAGGGTTTTGCCTTCGGCGCTGACGGCTTCGATCCAGATGGGACGGTCCCAGGGCGTCTTCTGGACGGTGCGGATGTCGGCGACGTTCTTGAGGGCCCGGGCCTTGTCGCCCAAGGCGTCTATCAGGGCCAGGTAGACCTGCGTCTTGGGGACGGCGACTTCCGGCCAGCGGTAGTAGTTCGAGGCGCGGCAGTCGGAGCAGACCTGCCCGCCGCGAAGGGGCTCGATGTTCTCGCCGTCGCGCAGGACGGTGACGGGGTTTACCCGCCCGCCGCAGCAGGCGGAGTATTGGGCCATGAAGATTCGCTCGTCGCCATCGGGCCCGGCCGCGAGCACCAGGCCGCGCGTATCGAGGACGGCCTGGCGGCTCTTGTCGATCTCGCCGTCGATGCCGGTGTACATTTGCGCGGACTGATCGGCCCCGAGGTCGTAGGTCTGCGCGGGCTGGGCGGTCAGCACGTGATAGAGGGCGAAGGTTCGCGCCGCCACGGCCAGGGCTTTGTACGCCTCGATGTGCCAGTCGGTGTAGAGTTCGCTGGCCAGCACGCCGGCCAGATAATTGTCGAGGTCGATGTGATTGATCACCATCAGGGCGTTGGACCCGGCCGGCACGATGCGAAGCGTCCCGCGATAGGCCTTGCGGGAGAAGCCCACGCATGAACGGTCGAGGGCCTCCAGTGTCAGGTCCGGCCCCAGGAACAGCCGCTGCCCGACTTGCCAGGAATTGCCCACCCGATGCACCTGCGAGCTCTTGAGCGGCAGGGGCGATTCGCCGACGACCACGCCGCCGCAGAGCAGGCGGTAGGGGCCGGTGGTGAAGATGTCGGCAGAGGTCGCCGTCCGCCCGCTGATGCGCACGCGAAGCAGGGGCGTCTTGCCGGAAGGGAGGGCGTCGCGGTCTGGACGAATCTTGCGGCTGCAACTGCCGGCCCCGATCGCCAGGCCCAGCAGCCCTGCCGTCAGAAGGCACAGGGCCATTGCCCGGCCGAGGCGCTGCATGGGAGGCAACGCACGGTAGCGGGCGACGGCCTGGCGCAGCCAGTTGCGTCGCGAAGCGAGAAACGCTCTGAAATCGAAGGCCGCCATGCCGTCGGTGCTCCGCAACGAAAATCTGTGGCAGGTTTGATTACTGTTTTGTTTCGATCAATCCGGTTCGCGCAGAGCCAGACCGTATTCGCCGAGTCGCTGGCGGATTTCGTTGAGGCTCGTCTGGCCGAAGTTCTCGCAGGCCAGCAACTCGGCCTCGGTCTTGGCGGTCAGTTCGCCCAGGGTGGTGATGCCCAGGTTGTCCAGGGCCTTGCGGGCGCGCTTAGAGAATGCGATCTGTGCCAGCGGGGTGGCCAGCACGCCTTCGTTCTTGACGTTGGTCTTGGCGACCGGGGCCGAGATCAGGCCTGACAGCTCGGCTTCTTCCAGCGCCTGGCCGAGTCGCAGGCCCTTGGCGCCGAGCATGGCCTTGATCTCGCGCAGCGAGGTCTCGCCGAAGTTCTTATAGCTCATCAGCTCGGCTTCGCTGGTGCGGATCAGGTCGCCCAAGGTGCGGATGTTCATCTTCTTGAGGCAGTTGCGGGCCCGCACCGACAGTTCGAAGTCCGTCACGGGGATGTCGAGGATGGCGTTGCGGTGGGCGATGCGGCGGGCCTGGTCTTCATCGTAATACATGTTCTTGGAGCTATCGGCGTCCTTGAGGAACATGCGGGCCCGGGGATGGTTGGGGTTGGTCGCCAGGATGCGGCGCAGGCAACTGATCGAGTTGTCGAACAGGCCCTGGTCTTCGTACAGCGTCGCCAGGTTCAACAGGGCGTTGGCGAACACCGGCGGGCGCTCGACGCACTGCTTGTAGAGCGTCATGGCCTGCTCTTCGTCGCCGTGCAGATCCCAGAAGAACGCCAGGCGGAACATCGCGGCCGTGTCGTCGGGGTTGATCTCCAGGGCGCGCTGATAGTCGGCCAGCGACTGGTCGTCGTTGCCGGCCAGTTCGTTCGTCAGCCCGCGCGTCACGAGGAAGCGGGTGTCGTCGCTGAGGCTCTTGCCGAGCTTGCCCAGCAGCCCCTGCGCGGTTTCGAGATTGCCCGACAGCGCGTGCGTCTCGGCGATCTGGATGTCGACCGACGCCTGGTCGGCGCCCTTGTCGCGGGCGCGGGCGAACTCTTCAAGGGCCTTGTCGTAGCGGCGCAGGTGCTTGTAGCACAGCGCCTGGAAGAAGCGGCGGTCCTTGTTGTCGGGCGCGGCCGCGAGGGCTTCCAGCGCCGAGTCGAAGCGCCAGAGCATGTAGCGGGCGATGCCGATCTTCTGGGCGGCCGCGCCTTTGGGATCGGGGTTTTCAGCTTCAAGCGTCGCCAGAATCTTGCGCACGCGGGCGGGGGCGTTGGACTCTTCCGTCAGCTTGACCAGGATCGCGTCATGATCTTCAAGCGTCCAATTCTCTTTCTGCACAACCGTATCCAGGCTCTCGCTGACCGTCTCGGGCATCGCAGGTCTCCTCAACGCCAAGTTTTAGTGATAAGATGTCACCGGCTAAATGACGAATGGAGTATTATACCTTCGCCCCGAAGTCTTGCAATAGCAACTGCAAGGCCCGGTAGCACGGGCATCTTGCCCGTGAGTGGCATGGGCGTCCCGCCCTTGCTCTTGCGGTGTGGCATGGGCGTCTCGCCCATGCATCAGGGACCGCGGGCGAGACGCCCGTGGCGCGCATGGCCGGGACGGCCATGCCACAAAACGATGCAACGCAAACCGGTACATCTGGTGATCAACCCGCACAGCGGGTACGGCGGCAGGAAACTGCTCGTCAATGATCTGCGCCTGGCGATGCGGGCGGCGGGCATCGCCCTGGTCGAGCACCGCACCACCGGCCCGCATGACGCCACCGATTACGTGCGAAAAGTCGTCGACGACGCCGACTCGATCTTCGTCTGGGGCGGCGACGGCACGGTCAACGAAGTGGCCACCGCCCTGGCCGGCACGCAAGTGCCTATGCTCGTCTGCCCGGCCGGAACGGAGAATCTGCTTGCCAATGAACTGGGGATGTCGGCCGACGCCGAGACGATCCTCAACATTTATCGCGCCCGCATGATCGTCTCGTGCGACGTGGGCGTGGTGAACGACCGCAACTTTCTGCTGATCATCGGCGTGGGGTTCGACGGCGAGGTGGTGCGGCGGGTCTCGTCGGCCCGCACCGGTCACATCTCGCACCTGAGCTACTTCTGGCCGATCTGGCGGACATTCTGGGAGCACGACTTCCCTCGTCTGCGGATCGAGGCCGACGGCGAGCAGATCTTCGACGACTACGGCTTGGCGTTCATCGGCAATATCTCGCGATACGCGGTGGGGCTGCGGATTTGCCGCAACGCCCACTTCGACGATGGGCTGCTGGACCTGGTGGTCTTCTCCTGCCACGAGCAGACGGCGCTGCTGCTGCACGCGGCCTGGACGATGCTGCGCCGCCACCCGCTCAAGGGCAACGCGCTGTACCGCCAGTTCCGCAAGCTGCACATCGAGACCGACCGCCGCGTGCTCTCGCAGGTCGACGGCGACGTCGGACCCGACAGCCCGCTGGATATCTCCGTCGGCTCCGAGCAGGTTAAGCTGATTGTCCCGGCGCCAGGACGGCGCACGATCTGGCCATGGAAAGGAGGCCACGTCGTATGAATAGGACTAGCCCTTCTTCTTTTCTGCCTATTGGAAAATGCTGATGGACCTGCGCATACGAACGGAACAAGCAGTCTCTCAACTTCTGGCGGAAGCGGCTGAAACAGGCAGCGATAATCGAATCGATCAGTCAAGGTTGCGTCAGCATGTAAGAGATTATCTCGGTTTTTGGGCCGAGGAGTTGGCCAGTTTTCCTGAGTTGCGGGGGCAGAGCCACTGGAATGTGACCATGGCTGATGGGGATCCGACGAGAGAAGGTCTGTATGTTCTTGAGTGTTTTCACGACCAGCGCATCGAACTACTTTGTGGAAGGGGAGACTCTGGCGCAATACGGCACTTCTGTGAACATGATGCTCCCGAGGACCCAGCGGATGTGCTACAGTTGATGCACAAGAAATTTCCAGCATCGGCAAAGACAATGACGCTAGACCAACAGGCCGCTGAGGCTTGGCTGGAGAGAAAACTACTATGAAGTTGCACTGCAATATCGGACCCGTGGCTGTGGGGCAGGGTAAGCTCGTGCTGATCGCCGGCCCATGCATGGCCGAGAGCCTGGAACTCTGCCTGACGGTCGCGGACACCATGCGCGACACGTGCGCCAAACTCGGCGTGGGATACATCTTCAAGGCCAGCTACGACAAGGCCAATCGCTCCAGCGCGGCGGGCTATCGCGGCCCGGGTATCGAGACGGGGCTGAAGTGGCTTGCGCAAGTAAGGAAGGATGTCGGCGTGCCGGTGCTGACCGACGTGCATGAGATCGCACAGATCGCCCCGGCGGCGAAGGTCGTCGACTGCCTGCAGATTCCCGCATTCCTGTGCCGCCAGACGGACCTGCTGGTGGCCGCCGCTAAGTCCGGCAAGCCCGTCAACATCAAGAAGGGGCAGTTCATGGCCCCATGGGACATGGCCGGGGCGGTCGAGAAGGTCCGCACGGCCGGCAACGACCAGGTGCTCATCACCGAGCGCGGGACGAGTTTCGGCTACAACCGGCTGATTACGGACTTCCGCGGCGTGTACGAGATGCGCCAGTACGCTCCGGTCGTATTCGACGCCACGCACTCGGTGCAGGAGCCCGGCGGCCTGGGCAACGCCTCGGGCGGCCGCCGCGAGTTCGCGCCCGTCCTGGCCAAAGCCGCCATGGCCGCCGGCGCCGACGCCCTGTTCATCGAAACCCACCCCGAACCGGCAAAAGCCAAATCCGACGCCGCCAGCCAGATCGCCCTGGCCGACATGCCTGCGGTCCTGGCAAGCTGCCTGAAGATCTTCCAGGCAGCACAGGGTTAGCTGTCGCTGCTTTAGACCAAGTTCTCGGGATTCAGTGGGTGGAGATAGTCGGGGACGAAGCGGCCGTCTTTGCGGATGAGTTCTTCGTCGAACCAGATTTCGCCGCCGCCGTAGGGTTCGGTCTGGATCATGACCATGTCCCAGTGGTTCTTCGAGCGGTTGCCGTTATCGGCTTCGTCATAGGCCTGGCCCAGGGCCAGGTGGATCGAGCCGGCGATCTTCTCGTCGAAGAGGATGTCGCGCATCGCGCGGTGGATGTGCGGATTGAAGCCCAGGCTGAACTCGCCGATGTAGCGGGCGCCTTCGTCGATGTCGAGGATCTCGTTGAGGGCCTTGGTGTCCGAGGCCGTCGCCTTCACGGCCTTGCCGGCCTTGAACTCCAGGCGGATGTTGTCGAAGGGCTTGCCGTCGTGGATGGTGCCGGCGTTGAACTGGATGACTCCGTTAACGCTGTCGCGCACGGGGGCGGTGTAGCACTCGCCGTCGGGGATATTACGGTCGCCCACGCAGGGGATCGCCGCGATGCCCTTGATCGAGAACCCCAGGTTCGTCTCTCCCGGGCCGATCAGCCGCACGCGGTCGGCCCGCTCCATTCGCTTGACGAGGATGTCTTCGGCCTTGGCCATGCGGGCGTAGTCGAGGTTGCACACGTCGAAGAAGAAGTCTTCAAACGCCTCGGTGCTCATTCCGGCAAGCTGGGCCATCGATGGCGTCGGCCAGCGCAGCACGACCCACTTGCTGTGCTTGACGCGCTGGTCGGTGACGGGCTTCATGGCCGAGCGGTAGATCTTCATCCGCTCGTCGGGCACGTCGGACATCTCGGTGATGTTCTGGCTGCCGCGCACGGCGATGTAGGCCTGGCACTGCTTCATGAAATCCAGGCCGCGCTGGGCGTACATCGCCATCTGTTCCTGCGTTGCGCTCATGACAAAGGCCCGCATGATCCTGGCCTGGATGACATCGCAGAAGGGCACGCCGCCGGCCGCGGCCACACGCTCGATCAGCGCACAGGCCATCTCGGCCGGAATGTCGATGGCGTCGATCAGCACGCGCTCGCCCGGCTGCACTTTGCAGGAATAACCCACCAACACGTCAGCGAGTTTCTTCATTCTGGGGTCCAGCAAGAGAGTTTCTCCTATTTTTTGGGAACCGGCTCCCGGTTCCTAATCCTATCACAAGAAACAGGCGCATTACATCCGGTAGCAAATCAGCGACGGCAAAGGTATCCTCACTCCATGTTCAATTTCCGCATTGAGAAGACTGATGGCCGCGCACGTGCGGGGGCTCTGACCACCCCGCACGGGCAGGTGCGCACGCCGGTGTTCATGGCCGTGGGGACGGCCGGTACGGTCAAGGGCGTCACGCCCGAGCAGCTTTGCGCCTGCGGGGTGCAGATGGTGCTGGGCAATACCTACCATCTGCTCCTGCGGCCAGGCCCCGAAACCGTGCGGGCCCTGGGCGGGCTACATAAGATGATGGGCTGGGACGGACCGATCCTCACCGACAGCGGGGGGTACCAGGTCTTCTCGCTGGCGCACCTGCGAAAGATCGACGATCAGTGCGTGACCTTTCGCTCGCACGTGGACGGTTCGCAAGTAGCCCTGACGCCCCAGCGGGCTATCGAGGTGCAGCAGGCCCTGGGGGCCGACATCATCATGCAACTCGATGAATGCCCCGCCGGTAAGGCCGACCGCGAGCATGTAGCCCAGGCCGTACGTCGCAGTGCCCTGTGGGCTTCTTTGTGCAAGGACGCATGGCGGGGTGGCGCGGCGGGTGAGAGCTCGTGCGGTGAAACGCGCGGAGCAAGCTTCGCCGCTAACGAGCAGGCTCTGTTCGGGATCCAGCAGGGCGGGGCGCATCTGGATCTGCGGGCGGAGTCGGCCGCGAGGCTGGTGGAACTTGATCTGCCCGGGTACGCCGTCGGCGGGCTGAGCGTCGGCGAGGGGCACGAGCCGATGGTGGCCGTGCTGGACGGCATCGACGGGCAGTTTCCCGCCGACCGCCCGCGGTACCTGATGGGCGTGGGCGAGCCGCGTGACATTCTGGCGGCCGTGCTGCGCGGCATTGACATGTTCGATTGCGTCCTGCCCACCCGCAACGCCCGCAATGCCCAGGCCTTCACCTGGCGTGGCCGCATGCGGCTGCGAAATGCCCGCTACACCCGCGACGCCCTGCCCCTGGACGAGACGTGCACGTGCTACACCTGCCGCAACTTCAGCCGCGGGACGATCCGCCACCTGTTCATGGCGCAAGAAATGCTCGGCCCGACGCTGATGACCATCCACAACCTGCATTTCTTCGGGCAGTTCATGGCCGCCATCCGTGAGGCGATCGCCGCCGGCAACTTCGAGTCCCGCAGCGGCCAGTGGCTGGCGGGGATGGAAGAGGAAAGGGCATAGGTCACAGGTCTTAGGGTTGTGGTACAGACATAAGGGCCTCAGACCTCAGGCGTCAGCCCTAAGCCCTACGACCTCTGACCTAATCCCCACAGAAACTTCGAACTGTTGTTATGCCTTGTTCTCTGCTACACTTTCGGGACGGTCGACGTTCGACCAGGACAGAAAGGGACTACGAAATGCGGATGACGGTCGCGGCAATCGCAACGGGACTTTTGACGATGGTACTGGTTGGGCCGGTTCTGGCCCAGCCGGCTGACAACCTGGGCAACGGCCAACCCGCCAGCGCCCCTCAGTCGGCGCAGCTTCAGCCGGCGCCTGCGGGCCAAGTGGCGCCTGCGGCCACCGAGCCTGCCAGCACCCAACCGCGCAAGACCGATTCCCAGGGTCCGTTCATCTGGGTGATGCTCGGCGCGGTGGTGCTGATGTGGCTGTTCATGGGTCGCAACAAGCGCAAGCAGGCCGCCAAGAAGAAGGAAATGCTATCGAGCCTCAAGAAAGGCGACCGTGTGACCAGCATCGGCGGGATCATCGGCAGCGTCGTGGAAGTGCGCGAGGACGAAGTCGTGCTCAAGATCGACGACAACAGCCGCATGCACCTGGCCCGCTGGGCCATCCGCGGAGTGGGCGAGGAAGCCAAGCAGGAAAACCCCGACGCGAAGAAGTAGCCCGTTCGCAGCCGGCACAGGATTTCATAAGGCAGGCTCAGGTAAGCACACCCTGAGCCTGCCTTTTTTTGGGGGGATCGTGTCCCCCGGGTTCTGCGTCCATATCGGTGGATTACTGACATGTTTTTCCGCCTGATCTCCTAAATGTTGAGAGGCGGAATCGCACCAACTGGGCATAGAATTTGGTGATGCGACGGAGAGGTGCGCGGAAGGATCCTTTGACAAGTGAAATGAATGGCAGCAGGCGGGGCTGCCTTTTGAGGAACAGAAGGTGGAGACCCCCGCGTCTTCTCCGCCTGGATTCGATGTTTGACGAAGGCTGTACGCGCCGGATTTCTGACCGGCGAACTCGAGGGCCGAGCGTCGGCCTCTACAAGGACCGTGATACGGGGCCGGATTCAGACAGCGCGTACAGCCTCGTCGAGCTTTTGGGGGGAGCCGACCGCGGAGGGAGACCTGGAAAGTGCGGCACGGTTGGGGCGCTGTCAGACCCGCCATCCGGCAAGCGGGCCTGATAAGTGCAACCGACCGTGCCGCTTGTTTTTTTGTCTCGAGGCGGGTGTGACAAATAGTTGGTGTCTCCGCCGCGTTTGGTCCTATATAATCCCTCCGCCATGAGCGAAAAAACCATCATCGTCCCCGTCGACGGCGCGACTAACATCAAGCTTGAGGTGCTCGATTTCGACACGCTGGCGACGGCAGCGTCCGAATCGGCGGTCTCGCCGGCTTGCACCTACGACGGTTTGCTCTTCAACGATACGGGGGCAGAACTGGCATGGTTCGACTCGGCGATCGCCGCGCTGCCTGCATCGTTGCGGGCCGCGGCCGCCATCGCACCGGTCGCCCGCGGTTGCTCGGGCGGATTAGTGGACCAGGCCAATCGCCTCTGCGAAACCCCCGGCGGGAACCTGACGCTCTCGTACAGCCAGCGTTTCGACGAGGAAGTGGAGCAGCGGTTCGCCGCCCTGGCCGGCGGCCGCGACGAGTTCTTCGTCGAGACCGGCTCGATCCGTGACTTTCCCGGCAGCTTGACACTGCTCAAGCGGTTCGTGTTCGAGGAAATGCGCCGCGGCGACGTCCTCGCCCGCGCCAAAGCATTCGGCATCTACGGCGTGCTGATGAGCGGGCACTACCTCGGCGGGGATTATCTGTCCGCTATCGCGACGGCCGGCAACGAGCACAGCTATTGGATGTGCCACAGCGGCACGCGCAACGTTCAGGCTGCTCCCGGCACACCCAGCGCGGCCGCGGGCAAGATCGCCTCTTTCGGGCGATTGGTTCCCGCGCGGGCGGCGGTGGCATATCGCGCGCTGGGGCAGATGTCCCAGTCGCAGGCGGAGTCGCTAGGGTTGTCGTGTCGGCCCACGGTTGTTCCTGGAGGGCACGACACGTGTCTGTCGCACATTCCGATCATGTCGACGTTCCGTCAGGCGTTTCCAGAGATGGCGGAGCGCCCGGTGATCCAGGTCGAGGGCGGGACGTGGACGATGATCGCCCAGATCGGCGGGCGGGCGAAACTTCCGCCCGATGGATACGCGCGAGACATTCTCGTGCAGGGGACCGTTGACGGACAACCGGTGGTGACGGCGCGGTACGGCGGCGGGAACGATTTCAAGCATGTTAAGGACCTGATTGCTTCAAAAACTCGGGGAACGGGTCACTCCGGCGACCAGTTCGAGGAAGCTCTAGTTGGGCGAGTTGCTGCTGAGGCGGAGTGTTTCGTGATTCCGAATATCGCACCGGCCAATCATGGGACCGGACCCTTCCCTGGCGCGAAGGGGCGGATCGTCAATGAAGCGGCATTTTTTGCCGATGCGGCGCGGGCGGGCGTTGTGCTTAACCTGACCACCGCGATCATGACCGCTCAGCAGGTGCAGGCGATCGCGCAGGATCCGTCCGTCCCGCTGGTTCTGACGGCGGGGGCGTCGAAGGACGCGTGTTTTGGGCGGTTGCTGGCGACCCTCACGGGGCGCCCCACATATGCGATGTTCGACCGCAACGGCAACGCCGTCGCCGAAACGACGACGCTGGGAGCGGCGATCTGCGCCAAGGCCGCCATGCTGAACAAACATCCTTACGGGGTGGACGTCAGCGCCTTGGGCGTGACGTACAGGCCGCTGGCGCCGCTGAAGGCCTCCGCCGCCGACGTGGTTGGCAAGTACAAAGACAGGCTCCTCGCGCAGCTTTCATAGCTGCGTAACGGCTGCGTCGCAAAACGGCTGCGTCGCAAGCGGCGGGGATTCGTTCTAGCAGAACGGCCATGCGTCCGTCGTTGGCGTTAGCTCCGCCACCTCGGCGGCCTGCTCGACGAACGTGACGATCGGTTCGCCCTTTACGCCGCCGCGGCGCATCATGTCTTTGAGCGAATCCAGCGCCATGAATTGCCGCGCCCGCTCCTGGCTCTGGTACGAAAGCATCACCGTCACCCGGTGAGGATCTTCGATGTCGCGCAAGATCCACCCGTGACCGATGCCGTATCGCCGCCGCAAGTCGTCGGATTCGTCAAAGACCTTCTTCCACTGTTCAAAATCGCCGATCTGGTGCCTGACGACAAGGTAAGTGTCCATGGTCCTGCCCTCCGAGGAATTCTAGGAGGAAGGATGGAAGAAGGGAATGAGGGTAGAACGGAATTGTGGAATGATGAATGATGGGATGACGGGGTGGCGATGTTGTTCAATTGAAAATTCCAAATCGGAAATTGGAAATGCGGTTAGACGCTCGTCGGTGTGCCGTCGGCGCTGCTGGCGCCGCTTTGATCGGCGGCGATGGAGTCTTTCATCTGGTGCCACTCGTCGAGGGTCATCGTCACTTCGCGGGCCTGACTGCCTTTGTATTCGCCCAGCAGGCCGGCCATCGCCATCTGGTCGATGATGCGGCTGGCGCGGGTGTATCCCACGGCCAGGCGGCGCTGCAGCAGCGAGACGCTTCCGCGTTTGGAGGCCAGGACGATCTCGACGGCCTGGTCGAACAGATCGTCGCGCTCGCCGCTGTCGTCGCCGGAGGGGGAAGCGGACATGTTGGCCAGTTCGACGTTGTATTCGGGTTTGCGGGTCTTGCGAAGCTCGTTGACGACGGCCTTGATCTCGCTGTCGTCCACGTACGTGCCCTGGGCACGGGCCAGGGCGCTCTGGCCGGGTTCCAGGAAGAGCATGTCGCCTTGGCCCAGGAGCACTTCGGCGCCGTTGTGGTCGAGCACGATGCGGCTTTCCTGGCGGCTGGCCACGCGGAAGCTGATGCGGCAGGGCATGTTGCTCTTGATGAGGCCGGTCACCACGTTGGCGCTGGGGCGCTGGGTGGCCAAAATCAGGTGGATGCCCACCGCGCGGGCCTTCTGGGCGATGCGGATGATGTGGCCTTCGACTTCCTTGGTCGAGGTCATGATCAGGTCGGCCAGTTCGTCGACGATGATCACGTAATACGGCAGGTGCGTCGTGGCGGTGGCCTTTTCCTCTTCGCTCTCGATGCCCAGGCGCTCGTAGATCTCCTTGGTGGAGAGCTTATTGAAACCGGCGATGTTCTTGACGTTGCATTCCTTGAGCAGCTCGTAGCGCTCGTCCATCTTGGTCGCGGCCCATTCGAGAATGCTCTCGGCCTTGGGCATCTCGTGGACGATGGGGCACAGCAGGTGGGGCACTTCTTCAAATGCCGCCATCTCGACCATCTTGGGGTCTACCAGGATCAGCCGCACGTCCTCCGGCCGGCGCGTCATCAGCAGCGACATGATGATCGTGTTGATGCAGACGCTCTTGCCCGAGCCGGTGGTTCCGGCAATGAGCATGTGCGGCATGCGGGACAGGTCGGCCACGATCGCCTCGCCGCCGGCGTTCTTGCCCAGGTACAGCGGCAGGGCCATCTCGCCCTCGGCCTCGGGCGCCAGGTCCATCAGGCTGCGGATGCGGACGATTTCCTTGTCCATGTTCGGCACTTCGATGCCGATGGTGTCTTTGTTGGGCAGCGGCGAAACCACGCGGACGCCCGGCACGGCCAGGGCGCGGGCGACGTCGTTGGCGAGGCTCTGCACCTGGCTGACCTTGACGCCGGCCGACAGCGACAGCTCGAACAGCGTGATCACGGGGCCCGTCTGGTAGCCGACGACCTGGGCGGCGACGTTGAAATCGTCCAGCGTCTGCTGCAGCACCGCCTGCTTGATCTGGGCCTGGGCATCCTGCTCCCGCGAATAGTTCTGCGTGGGCTTGGCCAGCAGGTCAGCCGAGGGCAGGATGTAATCGTCTTTCCGTTTGTCGACCTTTGCCGGCTTGGGGGCAGGCCGCGGGACCTGCACGCGGGGCGCCGGCGCGGGGGCAGGAGCGGGGCGAACCGGCGCGACCGGCGCCGGACGCTCAACGAGGGGGATCTCGGGCACCGTGCTGGCCGGACGCGCCACGGCCGCTATCGCCGCGGGCTCTGCGGACGGTCTGGCGGGCGTCGGACGCGGCTTGAGCGTCACGATGGTCTTGTCGCCGGCCGGAACCGCCAGGGGCTCCTGAGTCTTGAGGGCGCCCAGGACATCGGGCAGTTGCGGGCGGTTCTGCCAGGCCTTCTTGCCCAGGCCCGGCAGGCGAAGCACGAGATTGTCAGCGGCCAGCATCATCCCCGTGCACAGCGAGACGACCACGGCGATCCACGCGCCCCACGAGCCCAGGTGTGCCTTAAGCAGGCTGCCCAGCCCCATCCCCAGAACGCCGGCCGCGGCGTGGAACGGGTCGCCGGCAGCGCCCGGACGCGCCAGGTGTGCGGCGGAACTGGTAGCGGCCACCAGCAGCAGCGTCCCGGCGATGCGCCAGGGGAGGTCCTTGATCTGCCCGCCCAGGATGAGGATGAAGGCCGCCACCGAGGCGAACAGCAGCCCCATGTACGCGCCGCCGCCGACCCAGTATCGCAGGAAGTACGCGACGTACGAACCGATAACGCCGGCGGCGTTGTTGACTTCGGGCGGATACTTCTGCCCCGAGGGTTGATCGGTCGGGCTGAAACTCAGCAGGCTCAGCCACGCCAGCAGCACCAGCCCGCTCAGGGCCAGAATGAAGCAGTATCGCACGAACCGATGCTGCCCCTGGACCTCGGGCCTTGGAGTGGGGCGCGCCGGCGGAGCAGAAACTTTCGACTTCTTGTCTTTAGTAGCCATCCGTGGACTCAGCTATTCGCTCTGAGCTATCAGCTCTCAGCCAATCCCGTTTCTTACTGACGGCTGATAGCCGAAAGCCGACAGCTTTCTTCACACGCCCGTATGCCCGAAGCCGCCGTCGCCGCGGGTGGTGGCGTCTAGAGTATCGACCACCTGCACCGACGCTCGCGTCACCGGGGCGATCACCATCTGGGCGATCCGCATTCCGCGGCGGACCGTAAACGGTTCGCTGCCGACGTTGCCCAGGATCACGCACACCTCGCCGCGGTAGTCCGCGTCGATCGTGCCTGGCGCGTTGGGCAGCATGACGCCGTGCTTGAGCGCCAGCCCGCTCCGCGGCCGCACCTGCGCCTCGTAGCCGACCGGCATGGCCATGTAGAACCCGCACGGCACCAGCCGCACCTGGCCGGGGGCGATCGTCACGTCCTCGCCGCAGGCGGCGCAAAGATCCATCCCGGCCGCGTGATCGCTCATGTACTGCGGCAGGGGCACGTCAAGGCAATCGTCCTTGCGTCTGATCCTTATTTCTATCGGACTGACAGGCATCTTTGCTCCAGACAAGGTTTGGGGCAAGTGTACCGCGGCGCCGCGACGGTGGGAACTGGCGACTATCGTTTCTTCGGCGCCGTCGGCAGCAGGGGCGTGTTGGCTTTGGCCGGCGGGGGAGATTTGATCTGGGGTTCGGAATCGATGGGGCCGGCGTCGGCGTTGGAGGCCTCGATCAGTTTGAGCCGCGCGGCGTACTCATTGAGGCGCGCGGTTTCCCAGTTCAGGTCGCGCATGGGCATCATGAGGCCCTTGCCGGTCAGCTCGCTGAAGGTCCAGGCTTGCACACGGTTGTCTTCCTGGCGCGTGACGGTCAGGTACGTCTTGCGAGTGTAGTTGGCGCTGCTGTTCTCGATCACCACGCGAGACTCGCTCCCATGCTTGACGATCTCGTGCCGCACGTCCAGCGTCGGATAGAACGAATCGTACGCCGGGTGCTTGTCGGCGGGGCCGTAGAGGTTGTCCGGGGCCTTGGAGTCGAACTTGGGATACGCCAGCATCAGCTCCTGAACGGCCCGCATGTAGGACACGTCGAAGGTCTGCTTGGCGCAGCCGCTCAAGGTCGCCAGGCCCGCCACCACGATCAGTGCCAGTCGAATGGTCATAGTCATCTTCTCCCGCAACGACTATATCGGCCGCGGACGCGGCACGCAAGATGGGGTTCTGATTTCCCCAGACGCGGGCCGGCACGTCGTTGGGGACGAATCGGCCGCAGACGTTTCGATCCCATTTGCGCAGAAGATGACTTTTCCCATGTACCTCAGCGCCTGCACCGTATAATGTCGCCCGTCTTCTATGAAAGGAACGACCATGTTCGATGACTTGACGCGAATCCGCCGCGGGCACCGCAGCCTTCGCAGCTCCAGTTGGGACCGCGCGGGGCGCAACAGCGACTGGTTTGTCGCCAAGCCCGGACAGACCGTCGTGATGGCCGACATCGCAGGCCCGGGCAAGATCACGCACATCTGGACGGCCCAGCACGCGCGCCTGCGCGAGGTGCTCATCAAGATGACCTGGGACGACGCGGCCGCCCCGAGCGTGATCGCTCCCATCGGCGATTTCTTCTGCATGGGCCACGGCCTCGTGAACGACTTCGACTCGGCGTTCTTCTCGTCCTCGACGAACATGCCGTACCAGTTCAACGGCAGCACGGCCTTCAATTGCTACATCCCCATGCCCTTCGCCAGGCGGGCCAAGATCGAGCTGGTCAACGAGAGTCAGCAGGACCACTGGTTCTGGTTCTATGTCGACTACGAGACCATGCCCGAACTGCCCGAGGATACCGGCTACTTCCACGCCGAGTTCCGCCGTCAGTATCCATTCGGCGGCTGGGGGCCGGAGGTCGGCGTCAACACCGCCGAGGCCAACATCGTCAACACCGAGCGCACGGCCTGGGACAACAACTACGTGATCCTCGAGACCAAGGGCTGCGGGCAGTACATCGGCTGCAACCTCAGCGTCACCAACTTCAGCGGCACGTGGTGGGGCGAGGGCGACGACATGATCTGGGTGGACGGCTACCATTGGCCGCCGGACCTGCACGGCACCGGCAGCGAAGACTACCTCTCGCACGCCTGGGGCATGCAGGACACGCGGTACTGGCGCTGCGGCTCGACGATCTGGGAGCACGACCGCCGCACCGGCACCAACACCGACTGGCGGGCCCAGGGCGGCTACCAGACCAGCTACGTCTTCCACGTCGAGAACCCGATCCGGTTCACCAAGGAGATCAAGGCCACCATCGAAGTCGGCCACGGCAACCACCTGACCAGCGACGTGTGCTCGGTGGCGTACTGGTACGCCGCCAAGCCCACCCGCGCCAAGACCCCGCCGCCGGTAGCCAAGCGCATGCCCGTCAAGCGAGACGTGGCTGGCAACTGGATCATCGACAAGAAAGCCCAATGCCCCGGCAAGCCCGTCAAGCTCAATGCCGAGATGAAGGCGATGAAAAAGAAGTGGGCAGACCGGTTCAAGAAGAAGTAAGGGAATATGCCACACAGAGCCGCAGAGAAAAACGAGAAAAGCAACTGGACTTAAGAAGCTTTTGCTGCCCCCGTTTTCTCTGCGTCTCTGTGTCGCAAGATATTTGCCTGCCGAAAGCGGTACGGCCTATACCGCAATTCCACTTCCTTGCACTTTGTTGTACTTTTCACAGCACTTTGCGGGGAACCGCTGGACCACCCCCTCTATGGTGGCAGGAATTGGCCCTCCCAAAAATCATAAGTGATGTTCTGTAAAATACTTATAAATATATCGTCAGCAGTGTTAATGTAAGTATTTTAGTATAAATGGATTACGATCATAACCCAGAGTCGTTCCGGCCATTGGGTACCGGCGGATCTGGCAGTGGCGCTGACGGCTGATAGCTGACAGCTGAGAGCCGACAGCTTGCGCAGCACCGGACTAATCTTTCTTTTCCAGAGAGCATTGCCGAATCGCGGCCACCAGCGCTTCAGAGGGCCCGCTCTTGGTGAGGTAATCGGCGGCCCCGGCCTGACGCATGATATTGGCCTGTTCAGCTTGATCGAACATCGACAAGCCGATCACAGCCACCTGCGGGAACTCGGCATGGATGATCCGCGTGGCTTCTATGCCGTTCATCCCGGGCAGGGTAATGTCCATCAGCACCACGTCGGGCCGCACCTGGCGGACCAGCTCAACGGCTGAATGCCCGTCACTGGCCTCCCCGACGACAGCGATATCTTTCTCTTCGCGCAACAGCGCGACCAGCCCCTGCCGCATGACGATGTGGTCATCTACCAGGACAACCCGAATCTTGCCCTCGGCGTCGGCAGGTCCCATCGGGGCAATGGCGACCGACACTCGCGGCGGCTTGACCCCACGCGATTCCGTGCCCGCCGACGACTTGACCGGCGCAGTTAAGGTGAAGTGGCTCCCGCGCCCGGGCGCACTGTCGACTTCCATCTTGCCTCCCAACAGGCCCAGGCGCTCCGCTATGCTGAACAGTCCGAATCCCCCGGTCCTGCCGGTTCTCGTCTCGATGACCTTGCTGTCAAATCCGCGGCCTTGGTCGCTCACCGTAATCCGGATCGAGTCGGCAAACTGCGTGACGTTTACGTCAGCGGATTCAGTGCCCGCGTGCTTGACGACGTTGAAAAGCAGCTCTCGCGTCGCCTGGAAGAGCAAAACCGCGATGTCCTCTCCGACATCCGTGATGAGTTCCTCGGCGTCGAGATTCACGGCCAGTCCGTGCTTCTCCTGCATCCAGCGGGCCAGCCACTCCATCGCTGCAACCAGTCCTCCTTCATACAAGATGGGCGGGCTCAGTTCGGCTGTCAGTGAGCGGGAGGTGTCAATAGATTCGATGAGCAGTTCATTGACCCTTGCAGCAGTCTTGCGAGCGACGGGATCAGCGGACCGCTCCAACGGCCCCAAGTGGAACTTGGCGCCCACCAGCAACTGCTGAAGCCCATCGTGCAGCACCTGGGCCAGCCGGCGGCGTTCCCGCTGTTCGGTCAGGGCCAGTTCCGAGGCCAGGGCGGCCAGTTGTCTGGACCGGTGCTGCAACTGGGCGGTGCGTTCGTCCACCCGCCGCTCCAGGTCTTCTTTGGCCTCGCGAAGCGCCTCCTGGGCCTGCTTGCGAGCGGTGATGTCTTGCGCAATGCCAAAGCCGCCCAGCAGCGCGCCGGAGGCATCGTGCTCCAGGTAGGCCTTCTCCCGCACCCATTTGATCGTGCCATCGACGACGATGCGGTGCTCGATGTCGTAGGGCTCGCCGCGCAGCCCCGCCATCCATTGCGTGTCGACGTACGTGCGGTCGTCGGGATGGACGATGGCAAGAAACGCCTCATACGTCATCGCGGTTCCCTTGGGCACGCCGAAGATGCGATAGCACTCGTCCGACCATTTCAGGACATCCTGCCCAATGTCAAGCCGCCAACTGCCGATCTGCCCCACGGCCTGGGCGCGGTCCAGGTCGCTGCGACTTTGCTGCAGCGACTCCTCGGCCCGCTTGCGCGAGGTGATATTGTCAAAGACCGCCACGAAGCACCCGGCTTCCGGACAGTAGACCCCGATTGAAAACCATCTCTCCAATTGCGGCACGTAGGTCTCGAAACGTAGAGGATTCCCGCTCGAAGCCACCAGCCCGTATCGTTCGAGCAGCTCGGGGTTGGACTGCCTGATCCCTGGGATGACCTGCGAGACTTTCTTGCCTGTTACATCCTTCAGACCCGTCAGCCGCTCGAAGGATTTGTTGACCGCGAGATATACAAAATCTTCCGGTCGGCGCTGATCGTCATAGATCATCCGGCAGTGAGCGAAGCCGTCGAGCATGTTCTCAAAGAGCGAGCGAAACCGTTCTTCGCTGGCCCGCAGATCCTCCTGAGCCTTCTGCTGGACCGTGACATCGGTGCAGATTCCAATGAGCCGGACAAGATTGCCCGAGGCGTCAAAATCGCCGCGGGCGCTTTCGTCAATGATGGTAATCCGGCCGTCGGGCCTGACGAACCGATATCGCGTTTCATAGCTGTCGTTACCGGGGGCGAGGCTCTTCAAGAGCGATATGAATGCCAGACGATCCTCGGAATGAATTCTCTGGAAGTAGCCTTGGCCGGTATCGAGTATCGCCTCCTCGCCGGCGAGTCCCAGGATCGGACCGCAACTATGGGATCGCTTGACGCAGTCTGTCTGGGGACACCACTCGAAGGTGAACGATCTTCCGACCCGAAGGGCCTCTTGGAGTCTCGCTTCGCTTTCGCGCAATTCCAGCTCGGCCTGCTTTCGAGCCGTGACCTCTTCGACCGATACATTGATTGCGGTGACGTTCCCCGCCTCATCCTTCAACGGGACCCATTGCTCGGTCCAGTGCCGCAACGTTTGCGGGGCCGCAGGAGTATACCCGGCCATCTCAATATCCAGGGCAGGTTCGCCAGTGCTGAAAATCCGCTCAGCAATTGCCTCAGCCTGGTCTGCCAGCTTTGGAATGACTTGCCCGATGGTCTTTCCCAAATGCTCAGACACCGGCAAACCGTTCATCACCGCCAGGCGATGATTGATACGCACGTATCGCAGGTCTCTGTCGAGCACCGCCAAGCCGGCAGGAGACGCTTCATAGATCGCTTCGATTTCCCGCAGTTGATGAAAGAGGGCCTCTTCATCTGCCTTTCGGCGAGTAATATCGATGCAAATGCCGGCCATCGACATGAAGTGGCCCTGGGCGTCATATTGCGGCCTTCCCAGGGCGTTGATCCAATGAACCTGTCCGTCAGGGTGAATGACTCGAAACTGACTATCCAGTTGCTTGTGCTCCGCGATAGCCTCGTCAATGGACCTGTGGGCCGCCTCCTTGTCTTGGGGGTGCAAGATGCGGTCCCATGCATCAAAAGATGGCGGGATGCTCGGGTCTATCCCCAGCAGCGCGTACATCCGGACGGTCCACTGATGGTGCTCTTCCGCAACGTGCCAATTCCACAGACCCACGCCGGCGGATTCTTCTGCAAGCTTCAGCCGCTCGTGTGAAAGGCGAAGTTCCTCCTCCAGCTCCTTTCGCTCCGTCACATCCTTCACCACGCCCACAAGCCTGGTGAACTTTCCCGTCTCGTCGGCCAAAGGCTTGCCGGTGCTCTCGTGCCAGCGGACGGTTCCATCCGGCCAGCGGATCCGGTATTCGAGGTGGTAGCAACAGCCGGTTGCGGCCGACGCTTCTACCGCAGCGCGTATCAAATCCTGATCGTCCTCATGCACAAAACTCCGCCATCTGTCACGGGACTCGCTTTCATCGGTGGGCGTGCGTCCAAACAATTTGTACAGACGCGGCGATGGCAATACGTCGCCGGTAATGAGGTTGATTTCCCAAGCAGCCAGATCCCCTGCATCCAAAGCAAGTTCCAGCCAATCCGGTCTTTCTGCACTTGCCGGTGCAGCAATCTCTTGCTGGCGATTTTGACGCTTGGTCATTTTGACGGGTCCTGCACTATGTCCCATACTGAACTGCGGAGATCATTCCAGATCATTCCAGTCGTGACGATACCACGAAATAATCCAGTCCGCACCAGAACTCTAGTAGTCCTGGCCTCAAGAAATCTTATTGCTGCTGCAAAGGCAATTCGTACTTGCGGCTTCTGCGGCAAGAAGGTGACAATGGGACCATGACGCGCAGGGAAATCCTGTTTCTGCTGTGTGTGGTGGCCGCGGTGGCGGTTGGCATCGCTTTGGTGCCCACGCGGCCGCCGGCGCCGGCGGCGGGGTTGTCGCTGGAGCAGTGGGATGCGGCCACCGACGACCGCTCCAAGTGCGTGACGCTCTCCTGGCTGGGCCCGCCGATCATGCCTGGGGCCAAGAAGGGCACGTGGATCGAGCGGCGGCTGGAGAAGGCCTTCAACGTCGACCTGCGCGGGATCTTTCTGGACGGGGCGGCGTTCGGGCAGAATCGCCCGCTGATGTTCATGGCCGGCGACGTTCCGGACGTCGTCTGGGACGGCGACCCGCTGCCGTTCCGCCGCAACGTCGACCAGGGCTTCGTGATGGAATTGCCCTACGAGGTGATCCTCAAGCACGCCCCGCAGTACGTCAAGATGATCAACACGTACTGCCCCAAGGCGTGGCTGTACACGTACTACCGCGGGCGCAACTACGGCGTGCCGACGCTGGCGGCGTCGGACATCTACCCCCCGGCCATGGCGTGGCGCAAGGACTGGCTGGACAACGTCGGCATCGCGAAGGTGCCCGACACGCTCGATGAGATGCACGAGGCGTTCTACCGCTTCCGCCACAACGACCCCGACCGCAACGGCAAGAAAGACACGTACGCATTCTGCCCCGGGGCGCACTGGTCGATCGCCTTCATCGACGTCTTCGCCGCGTTCAACGTCCTGCCGCAGGACTTCGTCGAGCGCGACGGCCGCGTCGTCTGGGGCGGCGTCACGCCCGAGGCCAGGCAGGCCCTGGCCGTGCTGCGGCAGTGGTACGCCGAGGAACTGATCGATCCGGACTACGTCGCGGCCAATTCGTTCACCGACTTGAGCATGGACCGGTTCAAGAACGGCCGCACGGGCTACATCACGTACGTGGACGACCGCCAGTGCGACAGCGCGTATCCGCACTCGCTCTTTGCCGATCTGCTGGAACTCAACGCGATCCGGCGAAAGAATGGCCAGGAGAACACGGTAGCCCAACTGGTGCCGGCCGCGCCGCCGCGGGGGATTGACGGCAAGCGGCGCTACCGGTTCTGGGGCGGGCCGGCACACTCGATCTGGTTCGGCCAGCACATGGCCAAGACGCCGGAAAAGGTGCTGCGCACGCTGCACATGTTCGAGGAGTTGTGCAAGCCTGCCAACGGGCGGTTGTTCATCGAGTCGCGCATCGGCCAGGAGGGGACGCACTGGAAATGGGACGCCCGCCAGGGCGTGGTGCCGCTGTATCCCTACAGCGAGACCGGCCAGGACGCACGGAACCTGCTGGCGTTCTGGGGGCTGGAGAACGCTTACGGGTTCTACTCGTTCTCGTCGGCCCCGCTGGAGGTGACGGACAAGTACCTGCCGGCCAGCATCAAGGAGTTCCGCGCGAAGTACCGCCGCACGGAGTATGGGCTGATGAACGCCATCGGCAAGACCGACGTGGTGGACTCGGCCGGGCGGAACCTCGACGATCTGCGGCAACTGCAGACGGAAGTGTATACGGACATCATCCGCGGCAAGAGGCCGCTTGAGTACTTCGACACGTTCGTAGAGCAGTGGAAGCAGCGGGGGGGCGACCTGCTGACGCGCGAGGCCAACGAACTCTATGCCATCATGGGCGACATCTACCGCCAGGTCGGCGTGGCCGCTGCGACGCAGCCGGCAACGCAGGAGGCGCGGCCATGAGCGACAGCGCCACCAAGGGCGGCGAAGTCGTGGCTGTCGGGCTAAAGCCCTCCCGCCACGGCACCCTGACTGCCCGGCGCAGCGGCTGGGCGCCGTACCGCCGCCACGCCGGGCTGATCCGGATGATCGCCTTGCCGCTGGCGGTCTTCGTGCTGTTCAATTACGTGCCGATGGTGGGGCTGATCATCGCCTTCAAGAACTTCGCGATGAAGGACGGCATGCTTGCCAGCCAGTGGGTGGGTCTTGAGAATTTCTACCGCCTCTTCAGCGGTCCGGAGTTTCTCCGCGCCTTGCGGAACACGGTGATCATCAGCGTGCTGCGGCTGGGCTTTGGGTTCTTCGTGCCGGTGATTCTGGCGCTGATGCTCAACGAACTGCGCCTGACGCTGCTGAAGAAGTCGGTTCAGACGCTGACGTATGTCCCTTACTTCTTCTCGTGGGTGATTTTGGGCGGCATCTTCATCATGATGCTGACCGGCGGGGGGCCGATCGACTCGGCCGTGCGCAGCGCGGGGGCCGGGCGGGTCGAGTTCCTCTCAGACCCCGTGTGGTTCGTCGTGGTGCTGGTGGCCACGGGCATCTGGCAGGGCGCCGGCCATGCGGCCGTCATCTACCTGGCGGCGCTGGCGACGATCGATCCGAATCTGTACGAGGCCGCGGCCGTCGACGGCGCGTCCCGCTGGCGGCAGACGCTGCACGTGACGCTGCCGTGCCTGGTGCCGACGATGATCGTGCTGTTCATCCTCTCGCTGGGCGGCATCCTCAGCGCGGGGTTCGACCAGATCTTCAACATGTACAATCCCAGCGTGTATGTTTCGGCCGACATCATCGACACGTACGTGCTGCGGCGTCTGATTGCGATGGACTTCTCGCTGGCCACGGCCGCGGGGATGTTCAAGTCGGTGGTGGGCATGGTGCTGATCGTCGCGGCCAACTGGGGCGCGCGGCGGATGTCGCGAGGCGAGCAAGGAATATGGTGAAACGAGTTGTGAGTTGTGAGTGGTGAGTGGTGAGAAACAGCGGAAAGACCCGCGGCCGGAATCTCACAACTCACAACACGCAACTCACAACTTTTCTCACAGGCGATAGCTGAAAACTGAGAGCTTTATATGGTCGGCCGCACAACAGGCGAAAAGATCTTCAACGTGTTCAACATCATCGTCATGATCATCGTGGCGCTGATGGCGATCTATCCGTTTATCTACACGCTGTCGATCTCGCTGAGCAGCAACGTCGAGGCCGCCCGCGAAGGCTGGCACCTGTGGCCGCGCGAGGTGTCGCTGGCGGCGTACAAAGTGGTCTTGGGCAACACCGAAATCCGAACCGGCTTCATGAACTCGGTCGTGCGCACTGTGCTTGGGACGGTGCTGACGCTGTTCATGACGTGCCTGGCGGCGTATCCGCTGGCCAGAAAGAACCTGCCGCATCGCGGGCTGGTGATGTTCCTGGTGCTCTTTACGATGATCTTCAGCGGCGGCATGGTGCCGATGTACCTGCTGATCAAGGGCCTGGGGATGATGAACTCCATCTGGGCGCTGGTCGTGCCGACCATGCTCTCGGCGTTCAACATCATCATTATGAAGAACTTCTTCCAGGCGATCCCCGAGAGCTACGGCGAGGCCGCCCGCGTCGAGGGCGCCTCGGAGTGGTCCATCCTGTGGCGGATCTACGTCCCGCTGGCCAAGCCCGTGTTGGCCACCGTGGCGCTGTGGACGGCCGTGGTTCACTGGAACCAGTGGCTCGACGCCATGATCTACATCAACGACGACTCGCGGCAGATGCTCCAGGCGTTCCTGCAGCGCATCGTCATCCAGGGCAGCACGGCCATGCTCGACATGGGCCTGACCAAAATGGTCGACTACTCGACCGCCACGATCAAGGCCGCCACCGTCGTCATCACCGTCATGCCGATCCTGATCGTCTATCCTTTCGTGCAGCGATACTTCGTCAAAGGCATCATGCTCGGCGGGATCAAAGAATAGTGGTGAGTTGTGAGTGGTGAGTGGTGAGATTCGCGCAGAATGTCTTGTTGTTATTCACCACTCACCACTCACAACTCACAACTTTCGCAGGGTCTTGCGTGCCGCGGCAGGCACCGCTAGACTTCCCTCTTACATGCTGATAGAGGAGAACGTGCAATGGACTTTCTGGAACGGGTCGACCCGGAAGTGGCGCGCATTATTCATGCCGAGCGCAAACGCCAAGCCAACACACTTGAGCTGATCGCCTCTGAGAACCACGTCTCGGCGGCCGTACTCGAGGCCATGGGGACCGTCCTGACCGACAAGTACGCCGAGGGCTACCCCGGCCGGCGATGGTACTGCGGCTGCGAGAACATGGACTCCATCGAGCAGCTCTGCATCGACCGCGCGAAGAAGCTCTTCCGCGCCGAGCACGCCAACGTGCAGCCCCACAGCGGCACCAGCGCCAACCTCGCGGTGTACATGGCCGCCCTGCAACCCGGCGCCAAGATCATGGGCATGAACCTCGCCCACGGCGGGCACCTCTCGCACGGCCGCAAGCAGAACATCTCGGGCATGTTCTACAAGGCGGTGCATTACGGCGTCAGCGAGGGCACCGAGACGCTCGACATGAACCTCGTGCGCGAGCAGGCCTTGAAGGAAAAGCCGGACATGCTGGTCTGCGGCGCGTCGAGCTATCCTCGCACGATCGACTTCGCCGCGTTTGGGCAGATCGCCCGCGAGGTCGGCTGTCCGCTGCTGTGCGACATCGCCCACATCGCCGGGCTGGTCGTCGGCGGCGTGCATCCGGACCCGGTGCCGGTGAGCGATTTCGTCACCACGACCAACCACAAGACCCTGCGAGGCCCGCGCGGCGGCATCATCTTGTCCAAGGCCATCTGGGCCGACAAGCTCGACGCGGCCGTCTTCCCCGGTATCCAGGGCGGACCGCTGGAGCACGTGATCGCCGCCAAGGCCGTCGCGTTCGAAGAGGCGTCGCACCCGACGTTCATGAACTACGCCTCGGCCATCATCGCCAACGCCAAGGCGCTGGCCGATGCGCTGATGTCGCTGGGCTGGCGGCTGGTCACCGGCGGCACCGACAACCACATGGTGCTGATCGACCTGCGCAGCCGTCTTGAAGACATCGACGGACACATGGCGGCGATCTGGATGTCGCAGGCGTCGATCGTGTGCAACAAGAACGCCATCCCCTTCGACACGCGTTCGCCGCTGCGGCCTTCGGGCATCCGCCTGGGCACCCCGGCCGTGACGACCCGCGGGCTGACGCCGCGCGACATGAAGCAAATCGCCGTGTGGATCGACCAGATCCTGACCAGCGGCGGCAGCGAAGATATCATTACCAAGGTGAGCGAAGGCGTCGAAGAAATCTGCCGCGCTCATCCCGTGCCCAACAGCAGTTACTAGTAGCATGGGCATCTTGCCCATGAGTCGCATGGGCGTCTCGTCCATGCTCTTGCTGTGTGGCATGGGCGTCTCGCCCATGCTCTTTGATGCACGGGCAAGATGCCCGTGATACGAGGCCGACATGCGTGAGATCTACCGAATCCTGGACGCCAACTTCAACCGGGCCCGCGAGGCCCTTCGCGTGGCCGAAGACTGCGGGCGCTTCGCCCTCAACGACGTGGCCATCACCGTCATGGCCAAGCACATGCGCAGCGACCTGCAGGGGCTATTGAGCGATATCCCGCTGATGGAGATGGTGGCCAGCCGCGACACCCCCGGCGATATCGGCACGGATCTTACCAGCCCGACCGAGCTCAAGCGGGCCGACATGAACGACGTGGCCATCGCCGCGATGAAGCGCCTGGGCGAATCGCTGCGGTCCATCGAGGAATACAGCAAGGTTGTGGCGCCGGCCAAGACGCTCGACATCGAGCGCATGCGGTACAACGCCTACACGCTCGAGCAGCGCCTGCTGGGACGGTTGTTCGTGCGGCGATTCTTCGCCGACATTCACCTGTACGTGCTGGTCGACAGCTCGATGTGCCGCGGGTCGGTGCGCGAGATCGCCCGTGCCGCCATCGCCGGGCAGACCGACGTCGTCCAGGTGCGCGAGAAGAACATCCCCGACTCGCAGTTCCTGGCCCTGGCGGCAGAGATGCGAGACCTGACCGATGAAACGGGAAAGATGCTCATCATCAACGACCGCGCCGATATCGCCGCCATGGTCGGCGCCGACGGCTTGCACGTCGGACAGCACGACCTGCCCGTCGCCGAGGCCCGCCGCCTGCTGCGACCGGGCGCCCTGATCGGCAAGAGCACGCACACCATCGAACAGGCCCGCGCCGCTGTGACCGAGGGCGCTGACTACATCGCTGTGGGCCCCATCTTCGCCACGGCGACCAAAGACGCCGGCCCGCCGGTGGGCGTCGAGTTGCTCAAGCAGATTCTGGCCGAAGTACAGGTGCCGGTGGTGCCCGTCGGCGGAATCACGGCCGCCAACGTCGCGCAAATCCGCGCCGCCGGCGCCACACGGGCTGCCGTTTGCTCGGGCGTCATCTGCGCCGAAAATCCCCGCACCGCCGCCCAGCATATCCGCGACACGCTGACGCAGGCTTAGCAATTTCCAATTTCCAATTTGGAATTTCCAATTGGGTGGCATGGCGACACGCGTTTCTGTTTCACGCGGGTCGCCATGGGCCCACTTCACTTCGCGCAGGCTTGGCGGACTTTGGCAAAGGCATCCATGCACATGTCGAGCTGTTCGGTCGTGTGGGCGGCGGAAATCTGCACGCGGATGCGGGCCTGGCCCTTGGGGACCACCGGGTACGAGAAGCCGATGACGTAGATGCCCTCGGCGAGCATCATTGAGGCCATCTTGGTCGCCAGTGCGGCTTCGCCGAGCATGATCGGGACGATGGGGTGGTCGCCGGCGGCGATGTTGAACCCGCGTGCAGCCATACCGTCGCGGAAGTGTTTCGTGTTGGCGGCCAGCTTGTCGCGCAGGGCCGTCGAGGCGCTGAGAATCTCCAGCACCGCCAGGCTGGTGGCCGCGATGACCGGGGCCAGCGTGTTGGAGAACAGGTACGGGCGGCTGCGCTGGCGGAGCAGTTCGACGATCTCGCGCCGGGCAGCCGTGAACCCGCCGCTGGCGCCGCCGAGAGCTTTGCCTAGCGTGCTGGTGACGATGTCGACGCGCCCGATGACGCCGCGGTACTCGATGGCCCCGCGCCCTGTCGGGCCGAAGAAGCCCGTGGCGTGCGAGTCGTCGACCATGACGGCCGCGTCGTATTTGTCGGCGAGGTCGCAGATCTTGTCCAGCGGGGCGACGGTGCCGTCCATGGAGAACACGCCGTCGGTGGCGATCAGGCGCAGGCGTGCGCCGGCGGCCTCGCGCAGGCGGGCCTCGAGGTCGGCCATGTCGCAGTGCGCGTATCGCAGGCGCTGGGCTTTGCACAGTCGGATGCCGTCGATGATGCTGGCGTGGTTGAGCTGGTCGCTGATGATGGCGTCTTCTTCGCCCAGCAGCGTCTCGAAGAGGCCGCCGTTGGCATCGAAGCAGGAACTGTACAGGATCGTGTCTTCGCCACCCAGGAAGCGGCTCAGGGCGGCCTCGAGCTGCTTGTGCAGCTCCTGCGTGCCGCAGATGAACCGCACGCTGGAAAGTCCGTAACCCCATCGCTCCAGCGATTTGCGGGCGGCCTCGATCACGCGCGGATCGTCCGCCAGGCCTAGGTAGTTGTTCGCGCAGAAGTTCAGGACCTTCCGCCCATCCGGCGCCACGGCGATGACGGCGCCCTGTGGCGAGACAATCACCCGCTCGTGCTTGTAAAGGCCCTCGGACTGAATCTCCTGCAGGACCTGTGCAATGTGCGATTTCATGCTCTTGAACATTTGGACCTCGAAAAAACTTTGCCACAAAGATCACGAAGAACACAAAGTGATCTCTGTGGCGTTCTTGTCTTATTGTTCCGACCAGGTCAGGACCACTTTGCCGCTCTTGCCGCTGCGCATCACGGTGAAGCCTTCTTCGAAGTCCGTATAGGCGTAGCGGTGCGTGATGACCGGCGTGATGTCCAGGCCGGTCTGGATCATCGAAGTCATCTTGTACCAGGTCTCGTACATCTCGCGGCCGTAGATGCCTTTGATTGTCAGGCTGTTGAAGACGATCAGGTCCCAGTCGATCTCGGTGGTGGGCAGAATGCCCAGCAGGGCGATCTTGCCGCCGTGGCACATGTTGGCCAGCATGTCGCGGAAGGCGTTGGGGTTGCCGGACATTTCCATGCCGACGTCGAAGCCCTCGCGCATGCCCAGGTCGGCCTGAACCTGCTTGAGCGTCTTGCCCTCGCGGATGTTCAGCGCTACGCTGGCGCCCATGCGCTTGGCCAGGTCCAGGCGATACTCGTTGACGTCGGTGATGACGATGTGCCGGGCGCCGCAGTGGCGGGCGATGGCCACGGCCATGATCCCGATGGGACCGGCGCCGGTGATCAGCACGTCCTCGCCCAGCAGGTCGAACGACAGGGCAGTGTGCGTGGCGTTGCCGAGGGGGTCAAAGCAACTGGTGACCTCGAGGGGGATGGACGCCTCGGCCGGCCAGACGTTCGTCACTGGCAGGGAGAGGTATTCGGCAAAGGCGCCGTCGCGATTAACGCCGACGCCGCTGGTATTGGGGCACAGGTGCCTCCGCCCGGCCAGGCAGTTGCGGCATCGTCCGCAGACCACGTGCCCTTCGCCGCTGACCAGGTCGCCCTTGTGGTAGTCCTTGACATTGGCGCCGACGGACTCGATCGTGCCGACGAACTCGTGCCCGACGGTCATCGGGACGGGGATGGTCTTCTGGGCCCAGGCGTCCCAGTTCCAGATGTGAACGTCGGTGCCGCAGATGCTCGTCTTGAGAATCCGGATCAGCACGTCGTTGACGCCGACGCTGGGAACCGGAACGTCCTGCAGCCACAGACCCGTCTGCTGTTTGGCCTTGACCAATGCCTTCATCATCTTGCCCATGGAAATCCTTCCCTTAAAAGCACTACGCAGTTTACCCGCCCGCGGGGTAACAGGGAACAGCCGGGTGTGGGCATTTTGCAGCCGCTCAGGGGCCAAGTGGCATGGCGACATGCGGTGTTCAGGGGGTCGCCTTGCCACCCGTCGGGGAACTAGCCGCTGAGGTCGCTGAGGTCGCAGAGGAACGAAGTTGTTTTGTCTTCCAACATCCTCAGCGTCTTCAGCGACCTCTGCGGCTTAATCTATCGGCGTCAGTCGTTGACAATCGCCATGCATTGCGGGCATTTTGCTCTTGCCCCCGGGGGCGGCGCGGTTATAGTTTACCGCTCTTATTGCTGACCTAACAGGAGATGGATTCCATGGCGAAAGTTCCGTCCGACATCGATATTTCACGCGCCGCGACCCCGATGAAGATCACCGAAGTGGCCAAGCGGGCCGGCATCCCCGCCAAGTACCTCGAACCCTATGGCGACGTCAAAGCCAAGGTCAAGCTCGAGATCCTCGAGTTCCTCAAACGTCGCAAGCAGGGCAAGTACATCGACGTGACGGCCATCACGCCCACCCCGCTGGGCGAGGGCAAGACCACCACCTCGGTGGGTCTGACGCAGGCCCTGGGCGTCATCGGCAAGGATGTGTTCCTGTGCATCCGCCAGCCGTCGATGGGCCCGACGTTCGGGATCAAGGGCGGCGCCGCCGGCGGCGGATACAGCCAGGTCATCCCGATGGAAGAGTTCAACCTGCACCTCACCGGCGACATTCACGCCGTGTCCATCGCCAACAACCTGCTGGCCGCAGCGATCGACGCCCGCCTGCGCCACGAGGCGCACGCCGACGACGCCGAACTGGCTAAGGCTGGGCTCAAGCGTCTCAACATCGACGCCGAGACCATCACCTGGCGCCGAGTGGTCGACGTCAACGACGCGGCCCTGCGGTACATCGAGACCGGCCTGAGCGACAACTGGATGGACGGCCCGCAGCGCAAGACCGGGTTCGACATCTCCGTGGCCAGCGAGATCATGGCGATCCTCGCCCTGGCGACGGATGTCAAAGACATGCGCGCCCGCCTCGGGCGCATTATTGTCGCGATGAACAAGGACGGCAAGCCCGTCACGGCCGAGGACCTCGGCGTCGCCGGGGCGATGATGGTCCTGATGAAGGACGCCATCAAGCCCAACCTGATGCAGACGCTCGAAGGTCAGCCGGCGTTTATTCACGCCGGGCCCTTCGCCAATATCGCTCAGGGCAACAACTCGATCATCGCCGACCGCATCGCGCTGAAGCTGGCCGACTACGTCGTGACCGAGAGCGGCTTCGGCGCTGACATCGGCATGGAGAAGTTCTTCGACATCAAGTGCCGCGCCTCGGGCCTGGTGCCCAACTGCGTGGTGCTGGTGGCCACCATCCGCGCCCTGAAGATGCACGGCGGCGGGCCCAAGGTGACCCCCGGCAAGCCCCTGCCCGAAGCGTACGTCACCGAAAACCTCGCCCTGCTGGAAAAGGGCACGTGCAACCTCGCCCGCAACATCGCCATCGCCAAGAAGTTCGGCGTGCCGGTCGTCGTGGCGATCAACTGCTTCCCCGCCGACACCAAGGCCGAGGTCGAGCAGGCGCGCAAGGCCGCCATCGCCGCCGGGGCCGAAGACGCCGTCGTGGCCGAGCACTGGGCCAAGGGCGGAAAGGGCGCCAAGAAACTCGCCGAAGCGGTCGTGGCCGCCTGCGAAAAGCCCTCCGACTTCAAGCTGCTCTACCCCGACAACATCTCGATCAAGGCCAAGATCGAGACCATCGTCAAGGAAATCTACCAGGGCGCGGGCGTGACCTATACGCCCAAGGCCGAGGCGCAGATCGCCTCGTACGAGCGGGCCGGGCTGAGCCACCTGCCCATGTGCATGGCCAAGACGCACCTGTCGCTCTCGCACGACCCGACGCTCAAGGGCGTCCCCACCGGCTTCACCGTGCCGGTGCAGGAAGTCCGGGCCGCCGCCGGCGCCGGGTTCCTCTACCCGCTGCTGGGCACGATGCGCACGATGCCCGGACTGCCCAGCCGCCCCGCGTTCATGGATGTCGACCTCGACGAGAACGGCCAGGTCGTGGGGATGTTCTAAGCGGCAGTTGTGGGTGGTGAGTGGTGAGTGGTGAGTGGGAAAACAGAAGCGCCCGGGCAATCGACCGGGCGCGTCTTCGTTCCGGGCCG
>JBDKRA010000033.1:0-44457 GCA_039683615.1 Phycisphaerae bacterium
GCCTGTGCTCCCGTGTGGCACGGGCGTCTCGCCCGTGCTCTTCCGGCGGGCGAGACGCCCGCCGGATACATGGGCGAGACGCCCATGCCACACAACCAACCACGGGCAAGATGCCCTTGCTACTCGCGTTTGGCGGGTTGCGTGGTCGGGTCGAAGATCGGCTCGGCCTCGCTTTCGCCTTCGCGGTTTATCAGTTTGAGCAACTTCTTGGACTCTTCTATGATGATACCCACTTCATTGGCCAGTTCCTGCCGCGTGGCCTCTTTCTCCATCGCCTCGGCGATGGTCTCCATCTCGCGGCGGATGGCGTCCTGCACGGCCGCCAGTTCGGTCACCTTCGCCCGCAGGCCCGACGGCGGCGGCGAGGTGGAAACCTGGGTAAGCGCCGCCGATGTCTCGCGCAGGCGGACGACTACTTTCCGCAGCGGGGCCACAATCGCCTCGCCGATGCGTTTCTGGTCGGCCTCGCCGGCCAGGCGGTTGCACGCCAACTCCTCGAGGATAGCCGCGAATCCTTCGGCCGTCCGGGCACAATCGCCGCTCACGCTGGTCTCGATGCCGGCGGCGCTGGCCAGCCGCTGAGCCCCCAGGGCCGGCAGCGTCTCATCCGCCAGGGCGGTGGCGACCGTCAGCGTCTTGGCCTGCGCGTCGCTCTGAAGGCCGATGGCCTGCAGGAACTCCAGCCGCAGCGCCTTCTGCCGCCCCACCAGTTCGGCCTTGAGAACCTCAGGTCGCACGATGCGCAGCTCAAAGGGCGCGCTGCGCCCGATCCCGGGCCCGCCCATCGATGCCGGCAGCGTGTCTTGCGCCTCGACGTGCAGGGTGATCGTATCATCGGCGGCCAGCTTGAACGAGCGCAGGTCGACGACGTGCTGCACGCGGCGGCTGCGCTCGCCGACCACCAGCTCGGCCACGTCTTGAGCGGGCAAGGGCTCTTTGCGCTTGGCGACGCTCGTCAGCGCCTGAAGCTTCGACAGACCGTGGTCGTCCCGTGCGTTGATCGCCAGGGGAATCATGGCCTCAGCCGTGACGGCCGGACCCACCACCAGCTTGCGGGCCTCGACCACCGGGGCGGTGTCGGGACGCACTTCCACCACGTAGGTTCCGCCGCGGCGGTTGACGTAGCCGGCGGTGTCTTTCAACGCCAGTTGCAGCGTCAGCACGACGGGGCGATTCTCCTGAGGGAGCGTGAAATGCCCGCTGACGCCGCGCGGCGCCTGCGGGCCGCCCGATGCCGCGGGGACCTTCGAGATCACCATGTCGCTGACGCGCCGAGCCCCTGGCCCTTCCAGAATGATCTGGGCGCTCTGGAGATCCTTGGTGGCCATTGCGGCCACCTGCACCGTAGCGCCGATGGGCACGCTCAGCGAGGCGGCCGCTCCCGAAACGTCGCTCGCCGCGGCCTTGGCGTACGCCGGCGGCGTGATGGTAAACGTCAGCGACCGGATGGCCGGCGGGTCGACCAGGCGGATGACATGCTTGCGGCGCTGGTCGCGCCGGTCGTCGCCGCCGGTGACGTAGAACGCGAACTCCTCGGTAACCGATCGGAACGTCTGCACGAACCGGCGCCGGTCCTCAGGATTAGGATCGATCCTGGCCTCGGTGTCGCCCACCGAGGGATACTTGGCGTACACCATCACGCTCGAGGGACTCTCGCTGTCGAGGTCGGCTGTCACGTTGATGGCGAGATCCTCGCCGCGGACCACCAGCACCTCGTCGCCCAAGGGCTTCATGGTTTCATCGCGCACGGTCAGGTAGGTCCGCTGAGGCCAATCGACGTCGGCCAGCAGCACGTTGCGCTGGAACCAGCGGGACAGCGCGTCGCCGTTCCAGAAGGCAAACCCCAGCAGCAGCGCCGCCGCGGCGGCCGCCGCCGTGCCGACGCGCCGGAGATTCGCCCGCTCGACCACCGGGGCGAAGTCGATCCGCGCGGCCATCGCGTGGGCCTGCGCGGCCACCACCTGCACCATCTCGGCGCTGGCCCCGGGAGCCACTCCGGATGCTGCAAACTGGACGGCACTGATCAACCGGTCGCCCAATTGCGCGTGGCTTCGCTCGATCAGCAGCGCGAGGTCTTCGGTGCTCATAGGCACCCGCAGCGGCGCCACCAGCCGCCGCCAGCCCACCACGCCCACGCCCGCCAGCGCCATCAGCATGAAGACCGCACGCAGCGGCCGCTCCGGCGGACGCAGCAGGAAGTCCACGCCCATCGTGACGAACACCGCCGCCACGGCCGCCAGCACCAGCCAGGCCAGGCCTTCGGCCGCCAGCCGCCCGCGAAGCATTCGCCGCAGCGAACTGAACTTCTTGAGCAGATCGTTCTGTATCAACGGATGTGGCATCAGTTGGTTAGACGACCTCCAGGTGGTCGCGATCCGGGAATTTTGGAAACGCCGCGGCCGGCAGCGTCTGGTACCAATACGCCGTCGAGCAGATGTCATGCATTCCGGGATAGAACCGCCCCTCGCTGCGCCAGCCCAGCGACTGGATCGTGATGCGCAGGTCCTTCTCGAACCGCACCGGGTCCATCACGTGCCAGCGGTACATCGCGTGGCGATGCTGCGAAAGATACGTCCCGTTGGGCCGCAGGACCTGATGCATTCCGCCGTACGGGCCGGTGTAGGTGACGTACTGGCCGTCGACGTCCCAGTTGTAGGCGCCCAGGAAATAGTCTTCGGTGCCCGTGCCGCAGATGGTCGGGAACTCGCCATCGCCATCGATGTAGAACTTGATCTCGCCCTCGCCCCACCAGTTGCTGGCGTTGATGCCCCAGCCCATCGACGTGCCGACGTATTGCCCGCGCCCCTTGACGCCGTCGACGATCGTGTAGACCTCGCCGTAGGGCAGCGGGTTGACGCGCCGGTACTGGGCGTGGAAGTACGCGCAGTCGTCAGGCACATCCGTCAGCGTGTAGTTGATCTGGTAGTAGGTCGTGCGGCCTTCGCTGGGGCTGATATTCTCCAGCGTCATGCGGCAGCGTTTGCGGAAGGGCATTTCCCAGAAGCAGTTCAGCGCCCGGTTGGGGTTGACGCACACCGGCAGCGAGTTGATGTGAACGTACGGGCCTTTGTGGCAGTAGTCGTCGGGGCGGAACCAGTGCATCCCGAAGAAATCCGGCAGGGGGCACTCGACTGACGGCGTGTCCTGGCCTTCCCAGTAGATCCGCAGGATCAGGTCGCGTCCGACGTAGCCGGCAAGCCACATGCTCTGGATGGCGCCGCTGCCGGAGATGTCGGCCAGCGTGTAGGTGGTCATGGGGTCGATCTTGTGGCACGGCGCGCACTTCCACCCGCGTCCCAGCGTGGAGGACGGGTGCCCCGGCGAAGGCTCGGCCATCGCGCCGCTGCCCTTCTCGCCGGTAAGATTCTCAGCCGAGATCGACCGCGTCTTGGCCGCGCTCAGCCGCGAAAGATTGCCCATGTTCATTCCAAGTCCGTTAAAACTCATCAGCACTATCTCCTCTTTCGTGGCATGGCCTCTTGCCCGCCACTGTTATCTTTCTCATCCTTCCGAACAGGAGAACAGTAGAACAGGAGACCGCAGGCTCGATCCTGGTCTACTGCTCACCTGTTCAACTGCTCGCCTGCTCTGTAGTCATTCATCGAAGATGAAGGACTACTACGCCATGTTGTATTTCTTCCGCAGGATCCACTCTGCCGTCAGCAGCACGATCACCGCGATAAGCATCGCCGGGGTATCCCACAGGAAGTGCGGCTGCTGCTTGACGGTGTGCAGCGACGCCGGCGGAATCAGGTCCGCCAGGCGGTCGATCTGCCCAATGGGCAGAAAGTTCTCCGCTCGCGAGGCCACGTTCTTCATCGTCGTCACGTCGGCCTCGGGGCGGCGCGACTCGGCCTGGGGCAGGTCGATCACGATGCGCTTGGGGGCCACCTTGAGATTGGCCTGCGGGTCGCCGTCCAGCGCCGTCAGGTCGTACGTGCCGGTGCGGTTGGCCTCGATAATGCCGCTGTATCGCCCGGGCTTGTTGGTGGCGTCGACGGCCTGGAGCGTGATCTTCTCGACGACCTCGCCGCCGGCCTGGCGCAGGGTCACGTTGAACGTCGCGTCCTTGAGGGGCTGGAACTTCTCGTCGTACGCCTCGACCTCGACGGTGATCTTCTGCCCTGCCGTGAAGCGGTCGCCGCCGGTGGTGATGACCACCTGCCGGGCCTTGAGCGTGGCGAGGTATCGCACCACTTCGCTCCAGAATCGGCGGTGGTAATAGCCGTCCTGGATGAACCGCCACCGCCAGGTCTCGTCGGTGCCGACATAGACCGCCCGCCCGGCGCCGAAGGGCTGCACGGCCACGATGGGCAGGGGTTCGTTGCGACCGGTGCGGTCCATCGGGTTGGCGCTTTCGGCCAGCACCTTGCCTGACGGCTTCACCCGGGCGACCGGGTGCGACCAGTACACCCCCGGCAGGACCGACCAGATCTGGCCGCTCTGCTCGGCCGTGGCGGCCAGTCGCATCATCGGGTGGTCGGCTCCATAGCTGGTGATTTTGAAGGCCCAGGCTTCCGGTTTTCGGGTGCCCATTCGGACGGCGATATCGGCCGTGTTGGGCGAGAGCACCACGGGCATGACGTCGGCCAGGTCCTTCATGGCCCCTTCGCCGCTGAGGGTCTGGTAGCTGTACTTGCCGCCGGCGACGTAGCACAGCCCGCCGCCGTGCTTCTCGACGAAGTCGCGCAGCATCTTCACCAGGGTGCGGTCGAAGCCGCCCTCGCCCGGCTGCGGGTCGTGCAGGATGATCGCGTCGTAACCGGGGAACGGCTTGCCGCCGGGGCTGCCGATAAGCTCCTCGAGGGTGCGCGGCAATTGCGAGAGCTTCATGCCCGTCGAGGCCGCCTGGTTGATGTCCTTGTCGGCGTTCTGCTGCCAGATGCTGACGCGGTAGGAGTCGCCGGCCCGCAGCAGGAGGTTCCGCAGGTACTGGAAGTCCCACCCGGCGTCGCCGGCGATCACCAGCACCTTGACCTTCTCGTCGGAGACTTCCAGGCGCGTCTCGGCGAAGTTGTCGTCGGCGTTGGCCTCGTCGGCCACCGGATCGACGACAGCCTTGTACACGAACTGCCCCACCGCATCGGGCTCGACAGAGAGCTCGACGGTCTGGCGCACTTCAGACGCGGCGCCGGCGGACTCGGCGGGCGGGGCCGTCAGCGTGACGTTCTGCTTAACCTGCGTGTCGGTCCACTGGGGCTTGTCGGCCGCTCGTCGCAGCAGGCGCACCGTGACCGACTTGCCCGCCAGATTGCGATGCGACAGCACGACCGAAAGCTCCGCGCGCGTCCCGCGGCGGACCTCGTTGGGCCCCTGGAGCGCAACGGCCGCGACGTTCTTGGGCGGCTGCGGGTCGCCCACGGCCACCGCGTACAGGGGCACCGCCCCGCCGACGCGCCGGCCGGCGGACTCGACAGCCGCGCCGAGGCGCCCGGCGGCATCCTGGGACGTGATCTGCCCGTCACTGATGACGACGATCCCGGCGACCTGCTGGCCGCGGGTGCTGTCCAGCGCGTCGCGAATCGAGGCGGGGATATTCGTCTCATACCCCGCCGCCTGCAGCTCGGCCAGGGCCTTGGCCACGTCTACAGGCATGGTGGCCGGCGTATCTTTGCCGGACCGGGCGGGCAGCTCGATCAGCTTTCGCGTGTACGTTTCTTTGCCCGGCTGGGCGGTGGAGAATCGCATGAGCACCAGCGGGTGCGTGGCGCCCAGGCGCGTCAGCACGCCGTCAGGGCGGTCGAGCGCCCGGCGCACGATCTGCGAGCGGCTCAGGGCCGCCAGGCCCGCGCGGTCGCATTTCAGCAGCGCCGCCAGATCGTCGGCGTCTTTGCCGGCGGCGTAGCGGTCGGTGAACGACATCGAGCGGCTGTCGTCCACGAGCACCACGACCTTGCTCAACAGCGTGTCAACGAACCGCAGCTCGATGGCCGGACGAAAGAGCATCAGCACCACGGCGGCAAAGACCGCGATGCGCAGAACGATCAGCACGGTCTTGGCGGCCGTCGGCGCGTCGCCTTCGCGGCGGTAGCTGCGCACCGTCAGGTAGACCATCGCCACAAAGGCGGCGACCAGCGCGACGATGACATAATTGCTGTAGTCGGCGACGAAGGTCAGCCGCCAACTGTCGGCCCGCGCCATCTCGGCGGCGGGCAGTCCCAGCAACCATTGAATGAACGCGGTCAAGGTAATCGCTCCGCGGCGGCCTTGCGGCCGGCGTAATGTCCGAACTTCTGCCCCAGGAACGTCTCGCCCGCCAGCAGCACCAGCGCCGCCAGTGCGGCCAGCAGCCAGTACTCCTTCTGGGCCGCCGCGGCCGGCGCCTCACCGCCGGCTGCCGATTTTTCGGCGTAGGCAAAGTCGCCGCTGCCCAGGGCGGCCTCGAGCGAGGGGCGTCCGCCGCAGGTCAAGTCGCCCTCGACCGGGTCGATATTGCGGGCAAAGAGCACTTTCTTGACGGAGCGGTCGGGCAAGGCCAGTTCCAGCCAGTACACGCCCGCGGCATCGGTTGCGGCATAGGAAAGATGCCCGGCCTTGGCGCCTTGGCGCTGCGCCACGAGCGTCACCAGGTCGTCCGCGGGAAAGTGCGGCGTCTTGAGCGTCGCCCGCGCGTCGAGCAGGTCGCCGGGAAGGGTGTAATCGATGGGCCGCCCGACGCGGGCGGTGAGGCCCTGCAAAGCCGACCGCGCGACGAACTTGACCGTCTCATGCATGATCACGGCGTAGGTGCCCACTTCGTCGCTGGGCCAGTCGTTCCAGCGCTTGCTGGCGGTGGTGCAGAACATGACCACTTCGCCCTGGCCGAAGCGCCGGGTGATGACAGCCGGCGAGTTCTGCCCATCGGCGAAGGCCGCCAGCACCTGCGGCGCCTTGACCTCCGGGGGCAATACCACGCCGTGCGGTTCTTCGGTGGGCGTGAAGGCGAAGAACCGCACCAGCGACGTCACGTCGCTGCCCTCGGCCGCAAAACGCGTGAAGGCCTGCATGATGTTGTGATTGGCGATGCTCGCCGGCGCCAGCCGCACGTAGGTGTCGGTTTGGCCGGGACGCCCCTTGTGCGGGCCGACGCGGTACGGCAGCAGCCCCGCCCCGGCCGCGTAGAACGGACCATTGTAAAAGTCGAGATTGATGTGCCCGCCGGTGAAGAGGATCAGTCCGCCGCCGCCGCGCACGTACTCCTCGAGCGCCTTGAGCTGCGGGTACGCCACCGTCGGCCGCGTGGCCGGACCGGCAGCGACCGAGGCGGGAAAGTCCGCCACGTCCAGCAGGGCCACCGCGTCATAGTCGGCAAAGTTGGCTCCGCCGAGGGTATCGCTGGAGATGACGTCGGTCCGGACGCCGAAGGCTCCGTCGCCGCGCGGGTCCAGAACCTTGTTCAGGAAGAACGACTCGCTCTCGGTGCGATCGGTCGGATCGGTGTTGCCGTCGACGATCAACACCCGCGTGACCTTGCGGATGTCCAGGGCCAGGTGGGCGCGGTTGTCGGTCTGCAGATCGTCGCCGGCGGCCTCGACCGACACCACAGCCGAGCCGGGATTGCGGCTGGCGACTTCAAAGACCGCTCGCGTGCTCTGCCCGCTTTCCAGGGATGGGATCACCTGCACCGGCAGCACGACGGTCTGGTCAGGCTGGCCGGGCAGCACCATCCTGGGCGTCAGGGCCACGTTTTCGAGATTCGCCGAGCCGTTGTTGCGCACGGTGACCGCCACGTTGAACGGCACGTTGGCCACGGCGAACCGGTCAACCAGCTCGATCGACTCGATGGTCAGGTTCTTGCGCGACTCCTGGCCGTAGTCGAGCACTTCCACACTGACGCCGCTCTTGCGCAGGGCAGCGAATTCCTTGCGCAGCGGGCTCTGCGCCGTGGCGGGGGCGAGGTCGATCTTGCGGCAGTCCGTCAGGACCACCACCTGCCGGGCGCCGGCTTCGTTAGCCAGAAGCTTGCCTGAGCGGGCCAGGGCTTCGGCCAGCGCCAGCCGCCCGTCGGAGGCGTCGAGGCTCTCCAGCCGCGCGGCTAACGAGGCAGGTTCGGTCACATAGTTAAGATCGAACAGGGCGCTCTTGCCGTCGGCGTCGGCGCCCATCAGGACGGCGACCTTCTCCGAGCGAGAACTCTGGCGAATGCGCTGGGCGAGGTCGTGCCGCGCGTTCTCGAAGAGCGACGTGGCGGCAGACTTCTGCAGCATCGAGTAACTGTTATCAAGGATGTAAACGGTAGCCCGCGGCCCAGACATGCCCGGCAGGACGGAGGTGGCCGCACAGCCGGTGAACCGCGCGATCGCCAGCGCCAGCAGCAGCACCGCCAGGCACCGCATGGCCAGCAGGATCATCTCCTCGACGCGCAGCCGCCGGCGATTGCGCCGCAGCGAGTCCAGCAGGAACTGCATGGCCGCCCAATGGCGCAGCCGAAACCGCCTGCGATTAAGCAGGTGGATGATGATCGGCGCTGCCACGCAGCAGGCGCCAATCGTGAAAATTAGCGGATGAACAAACGGCACGAGGGATTTCCAATTTCCGATTTACAATTTCCAATTTTCAACAACATCATCTTTTCGCCCCCGCTTTGCGGGTCGCCGCGGTTCTTGCCGCTAAAAAAGCCAGCAGCGCGGCGTCCATGTGATCGGCGGTCGAGATACGCTTGTAGTCGATGCGTCTTGCGATGCAGCGGCGCTTCACCTGGAGGCAGAACTCCTCGACGGCTTTGAGGTAGCCCTCGCGCAGGGCGCGGGGCTCGACGAGCAGGTCGCCCATGGCCTCGAGGCCGCGGAACATCGTGTTGCCCTGGAAGGGAAAGTCCAGCTCGTCCTGGTCCATGATGTGCAACACGAGCACTTCATGATCGTAATGGCGAAAATGCTCCAGGCCGCGGATCACGCCGTCGATGTCGCAGAACAAATCGCTGACCAGACACACCAGACCCCGCCGCGGGATCTTCTCGGCCAGCGAGTGGCAGATATCCTCGATGGACGTCTTGGCCTTGGGCTGGGTGATATCCATCGCGTGGACGATGCTCTTGATCTGGTTGACGCTTCCCGAGGCCGGCAGGTACTGGCGCAGGTCCTCGTCGAAAATCGCCAGGCCCGTCGAGTCCTGCTGCTGGAGTAGCAGGAACGCCAGCGACGCCGCCACGGCCGCGGCGTACTGATACTTGGTCAGGCCGGCGTCGCCGTTTTCGCTGCCGTAGTGCATCGACTCGCTGGCGTCGAGCACGAAGGTGGCCTTGAGGTTCGTCTCTTCCTCGTACTGCTTGATGTAGTAGCGGTCGGTCTTGGCCTGGACTTTCCAGTCGATGTGCTTGGTGTCGTCGCCGGGCACGTACTGGCGGTGCGAGGCGAACTCGACGCTGTAGCCGTGGAAGGGGCTGCGGTGCAGGCCGCTGATGAAACCCTCGACCACCAGGCGCGCCTGAAGATCCAGCCGCGTGATCTTTGAAAGCACCTTCGGGTCGAGGTACTTCTTGAGTTCCTGGCTGTCCTGGAAGACCACTTACAGCTCCTTGACCGCACCGGCCGTGGCGGGGTTGCTGGCGATGGACGAATCCTGGGCGGGGATGATCCGCAGCAGTTCGTCGACGATGCGGTCGGTGTCGTAGCCTTCGGCGTCGGCGTTGAAGTTCGTCACGATGCGGTGCCGCAGCACGGGCTTGGCGACGGCCTGGATGTCCTCGGTCGACACGTGGTATCGCCCGTTGAGCACGGCGCGAACCTTGGCGCCCAGGATGAGGTACTGGCACGCGCGCGGGCCGGCGCCCCAGGTGACGTAGTCCTTGACGATCTTGGGGGCATCGCCTTCGAGCACGCGCGTGGCGCGCACGAGCTTCATCGCGTAGTGGATCACGTGGTCGGCCGCCGGCACGCGGCGGATGATCTCCTGCAACTCGAGGATCTGCCGCCCGTCGAGCATCTTCTGCAGGGCGATGTCGGCCACGGCGGTCGTGAGGCGCACCACGGCGAACTCTTCGTCCCACGAGGGGTACTTGACGAAGATTTTGAACATGAAGCGGTCCTGCTGCGCCTCGGGCAGCGGGTACGTGCCTTCCTGCTCGATGGGGTTCTGCGTGGCCAGTACGAAGAACGGGTCGAGCATGCCCATGCGCTGGCCGCCGACGCTGACCTGGCGCTCCTGCATGGCCTCGAGCAGCGCCGCCTGCGTTTTGGGCGGCGTGCGGTTGATCTCGTCGGCCAGCACGATGTTGGTGAAGATGGGGCCTTTGAGGAACTTCATTTCGCGCAGGCCCGTCGAGCGGTTCTCCTGGATGACCTCGGTGCCGGTGATGTCGGAGGGCATCAGGTCGGGCGTGAACTGGATGCGGGCGAAGTCCAGGTCGAGGCACTTGGCCAGCGACGAGACCATCAGCGTCTTGGCCAGGCCCGGCACGCCTTCGAGGATCGCATGCCCGCGGGCGAAGATGCAGATCAGCAGTTCTTCGAGCACCTGTTCCTGCCCGACGATGGCCTTGGACATTTCCTTGCGGATGATCTTGTAGGCGTCGGTCAGCTTCGCGGCCGCCACCACGTCGTTACTGTTCAAGGCCTCTGCCTGCGGTGTTACGTCTTGGGACACGAGTGTCTCCTTCGTAGCACGGGCGTCTCGCCCGTGAGTCTCACGGCCGTCCCGGCCGTGTTCTTCGTTTTGTGGCATTCCCTGGGGGTGTTCCCCGACCCTGAGGTCAGGGACACCCGTCCGCCCGATGGTCTCTTCTCTTCCTCTGCACGGGCGAGACGCCCGTGCTGCTATTTCTGGCAAATCGGCAGGTAGCCGTAGGGCAGTTGCAGGATGATCGTCGCGATGGCCGTGCCGTACGTCGTGCCGACGCTGTCGCCATTCCAACTGCCGTCGGGCGCCTGCCGCTCCAGCAGGATCGTGCGGATCTTGGGATAGTATTCCTTCCAGTCGTTGCCCCCGCGGTGGTACATCCCCTGGGCGTAGTAGAAGTGGGAGTAGAAGTAGTGCCCCGACGTGCCGCCGCCGTCCATCTGCCCCTTGCAGTACTTCACGAGGCGTTCCACCATGTCGTTCTCGGCCCCGCCGCCCGAGCGGTCATACACGCCGGCGGCGTAGAAGCACGCGATGGCGGCCGCCGAGATCGGCGGGCGGCTGGACCCCCGCGACTGGGCCGAGTAGCAGATCCCGCCGTCGCTCATCTGGCAGTGCTTGAGGTAGGCCACCGCGCGGTCGATCGTCGACTTGTTCACCTTGATGCCGGCGTTGCGGCAGGCGCGCAGGGCCTGCAACTGCGTCACGGTCACGCTGCCCTCGTCGCCCTGGCCGGTCGGGGTATAGATCCAGCCGCCGGCGTGGTTGTTGGCCGCCCCGAGGTCGGACTGGCTCTTCTCGGTCAGGGCGACGGCCTTGTCCAGCACCTTCTTCAGCCGCACCTCGTCGGCGCCTTGGAGTTCGTTTCCGTAGCACTGTGCCAGGAAGAGCATCGAGAACCCGTGCCCGTACATGCTGCGGCTTTCGGCGCCCTGGCCGACGATCAGCCCGTCCTCGCTGGCCTCGGCGAGGCGCAGGACGTAGTTCATCGCCCGCGAGACCTCGCGGCTGTGCGGGCCCGACTGCGGGTTGGACCCGCCGGCCATCAGGGCGATGCCCGCCAGCGACGTCATGACGCAGGGATAGATGCCGTAGCCGCCGCTGTTGAGCCAACTGCCGTCTCGCCGCTGGGTCTTGACCAGATAGTTCATGCCCTTTTCGATCGCCGCCACCGTCGGGCGGTCGACCATGTCCGGAAGCATCGCGCTGGGCGCCGCGGCCCGGGCGGCGCCGCGGGGGTCCGCGGCGGGAAGCACCGCGACCACGACCGCGGCGATCACCGCAGCCGTCGCGGCGGCCCAACTCACGCACAACTGCCTGCGTTTATTTTTCGCCATAGATGATCACCCCGCTGCCGCTTTCCACGCATACGCGCTGGCCGATCAGGACCGGCGGACCGATCATGAACAGCCGGATGTACGTCTCGTTGTTCACCGGCGCCGCAAGGCCGCGCGTCTCCACCTTGCCCAGCTCTTTGCCGTCAACAGAAGAGAATATCATCAGGGAGGCGGGCTTGGAATAGCTCGCCGGCTGGCACATCAGCAGCACCTGGTCCTGGGCGGGCACAGCCGGCGAGGCGAAGTACACGTTGCCGGGATTGGCATCGACCGAAGCGGTCCAGAGCCGCTTGCCCGACTCGTCGAAGACCTGCAGGATCATGCCGCGAGCGTAATTGCTCACGCCCCCGCCGCGCGACATCTGGAGGTTCGACAGCGAGTACACGCCCACGATCTTGTCGCCGACGAGGCTCAGGCTCAACGGTTCAGGGATAAAACCGCTGGTCTTGGCCGCTGTCAGCGTCGTCAGCAGTTGGCCCCCGCGCGTGATCGACAGCACGTCAACCTCGCTGCCGGCGCCGGCGACAAAGAGGCGGTCGCCGAAAATGCCCAGAACCTGCTGGCCGGGCCTGGACTCGTATTTTCGCGTCCACAGCGTCTCGGTGGCCGAACCATCATGCATCGACACCACGCCTTCAACCAGCGTGGCCATCAGGCCCCCGTCGCCCAGGCAGCCGTCGACGTTCTGTCCGCGCCACTGGTTGAGGATCTTTCCCGTCGCCAGGTCGAAGCACGTCAGGCGGCTGCCCCGGTGGCGCACCAGCACGAAGCGGCTTGAAATCTCCGGCGGATCGATCGGAACGATCGGGGAGTTGCGATCGTTGGCCGCCCCCACCCGCGCCTGCCAGCGCACCTTGCCGGCGGCTATGTCCAGGCAACTCAGCCCGCCGGTAGGGTCGGCGATAACGATCACCCCTGCGCCCGAGCCCATGCTCAGCACGCCCTGGACGCCCAGTTTGCCCAGTTCCGTCTCATCCAGGATCTTCCCGTCGGCCGCATTGAGGCGGATGACGCTGTGCTTGTCGACGAGCATCAGCACCTTGGCGTCGCCGCTCATGCCGGCGACCATGCTGAACCCGCGTCCTGCGCCCTGGTTCATCGGCAGCAGCGCCAAGGGGCGCACCTTCGTCTTCCACCGGACCGCCTTCTCGGCATCGCCGGCGCCCGCGTCGAACATGACGATGTGCTCGTTCTGCCGCAAGAAGATGCACGACCCGGCGCGCAGGGGCGCGAGATGCTGGTCGCGCAGGATAATGGCCTTGTCGCCGGCCGTCATCAATTCCTTCGCCGGCAGCAGCATGCGCCCCAGCGGCTGGACCGCGCCGGGCGGCTGAACGTTGCCGGACTCGATCTGGCGGATGAGCTCCCCCAACGTGCCCTGGATGTCGGCGAACTTTATCGGCGTCTGCGGCGGAAGGTTCCGCACCAGATTGCAGTACAGCACCGGGATGGCGGTCTTGCCCGATCGCGCGTGCACCATCGCCAGGGCGATGGTGGCCGAAGGCCGCAGCGGGCTGGCTGTCATGTACGCCAGGGTCGCCAGGCTGGCCAGGGCATTGTCCATCGCGGCCTTGGTCTTCTCCGCCGGGCGCGTCGTGGAGGCGGCGGTGGCGATGCGATACCAGCTTTCAGCCGCGGTCAACAGGGCGTCGTCGGCCCAGGCGCTGTGGGGCCAGCGTGCGGCCACAGCCGCCATCGCGGCCGGATCGTTCTTCGCGGCGGCGTCGTCCAGCGCCGCCTTGGCCAGGCGGTCGAACTTGTCGAGAATCTGCGGACCCTGAATTTCCACGAGCTTTTCGATGATGCGCTGCCCGATGACGGCGCCGGCGTATCGCTGCATCTCGTCGTCGAGGCGCCCGCCCAGATCGGCGTCGGCGCCGATCTCGACGTCGACAAGCTCTTCCTTGGGATAGGTTTCGGCCAATCCCTGCGCCAGGTCGGCCGCTTCGTCGAATCGCCCGAGCTTGTCCATGCACTTGGCCAGGCGGATCAGCATGTGGGCCTTTTCCTGGCCGGTCGAGGCCGCGGCTTGGGCCTTCTCGAAGAACGCCAGCATTTGCTCCCTGTCGGCCGCCTGGTTGCCCAGGGCCACCAGCGTGCGGTATCTCCAGGTCGCCAGTTGGGGCACGAGGGCCGCCTCGCCGCTCTGGCGGGCCATTTCCGCGCAGGCGTCGGCATCGGCCAGGGCGGCGGCAAATCGCCGGGCGTTGAACGACAGGCGCAGGCGCTGGAAAAGCGCGTCGCACTTGACCGTCCCCGACGGCGCCTTGTCGAACTGCTCGGTGAGCCTCTGATGCATGCGGTCGTAATCGAGATACGCACAGACGCCGGCGGCGTTGGCGGCGATCAACTTGCCGTCGACGCTGACGAGATTTCCCAGCAATCCCGCCGAGTCGACCAGGTCGCTGTTTGTTACCGTGTAATTATCCAGCGAGAACCGCAACACCTTGCCTTCGGTCGAGGCCAAGGCGCACCTGGCCGAAACGGCCGGGCGGCCGGTGATATCTTTGGCCTCGAGAGGTTGGCTCAGGATCTTGCCGTCGCGCGTGTCCAGGACGGCCAGTCCCGGCCCGCTCAGCAGCACCCGCTGGGGGTCGACGGCGCTGAGATCTCGCAGTCCCTCGCGCGATCGCCCCCAGAGCAACTGCCCGTCGCCGACGGAAAACGCCATCGCCTGGTCGCTGTCGGCCGGCAGACACATCAGGCGTCCCTGGCAGACGATCAGCGGATTGCGGGGCATCGGGCTCTGGGCAGTCCCGCCGCCGCCATGGAGGGCGGAGATGGTCATCAACATCCGCTGGGCGTTCTCGCCCGAGGTGTTGACGGCGCTGTCATATTGATAGGCCCAGACGGCCTGGCCGCTTTCGGCGTCGAAGGCGGCGACGGCCCCGGCGTTGGTCAGCACGAACACCCGCCCCTCGTACACCGCCGGAGCGCTGCAGCGCTCGGCCAGGTCGCCGATGCCGTACGCATAGTACTGCATCGGCAGCGTCGGCGACTGCGAAACCAGCGTCTTCCACAGCAGCGCCCCCGAGCGCGCGTCCAGGCACAGCAGGTGGTAGCTGTCGAGATAGCTGGCCACGATGTAAAGCCGTCCGCGGCAGTACGTCGGCGGCGAGACGAACTTGCCGCCGTTGAGGATGTCTTCCTTCTCCTGCGAATTGGGCAGCCGCCACAGGTTGACGCCCTGATCGGAGATGGAAAACGCCGCCAGCGTGGACCCGTCACGAACCTGACCCGCCTCGGCGCCGCGGGCGATCATCATGCGCATGCTCGCCGGCGCGAACTCGCCCAGGGCGAACACCTTCCCCTCGCCACAGGTCAGGGCGTAGCGCCCGCCGTCGTCGAAGTTCAGGATCGGCTGGTAATAGTAGTACGCCCCATTGCGACCGGCGGGCTTGCCGGTCATGGGAAAGTCGACCTTCCAGAGCGGCTGGGTCGGACTGAAAATATCGCAGGCGACGACCGCGGAACTGGTGCGAAAGATGACCGTGCTGCCCATGACCACCGGCTGCACCAGCGGCGGAACGATGCCCTCACGCACCTGCTGGCCGTATTGCTGGCGATACAAGACCACTCCCCGACGAAGCGTCATCCCCAGGCGGATCTGCTGGTATGCGGGATTGTTGCGAATGATCGACTCGTCCGCCGCGATCAAGTCCCCGGGAGACAGCGTGCTGCTAGCGGCCGCCGGATAACGCCAATGCGGCGAGAGCACGACGTCCGCCTCGCTCATCGTGGCCATGCCGTCGCTGAAGCCGCCCAGGCCGGGCCAGTCGCCCTCGGCCTGCGAAGCCCATGGCGGCGGCGCGGGCGCCAATGCCATCATCGAACCGACGAACTCCACCAGGTTCTGCCGTCGCCCGCCCACGAACCCTTGCGCCTCGCCGAATTGTTCCCGCAGCATCGCCAGAACTTTGGCGGCCTGGGCCTTGTCGCCGGAAAAATGCTCGCATACCGCAATGCGGGCCAGGAGCATCGCCCGCTCGGCGCCATCGATCCGCCCCTGGAGCGCCTCTCGCCAGAACTGCGCCGCCTGGCTGTACTGGCCGCGGTCGAAGCTCAAGGCCGCCAGCATCATCAGGGCCTCGCGGCCGTGAACGGTGTGGGCATACTGCCAGGCCACCCTTCGCAAGGCGTTGAGGTCGCCGCCTCGGCGGGCGTCTTCAAACAACCGCTGGGCCTTGGGGCCCATGAGGGAACGGTAGAGTTCCAGGCCCTGCTCGTTCATCGAGCCGATCACGTCGTTGGCCTTGCGGGCCAGCGAAATGAATCGCCGTCCCTCCTCGATGGCTACAAACCCGCCGTCGCTCTGATCGATCAGCGGCTGGAGGATGTCCAGCGCCTCTCGAAACTTGCCTTGTTTGATGAGGGTCTGGGCCTGGGCGAGGAAGGCGGCCAGGTCGTCGTCGGCGTTGACGATGGGCACCGGGCGTCCGGCGGGGGCCGTTTGCGGCGTGCGGCGGATGACGCCCTGGCGGATGACCTGGGCGGGGCTTGTGGCGCCCCATGCGATCAGTACCCACGCGGCCGCCGCGCACGCGAGGGCGGCTGGCAGTTGCCGGGGGGCAGGTTGACTGCGACTGATCCTCATTGTGCTCCGATCCGCGATTGAGCAGGCCGGCCTTTTCCGGCGGAAGGCAATCCTAAAGGATACGCCATCGGTCCGCCGGAGGCAACCGTCCTGCGCCGGAACTAGAGTTAGTCGCTCCAGGGGGGCGGATAGTTCTCGAAATCCACAGCATCCTTCCCCCTCCCCCCGTAACGGAGGGGATACGAAAAATTCAGCCCGTTTTCTTCTTGTATGCCATTGAATGTTGTCGAATAATATTATGGCAGTACAACTGAATAGGCTTGGTCGCTCAGCCGTAATATACAAGCTGCGCCCGGCATCATACATCTCTCATACCGTACGGCAGAGCGTCCCGGTGTTCTCCAGACTCTGTCTATGAAACTACTCTTTCTTCATGGCCTTCCCTCATCCAAAGGCCCTGAAAGGCAGGTGTACCACATGCATACGTCAGCCGATTCTCCCAGTCAGCCGCCGGCATCGATAGAGATTGGCCAGGACTCCAGTGACAGCCATATCTCCAGGAGTTCGCCGGACATGGCTGGCGCGCTCAACGAGTTGCGCGACGCCCTCGACCAGAAACAGGTGCAGCTCATCTGCGCGGCGTACGAGGCCTGCCGCCGCGCGGCCTCCCGCACGGGCGTTGCCGACGTGATGGAAGCCGCCCAGGCGGCCATCGAGCAGCCAGTTCGCCCGTTGATCGTCTCGGCGTACTCGCACCGCCACTGCTTCATGTGCAACCGCGGAACGCGCCTCTGCGAGCGCTGCCACGGGACCGGGCTCGATGGCCAGGACCAGTGCCCCAACTGCGAGGGCCTCGGGCTGCTCGAGTGCGGTTTCTGCGGCGCTACCGGATGGGCCGACCGGGCCCCCAATCCGCCCGAGATCTTCGCCGAGGTGCTCCATCGACAGTACAAGCACATGAAGGAGTCGCTCGAAAAGACCGACGCCGAACTCAAGGGCGTTTCGCCGACGGGCATGGCCTCCATGCCCCGCGACGGGCGGCTCAAACTTGTCGCCTCCGTGCTGCGCCTTCAGGCGCGAATCCAGGACCTCATCCACGCCCAGGCCGCCCCGCAGCGCGAAGTGCCCACCCTCGAGGCCGTCCTCGCAAAGCTCAACAACAAACTCAATCTGTTCAGAAGCAAACCCGCAGCGGCAGATCTGAAATCCGAAACGATCTGACAGGCAAGTCCGAATGTGCGGTGCTTCGGACTTCGGATTTTGTTGTTTCGGATTTGTTTCACGAAGCTCCGACACTATATTACAGCCATGGCAAACACTCCCCTGTTCTCGATCATCATGCCGGTCTACAACCACAAGGCGTATGTGGGCCAGGCCATCCAGTCGGTCCGCGACCAGACCTTCGGCAATTGGGAACTGATCATCGTCGATGACGGGTCCACCGACGGCAGCGAGCGGATCATCGACGAGCACGCCGCGGCCGAGCCGCGCGTGCGGGCCATCCACCAGGCCAACGCCGGCCAGGCCAAGGCCCGCAACAACGCCATCGAGCAGGCCCGCGGGCAGTGGGTGGCGTACCTGGACAGCGACGACGTGCTGCTGCCGCAGGCGCTCGAGCACTACGCGACGTACATCCAGTCTCATCCCGAAGCGCAATTCGTCTACGGCTATCGTTACGCCATGGATCACGATGGGACGGTGGAGGAAGTGCCGCCGCCGGTGTATCAGTCGCGGATCACCGGCTCCCGGGACCTGTTCGAGAAGACCTTTCTGTCGCAGTTGTGCGTCTGTTACAGGCTCGACCTGCTCAAGAAGGTCGGCGGTTTCGACCCGCGACTGTTCTGCGCCGACGACTACGACCTGAACCTGCGCATCAGCCTGCACACGAAGTTCGAGCCCATTGGCAAGCCCACCGGCGCCCGCCGCCGCCATGACACGAACATGTCCGCCCAGACCGGCCGAACGCGAATGCTCGAGGCGGGCATCCTCAAACGCTGGGTCGAAAAGCACGGCGGGCGCGACCTGCTGGCGCCCGAGGTTGTCTCCAAGCGATTGGCCAAGCTCTACTACAGCGCCGGCCGCCAGTACTTCAAGAGCCGCTGCATGGCCCAGGCGATCGGGGCCTTCAAGCACGCCCACCAGTACCGCAAGACCTTCAAGAGCATGACCCTGATGGCCCTTGCGACGATCCTGCGCCCCATCGGCACCCACGATCCCAAGCCGATTCCAGTGCTCGACTGACAAGTGGTAAGTTGTGAGTTGTGAGTTGTGAGTTGTGAGTTGTGAGTTGTGAGTTGTGAGTTGTGAGTTGTGAGTTGTGAGTTGTGAGTTGTGAGTTGTGAGTTGTGAGTTGTGAGTTGTGAGTTGTGAGTTGTGTCCCTCACTCACCACTCACCACACACCACTCACAACTGCTTTACTCACCACACACCACTGACAACTGCTTGGGCTACTTCACCGCGTGGATCTGAATCCAGTGCTCGAGCGTTGCGGGAATCGGCAGGTTGCTGGCCGCTCGCACGCCCGGCAGCGCCAGGCTGATCGGCGCGATCGCCGGCCAGTCGCGATAGTAATCCTCGGTCGCCACCGCTTGCAGTCCGCTGCGCCACTGCGGCCAGGCCGCCACCTCGGCCGGCCCGACCAGCAGCAGGTCCACCTGCCGCTGCGGGCCCAACTGCACCATCGCCCACGACGAGCCCACCGCCTCGTGGAAGGTCTTCACCACGGCGATAGCCGCGGCGATGTTCCCGCTGTCGCATGAGGTCCGCAGCACCACCACGCCATTGGCGTGAACCCGCCCGCGGCAGCGGCGCAGCGTCTGATAGTTGAAGCACCGCCACGCCGCGGGCTGGTCTGCCGGAAGGGGCGAGATGAATGCCCCGTCGTAGCGTTCCATGGCCGCACCCGTCAGCGCCGCCTGCAGGAAGTCGCGCTCGCTGCCGCGAACGAGCGCTTCCTGCCAAATGCCGGAGGGTACCGCTGCAGCCTCGGCAAGGAACGCTCCGACCATGCCGCTGGTGGACGCCGGATTGGCGGGGCGCGAAGTCGCCACGCGATGGGGCACCGCCGCCGGATCGGCTGTCGACTGCACCATCGAGACTCGCATCGGGACCCTCTGCAGCGGAAAGTCGTCGCGACTGCCTCGCACGATCCACCATCGCCCGCGATGGCCTGGGTTGTCGCTGTCGCGCCCGGACGTGCCGGTCATCAGGTTCACCACCGCTGCCGTCAGGGCCTCGCTGTGCCAGGTCTTGCCGGTGGGAAGATAGCTGACATCCTGCCCGCCCTCGTAGGTGGAAAGCGACGTCAGCCACACGCCAACGGTGACCGGCCCGCCGCGCCCCCGCATGCCGGAGGCGGCACAGTCAAATCCTGCCGCCGCCGCCGCAAGCAGCACCGGCAGCCAGAACGCCCAGGCCCCCACGGCGATGAGCTTCCGCCGCATCGCCGCGGCGATCAACCACGCGATGCACGCCGTCGCGACGGCGGCGATCAAGACCCACCCGCCGGACGGCAGCGACGCGGCCAGCGAGTACGACAGCACGCCTGCTCCGCCGCCGGCGGCCACCGGGCCCGCCAACTGCTCGACCCGCCCGCCGCAGCGCATGAAGTTCCGCTGGCGCGCCGTCAGCACGCACGCCGTCAGCATCGATAGCGGCAACTGCAACGCAACAGCCGTCAGGCCACAGACCCACATCGCCTCGTCCAGCAGCGCGGAGGCGACCATCAGGGTCGCTTGAATGATCAGGATGGCCGCCGCCCCGGCGCCGGCTGCCAGTTCCTCGGCAGGGCCGATCTCGTCGCGCCGGCGGCGACTACACCACAGGCCCATCGCCAGCAAACCCAGCAGCCCCGCGGCCGCCAGCGCCTGTTCGCCGGTTCCCAGACCGAGCAAATCCTCCAGGAATCGCAGTTGCACGAGCATGCCGGCCACAACCGCGCCCGCGACGAGTGCCGCGCCCAGTCGCAGCCGGCGCGAGAGCGGCGCGGGCACGATGATGTGCCGCGCCGATCCGTCGGCCTGCCGCTGCTGGAAGAGGGCCACCGTCGCCAACAGCGCCGACAGAGCGGCCAGGGCGGCCATGCCCAGAATGTTGACGCCCAGGATGAAGAGCGCCCCGAAGGTCACGATCGCCGCGGCCAGGGCGACGACCCAATCGCCCATCAACCCGCCGAAGCATGCGCCGGGCGTCTCGCAGCGCACCAGGCGACCGGCCCCCAGCGTCACGGCCATCCCCAGCCCCATTGGCAGCATGCCCGCACAGGCGATCGCCAGCTTGACAGCCGTCCAGCCCAGCGGGGTCCAGAGCATGCCCGCGCACAGCCTGTACGCCAGCACCGCCCCGCCATAGATCGCCAGTGTGCTCAGCACCCCGCCCAGCAGCGCCAGCGCCGCCGAGGCAGCGATCACGGTCGCAGCCGCCGCGTGCCCGGCCGCGCCGCTGCTGACGCGCTGCTGCACGAAGGCCCTGACCGCCTTACCCCGCCCGCGGCGCTCTAGCAGCCGCTGCAGCCATCGACCCATCGCAAAGGGCCCCTGGATCGCAGCGCCCAGCGCCAGCAGCGTGGCCGCCAGGATCATCAGCGCCGAACCGCCGCTGGTGTCGAACGCCCAGCCCCACAGCACGCACAGGCACGCCGTCCAGAACATCAGCACCGCCGGCAGAACGATGCACACGAGCTTTTCGACCACGGCCCGCTTCATCGCAGCACCGTGGCGTCAGAGGCCGCCAGATGCACGCGCGTCCCGCCGTCGCACGCCAGAACCAGGCCCTCGAGCGGGCTGACATCCACCACGCGGCCGACGTATCGCTTGCCCGCGGCCTGCACCGTCACGCGAGTCTCGATCATGCCGCACCGTGCCAGCCACGAGCGGCGCAGGGCGTCGACGCGGCCTCGCGATATCAAGCCCACCCAATGGTCCAGCCGCCGCAGGAGGCTCCGCATCACCTCGACCCGCTCGACGGCGTGCCCCAGCACGTCGCTCAGACACGCCGCACTCTGATCCACCTCGCCCGCGGCCGGGGCCGCATTGACGTTGATGCCGATGCCCGCCACCATGCACGCCACGGGGCGGCTATGCCGCTCGACCAGAACGCCGGCGAGCTTCGCGCCATCCAGCAACACGTCGTTGGGCCACTTCAACTGGCACTGGACGCCGCACGCGTCGGCGACGGCCTCGGCGACAGCCAGCCCCGCCGCGATGGTCAGCGCCTCGTGGGGCACGAGCCCGCCGCTATCCAGCAGCAGCAGGCTGGTCAGCAGATTCTGACCAGCCGGGCTGACCCAGGTGCGCCCCCGCCGTCCGCGCCCGCGCCGCTGGCTCTCTGCCGTGACGGCCAAGCCGTCCGTGCCGCCCTGCCGCGCCGACGTCAGGGCCACGTCGTTGGTCGAATCTACCGCGTCGAAGCACAGCACACTGCGCCCCACGCGCGTCACACCCAGGTCGCGCTCGATCAGGCACCCGTCCAGCCGCACCGGCCGAGCCAGCCGCACGCCCTGGGCGGGGGAATCCTCGATCTGATGTCCGCGATGGCGAAGCTCCTCGATCGCCTCTGAGATTTTGGCCCGAGTGCAGCCAGCCCCGCGTGCGAGTTCTTCCAGCGAAAAGAAAACGTCACCCCGATCATAGAGAAGCGTCAGCACCATGTCGGCAACTGTCATGGCCGGAAGTGTACCGGCCTGCGCCGTGCGGAACAAGCTCCCCTGTTCTGTTAGCGGAGGGGCTTGCCCCGCCCGTTCGGCGGGTCGGGGAAACAACCGCGTCGAGCAAGCTCGACCGCTAACAAGCAATATCCAGACCGATATCCACCGCCGGGGCCGAATGCGTGATGGCCCCGACGGCGATGCGCTCGACGCCGCTGCGCGCCACGTCGGCCACGCTTTGCAGCGTGATCCCGCCGCTGGCTTCCAGGGCGATCTTTCCCTTGAGGGCGGCCTTGTCGCGCATCGCCACCGCGCGGGCCATCTGCTCGATGGTGAAATTGTCCAACAGGATGATATCGACCGGCAACCGCAGCGCCTGTTCGAGTTGACCCAGGCTGTCGACTTCGACCTCGACAAACCCGCCGCCGGTGCCACGCACAACTCCGTTGTGCGTGTCCCCGATCTCGACACCCAGCCGCGCCCGCGCCGCATCGAGCCGCTCGCCCAGAGCCGCCAGGCCTTCACCGCCGGCAATCAGGGCCGCCAGGTGGTTGTCCTTGACGAGCACCGCGTCATAGAGCCCGCGGCGATGATTGCATCCGCCGCCGGTTCGCACGGCGTACTTCTCCAGCTCGCGCCAGCCGGGGATCGTCTTGCGCGTATCGTAGATCGCCGCACCCGTTCCGGCGACCGCATCAACGTACCGCCGCGTCGCCGTCGCCACGCCCGAGAGCCGTTGCAGGAAGTTCAGCGCCACGCGCTCGGCCGCAAACATCGCCCGCGCCGAGCCGGTCCACGTCGCCAGCACTGCCCCGCGTGCGGCCTTGTGCCCGTCGCTCATCAACACGCTGGTGGCAATCCCGGCGTCATACGCGGCCGCAATCTCGGCCAGGAACGCGCCGCCGCAGAGCACCAGTTCCTGCCGCGCAACAAAGTTCGCCGTCGCCCGAGCCGCGGCCGGGAGCAGGTCGCTCGTCACGTCGCCACGGCCGAAATCCTCCGCCTTGGCCATCGCCAATAACGTTCGGAAGTTCTCCAGCACGGATTGACTTACAGTGTTCATCTTCATATCCAGACGCTTGGACCCAACAGACAAGCCGCTTCAGCGGCTTTCGTCCCGCCGAAGGCGGGCCTAGCCCCGGCGTTTACGCCGGGGTAGCCCACGATTGAGAGTTTTCTTTTCCCAGTCAGCCTGCTTCAGCAGGCTTACTAAAGCCCGCTGAAGCGGGCTCAAATAAAGAATTAGTTTGTGCTACCTTACCCAGAGCTAAAGCTCTGGGCTAAGCCGGCCTTCGGCCGGACCAAGGCCGCTGAAGCGGCCTCGAAAACCTCGCCAGAGAATCAGCTTTGTTTCAGCAGCCCTCGGTATTTCATCCACGTCGCCAGCAGGCTCGTCCAGATCGAATGCGGCTGGCCGTCGTCGCACATGCCCCATCCATGCCAGCCGCCCTGCAGGATGTGCATCTCCACCGGCACCTTGGCGGCCGTGCAGGCCTGGTAGTATACGACGCTGTTGGCCGGCGGCACGGCCGTGTCGTCCTGCGAGTGAACCAGGAACGTCGGCGGCGTGTCGGCCGTCACCATTCGCTCGTTGGACAGGCTCGCCTGCAGCGCCGCCGGCGGCGTCTTGCCGATGAGGTTCTCGCGCGAGCCAACGTGGCAGAACGGCTGCGTAAACGTGATGACCGGGTACACCAGCACGGCGAAGTCCGGCCGGCAGCTTACGCGCTCGATCGCGTCGGCCGCCGAGGCATTGCCCGCATCAAAGTGCGTGCTGGCCGTCGAGGCCAAATGCCCGCCCGCCGAAAAGCCCATGATGCCGATCCGCGCCGGGTCAAGCCCAAGCGAGCCCGCACGGCTGCGAACGGTGCGGATGGCCCGCTGAGCATCCTGCAGCGGCGCCGGATGGCCGTACCCGCGCCCGGCATGGCGATACTCGAGCATGAACGCCGCCACGCCGATGGAGTTAAGCCACCGCGCCACCTGCACGCCCTCGTGATCGGTAGCCAGCCCGCCATACCCCCCGCCGGGGCAGACGACGATGCTGGCGCCAACAGCAACCGAAGCCTCCGGCAGAAACGTCGTCAGCGTCGGCTTGTCGATAGCTTCACTACCCTTAGCGCCGGGCGCGCCGGCCGGCCAAAGCGGTTCCACGTTACTCATAATGATGTTCTCCAAGCACAGGATTCTACTGCGCATGAGGAAGGTTGGGTAGTCGCCGCTGAGGTCGCTGAGGACGCTGAGGGAGAGAGAAGCGCAGAGACTGGGAACGTTAGCGGTCGAGCTTGCTCGACGCGGTTGTTTCTCTGACGCAGCTCGGGGAAGAAACCACGTCGAGCAAGCTCGACCGCTAACATCGCCATCCCAGCACGTTCTACCTCAGCGTCCTCAGCGACCTCAGCGGCTAACTACCGCGGTTTCCCGCGGGCGTGCTTCTTTTGACGCATCTGGGACAGCGTCGTCGTGCGCGTGACGACTTCGCCTTTGATCTCGGCAATCTCATCGCGGAAGCGGGCGGCGGTTTCGTAGTCCATCGCCTCGGCGGCGGCTAGCATCTGGCGCTCGAGCTCGGCGATATATTCGGTCTTGTCCAGGTCGCTCTCGCTGGCGTGGATGGCCGCGGCGGCCGTGCGGCGTGCCTGCATCTGGTCGGTCAGCGACGTGTTGATGGCCTTGATGATCGTCGTGGGCGTGATGTTATTGGCCTTGTTGTATTCGAGCTGCAGGCTGCGGCGGTGGGCGGTCACGTCGATGGCCTCCTGCATCGATGGCGTGATCTTGTCGCCGTAGAGCACCACCTTGGCGTTGACGTTTCGCGCGCAGCGCCCGATCGTCTGGATCAGGCTCGTGGCCGAGCGCAGGAAGCCTTCCTTGTCGGCATCGAGAATCGCCACCAGCGAAACCTCCGGCAGGTCCAGTCCCTCGCGCAGCAGGTTGACCCCCACCAGCACGTCGAACTTGCCCTCGCGCAGGTCGCGCAAAATGTCCACGCGCTCCAGCGTGTCGATCTCGCTGTGGAGGTACTTGCAGCGCATCCCTTCGGCGCGGATGTACTCGGCCAGGTCCTCGGCCAGCCGTTTGGTCAACGTCGTCACCAGCGTCCGCTCGCCGGCCTTGGTGCGGTCGCGCACACGGGCCAGCAGATCGGCTACCTGCCCGGTGGCTGCGTGCACCTCGATCTCCGGGTCGATCAGGCCCGTCGGGCGGATCACCTGCTCGACGACTTCCCCACCGGTAAGCTGCAACTCGTACGGCCCGGGCGTAGCCGAGACGAACAGCACGTCCTTCCACATCCCCTCGAACTCCTCGAACCGCAGCGGGCGGTTGTCCAGGCAGCTTGGCAGGCGGAAGCCGTAATCGACGAGCACTTGCTTGCGCGACTTGTCGCCGTTGTACATCGCCTTGATCTGCGGCAGTGACACGTGCGACTCGTCGATGATCAGCAGGAAGTCGTCGCCGAAGTAATCGATCAGCGTGTAAGGCCGCACGCCCGGGGCCCGGCCGTCGAGGTGCCGCGAGTAGTTCTCGATGCCCGGGCAGCGCCCCACCTCCAGCAGCATCTCGCAGTCGTAGCGCGTCCGGGCCGCGAGGCGCTGGGCCTCGAGCAGCTTGCCGCCGTTGCGCAGTTCGATGAGCCGCTGCTCGAGCTCGGCCTTGATGTTCACCACGGCCGCGTCGATGACGTCCTGGTCGGCCAGGTAGTGTACGGCCGGGTAGATGAAGAGCTGGTCGGTCTGGCTGAGCGTGTCGCCGGAGACGGGGTTGATCAGGCGCAGGGCGTCGATCTGGTCGCCGAACATTTCGATCTGGTATCCGAACTCCTCGTAGGCCGGGAACAGGTCGATGGTGTCGCCGCGGACGCGGAACTTGCCGCGCTCGAAGGCGATGTCATTGCGCTCGTACTGCAGGGCGATGAGGTGCTTGAGCAGCTCGTCCCGCTCGATCCGGTCGCCCACGCGGACGGCGCAGACCGACTTCTTGTACTCCTCCGGGCTGCCCAGGCCGAAGATGCACGACACGCTGGCGACGATCACTGCATCTTTGCGTGACGAGAGGCTCGTGGTGGCCGACAGCCGCAGGCGGTCCAGGTCGTCGCTGCGGGCGGCGTCCTTCTCGATGTAGATATCGCGCTGCGGAATGTACGCCTCGGGCTGATAGTAGTCGTAGTAGCTGACGAAGTACTCGACGGCGTTTTCGGGCAGGAGCGTCTTGAACTCGCCGTAAAGCTGTGCGGCCAGGGTCTTGTTGTGGCTGATCACCAGCGTGGGCTTTTGAAGCTGCTGGATGACATGCGCCATGGTAAACGTCTTGCCCGAGCCAGTCACACCCATCAATACATTGCGATTCTGCCCGTGTCGAAAATTCTCGACAAGCTTGGCAATCGCCTGCGGTTGATCGCCCGCCGGCGACATCTCCGATATGACTTTGAAGTCAGGCATGGTCCTCTTGCCGCCCAAGGCGGAATAAGTCAGTTCATTGTACCGCGACAGGCGGCGTGGTGGCCAGTGGCGTGATAGTAGCCTCGTCTTGCGTCTTGCCGCATGGGCCCTCTTGATGTCGGCCTGGCTGGCTGTTTCGAGAAATGGGAAAGAGGGCGTCCGCGAATGTCACGAATGACACGAACGGGCTCGTCACCTCGAAGTAATCATGGAACCTGTCCCCCCTAGGTCCTTCATTCTCGAAGTACAGTCACAGTGTTATCGCATCCTCCCTTCACCCTTGACGAATGACGCGTCAGGTATAGCCCTGCGCATGAATTGGTCGAACAGGGGCACTGTGAAGGCCATCTCGCCATGGGCGGGGCTGTAGATCATGCCCTTCTTGATCAGACTGGCACGCACCGGCCCCAGCCGCGATATATCCGCGCCCAACGCGGCGGCGACATCGCTGGTGCGATGGGGACCAGGGCCTGGTTCTGCCATGGCGCGTAGGAATTCTTTTTCCTTCGGTGTGAGACGGTCGAAGCGGACACGGAAGAAGTTCTGGTCCAGACGTTCTTGAACGATGGGGCTGGCCGCATGGACGATGTCGAGGGTGATCGGCGGCCGCTCGGCATGGTTCCACGCCTGATATCCCCATTCCTGGACGAAATATGGGTATCCGCGCGTCACGGCAAATATCTCGTGCAGTGCGGCCGGTTCAAACTCTACGCCAGCGGCCCTGACTGGATCCTGAAGAGCTCTGGCGGCGTCAAGCTCTGACAACGGGCCAACATCGGGAAAACTGAACAATCTCTCGGCGTACGATTTCGACTCCCCTGCAAGCCCCGGCAGGATCGGGAGCCCGGCGGCAATGAGCACTAAAGGCAACTGCCGCTGCTGCATCAGATGCATCGCCATGATCAGCGCGCCCAGCTCGGGGGAAGTGAAGTACTGGATTTCATCGATCAAGATTGCCACAGCGGCGCGCCTCTCCTGGGCCGCCTCGGCGATGGCCTCAAACAAGTTCGGCAGATCGACCTCCAGGTCCCCGCTATCGGCAATGCCTTTTTCGGGCTCCACGTCAATACTGAACTCGACATCGCCGTAGGTGACCTTGATTGATCCCAGAAAACTTCGCAGGACAGCGATCCCTCGGCGTACTTTATCGCCCGCCGCCTTGACTCTATCAAGGTCAAAGAGGACACGTCGCAAATGCGGAGCCAGAAGGACAGCCAACCGCTTGCCCTCATGTGCTTCCATCAGAACAGTTCGGTATCCCAGCGCGTGGGCCATGCGCTCAATTCGGTTGAGCAACACGGTCTTACCCACGCCGCGCAGGCCCGTCAGCAGTATGCTCTTCTCCGAGCGAGCCTGCTTAACTCGTTCCAAAAGGATTCGGGCCTGCTCCAGAATACAGTCCCGGCCTACGAGTTCCGGGGGCGGCGAACCTGCACCCGGTGAGAAAGGATTCTTGATTCTGTCCATAGGGCGTTCCAGATTTATAGGAATATATAAGTATTTATAAGGCATATCCTTTATAAATACTAATAAATCCTTAGAAAGAAGGGAAAGGCTGTGGAACCGACCCAAGCGCCACCGGAAAGCACGCAACCACCGCCAGTTTGATCTTATTGAGAACCGCAAGCGGCGGGAGAGGGGGACGCTTTGGGGGCGCTCCTGTCAAATTCTGTGGCGGGGCGCGTCAAATCGTGCTTCGATGGCAGGAAAGATCGTCAGCGACGAACTCGCTTAATTGAGCAAGTTATGCTAAGACAAATGGTTAGCATTCGAGGCACGGTGGTTGCTTGCTTTTCTTGTGGCGGCGGTGCGCTTTGGTACGGCCGCCGGTTGTGTTGACATCGTTGGCAGCAATCGTGACATTCAGGCTACTGACAAAGGAGCAAGTAAATGGCAGCTAAGAAGTTAGCTCTCGACACCGACGCTCGCCAGGCCCTTCTGGCCGGCGTAGAAAAGCTGGCCCGGGCGGTCAAGAGCACCCTCGGCCCGCGCGGACGCAACGCCATCCTCGATAAGGGTTGGGGCGCCCCCACCGTCACCAAAGACGGCGTGAGCGTCGCTGAGGAAATCCAGCTCTCCGACAAGAACGAAAACATGGGGGCCCAGCTCGTAAAAGAGGCCGCCAGCAAGACTTCAGACGCGGCTGGCGACGGCACCACCACCGCCACCGTGCTGACCGAGGCGCTGTTTGCCGAAGGCCTGCGCAACCTGATGGCCGGCGCCGACGCGATGGCGCTGGCCCGCGGCATGCGCACGGCGACGGCGGCTGTGCTCGACGAGCTCAAGGCCATGGCCAAGCCCGTCGATCCCAAGTCCGACGCCGACATCCGCAACGTGGCGGCCATCAGCGCCAATAACGACCCGACGGTCGGGGCGATGCTGGCCGAGGCCCTGAACAAGGTCGGCCGCGACGGCGTGATCACCGTCGAAGAAGGAAAGAGCATCGAGACGACCGTCGACGTCGTCGAGGGCATGCAGTTCGACCGCGGATACCTTTCCCCCCACTTCGCCACGGACCCCGAGGCGATGGCGGCAGTGCTCGAAAAGTGCCTGATCCTCATTCACGAAGACAAGATCTCCAACGTGGCCAAGCTCGTGCCGCTGCTGGAGAAGGTCGCCAAGGCCAAGAAACCGATGCTGATCATCGCCGAAGACGTCGAGGGCGAAGCCCTGGCGACGCTGGTGGTCAACAAGCTGCGAGGCATCGTCAACGTCTGCGCCGTCAAGGCCCCGGGCTACGGCGACCGCCGCAAGGCCATGCTCGACGACATCGCCATCCTCACCGGCGCCAAGGTCATCTCCAAGGACCTGGGCATGGACCTGGAAAAGGTTCAGCTCGCTGAGCTGGGCCAGGCCAAGAAGGTCACCGTCGATAACGACAACACGACCATCATCGAAGGCGTCGGCAGCACCGAAGCCATCCAGGGCCGCATCAAGCAGATCCGGGCCGAGATCGACACCACCACCAGCGACTACGACCGCGAGAAGCTCCAGGAGCGCCTGGCGAAGTTGGCCGGCGGCGTGGCGCAGATCAACGTCGGCGCCGCGACCGAGAGCGAGATGAAGGAAAAGAAGGCCCGCATCGAAGACGCCCTGCACGCCACGCGTGCGGCGATCGAGGAAGGCCTCCTGCCCGGCGGCGGCGTGGCGCTGCTGCGGGCCCGCAAGGTGCTGGACAAACTCAACGCCAAGGGCGACGAGGCCACCGGCGTGGCGATCGTCCGCCGCGCGTTGGCCGAGCCGCTGCGACAGATCGTCACCAACGCCGGCGAAGTCGCCGCGATGGTCGTCAAGAAAGTCGAAGCCGGGACCGGCAACTTCGGTTTCAACGCCGACACGATGACGTACGAAGACCTGCTCAAAGCCGGCGTCGTCGACCCGGCCAAGGTCACCCGCAGCGCGTTGCAGAACGCCTCGTCGGTAGCCACGATGCTGCTGACGACCAACTGCTGCATCAGCGAGATTCCCAAGGAAGAAGAGCCCGCAGGCCCCGGCGGCCACGGCCATCCCGGCATGGGCGGCATGGGTGGGATGGGTGGCATGGGCGGAATGGGAATGGGCGGGATGGGCGGCATGGGCGGGATGATGTAATCCCAGAACAGTAATCAGTCAAAAGTAACCAGTAATCAGGACAACCATAAAAGACGCTCGGGTGCCACGCACAACTCCGTTGTGCGTGTCCCGGAAAAAGGAACGGAGAAACAGCCATGGCAGTGAAACCTCTTGATGATCGGATCCTGGTCAAGCAGTCGCAAGCGGAAGAGCGGACGGCGGGCGGAATCGTTCTGCCTGATGCGGCCAAGGAAAAGCCCCAGCGCGGGACGGTGGTCGCCACCGGTCCGGGGCGCCTGCTGGACAACGGCAAGCGCGGAACGATGGGCGTCAAGAAGGGCGACGAAGTGTATTACGGCAAGTATGCCGGAACCGAGGTCAAGGTCGACGGCGTGGAATACGTCATCCTCAAGGAAGCCGACGTCCTGGCCGTCATCGAAAAATAAGCCCTCGGGCAACATTAACAGGAGCAAACAATGGCCGCTAAGCAGATGCTGTACGATAGCGACGCCCGATTGGCGATCTTGGCCGGCGTGTCCAAGCTGGCCGCGGCCGTCAAGGTGACGCTGGGCCCCACCGGACGAAACGTCCTGCTGCAGAAGTCCTACGGGTCCCCCAAGGTCACCAAAGACGGCGTGACCGTCTCGAAAGAAATCGACCTGCCCAATCCCTTTGAGAACATGGGCGCCAAGATGGCCAACCAGGTCGCGTCGAAGACATCCGACGTCGCCGGCGACGGCACGACCACCGCGGTGGTCCTCGCCGAGGCGATCATGGCCCAGGGTCTCAAGAACGTCACGGCCGGGGCCAACCCGATGGCCGTGAAGCGCGGGCTGGACCTTGCGGTGGCGGCGGCGGTAGACGCCATTGCCAAACAGGCCAAGCCCGTGGCGGGCACCGAAGACCTGCGCAAGGTCGCGACGGTGTCGGCCAACTGGAGCACCGAGATCGGCAACCTGATCGCCGAGGCGTTCGCGAAGGTCGGCAAAGACGGCGTGATCACGGTGGAAGAAGGCAAGGGCCTGGCCAGCGAGCTCAAGGTCGTCGAGGGCATGCAGTTCGACAAGGGCTACATTTCGCCCTACTTCGTGACCAACCCGACGACGATGGAATGCATTCTCGAGGATGCGTACATCCTGATCCACGAGAAGAAGATTTCCTCGCTGCCGGACCTGGTGCCGCTGCTGGAGAAGATCGCCCGCTCGGGATCGGCGCTGCTGCTGATCGCCGAAGACATCGAGGGCGAGGCCCTGGCGGCGCTGGTGGTCAACCGCCTGCGCGGCGTGCTGAAGGTCTGTGCGGTCAAGGCCCCGGCGTTCGGCGACCGCCGCAAGGCGATCCTGGGCGACCTGGCCGTCGTGACCGGCGGAACGCTCATCAGCGAAGACCTGGGCGTCAAGCTCGAGTCGATCGAGCTCGAGCAGCTCGGCCAGGCCAAGCGCATCGTGATCGACAAGGATAACACCACGATCATCGAAGGCGCCGGAACGAAGAAGGACATCAACGCCCGGATCGCGACGATCCGCGCCCAGATCGAGAAGACCACCAGCGACTACGATCGCGAGAAGCTCACCGAACGCCTGGCCAAGCTCACCGGCGGCGTGGCGGTGGTTTACGCGGGCGCAGCCACCGAGACCGAGATGAAGGAACGCAAGGACCTCATCGACGACGCGGTGCATGCCACGCGTGCAGCCAGCCAGGAAGGCGTCGTCCCCGGCGGCGGCGTGGTGTTCCTGCACTGCATTCCGGCCGTCGAAGCGGTCCGCGCCAAGGCCCGCGGCGACGAGAAGATCGGCGTCGAGATCGTGCTTGCGGCCCTGCGGGCCCCCACCTGCCAGATCGTCAACAACACCGGCGAAGACGGCGAAGTCGTGGTGGCCGAGATCCTCGAAAAGTCCGACAACATCGGCTACAACGCCGGAACGGGCGAGTACGTGGACATGGTCAAGGCCGGGATCATCGACCCGGCGAAGGTCTCCCGCAGCGCGCTGCAGAACGCCGCCTCGGTGGCGGGCCTGCTGCTGACGACCGACCTGATGGTGACCGAGTACGACGAGAAGTCCGAAGAAACCATCGCCGGAGTGGTCAGGTAGTTTTTGAGATCTGAGATTTGAGATCTCAGATCTCAGATCTCAGGTTGCGGATTAGCATCCAACGTCCGCACGGAACGTAGTACCACAAGGCGCCTCGCCGGTTCGGCTGAGGCGCCTTTGTGGTAACATGGCTGTCAGCTTTCGGCTGTCAGCTATCAGCAAGAGACAAGAAGCTGACAGCCGATAGCTGATAGCTGAGAGCTTTCTTATGGAAAAGCGTGACTATTACGAAGTCCTGGGCGTTCCGGCGAATGCTTCCGCCGAGGACGTCAAGCGCGCTTACCGCAAAGGGGCCCTGAAGTACCACCCCGACAACTTCAAGGGCGAAAAGACCGAAGGCGAGACGCGGTTCAAGGAGCTCGCCGAGGCCTACGAAGTGCTCTCGGACCCCATGAAGCGCCAGCGCTACGACCGCTACGGGCACGAGGGCCTGCGGGGCGCCGGCATGCACGATTTTTCGACGATGGGCTTCGGCGACATCTTCTCGATGTTCGAAGATATCTTCGGAGGCGGCGGAGGCTCGCACGAAGGGCCCGAGCACGGCCTCGATCTGGAAACGGAAATCGAGCTGACCCTCGAGCAGGTGGCTACCGGGGTCGATCACACGCTGGAGTTCGAGCGGGTGGACCTCTGCGAGGCCTGCCACGGCACGCGAAGCTCGCCGGAGCATCCGCCCGACAAGTGCGGCGCCTGCGGCGGTTACGGCCGCCAGCAACAGCAGGTCCGCAGCATCTTCGGCGTGTCGGTGCGGATCGTGCCCTGCCGCAAGTGCAACGGCACGGGCATGATCGTGACCGACCCGTGCAAGAAGTGTCGCGGCAGCGGGCGCGGCAAGAAGCATCGCGTGTTGACGGTGCACATTCCCGCCGGCGTGCAGGAAGGGCAGATGCTTCGGGTCTCCGGCGAGGGCGAGCCCAACACAGCCGGCACGGCTCGGGGCGATTTGCACTGCTACATCCGCGTGCGCGAGCACCCGCTGCTGGCGCGGCGCGGGGCGGACCTGGTCTGCCAGGTGCCCATCAGCTTTACGGTGGCGGCCCTGGGCGGCAAAGTGCAGGTGCCGACGCTGGCCGGGCCGGAAGAGGTTGAAGTGCCCTCGGGAACGCAGCACGGCGAGGTGCTCACGCTCAAGAACCGCGGCCTGCCGACCCCCGGCGGGCGAGGCGCCGGCAGCGAGCACGTCGTGCTGTTGCTGGAGGTGCCCACAAAGCTCACCGCCGCCCAGCGCACCGCCTTGCATGAATACGCCCGCGTCGAAGCCGGCGACGCCATGAAGAACCGCAAAGGGTTCCTGGATAAGCTTAAACATTACTTCAGCAACGAGAGCCAATGATCTTCTCGTCGTCGTCCTCGTCCTCGTCGTCGGTTTCTTTCCTGATTGAAAACCGAGGACGACGACGAGGACGAGGACGATTACGAGGGAGGAATGACATGACCGACAAGAACGAACGACCCGAGCAGGATGAACAGCCGGCGACCGACGAACCGGCGCCCCGGGCGCCGCTGGAACCGGTGGCGGGCGAAGTCGCCCAGGCCCTGCGGGCGGAACGCGACGACCTGCTGTCGCGCCTGCAGCGCGTCTCGGCTGACTACGTGAACTACCAGAAGCGGGCCGCCCGCGAGGCGGCCGACGCCCGCGAGTTCGCCAACGCCGACTTGATCAAGAACCTCCTGCCGGTGCTCGACGACATGGAGCGGGCGCTCGAGACTGCCCGCGCCAGCCACGGCGAAGACGACCCGCTTTTCCACGGCCTGCAGCTCGTGCACGACAAGGCCATGGAGGCGCTGGCCAAGTTCGGCGTGCGCCGCATCGAGGCCGCGGGTAAGGAGTTCGACCCGCAGTTGCACCAGGCCCTGCTTCAGGAAGTGCGCGACGACGTGCCGCCGCAGACCGTTTTGACCGAACTGCAGCGAGGATACACGCTGTCGGGGCGCGTGATCCGACCTGCCGGAGTGATAACATCAAAAATACCGTGAGAGGATAAAGACTATGTCTTCGTCCTCGTCGTCGTCCTCGTCCTCGGTTTTTTGGAATCGGGGAAGGAAGCCCAGGACGAGGACGAGTTTGTTACTGCCAGGAGTTGTTGAACCATGCCGACCTACGATTACCAGTGCCTCAAGTGCGAGCGCACGTTCGAGAAGTTCCAGTCGATCACCAGCCGCCCCGGCGCGACCTGCCCCGGCTGCGGCTCGCGAAAGGTGCGCAGGCTCATCGGAACCGGCGCGGGGATCATCTTCAAGGGCAGCGGGTTCTACTGCACCGACTACCGCAGCGACTCGTACAAGGCCTCGGCCAAGAAGGAATCCCCCGCCGCCTCCAGCGACACGGCGTCGAAGGACAAACCCGCCGCGGACAAACCCGCACCGGCAGCGCCCGCGGCCAAACCGGACAAACCCTCCGCCGCGAAGTAGCAAGTTGTGTGGCATGGGCGTCTCGCCCATGCTCTTGGGTGGCATGGGCGTCTCGCCCATGCTCCCCGACATTTAGGGATCAGAGAACACGGGCGAGACGCCCGTGCCACACAGACAGAACACGGGCGAGACGCCCGTGCCACGCGGGATATATAGTTGAAGGTTGGCCCCAGCGAAGTATAATTCGCCCAAGCCGGCAGTTGGGGCTGTAAAAGAAAGGACATGGAACATGTCTGACGGGCAAAATGAAATCAGGGCCATCAACTGGCAGGAGGTCTTCGCCTTCTCCCACGTGTTCAAGAGTTTCCGCATGGCCATTCATCCCAGCAAGCTGCTGCTGGCGCTGGCGGCCGTGACGATCATCTTCATCGGCGGCTGCGTGATGGACTGGATCTGGTCTATCGGTCACGCCACCGTGCCCATCGGGGCCATCGAGGAGCGGCGCCGCGAACCGGCCGAATACGACCAGCGCGTCCGCATGTGGAAATCGCTCAAGGCCGACCGGGTCGTGGAACTGTACCGCAGCGCCAACGGCACGTCGGTCGTGGATGCGGCCAAGGCGCCGCTCAGCGGAGCGTTTCTCTCCGCCTTCGAGGGCGAAACGCGCGAGATGACGGCCACCGCCCTGCCCGCCGGCGTCCAGTCCGACGCCAACCGGCGCTGGTGGGCCGCCGTGCGAGACGCCCGCATCGCCCTGGATAACCGAGCGGCCGAGGTCGGCGACGCCATCGACAAGGCCTATAGCCAGGCCCGCAAGAACGTCGGGCAGTCCGAGTCCATCGAGAGGCTCCAGGCCGAGCGCCAGAGCGCCCACCTCGCGGTGTTCCAGTTCAGGCAGAAATTCAACGACGACGCCCGCAAGCTCGTCGAAGGCCACGGAGTCTTTAGCGAACTGCTCGCCCACACGCGCGCGTGCGTCAGCGGGGCCACCATGGCCCTGTGCCGCGGCGACATCCTAGGCGGCCTCAAGGAGTATCAGGCCCGCCAGTCGGCAGCCGACGGCGGCGTCGTCTACAACCTGCTGCGGATCGGCGACGCCATCCGCTGGCTGCTGCGAGAACACCTGGTCTTCGGCATCATCTTCCTGCTGCTGTCGCTGGCGGTCTGGTCGCTGCTGGGCGGGGCCATTCACCGCATCGCCGCCCTGCAGGCCGCCCGCGAGGAGAAGATCTCCATCCGCCAGGCGCTGACGTTCTCGATCAACAAGTTCTTCAGCTTCTTCACCGCCCCGCTGATCCCGCTGATCCTGATCCTCTTCGCCGGCGGAGCGGTGGCTTTGGGCAGCCTCATCGTCGGCAACCTCTGGGGCGTCGGGGCGATCCTGATCGGCCTGCTGCTGCTGATCGCCCTGCTGGCGGGCCTGGTGATGGCGTTCCTGATCATCGGCCTCGGCGCCGGCTCGGGCCTGATGTACCCCACCGTGGCCGTCGAGGGCTCCGACAGCTTCGACGCCATCAGCCGAAGCTTCTCCTACATCTTCGCCCGCCCGTGGCGGATGGGGCTGTACACCCTGGCCGCAGTGGTGCATGGGGCGATCTGCTACATCTTCGTGCGGTTCTTCGCCTTCCTGTTGCTGTGGTCGTCGCACCTGTTCGTCAAGGCCGGCGTCTTTTACGGCGGCGAAAACATCCCCGGCGGCAGCGACCGCATCGACGCGATGTGGCCGGCCCCGACGTTCGCAACGCTCTACTCCCCCGCCGTCACCGAAGCCATGAGCGGCATGGAACGCATCGGCGCATTCTTGCTGTCGGTGTGGATCTTCATCGTGATCGCCATGGTGGCAGCCTTCATCCTCAGCTACGCCGCCAGCGCCAGCACGGTGATCTACTACCTGCTGCGCCGCAAGGTCGACGCGACCGACCTCGATGACGTCTACGTCGAATCCGCCGAAGACGCCGAAGAGGAAATGCCCGCCGTCGAACCGGTCGCCCCGGCTGAGCCCGCCGCCGAACCGGCCGGCGAGCCTGCCCAGGCTCCGACCGAGACGCCTGCCCCGGAAGAGCCCAAAGGCCCGTAAAAATCGAGTACGTGTCGAAATACTTTTGGTCGAAGCGACTTCGTGAGTATATACTCACATAGTAACGATGATGACACGCGATGAACAACGTCTGCTGCAGATGAAGGCCGACATCTTCCAGGCCGTCGGCCATCCCATCCGCCTGGCGATCGTGGAACTGCTCAAGGACGGCGAGATGTGCGTCTGCGACATCGCGACCCGCGTCGGGGCCGAACGCTCCAACGTCTCGCGGCATCTGGCCATCCTGCTCAGCGCCGGCGTCCTGAGCGTTCGCAAAGACGGGCTGAAGATGATCTACGAGCTCACGACCCCGTGCGTGCTGAACTTTCTGTCATGCGTGACCGACATCGTCCGCCGGAAGGTCCGTAGCGACGCCAAGGTGCTGGCAAACCTGTAGACCGATTTTGTTTTGCGGATATGCGTGACTATTTGTTCACATAGCCACGCTAAGGACGCTCATGGGCGACTGGTCGTCACAACTGAAGAAGCTGCTGATCGTCGCGGCCGTGTTCGCGGTATTTTTCTGGCTGCCCGTCGACTGGTCCCGCTTCAGCGGCGGCATTACCGAGGCCCTGCACCTGGCCCGCTGGTACGCTCGCGAGCACGTGCTGCTGTGCCTGGTGCCGGCCTTCTTCATCGCCGGGGCCATCGGCGTGTTCGTCAGCCAGGCCTCAGTCATGAAGTACCTCGGCGCGCGGGCCAACAAGGTGCTCGCCTACGGCGTGGCGGCCGTCTCGGGCTCGATTCTGGCCGTCTGCTCGTGCACGGTGCTGCCGCTGTTTGCGGGCATCTGGCGGATGGGCGCCGGGCTCGGACCGGCCAGCGCGTTTTTGTACTCCGGTCCGGCGATCAACGTGCTGGCGATCATCCTGACCGCCCGCATTCTCGGCCTCGAGATCGGCATCGCCCGGGCCGCCGGCGCGATCGGCTTCAGCATCGTCATCGGCCTGGCCATGCACTTCATCTATCGCCGCGAAGAAATCGCCAGGGCCGACGGGCAACTGGCCCTGCCTGAGGCGCAGGTCTCGCGCCCACTGTGGAAGAACGCCCTCTTCTTCGCCGCGATGATCGGCGTGCTGGTGTTCTCGAACTGGGGCGCGCCGAACGATTTTGAATTTCACACCAAAGACGGCCGCCGGTTTGGAGCCGCCATCATCCGCGGCGGGGAGTTCGACAGCCCCACGCTGACGCTCAAGCACGCTTCCAGCGACACGGCCGGGCGCGAGTTCCAACTCGACAAATCGCAGATCGACGTCATGGCCCCGGTCGAGGGGCTCTGGACGAGCGTGTGGCGGCACAAGTGGATTGTCACGGCCGCCTTCGCGGTGGCTTTGGGCCTGGTGCTGGTGCTCTGGCTGGGCATTGCGTGGTGGAAGATTCTGCTGGCGGCTGTTGTCCCCGCTGTGCTGGCACTGCTGCTGCCGATGGGCGGGCTCTGGGTGTTGGTTCCCTTTACGGCGGCGGTGGCGGGCCTGGCGGTGGTCCTGGCCACGAGCAAAGGCGAAGGCGAGCAGTGGCTCGATTCGACCTGGACGTTCGCATTGCAGATTCTGCCTCTGCTGCTGATCGGCGTACTGGCTGCGGGATTCCTGCTGGGCAGGCCGGGGCACGAAGGATTCATCCCCGGCAAGTACGTGGAGATGCTCGTGGGCGACAAGCCCGACACGTTCCTGACGATCAGCGGCTGGGGCGGCGGAGGTCTTGAATCATTTACACGCGCCGTCTGGCCGCTGTGGACGAACTTCTTCGCCAGCATCTTCGGGGCCTTCATGTACTTCGCCACGCTGACGGAGGTCCCGATCCTCCAGGGGCTCATCGGAGCGGGGATGGGCAAGGGTCCGGCGTTGGCGCTGCTGCTGGCCGGGCCGGCGCTGTCGCTGCCGAGCATGCTGGTCATCGCCGGCATCCTCGGCGTACGAAAGACAATCGTGTTCGTAACGCTGGTGGTCGTGATGGCCACGATCGCCGGCCTGATCTATGGCGCGATATTCTAAGAGGAGCTAAACCATGGCTGATTGCTGCTGCTCGAAAGACAAAAAGACCATCCTGCTGTACGCATGCTCCGGCGGGGCAAACGTCGCCGAGGCCGCCGACCTGGCGGTGCGCGAGATGATGTTCGCCGGCGACGGCTCGATGTTCTGCCTGGCCGGAATCGGCGCGGGCATTGACGGCATGCGCCAGACCGCCCGCGACGCGGACATCAACCTCGTCATCGACGGCTGCCCCGTCGACTGCGCCACGAAAGTCTTCGACAAGGCCGGCATCGACAACTACGCGTACCTTCGGGTAACCGACCTTGGAATCGAGAAGACCAAGGGCGTGCGCTGCACGAAAGAGCAAGTGGCCGCGATCGTCGCCAAGGCCCGCGAGGTGCTGGCCGACAAGCTCAAAGGATGCTGTTCATGAAGCTGCAGATACTCGGAACCGGATGCCCCAAATGTCGTAAACTGGCGGAAAACGCCGAGGCGGCCGCCAAGGCGGCCGGCGTCGAGTACACCATCGAGAAGGTCACGGACCTCAACGCCATCATGGCCATGGGCGTGATCATGACCCCCGCCCTGGTGGTCGACGGGCAGGTGAAGGCTGTGGGCAAGGTGCCCGACGTCGAAAGCATAAGGAAGATGCTGGCGTGATGCCGGCGATATAAGGAGTTACCTCGTGATGCGATACCTCGGACTCATTGCTGTCATCGTGGTCGCGGCGTCTGTCGGCTGGTTGAGCGGCGGCAATAATTCTTGCTGCCTCCGCGCCGCTGACGGGGCGGCGCCGGCGACGCAGCCGGCCACCTCGCAGACGGCCGCCCTTCCCACGCTCATGGACTTCGGCGCCAAGACCTGCATCCCATGCAAGCGGATGGCCCCGATCCTGGAGGAGCTTTCCAAAGAACTTGCCGGCAAGCTGGTGGTGACGTTCGTTGACGTCAGCGTCGCCGGCAACATGCCCCAGGCCCGCTCGCACGGGATCAAGCTGATTCCCACGCAGATCTTCGTCGACGCGGCCGGCAAGGAACTGTGGCGGCACGAAGGCTTCCTGTCCAAGGAAGACCTCCTGGCCAAATGGAAAGAGCTCGGCTACGAGTTCAGCGGCAAATGACCAACGCAAAGTCAATCATCGCCAAGGTTCTGCTGGCATTTCTGCTGGTCAGCATCGGCGTGGCCATCGGCAGAGAGATCGCTGCGCGCAATGCGCCCGCCTCCACTGGACACGCGGAGACGGCGGGGCCATCCAAAGTGATCGTCTATTACATGCACGGGATCCCGTGCGTGACATGCACCTTCATCGACACCACGGCCGCAAACATCGTTCGCAATGACTTCGCGGACTTAGTCCGCGCGGGGCAGATGCAGTTCGTCTCGCTCAATTACCTCGAGGCTGAAAACGCCGCGCTGGCTGACAAGTTCAAAGTCGGCGAGAACATGGTCATCGCCGTGCGGATGGAGGATGGCAAAGAGGTCGCCCGCGCGCGGCTGGACAAGGTGATGGAACTGGCAGGTCAGGAAGACGGCCTGAAGGCGTATCTGCGTGAAGGCATTGGCTCGGTTGTCAAGGGAGGCGGGCGATGAGTATTCTCGCCGTCCTGAGCGGCGTGTTCTGGCTGGGCCTGCTGACAGCCGTGAGCCCGTGCCCGCTGGCGACGAACATCGCGGCGATCTCCTTCCTCGGCCGCAACGTCAGTAGCTCTCGGCGCGTGCTGGCATCAGCGCTGCTCTACACGCTGGGGCGCACGCTGGTTTACGTGGTGCTGGGGGCGGCGCTGCTGTGGGGGTTCCAGGCCGTGACCGGCGGAGCGGGCAATCTCAAGGAGTTCGCCAGCCCCACCTCGCGGTATCTTCAGCACTACGGCAACCTGGCGCTGGGGCCGGCACTGTTGTTGGTGGGGATGATCCTCCTGGGCCTGATCGAATTGAATCTCTCGACAAGCGTCAGCGGCGCCGCTCTTCAGCAGCGCGTGGCAAAGGGCGGCGCAATCTGGGCTCTGCCGCTGGGCGCGCTGTTCGCCCTGGCGTTCTGCCCGCCGTCGATCGCCCTGTTCCTTAGCGCGTTGGTGATTTCGCTGGAGCACGGCTCGGCGGTGCTGCCGCCGCTGGTGTATGGCATCGGCACGGCCGCGCCGGTCGTGGCGTTCGCATTCGTCATCGCCTTCGCCGGTGGATACGTAGGCAAGGCGTTCAACCGTCTGACGCAAATCGAGAAGTGGATCCGCGCCGCCACGGGCGTGGTGTTCATTGCAGCGGGGATCTACTATTGCCTCACTCACATTTACGGATTCCGGTTCATCGGCTGAAAGGGAAGGAACATGGCTCGTACTGCATTTGTCCGGCGCGTCCTGCGGACGGGGTGGAAGCTGGCGCTGGTTGTGATCGTTGCCGCCGCCATCATCTATCATGTGCGCTTTCGCCCGGTGCCGGTGAAGGGCTTTACCGTCACGTCGGGCGACGTGCAGTCTGAGGTCATGGGAACCGGCTCTCTCGATGCACGCACAAAGATCACCATCAGCTCAAAGATCACCGGCAGAATCGCGTCACTGGGGGCCGACCAGAACGACCCGGTGTCCAAGGACCAACTGCTGGCAATGCTGGACGACACGGACCTGCGCCAGCAGGTGGAAATGGCTTCAGCCTCGCTCGCGGCCGCCAAAGCATCCGGCATTCGAGCCGACACCGATATTGTCCGCGCTCAAGCAGTCCTTACACAGGCAAGACTTGAGCATGAACGCTCGCTGCAGATGTACCAGAAGCAGGCCGCCACGCGACAAGAGGCCGACAAGGCCAAGGAGGCCCTCGACGTTGCGCAGGCGGGGCTCGACAGCGCCAAGGCAGCCAAGGCCGAATCGCAGCAGCAGACGCTGACGGCGGAACAGACTCTCAAGTACCAGCAGGCGCGTCTGGCGGAGGCCAGGATGGTCTGTCCGCTGGACGACGGACTGGTGACCTTTCGCTACCGCGAAGTCGGCGACATCGTCGTCCCGGGCACGGCCATCATGGACGTGGTGCACCTGAAGGAAATGTGGGTTTCGGCATGGGTAGACGAGTCCGCCTCGGGCGCTTTGGCGATCGGTCAGCCGGCGCGAATCGTCTTTCGATCTCAGCCGGATAAGCCGTATTTCGGCGAGGTTGCCCGGCTGGCAAAACAGACGGACCGCGAGACCCGCGAGTTCATGGTCGATGTCAGGGTGAAGGAATTGCCCCCAAACTGGTCGGTGGGCCAGCGAGCGGAAGTCTACATCACGACCGGCAGGAAGAACGACGTTCCAAGCATTCCCCAACGCCTGATCACCTGGCGCGACGGCAAGGCGGGTGTCTTTGTCGACGAGGGCGGCAAAGCCCGTTACCAGGAGGTCGGTCTGGGCCTCACGGGAAGGGATACCGTCGAAGTCGCGCGCGGGCTGAAGATCGGCCAGGCGGTCGTCACGGCGGCCGATGGGGACAACAGCAAGCTTACGGATGGGCGGGCGATCCGGCGATGAACCTGGCACTGAAGGACATTCGACACAACTTCGCCCGCTTTGCGCTGACGGCGTTGGGGATCGGCCTGCTGCTCATGCTGGTCATGGGCATGGGCGGCATCTATCGCGGGCTGGTCGACGACGCGACGCTGCTGGTCAACCGCATCAATGCCGACTTGTGGGTCGTCCAAAAGAACACGCGCGGGCCCTTCGCGGAGATATCGCGGATTCCCGCCAACGCCGAGGACCGGGTGCGCGCGGTGCCGGGCGTGGCGTCGTCCAACGACTTCGTCTCGCACACGATCCAGCGGGAGCAGGCGAACCGGCCGCTGCGGATGACCGTCCAGGGGATCTCCTGGCCGCAGGACAAGGGCGCATGGCTTCCCCTGATTGCCGGCCGCGGCATCGCGCAGGCACATTTCGAGATGGTTGCCGACACGTCGCTGGCTCTGCCCGTCGGGCACCGCATGAGGCTGGGAAAGGATACCTATACGGTCGTGGGCCTCACGCGGAACATGGCCTCCACCGCCGGCGACTCGATGGTGTTCGTCACGCTGGCCGACTCGCAGGCCATCCAATACGATCAATCGGGCGAGGCCGTGCGCCTGGAGCGAGAGGCCCGAAAGTCTCGTGCCGCCAATTTTGATCCCGGGCGAGCCCAGCCTGAGATTCTCAATCGCGCCGCGGGCCTGTCATCGGGCATTCCTGCCCTGGGCCCTGCCCCTGTCAGCGCCGTCCTGGTGAAGGTTACGCCCGGCGTGGATCCGGCGCAAGTGGCGGCCGCCATCGCATCGTGGCCGGACGTCTCGGTCTACACGGCCGAGGCCCAGCGTCAACTGCTGGTCGGCGGGATGGTGGATAAATCCAAGCGGCAATTGGGCCTGTTCCGGGCGTTGCTCATCGTGGTCTCAGCCATCATTATGGCCCTGATCCTTTACACGCTGACGCTGGACAAGATCCATGATATCGCCGTGCTGAAGCTCATGGGCGCCCGCAACTTCGTGGTCATCAATCTGATTCTCCAGCAGGCCCTGCTGCTGGGGACCATCGGGTACGGGATAGCCTGCCTCGCCGGCCAATGGGTGTTCCCCGTGTTCCCTCGGCGGGTCTTGATCGTGGACGAAGATCTCTGGATGCTGGCGGCCGTCGTGCTGGGCATCTCGGTCCTGGCCAGCCTGCTGGGCATCTGGCGGGCGATGAAGGTCCAGCCCAGCGAGGTGATCGCATGACGCCCGCCGCGCCGGACAACCTGGCTGTCGAAGCCTCTGGCTTGACCAAGATTTACGGCAGCGGCAACACCGAAGTCCGGGCTTTGCGCGGCGTCGACCTGTCCCTCGCTCGGGGCGAGATCATGGCCCTGCTGGGTCCCAGCGGCGCGGGCAAGAGCACGCTGCTGGCCATTGTCGGCCTGGTCACGCGCCCTACAGCCGGCACCATCAGCCTTGCGGGCAAGACTGTCGTCGACGACGGCAGCTTTGTCGTCGACATCCGCACGTTTCGAAGGCGCCACATGGGATTCGTGTTCCAGAAGGCCAATCTGATTCCGTTCCTGACGGCCGTCGAGAACGTCCGCGTGGCGATGGAGATCAACGACCACTCCTCTGGCGCCTCGCGACGGCGAGCCATCGAGCTTCTGGACTACCTGGGCGTGGCCGACCGGGCCGATCACTACCCCAGCACTCTCTCGGGCGGGCAGCAGCAGCGCGTGGCCGTCGCGCGGGCGCTGGCCAACGAGCCCGACCTGATCCTGGCCGACGAACCCACCGCCGCCCTCGACAGCGTTCGCGGCAGGCAGGTCATGGAACTCTTCCGCAAAGTCGCCCACGAGCGTCACGCCGGCGTGATCGTGGTGACGCACGACCACCGCGCGCTGGACGTCTTCGACCGTACGCTCGAAATGGAAGACGGACTCATCACTCCAAGCCGGTAGTCAGCAGTTCCTGCGAGTCAACCGCGCGTCAGCGGACCAGGCCCCGGCGCCGGCAATCAGCAGGAACAGCAGGCTCATGAACATGGAGTAGTCCGTTCTCGCCGCGTCTTCCATCGCCCAGAATCCCCGCGACAGGAGGATGGGAATCTTGGTCGTGGCGATGGCCACGCAGATGTTGACCAGCAGCAGCAAAGCCGCCGGACGGACGAGCAGCCCGAGGACCAGGAAGAATCCACAAATCACTTCAACGCCCCCGACGAATGGACCCATGACCTCTGGAAAGGGTATGCCGATGTGCGCGAACCGCCCCGCGCCCCACTGGTCGGCGAAGAAGAACTTCTTCAGGCCCTCTGCGAAGAATACGCCCCCCGCCAACAGGCGAATCACGAGAACCGCCGCCGGGGCGCGCGTCTGAAGCACTTTGCGGATGTTTGCCATATCGAACCTCGCTGCGCAATGATAGGCGGCCAATGGCGTTGCGGGAAAGCAGATCCCGTGCCGTGGGGGGGGGGGTT
>JBDKRA010000034.1:0-24624 GCA_039683615.1 Phycisphaerae bacterium
GGGGGGGGGGGGGGGGTGGGGGTGTGGCCACAATGGGGACGGAGCCTTTGCGCGATGGTTGGGGAGAGGGTTCTGGAGTGGAAGAGTGGCGCGCAAAGGCTCCGTCCCCATTGTGGAGGTGGGTTGGTCGGCGATAACGGCTGGGCCGGATGCGCGGTGAGGCTGCGCATGCGGCCCCTCCGGGCGGTGCCCAGGTTGGTCGGTGATAACGGCCGGCGGGGTACGAGCCCCCTGCGACGCAGACGTCGCTACGCCCTACAGCCGAGACGGCTGGCGAGACGCCCGCCCTACAGCCCGAGATGGGTGGAGGGTGGGATACTTGGCGTTGACAAGTAATTGACGGGTCGGTAGGATACGCTATATTATTGTGTGATTTTGAACTGTGCCGTGGGGTGTTGGAGGACGACGGTCGGCGGGGTACGAGCCCCCTGCGGCGCAGACGTCGCCACGCCCTACAGCGGCGGGGTGGAGTGGCTAGCCGCACCTCGTACCCCTGGGGCAGTTCTACTGGCCCGGGCTGAGCCATGCTGTTGCGGAGGCGTTGCTGATGTCTCAGGCCAGTTGCACACCGTTGGCACGTTTGCTCCCCCAGGTTCTCCCCCTGAGTTTACTTCATACGCGGCGGGTTGGCCGGCGGCTTTTGCTGCCGGTTGTTTGGCTTTGCCTGCTGGCCCTGGTGCCGGTGTCAATGGCGGTCGCGGACCCTGATCCGGGGACTGAGACGTCGCCGGGGGTGTGGACTTATTCCGGCGATCAGTCGCAGGGTGTCCATGTCTCGGCGCCCTCGGTCATTACCATCAACCTGAACTCGCTTACGACCAGCATTGCGCCGGTGATGCCGGTGAGCGCTGTGACCCTGGACGGCGACGGCGACGATGGTGGTGATGGTGGGGCTTACAGTGACGGCCACGACGGCCACAGTGGATACGGCATCAATGTCAATTTCGATGGCGCGAGCTATGGCATCGTTACAGGCGCGCCCTCAGCGTATGGGGTGTATGGCACGAGCATTGGTGGCCATGGCGGAGACGGCGGGAACTCGTATGTGGCGGGCAACGCGGGGGATGGGGCGGATGGCGCTAACGGCGGCACCGTGAGCCTCAGTGTGCTCAGTGGCAGCATCGAGACTTCCGGAGCGTCGGCGGCGGGGATCGTGGCGATCAGCGGGGGCGGCAGTGGTGGCGACGGCGGCAGCGTGTACGGGCTGGGAGGCGAGGCGGGCGACGGTGGCGAGGCGGGCAGCGGCGGCCGGGCAGTGATCAACAACGCCGGTAGCATTGTGACGCACGGCCTGAGCGCGCAGGGGATTATCGGCCAGAGCCTCGGCGGCAGCGGTGGGGGCGGTGGCGGTGGCGGCGGGATCGTCATCATCGGCGGCGGCGGCAGCAGCAGCGGACAGGGCGGGACCGTTGACATCACTAGCAGTGGGAGCGTCGCTACGAGCGGCGACTTCGCCAGCGGCATCCTGGCGCAGAGCATCGGTGGGTATGGCAGCGGGGGAAGCGGCTCGGGCGGGTTGGTGGCGTTTGGTGGGCAGGGCGCGAGCGGCGGCGATGGTGGCACGGTGATCGTGAACAATAGCGGCAGCATCACGACGGGCGGCGTGTCCGCTCACGCGATCTTCGGGCAGAGCATCGGTGGCGGCGGTGGCAGCGGGGCAGGGTCGGGTGGCCTGGTGGCGCTCGGCGGCTCCGGTGACGCGGGCGGCGACGGCGGGGATCTGAGCATCACCAACAGCGGGCAGTTGGTGGTGACCGGGGCGACCTCTCACGGTATCTACCTGCAGAGCGTTGGGGGTGGTGGTGGCGACGGCGCGGGCTCCGGCGGCCTCGTGGCCATCGGTGGCTCGGGTGATGGCGCGGGCAGTGGCGGGAACATCACCGTGAACAACTCCGGCAGCATCACTTCGACCTCAGACGCGATCTTCGCACAGAGCATTGGTGGTGGCGGCGGTAGCGGCGGCGGGTCCGGTGGTTTGGTCGCGATTGGCGGCTCCGGCGACGGAAGCGGCAGTGGCGGCGATATTGCGATCAGCAACAGCGCAGCGCTGACCGTGACCGGCGCGAACGCGAGCGGTATCTTCGCCCAGAGCATCGGTGGGGGCGGTGGCGATGGGCGCGGCTCCGGTGGTCTGGTTTCCATCGGCGGTAGCGGAGGGACTGGCGGCTCTGGGGGCACGGTCAGCGTAACCAATAGCGGGGATATCAGCTCGACCTCCCACGCGATTTTTGCGCAGAGCGTCGGTGGCGGCGGTGGCGCAGGGGCGGGCTCCGGTGGGCTGGTATCCATCGGCGGCAGTGGCGACAGTGGCGGGAGCGCAAGCGCAGTGACGGTGGCCAACAGCGGGAACCTCAGCGTCTCGCAGGCAGCCGCGAGCGGGATCTATGCGCAGAGCGTCGGCGGGGGCGGCGGTTCGGGCGCGGCTTCCGGTGGCTTAGTGTCGCTGGGTGGCAGGGGGGACGCGGCGGGCGACGGGGCTGAGGTTATGGTCAGCAACAGCGGAAACATCAGCGCGACACAGCACGCGATTTTCGCGCAGAGCGTCGGTGGCGGCGGTGGCGACGGCGGTAACTCCGGCGGGATGATTTCGGTTGGGGGAGGCGGGTCATCGGGTGGCGACGCGGCGGCGGTGAGCGTGAGCAGCAGCGGGTCGCTTGCCACGACTGAAGACAACGGCGCGGGGATTTTCGTGCAGAGTGTGGGTGGCGGCGGCGGAACCGGTGGCGGCAGCGTGGCGGTGGGCGCGGGGTTGGCAGTGGCGCTCGGAGGTTCTGGCGGTGGCGGCGGAACGAGCGGCGGGGTAACTGTGGAGACGGGCGAGGGGTCAATCACAACCACCGGGGCGAACTCGCAGGGGATTTTCGCCCAGAGTATCGGTGGCGGCGGTGGCAACGGCGGATATGCGGTGTCGGCCTCGGCCGGGGGGCCGATCACGTTCAGTGCCGCTATCGGTGGTAGCGGCGGCGATGGTGGGGACGGCGGCGTGGTTACAATCAACAGCGGCAACAGCATAAGCACGGCGGGAGCGAACGCTCACGGCATCGTGGGGCAGGCAGTCGGTGGCGGCGGCGGTGTTGGTGGCTTTGCGGTGGCGGCGGCGCTGAGCCCCGGAGTGTCGGGAGCGCTGAGCATCGGCGGCACGGGCGGAGAGGGCGGTCAGGGTGGCGTGGTTACGGTGGGCACCACGGGCGGGACGATCAGCACCGGCGGCCAGCACGCGTACGGCATCCTGGCGCAGAGTGTCGGTGGCGGTGGCGGAGACGGTGGCTACGCCGTGTCGGCGGGAGCCGCACTGGTGGGGACGGTGCAGGTGGGGATAGGGGGAACGGGAGGTCACGCCGGAGACGGTGGCACGACTATCCTGAATAGCGCGAGCAATGTGGTGACAGCCGGGGCAGATGCGCACGGCCTGGTCGCGCAGAGCATTGGCGGCGGCGGTGGGTCGGGCGGCTTCGCCGTTGGAGCGGGAATCACGACGGGTGTGCCGGTGAGCGTGGGCATCGGCGGCGGCGGCGCTGGTGGTGGGATCGGCGGCGAGGTTACGCTTACCACGACTGGTGAGACGATCATTACGGGCGGCGACCGCTCGTTTGGGGCTCTGGCACAGAGCATTGGCGGCGGTGGTGGTGACGGCGGGTTCAGCGTCGCGGGCGGCATCGGCGCGGAGGCCGCGATCAGCTTCGGCATGGGCGGGTCCGGCGGCGGTGGAGGTGTGGCAGGCGCGGTGACTCTTAACAGCAGCACCGACGTGGGGACCAGCGGGATTGACTCACACGGCCTGGTCGCGCAGAGCATCGGCGGCGGCGGTGGGACCGGCGGCTTTGCGGTGGCCGGCAGCGTGTCGGTGATCGGAGCCGGCGTTGCTGTGGGGATCGGCGGGTCCGGTGGTGGCGGCGCAACGGCGGGCAACGTCGTGGTGGCGAATACCGGCGAGGTGATCGTTACCGAGGGCGACCGCGCAGACGGGATACTGGCCCAGAGCATTGGCGGCGGCGGCGGTAACGGCGGCTTCAGTGCGACGGGTGCGGTCAGCGCCTCGACTTCAGTGACGCTGGGGCTGGGCGGCTCGGGCGGAACGGCCGGGGACGCGGGAACAGTGGGCGTCAGCAACGCGGCGAGCGTTGCGACCGGGGGCGCGGATTCCCATGGCCTCGTGGCGCAGAGCATCGGTGGCGGCGGCGGTTCGGGCGGCCTCAGCGCCGGGGGCGGAATCAGTGGCGCGGCGCAGGTTGGCGTGACTGTCGGCGGAGCTGGCGGCGGCGGGGGCAACGCGGCAGCAGTAACGGTGACGAATACTGGTGAGACCTTCACGACCGAGGGCGACAGGTCGTTTGGCATCCTGGCGCAGAGCGTTGGCGGCGGTGGTGGCGACGGCGGGCTGACGGCCGCGGGCGGGATTACAGGTGTGGCGGCGGTGAACGCGGCGGTCGGCGGCTTTGGCGGAGAGGGCGGGGAGAGCGGCAGTGTGAGCGTAAGCAGTGCGGCCAGCATGTCCACTGCGGGGCTGGACTCGCATGCGATAGTGGCGCAGAGCATCGGCGGTGGCGGCGGGGCTGGTGGGTTTGCAGTCGGAGCGGGTCTGAGCGTGGTTGGAACCGTCACCGCAGGTGTCGGTGGCAGCGGGGCCGGAGGCGGCAACGGTAACCAGGTGGATGTGACGACGACTGGAGAGACAATTGTCACGGGCGGAGACCGCTCGTTTGGGGTGCTCGCGCAGAGCATTGGTGGCGGGGGCGGTGACGGTGGATTCAGCGTAGCTGCATCAGCCGCAGGCGAGGGCGGACTGGCGTTTGGTATGGGCGGATCGGGCGAGGGCGGCGGCACCGGTGGCGCAGTGACGCTCAACAGCAGCACGAACGTGGGCACGAGCGGCGCGGATTCGCATGGTCTGGTGGCGCAGAGCATCGGTGGCGGCGGTGGGACGGGCGGGTTCAGCGTCGCCGGCACGGCCTCGCTCGGACAGGGCGGGCTGGCAGTAGCCATCGGCGGGTCTGGCGGTGGCGGCGCGGCAGCCGGGAGTGTTGTCGTGGCTAACACCGGCGAGGCAATCTCCACGCAGGGCGACCGCGCCGACGGGATACTGGCACAGAGCATCGGTGGCGGCGGCGGTAACGGCGGCTTTGCCGCGGCTGGCGCGGTGAGCACTGGTACCGCAGTGACAATCGGACTGGGCGGCTCGGGCGGCACGGCGGGAGACGCCGGGACGGTAGGCGTCAGCAATGCGGCCAGCATCGGCACCGGTGGCGCGGACTCCCACGGGCTCGTGGCGCAGAGCATCGGCGGCGGCGGCGGGTCGGGTGGGCTCAGCGCTGTGGGCGGGATCAGCGGCGCCTCGCAGATCGGCATGAGCGTGGGTGGGTTCGGTGGCGGCGGCGGCAATGCGGCAGCCGTGACCGTGACTAACACCGGAGAGGCATTCTCGACCACGGGCGACAGGTCGTTTGGCATCCTGGCGCAGAGCGTTGGCGGCGGTGGCGGCGACGGTGGGCTGACGGCGGCTGGTGGGATCGCGAGCGCGGCGTCCGTCAACATGGCGGTGGGCGGATTTGGCGGAGCAGGCGGCAATAGCGGCAGTGTGACGGTAGAGAGCGCTGCCACCATGACCACCGAGGGCAGGGACTCGCACGGGATCGTCGCGCAGAGCATTGGTGGCGGCGGTGGTGCAGGTGGTTTTGCAGTGGGCGCGGGGCTGAGTGGCAGTAATGCTGTCACGGCGAGTATCGGCGGCTTCGGGGCCGTTGGCGGCGATGGTAGCGACGTTAGTCTGACGACGACCGGCGCGACGATAGTCACGAGCGGAGATCGCTCGTTTGGCGCGCTGGCGCAGAGTATCGGCGGCGGCGGCGGTGACGGTGGGTTCAGCGTGGCGGCAGGGCTGGGCGGCGGCAACGGGGTCGCTTTTGGTATGGGCGGGTCGGGCGCAGGCGGCGGCGTGGCCGGGGCGGTGACGCTCAACAGCAGCACGAACGTCGGGACCAGCGGCGCGGACTCGCATGGGCTGGTGGCGCAGAGCATCGGTGGCGGCGGCGGGACGGGTGGGTTTAGCGTCGCGGGAGCATTGGCGGCGGGCGGGACCGGTGTGGGCGTGAGTATTGGTGGCGCGGGTGGCGGCGGGGCCAGCGCTGGGACCGTGGTCGTGGCGAACACTGGCGAAGCGATATCAACGGCGGGTGACCGGGCGGATGGGATTTTGGCGCAGAGCATCGGCGGGGGCGGCGGCAACGGTGGGTTCAGCGTCGCGGGGTCGCTCGGCACGTCCAATGCGATTGCGTTCAGCCTGGGCGGTTCGGGCGGAATGGCGGGGCTGGCGAGCACGGTTGACGTGAGCAATGCGGCAAGCGTATCCACCGGCGGGGCGGACGCGCATGGCCTCGTGGCGCAGAGCATCGGCGGCGGTGGTGGGTCGGGTGGCTTCAGTATCGCCGGCAGCGCCAGCAGCACGAACCAGCTTTCGATGAGTATCGGCGGCTTCGCGGGCGGCGGCGGGGATGGGGCGGCAGTGACGGTGAATAACGCGGCGGAGGCCTTCACGACGGCGGGAGACAGGTCGTACGGGTTGCTGGCGCAGAGCATCGGCGGTGGCGGCGGCAACGGTGGCTTTAGCGTCGGCGCGGGTCTGAGCGGCGTGGCGGCAGTGAACCTGTCGATAGGTGGGTTCGGTGGCGAGGGTGGCATGAGCGGCACGGTCGGCGTGACCAACACCGCGAGCATGGCTACGACGGGCAACGATGCGCACGCGATTGTGGCGCAGAGCATCGGCGGCGGCGGTGGGAATGGCGGGTTCAGCGTGGTCGGCGGGATCTCGCTGCAGGGGGCGGCGGTTGGCGCGAGCATCGGTGGGTTTGGCGATGGTGGCGGCCAGGGGGCAGCGGTGACGGTGGCCAACACGGCAGAGGCAATCACGACGGCGGGGGCGCGGTCGTATGGGATACTGGCGCAGAGCATCGGTGGCGGCGGTGGTGACGGTGGCTTCAGCGTCGCGGGCGGGATTAGCGACTGCGCGACGGTGAACCTGAGCCTGGGTGGCTCGGGCGGCACGGCGGGGAATGCCGGGACGGTTGAGTTGAGCAGTTCGAGCAACATTGCGACGACCGGCGCGGACTCGCACGGGCTTGTGGCGCAGAGCATCGGCGGCGGCGGCGGCGCGGGCGGGTTCAGCGTGGTGGGCAACATCACGCCCGAGGGGGCGAGCGTGGGGCTGAGCGTCGGCGGGTTCGGTGGCGGCGGCGGGGCCGCGGACGCGGTGACGCTGACGACCACGGGTGAGGTCATCACGACGGCCGGGGATCGCGCGTATGGGGTGCTGGCGCAGAGCGTCGGTGGCGGTGGCGGAGATGGGGGCTTTAGCGTGTCGGCGGGGATCAGTGAGTGCGGGACGGTCAACCTGAGCCTCGGGGGATTTGGCGAGGGCGGCGGCGACGCGTCCACGGTGGCGTTGACGAGCGCGACGAGCGTGCAGACTGGTGGCTACGGGGCACATGGGCTGGTGGCGCAGAGCGTTGGCGGAGGTGGCGGGACGGGCGGGTTTAGCGTTACCGGTGGCATCAGCACGGATGGCGCAGCGGTTGGGGCGAGTGTGGGCGGGTTCGGTGGCAGCGGCGGAAATGCCGCGGCGGTGAGCGTGGCGAGCACTGGCGAGGCGATTGTGACGACCGGCGGGCGGGCGTTTGGGGTGCTGGCGCAGAGCGTGGGTGGCGGCGGCGGCGATGGCGGCTTTTCCGCGGCGGGTGGTATCAGCAGCTCGGCGGCAGTGAACCTGAGCCTCGGTGGGTTCGGAGCGCTGGGCGGCGACGGCGGGGCGGTGAGCCTGACCAGCGAGACGAGCGTACAGACCGGCGGCGCGGACGCGCACGGCATTGTGGCGCAGAGCATCGGCGGCGGTGGCGGGACGGGCGGGTTCAGCGCGACGTTGGGCGTGTCCACAAACAGCGCGGCGGTGGGGGCGAGCATCGGCGGGTTCGGCGGGGCGGGTGGCAGCGGTGCGGCGGTGACGCTGACCAGCACCGGCGAGGCGATCATCACCGGGGGCGACCATGCGTACGGGTTGCTCGCGCAGAGCGTGGGTGGCGGCGGCGGCGACGGCGGGTTCAGCCTGTCCGGGGGCTTGAGTGAGAGCGCGTCGTTGAACTTCAGCGTCGGCGGGTTCGGCGGCGAGGGCGGCACGGGTTCGACGGTGACGCTTGATAATACGAGCGCTATCCAGACGGGTGGCGGGGTGTCGTACGCCATCGCGGCGCAGAGCATCGGCGGCGGCGGTGGGACGGGTGGCTTCAGCATCGCCGGTGGACTTTCGAACAACAGCGGCAGTCTGTCCATGAGCATGGGCGGTATGGGCGGGACGGGCGGGAATGCCGACGCGGTGACGGTCTCGAATGAGGGACAGTTGGTGACTGCCGGCGGCGGCGCGCATGGGCTGCTGGCGCAGAGCATCGGTGGTGGCGGCGGCGCGGGCGGGTTCAGTGGAACGCTCGCGGGGAGCCTGGGGCAGGAAACCTCAATGTCGGTGTCCGTCGGCGGTATGGGCGGTGTGGCGGGGGACGCCGGCAGTGTGACCGTTGATAATGCCGGTCTCATCCAGACTGAAGGCGACGCGGCCTATGGGCTGCTGGTGCAGAGTGTGGGCGGCGGCGGTGGAGATGGCGGCGGGAGCCTGGCGGCGGCGCTGGGTACCGGCGACAACTCGACGAGCATGTCGGTTGCCATCGGCGGGTCCGGCGGGGCCGCGGGCAGCGCGGGCGGGGTGGACGTCAACAACGCCGGTGACGTGGTGACCAGCGGCAACCAGTCACATGGGCTGGTTGCTCAGAGCATCGGCGGCGGCGGCGGTGTTGGCGGGTTCGCCGCGACGGGGTCATTGACCCCCGGCAAGACCGGCACCAGCCTGTCAGTGAGCCTGGGTGGCTCCGGCGGGGCCGGCGGGGATGCGGGCGCGGTGACGGTGGTGAACTCCGGGCACATCGTGACCCAGTCGGGCTTCACGGGCTTTACCAACGAGCAAGCGGCTGCGGTGGCGACGGCTGAGGATGACGAGCAGATCGGACCGCCGGGGCTGGTGGACTATAGCGACGGCGCGGTGGGCATTCTAGCTCAGAGCATCGGTGGCGGCGGCGGGAACGGCGGGTTCGCCTTTGCGGGCGGGTTCTCGGGGCAGGGCGGGCAGGAGCTGGCGGTGGCGATTGGCGGAACTGGTGGCGCTGGTGGCGCGGCGGGAGCGGTCAGCGTAGACAACAGCGGTATCGTTGATACGGTCGGGGTTAGCTCGCATGGTATCCTGGCGCAGAGCATCGGCGGAGGGGGCGGCAATGGCGGCTCGAGCGCGGCGGCGACGCTGGGCTTTGGCGGCACCACCAGTAGTAGCTGGAATATCAACGCGTCGGTGTCCATAGGCGGGCAGGGCGGGGCGGGTAATGTGGCCGGGGCGGTTGACGTGAGCAACAGCGCGGCGATCACCACTCGCAGCGATGATTCGTATGGGATCATCGCGCAGAGCCTCGGCGGCGGCGGCGGGAACGGCGGGTCGAGCTTCACGGCGACCTTTGGCGCAGGCGCGTCGAGCCAGGGGCATACGGTCAATGGCAGTATCTCGGTCGGCGGTGCGGGTGGCGAGGGCAACACCGGCGGTGCGGTGACCGTTGATAACAGCGGCGCGGTCATCACCCTGGGCAACATGTCCGACGGAATCAGGGCGCAGAGCATCGGTGGCGGCGGCGGCAATGGCGGCAGCGCCCGCAGCGTCTCGATCATGTTTGGGCCCGGGAGCGGTCGCCTTACGGCTGGGTCAAACCCTGGCGAGAACTGGCGCCTGGAGATGGTGATCGGCGGCAATGGCGGCACCGGCAATGACGCGGGGACCGTCAGTGTCAACAACTCCGGAGACATCTACACGCAAGGTGTGATGTCGGCGGGCATCTTTGCGCAGAGCGTCGGGGCCGGTGGTGGCGCGGGTGGCGACGGGATTCTCGGCACCAACACCGAGGTCGACTATGTGCAGCTTGCGCTGGACCCCTTCATTGACGAGGGCGGTGGCACGAATGACATGCTGGCCGAACTGCGGGATATGTCCATCGCGGTGGGCGGCAACGGCGGGGCGAGCGGCAATGGCGCGGCGGTAAGTGTCAACAACAGCGGCAACATCCGGACTGATGGTCTCATGTCCGTCGGGATCATGGCGCAGAGCGTGGGCGGCGGCGGCGGGATCGCGCAGGCCTTCGCGGAGGGCACGAGCGCCGGCGGGTCGGCGCAGGTCGGCTATGACTCCCGGCTGGGGATTGGTGGCGCGGGCGGGGCAGCGGGTGACGCCGGCGCGGTGACCGTGATCAACAGCGGCGCTATTGAGACCTTTGGTGTGGCCTCGAGTGCGGTCTTTGCGCAGAGCGTCGGCGGCGGCGGTGGCGTGGCGGGCAATATCGAGCGCGAGTTCTCGGACTACACTGAGTATGATTTCGGTCTGGGGCTCGGGATCGCGCGCGAGGGCGGCTGCGGCGGGAACGGCGGCGCGGTCAGCGTCACCAACACCAACGATATCGTGACGCACGGGCTCGGGTCCTTCGGCATCTTCGCGCAGAGCGTGGGCGGCGGTGGCGGCGCGATGGGCGACGCCGGGATCGGGCCAGGATGGTGGGGCAGCGTTGGCGGCGCGGGTTCGGCGGGAGCGGTGACCGTGGCGCAGACCGGGGACATTGTGACGCTGGGCGCGGTTGCGCACGGTATCTTTGCGCAGAGCGCCGGTGGCAGCGAGACGGGCGGCGATGTCAACATCACGCTGAACGGCAACATCGCGGCCATTGGCAACGCCTCGTGCGGGATACTGGCGCAGAGCATCGGCGTCGGCGGAGCCGGTGATATCACGATTGAGATCGCGAGTGGTTCGGTGCAGGGCGGGCATGGGGGCGCGGCTGTCATGTTCATGGACGGTGGCAACAACACGCTCACCAACCGGGGCACACTCAGCACCACCGACGAGCTTGAGGGCTGGGCGGTGCTCGGGACGACCGGCACTGAGACGATTACGAACTATGGCACGATCATCGGGCAGATCAACCTCGGCGTCGAGCAGTCCACCAGCGAGACGGCGCTGGCGGCGGCGCTGAGCCGCGATGTGGCGCTGGGCGGCTTCAGCAACCAGAGCGAGGGGACGCTCATCTCCGGTCAGACGGTGAACCTCGATGGGGGAACGCTGACGAATGCGGGCCTGATCTCTCCCGGTGGCGCGGGCAATGCGATCACGACAACGGTGACCGGCGACTTCGAGCAAACCTCGACCGGGCGGCTGCAGATGGATGTGGACCTGTCCGGCAGCGGCGCGTCGGACCTGCTGGCGGTGAGCGGGAATGTTACCGCGGCGGGCACCGTTGAGGCGACGCTGCTGCATCCGGGGCGCGTGGTCTCCGGTGAGAGCCAGATCACGCTCATCAGCGGCGGCGGGACAGTCACCGCCGGAGACCTGCAACTGGACTTTGACCCCTCGGCGGTGGTGGGGCTGACGCTGCAGCCGGGTGAGAACGGCCTGGCTCTCAATGCGAACGTGGACTTCACGCCGGACGGAGTGACAGGGAACGGCGCGTCGGTGGGTGAGACGTTCAACGAGCTGACAGCCAATGGCACGAACTCCGACATGGAGTCGATCATCGAGCAGTTGGTGAGCATCAGCGATCCCGATGAGCTGGCGGCGGCTTATGAGGGCGTGGCGCCGGGGGCGTATGGTGCGGCCTCGCAGGTGGCGCTGGACATGACGCAACTGGGGCTGCGGACGCTGCAGCGGCACAACTACCGGCTGCGGTCGGACCTGCGGGAGAAGCGCGATGCCGCGGGCGTGACGGTGTCCAAGCCCATGCCGCGGGAGCAGGTGTGGTACGAGCGGTTCAGGCAGACCGGCGATCAGGACTCATCGGCGGACTACACGGGTTGGGACTACAACGTGTCAGGCGGCACGTGGGGTCTCGACTACCGGATGTCGAACAAGTGGCTGTTGGGCGCGGCCTACATCACCGAGTCAGCCGACCTGTCGGTGGATGTAGGACCGATGCAGGGCGGGATCAGCGCGAAGATCGGGGCGCTGTACAGCAACTACCTGGCCCGGCACTATTACCTGGAAGCGAGTCTGGCAAAGGGAGACTATGACTTCAGCCAGAGACGCGCGGTGCACTTCGCCGGCATCAGCAACATGATGGAGAGCCTGCACTCGGGCGAGTCGACGGCTGCCTCGCTGCGGGTGGGCATGTACGCCAGCGGGCGGTTCGGGTTCGAGCCGTATCTGTCGCTGCTGCACGCTTCGGTGGATGAGGACCCCTTCGAAGAGACCGGGGCGGGATCGCTTGACCTGAATGTGAACAGCCACACGACCGAGTCCACGGTCGTGGAGGTGGGGGCGCACTTCAAGTACAAGATCCGCTCTGGCGGCGGGTACTTCATCCCCGACCTGGGGCTGGCGTATGCCAAGGAGATCGGCAACGGTGACAATGACGTGACGGCGGTGTTCTCCGGCGCTCCGGATGACCTGCTGACGGTCAAAACCCGCGACCGCGGGGACAGGTTCCTGCTCAACACCGGGTTCACGTTCACCGGATCGGGCGGGACGTCGTTCGAGGCGCGGTACTTCAGCGAGTTCAAGAGCGGCTACAAGAACCAGGGCGGGATGGCGGCGTTGTTCCTGGAGTTCTAAGAGGCGAGACGTCAGATTTTGGGAGGCAATTTTGTCATGCAGACACGGATGATGGTTTTGACGCTGGTCGCAGGGCTGATTTGCGGCGCGGTCTGCGCCGCTGATACGGCAGCGCCGCCGCAGCAACAGATTGTGCTAACGATCATGACGCCGCAGATCAACTCCTTTGCGCCGGGGATTGATGCGGCGGTGGGCTTGACCCCGGAGCAGGCGAACCAGCTTGCGACGGCCTATCGCGAGGTCTTCAACTCAAGCGCAGTGGTGCTGTCCAATCTGGTACTGCAGGATGCAACGTCAACGCCGGCGCAGCGGCAGGCGGCGCAGGCGACGCTGCAGCAGGCGCAGAACCTGTTTGCGGCAAAAGGGCGGGCGGTCCTGACGCCGCAGCAGACGAAGCTTGTGGACACGACGCAGGCGGCCTTCACGAGGATCTATGGCGCCGCGCAGACGCAGATGATTGAGGCAGTGAAGACGAACTTCGGTAAGGAATTGGAGACGCTTCTGACGGCGGAACAGAAGGCAGCGATGATGAAGGCGCGGGCGGAGATTGAGGCGGCCAACAGGAAGGCACAAGAGCAAAAGCCCCCCACCGCACCGGCGGCAGGGGGCAAGTAAGTAGGCGCAGAATGTCGCGCTCGGGGGAGCGCTCCTACCGTGCTCCGATGAGTTACAGGCTGCGGCGGTAGGCCGGGAGTTCCTCGTCGAGTACGCGGCGCATCTGGGCGATCTTCCACTCTAGATGCTCGCGGTCGGTCATGTACTCCATGCTGGGCTCCCAGCCGAGGCGGGAGTCGGCCTCGACGAGCGGGATGGTCGCGGCGGCGTTGGCCAGTTCGGCTTCGCCGAGAGCCTTCAGGTCCGCGATGATCTGGTCGGCTTCGGCACCGTCGGTGGTGTCGAGCAGGCGCTGCTTGAGCTGCCACCAGCGCTTGGTGTTGATCGTCGTCTGAACACAGTTGCGGATGAACTGGCCGAGGTTCACCATGCGTGAGGCCTCGGCCTTTTTGCGTTCGGGCACGAGGGCGAGAGCCTGGTTGAGGCGCTCGAGGCCCTCCTGCCACTTGGAGGCCATGCGTTCGAGGAGCTTGATCTCGGTGTCGAGGTCCTCGGGCTTGTGCGGGTTGTATTTGGTGTTCAGGATGCAGCTGCCGAAGTGTGCGTAGGGCGCTGAGGGGAACTCAGGGCGCTCCTCGAAGAACAGCGGGTAGGCCGGGCCGACGCGGAACGGACCGTACTGGTCTTCGTTGGTCGGGACGTAGCTGCGCCAGGCTTCGCTCCAGTCCTGCCAGGTCTCAGTGACAAGCGGGGCGGCTTCGGAGCCGAAGTCGCGGCGGGCGATCTGGGCGGCCATGTCCTCGGTCGTGGTGGCGGGGTTCCAGAAGGCCCACTTGGCGAGTTCATTGACGAAGGAGGGCCACCAGCCGTAGTGGTGGGAGTCCATCAGGCCGACGAGACCCCACTTCTCCTGGGCCTCGCGGAGGGCCTGGTAGCGGCGGGCCCACTGGAAGGGGATGGGCTGGTAGGGGATGACGCCTATGTCCCACGACAGGCCGGCGGTGTTGCTCATGGTGTAGAGCGGGATGCCGCGCTCGTGGGCGGCCTGGGCCTCGCTGCGGAAGTACTTGCCGGGACCCTCGAAGGAGGTCGTGTAGTCCACGCAACGGGTCATGATGCCGTCTTTCTCGATGTTCTCAAACATCTCGAAGGTGGCCTGCAGCGAGATGTCGGTGGGCAGAGAGCGGATGAGCGCGAGGCGGTCTTCCTCGGGCGCCCAGCCCCAGTTGTAGGTCCAGAAGACGATGTCGAGATCGGGGTTGATCTGCCGGAGGATGGGTTTGAGGAGTTCCAGCCACTCGGGATAGTCGTAACAGGGCCACCAGCCGGGGCTGGGGCGCTTTTCTACAGTGCGGTCCACCGTGGGATCGAGGCGGAGCTTGCCGGTGGTGTGCTCGTCGTGGCTGGGGAACTCGCAGGATTCGCCGACGAAGATGATCCCCTTGGCGCCGGGGCAGGAGCGCATGAGGTTGCCGTAGGTGGTCTGGTAGTAGGCCGCGGCGTCGGGGTCTTCGGGGTGCTTTTCGCTGAGCAGGTAGCTGTAGAGGTAGACATCGAGGCCAAAGACGGCGGCGCGGTCGATGAGGTTGTTGAGGTCGAGGTAGCCGGTGGTGGTCAGGTCCGGGCCCTTGACGAAGACGAGTACGGTGTCCATGCCGGCGTGGGCGATGGCGTTGAGATGGGGATCGGGGAACTGGTCAATGCCCCAGCCGGAGTGGATCATGCGGGGCTGGAAGGCCGGAGCGCGGACGAGGTCGGTCGGGGCGACGAAGGGGGCCTCGCGGAGGTTCATGATATCCTCGAGGTAGTAGCAGCCCTGCGCGGTGCCGCGCTCGTCGTTGCCGCAGATGGTGATTGAGCCGGGCTGGGCGAGGAGACGGTAGCTGCGCTTGACGGTGAGGCCGGCGCCTAGGTCGGGGGACGCGGCCTTGGTGGTCAGGCGGATTTCCCCGCCCTGGCACGCGGCGCTGTCGCCGTGGGAGAGAAGCGTTGAGACCTGCATGCTGGTGAAGAGATAGTCCTGCAGGTCTTTGGCGACGTCGGTGAGATACTGGCTGGCGTCGGCGCTGATCACGATCCGCCAGCCGTCCTGCACGGCGATCTCATTGGCCTGGGGCTTTAGGGCGGGGTCGCGGCGGTCGGAGCGGTGGACGGAGTTGAGGCGCTGTCGGAACTGGAAATTGCGCTCTGGCATGGGTAGTCTCCTGTGAACCTGTCGTGGGCGGCTTCACGGTGTTCGCCGTCGCTGTGTGCTATTCCTGTCCGGATTTCGCAGAAGGTCTCAGGCGTGGCGCAGGGAAGGAGACGCCATGCGTACCTGACGGAATATGGAGGGTTTGTGATGATCAGAGTTGGTCTCATCTCGGCGGCTTCATATGCACCCACTTTCAATGGCGATGACGTCCCGCGGCAGGCTGCAATGACCCATGGCCCGATCTTCTCGTGCTGCTTCAATGGCTACGACGAGGCGCAGCTTGAGGCCCATGCGGGCGAGGGCAAGTTCCCCTTCCGGCCCGTGGAGCGCAAGTTTGACGACGTGCGCGCGGTGAAGATCTGGGATCCCGTGCGCGAGGCGGCGGAGCATCTGGCGGCGATCGTGGGGATGGAAGTGTGCGACACGCCGGAGGAGTGTACCGAGGGCGTGGACGCGGTGATTATTCCGGATGATGGGTCGGGGTCACAGTACAAATATGCGCCGCCGGCTTTGGAGAAGGGGCTGCCGACTTTCTGTGACAAGACGCTGGCCATGACGGCGCGTGAGGCCAAGCAGATCGCGGATTTGTCGAAGAAGTACAACGCGCCGTTCATGTCGGCGAGCTCGCTGCGGTTTGTGCCCGATATCGTGGCCTTGCGCGAAGAGTACCGGTCGGGGGCGTTCGGAGAGGTGAACCTCGCGAGCGTGGCCGGCGGCGGCGACCCGATCTGGTATGGAATTCATGCGCTTTCGATGGCGTATGGTGTCTTTGCGCCGGGCGCGGTGTCGTGCCTGAATGTGGGCGTGCCGGATCGCAACGTGGTTCGCGTGCGCTATGCAGACGGGCATGACTTGATGATGATCGTGGGGCAGCAGCCGCAGATGGCTGGCGGGTACCAGATCAACCTGTACGGAACCAAGGGCTGGAAGTCTGTTACGCCGAGTCTGACCGACCTGTATGTGTACCTGATGCAGCGGTTCATGGCGCTGGTGCGGGACGGCGAAGTCAGCGTGCCGATTGATGAAGAGGTCGAGGTCATCGCGGTGCTGGAGGCGGGGCAGCGGTCGCTGGCCGAGGGGCGCGAAGTTACCATCGCGGAGATGCTGGAGTAGGAGGCGGCGATGCTATACGCAGGGACATACTCGGTGCGAGGCAGCGAGGGTATCTACGCGCTTCGTTTTGACGGTGATACGGGGGCGCTTGAGGTAATTGGGGCGCTGGGCGGATTGCGCAATCCTTCGTTTCTCGCGGCGCACCCGAGTGGGCGCTGGCTGTATGCGGTGTGTGAGGAGGAGAGGGCGGCAGCGGTGGCGGCTGTGGCGCTGGAAGGGGAGACGGGGGAGGGGCGGGTGCTGAACTGGCAGAGCACCGGCGGCGCGGGTCCGTGCCATGTGGCGGTGGACCCGTGCGGAGAGTGGGTAGTGACGGCCAACTATGGCAGCGGGGCCGTGTCGCTGCACCGGGTGCTGCCGGATGGGAAAGTGGGGGAGACCGCTGATCTGGCGCAGCATGAGGGCAGCGGGCCTGTCGCCGACCGGCAGGAGGGGCCGCACGCCCATTCCGCCAACTTCGACCCCTCGGGGCGGTTCGTGATCGCGCCCGACCTGGGTATTGACCGGCTGATGGTGTATGAGCTGGACCGGCAGGCGGGGAAGCTGCGACTGCATGAGGCGGTCGTGGTGGCGGCGGGAGCCGGGCCGAGGCACTTTGCCTTCCACCCGAACGGGCAGTGGGCGTATCTGATCACGGAGCTGGCGAACACGGTGGTTGTGTACCGGTGGGATGGGGAGACAGGTGCGCTTACTGAAGTGCAGACTGTGTCTGCCCTGCCAGAGGGTTGGAGCGGGACCAGCTATTGCGCGGATATCCATGTACACCCGAATGGGAAGTTCCTGTATGGCTCGAACCGCGGGCATGACAGCCTGGCGATCTTCCGCGTTGGGGATGGCGGGCTGCTGGAGGCGGCGGGGCATGTGCCGACGGGCGGGGAGCATCCGCGGAACTTCGCGGTGACGGCGGACGGGCGGTGGGTACTGGCCGCGAACATGCATAGCGACAGCATTGTGGTGTTTGCGGTGGGGGAGGATGGGGGGCTGGTTGCGGTTGGCAAGCCGCTGCCCCTGCCCTCGCCGGCGTGCTTGCTGTTTGTCGACAGGACCTAATGCTATCAGCCGGAGGTTTACTAACCCATGAGCACCCTCAACCGATTGTGCGTATGTCTCGCGCTGCTGATGCTCGGCGCGATGGTGGCTAACGCGGCTGATAAGCCGGTTACCGCCGTGCGCGGGGACTGGTCGGCGACACTGGACGCCAAGGGGCTGTCGCTGACCCATGGCGGGACGCTGATCTCCAAGGGCTCCTATGTGAATGTGTTCACGCCGGAGTACAAGGCGACCTTGATCAGCTCGGTCGACGCGTGGAAGAAAGGTACCGCTACGGTCTCCGCTGACGGGCGGACTCTCTCGCTGGCCGCCGACCTGCCCGGTGGGCACTATGGCTATGACGTGACGCTTGAGGACGCGGCGGTGCGGGTGACAGTGAGGGTCAGCCTCGTCGCTGACGCGCAGACTGGGCCGGTTGAGTATGCTATCGGGCACATTCCGGCAGAGCTTCTCAAGGGCGCAACCATTGAGATGGCCAACATCGCCGGGACAGTCACCTCTCGCGAGCCCCTGCCCGAGCAGGTCGGCTCCGGAGGTCTGGCACCCGCCGGACCGGTGATGACGCTGAAGACGCCCGAGCGCACGATCATCGTCGAGGCTGTGGACTTCGGCAACGTGTACCCGCTGGATGGCCGTGCCGAGCGCTTTGGCAGCAAGCAGGGGATTTGGCCGTTCGCCGGCCTTGCCGTACGGGCTGGAAGCGAGAGCATCTCGACCTACCTGATCCGCATCGAGGCGCCCGCGCCGCCGCGCCCGGCGGGGAAGATCATTGTCGCTCCCAAGACGCCGGCCGCCGGCATCATCATCGCACCTGACGCCACCAAGCGCGAGCGGCTGGCCGCCGATGAGCTTGCCAGCTATCTCGAGACGATCACCGGCTGCGTTCAGACTCCCGAGGAAGCCACCGAGGCGAAACGGCCGGGCGCGATTGTTGTTGGGGCGCTGGCCAAGAAGTCGGGACTGATCACGCAGGCGGAGCTTGATAAGGTCGCGCCTGACGGGTATGTGGTGAAGGTGAAGGGGGGCAGGGCGGCGGTCTGTGGTTGGCGCGATGCGGGCACTGTCTATGGGGCCTATGCGCTGCTGCGGCGGCTGGGCTGCAAGTTCTATGCGCCTACCTGTGAGGTCGTACCGCAGATTGCGGCGCTTACCATCCCTGAATGCTCGCTGAGCGACAAGCCCTTCTACGAGTTTCGCAACGTGTCGGGCAATGCCAAGCTTGGGCAGACGCTCAAGGATGACATGATGTCCCCCGCTGAGCTTGGCGAGCCGGGGAACATCGTGCACTCGTCGGGGTACCTGCTGCCGTATGACAAGTACCACGAGGAGCATCCGGAGTACTTTGCGCTGCAGAAGGACGGTCGGCGGCTGACCAAAGGGGAGAACGCGCAGAGCTTTGATGTGCACCTGTGCCTGTCCAATCCGGATGTGCGCCGCATCAGCGCCGAGCGGATGGTTGCCCTGATGGACAAGCAGAGCGACCGGAAGTTCTTCGGGGTCTCACAGGGCGACGGTTTTGCGTGGTGCGAGTGCGACCAGTGCAAGGCGCTGGATGCCGTGCCGGGCGTGGAGATGACCGACAGGCTGCTTGAGTACGTGAACTACATTGCGCGCGAGTGCGCGAAGAAGCATCCGGACAAGCGGATTCTGACGCTGGCGTATACCAATGCCACCTCGCCGCCTCCGGTGCGCGTCATGCCCGAGCCGAATGTCATGGTGCAGTATTGTCCGTACCCGAACCGCACCGGCTGCCACAGCCATGACTTCACGTGTGAGAAGAACCAACAGGGCTACCAGGACGTGATGGGCTGGTTCAAGAAGTGCCCGAACAACATGTATATCTTCGATTACCCGACCGGGTATCAGAATTACTACGAGCCGTTCGGCAGCTTCTGGGCGATGAAGAGCAAGCTCGATCTGTATGCGGCGAATGGGGTCAAGGGGCTGTTCTACTGCGGCACGCCGCAGAACTTCCGCGACATGTTCATCTATGTCAACAGCGAGCTCCTGTGGCATCCGAAGGCTCCCGTGGAGCCGCTGATGAAGGAATTTGTGGACGCGTACTACGGCGCGGCGGCGCCGCAGGTGCGGCAGTACTTCGACTTCATGTCCAAGGAGATGAAGGAGCGGCCGATCCATCAGATGTGCGAAGCGCCCAGCCCGCATACTGTCACTGCGGCGTATGCCGATACGGCGCTGGCGATGCTGGCGGAGGGCGAGGCGAAGGTCCAGGGCGACAGGGCGCGGCTATACCGTGTGCGCGGGGAGAAGCTCTGCGTGCTGTTTGGGGACCTCAACGCGCGAAACCCGATCAATGGGAAGCTGGAGATCAGCGAGGAGCAGTTTGCGCAGCGGCTGGCGGAGTTCTGCAGCATCGCGCGGGCGATGCGGATCACGGCCTTCATCCGGCGGGTCCCGACGGAGGACTGGCTGTACAAGATTTCGCGCCTGCGCGTCACGCGGCAGCCGTGGTATGCCGATCCAGTCATAGATCGTCTGATTGCCAAGCCCGCTGAGACCTTTGCCGCCGAGCGGGAGCGCTACTCGCAGGTCGCGGTCCCCGGCGGCTGGCGGCTGGACCTCGATGGCTTCCGGGGCTGCAAGGGCCCGCAGGAATATGCTCTCGACTGCCCGGCGCGGCGGGCCGTTTGGATCTATGGCAAGGACAGCGACAGCCCGCAGATGTGGACGGTACTGAAGCTGGACAAAGCTCCCGCGAAGGCGGCCAAGCTCGTACTTACCGGGCAGGATGATGACAAGCCGGGAGCGGTAAAGATCAAGGTCAGCATCAACGGCCAGGTGGTCTTTGAGGGGCCGAATACGTGCGCCGAGCGCAATTGGTCGGCACAGGAGCTAGCGGTGCCGGTTGGGGTTCTCAAGCAGGGGGACAATGAGATCCGCATCGCGACGGTTGAGAAGTCCACAGCGGCGGATCAGGGGTGGTTCATGCTGGCGGATTGTGTGGTGATGGGGTAGCTTTTCGGGCTGTAGGGCGGGGGCTTGTACCCCGCCGTTGGGGTAGTCGGTGATACCGGCCGGCGGGGTACGAGCCCCCGCCCTACAGCAGAGCCGCGGAGCCCACGCCCTACAGACGAGCCCCTGCGACGCGGACGTCGCTACGCCCTACAGACGAGCCCCTGTCCTACAGGAGAAGCCCATTCTCGGGCGGACCACGGTCCGCCCCTACAGACCTAGCTCTCGACCGTACAGGCCGGCTCCGGGCATTCGAAATACCTGTCCCGTAGCCACAGCGCCACGTTCACTAAGCCGATCAGGACCGGGACTTCCACCAGCGGGCCGATCACTGCTGCAAACGCCTCTCCCGAATCAATCCCAAATACCGCTACGGCCACCGCAATCGCCAGCTCAAAGTTGTTGCTCGCCGCCGTGAAGGACAGCGTCGCCGTCTGCCCATAGGTGGCGTGCGCCTTCATGCTGAGCGCGAACGAGGCGAGGAACATGATCACGAAGTAGACCAGCAGCGGCGCCGCTATCCGCAGGACGTCCAGCGGCAGGCGGACGATGTACTGGCCCTTGAGCGAGAACATCACGATGATGGTAAAGAGCAGCGCGATGAGCGTGATCGGGCTGATCCTTGGGATAAAGCGGGTCTCGTACCATGTCCGCCCCTTGGCGCGCACCAGCGTGAAGCGTGTGATCAGCCCCGCCAGAAAGGGAATGCCGAGGTAGATGAACACGCTCTGGGCGATCTGGCCGATAGTGACATTGACCGTGGTGCCTGGCAGTCCAAACAGCGGCGGAAGCACTGTGATGAAGACATAGGCATAGACCGAAAAGAAGAGAACCTGGAAGATCGAGTTGAAGGCCACGAGCCCGGCGCAGTATTCGCAGTCACCCTCGGCCAAGTCGTTCCACACGATTACCATCGCGATGCAGCGTGCGAGGCCGATCATGATGAGGCCGTACATGTATGCCGTCTCGCCCCGAAGGAAGAGGATCGCGAGCAGGAACATGAGGATGGGGCCGATGACCCAGTTCTGCACCAACGAGAGAGTGAGCACGCGGCCGTTGTGGAACACGTCGCCGAGGCGCTCATAGCGCACCTTCGCCAGCGGCGGGTACATCATGAGGATTAGCCCAATCGCGAGCGGGATCGAGGTCGTCCCGAGCTGCGAGGCCTTGTTCAGGCTGTTGATCAACTCGGGGGCCACATAGCCGATGGCCACCCCGATTGCCATTGCAAGAAAGATCCAGAGGGTCAGGTAGCGGTCGAGGAAAGAAAGGCGGCTGGCTGCAGACTTTGCCATTGAATGCTCCGAAATTCAGAGGGGCTTGCGCGCGCTCACTGTGATGGATTCGGCGAGGCCGGCAACGTCGGCCGGTGCTTCGCTGCAACAGCAGCATGGGGTGGGTTCGCTGTCGGCGCCGCAGCAACCGTTCAGCAACTCCGAGGCGTCCCGGCGCGTGTGGATCGTGATGTCCGTCAGGCCCGCCGCCTGCATCGCCCCCAGGTACTCGGTCTCGCTGACAGCCCCCGCTACGCAATTCACGTAAGCAGCCACGCTCGCCAGCACCTCGGGCGGCGCCTCGCCGCTGAGCACGATGTCGGAGACGTGCAGCCTGCCGCCGGGCTTGAGGACGCGGTAGGCCTCGGCGAAGGCTCGGTGCTTGTCGGGCACGAGGTTGATGACGCAGTTGCTGATGACCACGTCCACGGTGGCGTCGTCGACTGGCAGTTGCTCGATCTCGCCATGGCGAAACTCAACGTTGGTGTAGCCCACCTTGGCCGCATTGCCCCTTGCCGCCTCGATCATCTCCTCGGTCATGTCGACGCCAATAGCGCGCCCCTCGGGACCGACCGCGTTCGCGGCGAGGAAGCAGTCGAAGCCGCCGCCGGAGCCGAGGTCCAGCACCGTCTCGCCGGGCTTGAGGTCTGCGATGGCGAGTGGGTTGCCGCAGCCGAGGCCCATATTGGAGCCCTCAGGCGCGGCTGACACGTCCGCGGCCTGATAGCCGACCGACTCCGGAGCAACCTGGTTCACTGGACCGCAGCCACAGCCGCTCTTGGCTTTGCGTGCCACTTCCGCGTAGTTCTCTTTGACTGCTCGCTTGACGTCGTCCATATGTGCCTCCAGTAAGGGCGCACCGTGGCGCGCCCGGTGGTGACGGCGTTGTGGGCGGACCACCGGTCCGCCGTTACGCCATCCAGATGAACCAGATGCCCACTGCGATCAGGATCCAGCCGCCGACGCGCTGGAAGATGATCGAGTAATTCGTGAATCGCTCCAGGCTCGTCAGCGCCCCGGCCACTGTGGCGAGGATGATGAGCGGCAGCCCGTGGCCGACCGCGTAGACGAACATCAGCAGCGATCCGTAGGCCACCTGGCCCTTCTGGGCGATCAGCGCGAGGATGAGGGTGAGGATCGGCATGGCGCACGGGCTGGCGACGAGGCCGAAGAGCATGCCCAGCACCAGCGCGCCGAGAAAGCCGCTGAGACGCGACCATCTGCTCTGGGCGGGCGCCCAGACGGCGAAATTCAGCGGCAGCAGCCCGGCCATGTTCAGGCCGACGAGGATACAGACGCCGGCCACGATATACATCCAGTGATGGCGCGAGAGGCCGAGCACGGTGCCGACGAAGGAGGCGGTCGCGCCGAGGATTACGTACGTAATCGCGAGGCCGAGCACGAAAGTCAGCCCGAGGGCGAACCCGCGCCACCGGGGCTGGTCGCGCTGGCCGCTGATATAGCCGATGATGACCGGGATGGTCGGGAAGACGCAGGGGTTCATGCCGGTCAAGGCGCCACCGAGAAACACGAGCGGAATGACCAGCAGCGACGAGTTGCTAAGCGCCTGCTCCACGGCCCGCATGATGCTGTCCAAGGTATCCCTCCTCCGTGCCTACTTTGGCGCGCATTTTGACAAACGCCGCTATCTGACTGCCACGCCCATCTTCTCAAGCTGGGCCAGGAGGTCTTCTTTGGGCATGAAGCCCTCGTGCCGCGTTACTTCCTTGCCCGTGGCGTCGAAGAAGATCTGTGTCGGGATGACTTGTATGCGATACTGGTCGGCGGCCTCGACCTCGGTGGCTACATCAATGAATTCGACGTTGACCTTGCCCTGAAGCTCGGTTTTGAGTTCCTTGATGATCGGGTCCATCTTCTTGCAGGCGGCGCAGGTGGTCGAGCCAAGGTCCACAAGACGCGGCAAGTCGGCCTGCACGGTAGAGGCGGTCTCTGTCGCCTCGCGGGCCTTGCTGCTCTTGAGGGCGATTATTGCCCCGACGGCTACCAGCACCACAACCAGTCCAATAAGCTGTGCGGATTTCATGAAACCTGCTCCTATGCGGCTGATTAGCCCCTGGCTGCCTCGCACACCGTCCCAACCTGGCGCATGGTGTCACTCCCCTGGGCGGCGTATGCCGCAGAGCCTGGGATGGTTCGGCGCTAGGCTTGCGCAGCCTGCAGCAGTTCCACGATCTTGTCCGGTGCCAGGACCTTGCCTGAGGACTTGATCTCGCCATCGATGGCTAACGCCGGGGTGAACATGACCCCGCGTTTGACTATCTCGGGCACACTTGAGACCTTCTCGACCTCCGCCTGGATGCCCGACTGCTTCAGGGCCGTCTCGACGTTTTCGTGGAGTTTCTTGCACTTGGCGCAACTTGTCCCCAGTACCTCGATCTTCATCTTGGGCTCCCTCGAAACCAGGCTCACCGCGGCGCCCTCAGGCGGGGCCGCGGGTTCAGCGCGAACATATTTGGCATTATCGCCAAGTAGTCTTCGCTGTCAATAGGGAAATCGCCCCTCAGGCTTGCTTCAAAAGTGCCTACAGAGGCTTTGCAGGTCGTCCGCGAAGGGGTATAGGAGTGTCTACTAAAGCAGGCGTTTGGCAGCTCTGAGTAGAAGTTAGGAATACGTGCTCGCGGCGATCCGTCTAAAGCTCCGGCAGGTGCAAATCCAGATGTGCATACGAACCAAACCGTACCTGATCCTCTCACTCATAGCCGGGCTGTATGCGTTGGCTTGCCAGGCCCAGCCGGTGGCGCCGTTTGAGAGCGAGTTGGCCTTCACGCCGGCCAATGGGATTG
>JBDKRA010000035.1:0-2354 GCA_039683615.1 Phycisphaerae bacterium
CTTTGTGCTCGTCGAACTGGCCGCTGATGTTCTGGTTGATGACGTAGGCCCGCTCGGCGTCCGGGTACGGGCCGATGAAGCAATCCACGCCATCGCCGTCTGCGCCGGTCGTTCCGGCGATGTAGCCGTAGTGCGCCGCCATGCGGCTAGACCACGCCTTGCCGGTCTTTTCATCCATGCCGGAGCGCGTGCTACCGCGCGGCTGCTCGATGACGAGATTCAGCCCGTACAGGCCCACCCGCCCCATTTTGTAGTTGCCGGCGCGACACTGGGCCGCCGACGGCTCGGGCGTCAGGTTCTGGCCGAAAGCGCCCTCGTGGGCCGCGCTCTCGATGAGGTGCAGGGGCGTACTGGTCATGCAGGCATGGTATGGCCCGCTTGCCTGTCAATTCGGGGAGTTTTCCGCCTGAAGGTCGGCGGCAACCTGATGGATGAGAATGCAGATGTCGGCCAGGTCGCGGCCTGATTTCGACTTCTTGGAGAAGCCGCCGAAGTAGTCCAGGGCAGCGGCCATGTCGGCCATTTCGTCGGCCATCGCGCGCAGCCGTTTGGCCGATTCTTCCGGCGACGGCGGCGGCGTTGGCCTGCTGCTCATGGTGTCAGGCGGCGGCGGACGCCAGGCTGGCAATCTGCTCGCGCACGGACGCGATGGATTCCTTCAGCGCGTCGCGCTTCTGGGTCAGCACCTGCTCCATCTTCGGGGCGGCAGTGCGGATCCCGACGGGCGGCTTCACCTTCGCAGCGGCGAGCACCTTCTGGAACTTGACGCGCCCGGCGTCCATCGCCTGCACGATTTCGGCAATGGCCTTCACATGGTCATCCTGGTTCTTGATGGGGAGCGCCTTGCCGTTCACCAGTACCTGAAAGATGTCGCCCGACTGCTTTATGCGCAGCACCACTTGCTGGGAATCGGCGAAGGTCAGGGTCATTTCCCGGTAGGTGATGCCGGACGAACGCTTCACCGTGGTCGGCACGTCTTGCTGCACGACGTTCGCGCCAGCGCGCGAGAAGAAGCGGACGGCCTGCTTGGCCGCCTTGTCCTTGGCCGACAGGTCTTCAAAGCTGAAAAGCAGGTTCTTCATGGTCAGGTTTCCTTTCTCTTTCAAATCGGGTCGTCGGTGTTTGAGCCACCACGCGAGACGCCACCGTGCTTGTGGTTGCTGCCCACGTTCTTGCCGTCGTGCGTCAGGGAACCGCCCTCGACGGCAAAGCCACCATTCACCTTCGATGCCTTGCCGCCCGCACCCTCCACCGTCAGGCCGCCCTTCACCGTCAGATTCCCCGTGCAGGTGGTTTCCGGGGAGTCCACCGTTGCCTGCGGGGCCTGCACCGTGACATGGGAGCCGGACTTGATGAGCACGTCGCCCCGGGCAATCAGGTTCATCAGCGCATCGGCAAGCAACTCCATGTTGGCATGGTGCCAGCGGCGCCAGCCCGTCGAATTTCCCGCCTGCGGGTTCCGGTAGCCGGTGATGATGGGATAGCGCGCGTCGCCTCCGATGAAGGCCACCCAGACGGTGTCGCCCGCCGTGATTTCGATTTCGGTGGAGTTCGTGCCGACGCGCGACTTGTCGCCCAGGGAATACTCGATCTCGGCCAGCGGCAGCACGTCGCCGCCGTCGGTCAGGCCCGGAATCTCCACGCGGCACATGCGCGCGCCCGCGTCATACCCGCGCACGATGGCGGGATAGCGGCCCGGCCAGAAGCCGTAGGTTTCGCCCGCCTTCATTCTTCGAGACTCCCTACCCAGAGCCGGGTATAGGCTTCCTGCTGGCCGCCGTCATCCGTGCCGCTGCCGAAGACGTGGGCCGCCGTGATGACGGCCAGCTTGGCGCCGCCGGCGTAGGCGATCAGGTCGCCGGCCACGACGTTCCCGCGCATGGTCGTGCGCGAGGTCTTGCGATGCACCAGGCAGCGCGTCATGTTGCGCAGGCGCTGGGCATCCTTGAATGGGGAGAAGCGCACCGCACGCGGCTTGTCGCGGTTGCCAAACACCGCCGCGCCGGATGCGGCCAGCGAGAAGAACCAGGGCACCGTATGCCGTTCGAGGAAGCCACTTTCCACGTCCTCGCTGGTGTTGTCGGGCAGGGTCAGCACCGTGGCCTGCTTGAACAGGTCGCCCAGCCGGACGAATTGCAGCTTGCCGTTCTTCCAGCGCACCGCACCGCCCTCTTCCTGAAGCACGCGGGCAATATGGAAGGTCGGGGTGTCGCCCACGGGGCAGTAGAAGCGCGGCACGGGGAAGTCGGCATCCACGCCCTTGATGGTCGCGCCGGCGGCCCGATAGATGGCGGCCAGCGAGGCGTTCTCTTTGATGATGGCGCGCTGGCGCACGTAGGCTGCGCCCTGGCAGG
>JBDKRA010000036.1:0-184314 GCA_039683615.1 Phycisphaerae bacterium
TTATATTCATGCCCGCAGCCAGGGCGAAGAGATGAGTGGGCGCCGACCCGGAGTCAGGGAAAAACAGTGTCAGGGCAGATTCGCCTTGACCGTCGCGCTTTCAGAGATGCGGCGGCAACGACGCCGCTTTAGATGTTTTTGGGCGGCAGTTGAATCGCGGCTGTACGGGAGGTCGTAACAGCGGCAGCAAGATGTTCGTCCCCGTTGTCTTTGTTTTGCTGCCCGGGAAGTTTGTGTGTGTTCCTGAGAAACATCCAGGGCGGCGTCGCTGCCGCCTCACTCCAGGGGGCTTCTCCGCGATAGCTGACCTAATCTCGATTTCTACGCAGTCGCCGCGCGCAGCATCGCTCGCACGGAGGTGAACCATGCGTTGCCCCAGCGGGATCGGCCGTGGAGGAGGAGGGCGCCGGGGGTGGCGGGGGTGGTTTGGCACAGGTGGGTTTCGATGAAGCGGGCCAAGTCTACCGGGTCGTCGGGGATGGCGATCATTTCGGTGTGCTCGTGGGCGTCGGCGGCTGTGAGCGCGGCTTGGCGGATGGCGGCGGCGTCGAGGTCTACCGTCAGATCGTAGACGATCTCCGGCTGGTAGGTTCGCTTGTCGCGCACGAGGCCGATGCAGGCGGCGGCTGACACGTGCGGGGCGGTTACGCCGGTTTCTTCTTCGAGTTCGGTCATCAGCGCGGCCAGCGGGTCCGGCAGCGGGGCATGGGCGTCCCCAGGGGACAGGTCCCGCCCATGCCAATCGAGGCAGCCGCCGACGGGGTGGATCAGGTCGGGGTACTCGGCGACGGTCTTGCTGCGTCGGCCCAGGAGGATCTGGCCGTCGCTCGTCAGCACCAGGGCGATCACGCCCAGCGGGTCGGCCAGCGTGCCGCCGAACAGGCGGGCCGTGGGGTCGCTGCGGTTGGTGCCGACGAACTGCTTATAGCTGGTGGGGCTCAGGTGCAATTCAAGGCGGCCTTCGGCGAAGGAGAAATCCATCAGTCGGCAGAGCGGGCCGTCGAAGAGGCGGGCGCCGCGGCGGGCGGCTTTGGCCAGGGCCTGCTCCCAGGCCGCGTCGATCCGTTTTTGCTGGTCGGCCGGTAGGGCGGGGGCGGGCTGGGGGCTCCACGTCGCGGCGACCTGCCGCGGGTCGAGGCTGCACGCCAAGGGCAGAAAGCTCGTGCCGGCGTCGAGGGGCTCATCGCGGGCAGGGCAAAGGGCCGGTTCGCTCATCGCGTTCTCACAGCCACGCCGCTAACTGCTCGGCGAAGTACGTGATGATCAAGTCGGCCCCGGCGCGCTTGATGGCCGAGGTGACCTCGAGGGCGGCGGCCTGTTCGTCGATCCATCCGGCGGCCGCGGCGGCCTTGATCTGGGCGTACTCGCCGCTGACGTGATACGCGGCGATGGGCAGATCGAACCGGCGTCGCAGGTCGGCGATGATATCGAGATACGTCGCGGCGGGCTTGACCATGAGGATGTCGGCGCCCTCGTCGGCGTCGAGTGCGGCTTCGAGCGGCGCCTGGCGGGGGGCTCGGTAGTCCATCTGGTATCCGCGGCGGTCGCCGGCGGCGGGGGTGCTGCCGGCGGCTTCGCGGAAGGGTCCGTAGAGGCTGGAGGCGAACTTGACGGCGTAGGCCATGATGGCCGTGCCGGCAAAACCTTCGGCATCGAGCACCTGGCGGATGGCGTGCACCTGGCCGTCCATCATGGCCGAGGGGGCGACGATATCGGCCCCGGCGCGGGCGTGCGAAAGCGCGGTGCGGGCCAGCAGCTCCAGCGCCTTGTCGTTATCGACGCCGCCGCGGGCGTCGAGCGGCCCGCAGTGGCCGTGCGAGGTGTATTCGCACAGGCACACGTCGGTGATCACGAGCATCCGCGGAAGGGCGGCCTTGATCTGGCCGATCAGCCGCTGCACCGATTCGCCGGCGTCCCACGCCGCCGAGCCGACGGCGTCTTTGCACGCCGGCAGGCCAAACAGCAGCACGGCCGGCAGGCCCAGGTCGGCCCAGCGCCGCGCGGTTTCCAAAGCCGTGTCGGCCGAGAACTGAAACTGCCCCGGCATGGCCGCGATGGGGTTGCGCACGCCGGCGCCGCCGCGGACAAACAGCGGGGCGATCAGATCGGTCCGCTGCACGCGCACCTGGGCGAGCATGTCGCGCAAGGCCGCGCTGCCGCGCAATCGTCGCAACCGTCGTGTGGGGAAGCCTTTCATGGCGTTCAAGTATACCCTATGATCCGCCGGCGAACAGCTATCAGTTGTGTCCCTGGCCGCATCGGCGGCGTACAATTTTCGCGATGGTGCAACAGGAGTGTGAACGTGTCGCAACAAAATGCCGCATCTGCGGCGCCGCTGACGTTAGCGAGGATCTTCGGCGATCACATGGTGCTGCAGCGCGACGTGCCGGTGCGGGTGTGGGGTCGCGGGCAGGCGGGGGAGAGGCTCAGCGTCGCGTTTGCCGGACAGGCGAAGTCTGCCGTGGCGGGGCGCGACGGCAAATGGTCGGTCGTGCTCGACGCGATGGGCGCCTGCAAGCAGGGACGCGAGCTGGCGGTGACGTCGGCTGCGGCGGGGCGGCGGGCGGCGGTTCGCGACGTGCTGGTGGGGGAGGTCTGGATCGCCAGCGGGCAGTCCAACGTCGTCATGCCGCTCAAGGGCCTGCCCGGCGCCGAGGCCGTCGTGGCAGCGGCCGACTCGATGGCCATTCGCGCCTGCTACGTGAACGTCGAATTCGCGGCCTCGCCGCAGGACGATCTGGCCAATAAGGATTACTGGGACGTCTGCTCGCGCGAGCGCATAAACGACTATTCGGGCATCGGCATGTTCTTTGCCGCTCGGCTGGTGCAAGAGCTGGACGTTCCGGTGGGCATCGTGATCTCGGCGATGGGCGGCAGCCGCATCGAGGCCTGGACGCCGCGCGAGGCTCTGGCGGCCGCCGAACCGGGCAGGACCTTTCTGATCAACGATCGCGACCGCGCGGACATTCCACCGTCCCAGCGGACGTTCTTCGGCATCGATGGCGACCAGCACCTGCCCAGCCGCCTGTACAACGCCATGATCGCCCCCCTGACGCCCATGGGGCTGCGCGGCGTGCTGTGGTACCAGGGCGAAAGCAGCGCGCTGGAACCGCTGCGCGACGCAGCTTTCGGCCGCCGTGGCGATGCCGGCGACTATGGCGCGCTGCTGGCGGGCATGATGCAATCGTGGCGTAAGGCCTTCGGCCGCGATGAACTGGCCTTCGTCCTGGTGCAACTGCCGCGGTACAACGGCGACACCTGGCCGCTCGTGCGCGAAGGCCAGCGGGTTTGCGCCCTGCAGCCGCACACGGCGATGGCCGTGGCGATCGACACCGGCGAGGCCGAGAACGGCCACCCGCTGGACAAGGAGCCCGTGGCCACGCGGGCGGCGCTGTCGGCGCTGGGCAAAATCTACGGCCGCAAGGTCGAGTACGAAGGCCCTGCATTTCGCAAGATGAGCGCTGAGGGCAGCAAGGCGACGATCGAGTTCGACCACGCCGGCAGCGGCCTGGTAGTCAAGGGCGGCAAGCTTGAAGGCTTCGAGGCCGCCGGCGCTGACGGGAAGTTCTACCCCGCCCAAGGCACAGCCGCCGGCAATACGGTCACGCTATCATGCCCCCAAGTGGCCGCCATCGTATCGGTGCGCTACGCCTGGGCCGGCGTGCCCAAGTGCTCGCTCTACAACTCCGCCGGTCTGCCCGCTGGTCCTTTTCGCCTCGCCCCGGGGACGGGGAGAGCGGGATTACCGGATTAGAAACGGATTAAGAGGATTAAGAAAGACGGGGAAGGTGCCGGGAAGAGCGGGATTGCGCGGATTAGAAACGGATTAAGAGGATTAAAAAAGACGGGGACGGGGCGGGGGAGAGCGGGATGACGCAGATTAGAAACGGATGATTAAGCGGATTAAGATTAAGACATAGACTAAGTTAAAACTAAGACGCGAGCCCGTTAGCGGTTGAGCTTGCTCGACGGGTTGTTTCCCCGTCCCGCGTTCTTGACTTTGCTTTTTCCCAATCCTCTTAATCTGGTTCCAATCCGCGTAATCCCGCTCTCCCCCCGTCCCGAAAATCTACTCCGCCCGTTCGCCTCGGATGGCGGCGATGAGGTGCTCGGACGGGCCGCTCTTGGTGAGGTAGCGCTCGGCGCCGGCGGCGATCATGGCGTTGGCCGGTTCGGACTCCTCGAACATCGACAGGCCGATGACCCGCGCTGCGGGCATTTCGGCGTGGATAATACGCGTGGCCTCCAGACCGTCCATGATGGGCATGTTGATGTCCATCAGCACCACGTCGGGCTGTTTGCGCCGGGCGAGTTCGACGGCCGCGGCGCCGTCGGAGGCCTCGCCGACGACCTCGATGTCGTCTTCGCTATGCAGCATGTGCGAAAGCCCCTGGCGCATGACGACGTGGTCGTCCGCCAGCAGCACGCGGATGGTGCGTGTTGGGCCATTCGCTTGCCTGCCGCCGGCCGGATGCTGGGCCGCAGCGGTTTCCTGAAGGTCTGCCGCCAGGGGCTGGACCTCGACAATGGCCGGGCGCACGGGCGCCAGAAGCGTGAACCGGCTACCCTTGCCGGCGCCGGATCGCACGTGCATGCTGCCGCCCATGAGGTCGAGCCTCTCGCGGATGCTCAGCAGGCCAAGCCCGCCGGTCTTGCCCGCCCGGGAAAGGGCATGCTGTGGATCGAAACCCTTGCCCGCGTCGGCTACCGTTATTTCCAACTGTCCGTCGATGCGCCGCAGGCGCACCGCGGCACCGGTGACGGAGGCATGTTTCACCACGTTAAAGAGCAGCTCGCGCACGGCCTGGAAGAGCAGCACCGCCATATCTTCGGTCTCCGGCTGCGCATCGGGATCGGTCTCCAGGTCCACCGTCAGGCCGTGCTTCTGGTGCATCCAGTCAGCCAGCCATTCCAGGGCGGCCGCCAGCCCCGCCTGCTGCAGGATCGGCGGGAACAGCTCGCCGGTCAGCGAGCGCGAGCAATCGAGGGCCTGGTTGATGAGTTCGTTGACGGCCCCGGCGGCCGCGAGCACGCCGGGATCTTTCGAGCGGTCCAGCGTGACCAAACGGTACTTGACGCCGACCAGGAGCTGCTGGAGGTCGTCGTGCAGGACGCGGGCCAGTCGCTGGCGTTCGTGCTGCTCGGCCATCGTCAGTTCGGAGGTGAGGGTCTGCAGTTGCTGTGAGCGAAGTCGCAGGGTCTCGGTACGCTGGGCCACGGCGCGTTCGAGTTTCTCGCGGGCCTGGCGCGTGTCTTCCAGGTCCGTCAGGTCGGTGGCCACCAGGCAGATGCTGGGCGCTTCGGCGCCGCCGAGGAAACTGCCCGCCACCAGCACCGCCACGGTGCAATCGTCGCAGGTCTTGAGCACCAGCCGCCGGCGCAGAGGAGCATCGCCCTTAAGCAACGAATCCACTGCCGCCCTCTGGTCGGGCGGCACGAACTTCCAGATTGAATGGCCGACGACGTTCTCGAGCGGGCAGGCCACCAACTGTGCGAACTGGGCGTTGCAGTAAAGGATCGTTCCTTCCATCGATACGGTGGTGGCGGCCTCGTTCATCGTTTCGACGATGAGGCGATAAACCGACTCTGCCCCCGAAAGCGAATAGACCTGCTGACCCTGCGACCCGTCGACGACAATAGCGTCAACTTCTCCGCTGCGGATGGCGGCGAGTGTCTCGTTGGCCTCGGCCAACTCCGCCCGTAACTGGCGATTCTCCTTGAGCAACTCATGCCCCGAGTCGTCCAGGGGCGGGCGCAGATGAGATGTCTTTTTGCTTTTTGCCATAATGTAGCTTGCGGCCGGAGCCGCAAGGGTATTACGTACTATTCCTCAAGAGGTTTGAGATCCAGGCCCACCAGGAACTTTTCTTCCTGCGACATGCTTCCGATCAGCCGGCGCAGCGGCAGGGGCAGTTCCTTGATGAGCGTGGGGGCGGCGATAATCTGCTCGCCCTTGGCCAACACGGGCTTCTGGTAGAGGTCGATGACCTCCAGCTCGTACTGGCCGGCCAGGTGCTTCTCGCACAGCGCCGTGACGTTGCGGATCGCCTGCTCGCTGCGCGGCGTAACGCCGGCCACGTACAGGCGCAGCTTGTAGCGCCGCTCGGGATTCTCCTGGCGGGCGGCCGCCAGTGCCCTTTCCATCGCCGCCGTATCGCTAGATGTTTTCTTTCGAGCCATGAAACTCAACTCTTCTGGCGCAGGTCCAAACCGACCAGGACGCGCACGGTGTTGGACAGATCGCCAATGATTTTTCGCACCGGCACCGGAAGCTTGCGAACCAGCGTGGGCACAGCCAGAATCTGGTCGCCCTTGGCGAGCTGAGGATTCTTGAGCAGGTCGATCACCTCGATATCATATTGCCCCGGGATGTTCTCTTCGCAGATGCGCTTAAGGTTGGCGAAGGCCGCCACGCTTCGCGGCGTCTGACCGGCAACGTAAAGACGCAACTGCCAAAGACCGGGATTTGCCGCGGCCTTGTTGGGGCGAGTCTTTCTGTTCAGCACTGCCGTCTTTGCCATGTCTTTCCTTTGCCAAGTCACATTGTTTATACGTCGGAGATTTCAATTCCACGCTCGGATAGCACAAAAGGTTGCATTTCGTTGGAGTGGCTCATCCCGCGGCTCTTGAGCACGCTCAGGCGGCGCTGCCGCCGCTCGTTGCGGAGCACCATCTCTGCCATCAGCCAGGTGTCCATGAGAGAGGAGATGGCGATCTCCGTGCGGTCCAGGGCCTCGCCGCCCTCGGTCAGGCTCGTGAAGACGGTCGTGACGCCCTCGTTCTTGAGGTAGTCGATCATGCGGGTGAGCATGGCCTTGATCTCGTCGCTGCTGCCCACAGGCGCCAGGTTCGTCACCGGGTCGATCACGACGGCCTTGGGCTTGAACCCTTTGACGAGCTGGTGAAGCATGACCAGGTGCTGCTCGAGCCCGTACAGCGACGAGCGTGAGGAATGTATCTTCAGCATCCCCTTGTCGCAGTGGCGCTGGATGTCGATCCCGATCGAATGCATGTTGCGGATGATCTGGGCGGGAGATTCTTCAAAGGAAAAGAACAGCGACCGCCCGCCGCGGCGGCACACGCCGTCCAGAAACGCCGCGGCAAGGGTCGTCTTGCCCGTGCCGGCCGTCCCGCTGACGAGAATGCTGCTGCCTTCCATGTATCCTTTGCCGCTGAGCATGCCGTCGAGCCAATCGACACCGGTCGAAATGCGTTTCGTGCCGACGGGGTAGTCCAACCCCAGCGAACTGATCGGCAGGACGCTCAGGCCGGAAGTATCAATCATCGTGGGGTATTCGTTCGTGCCGTGGGCCGAACCGCGGTACTTCACCACGCGCAGGCGGCGGGTGGCTATCTGATTGGCGATGCGATGGTCGAGGAAGATCACGCAGTCGCTGATGTACTCTTCCAGCCCGTAGCGGGTGAGGGTCTGCTCGCCTTTTTCGCCGGTGATGATCGCCGTCACGCCGCGCTCGCGCAGCCAGCGGAACAGGCGCCGCAGCTCGCTGCGCAGGATCGCCTCGTTAGGCAGGCCGGCAAAAAGCGCCTCGAGCGTGTCGATAGCCACGCGCTTGGCGCCGACTTTGTCGATGGCCGCGCCGAGGCGCACGAAGAGCCCTTCCAGGTCGTACTCACCGGTCTCCTCGATCTCGCGCCGCTCGATGTGGACGTGGTCGAGCACCAACTTGCTGTGCCGCTGCAGGGCCTTGAGGTCGAATCCCAGCGAGGCGACGTTCTTGACCAGGTCGTCCTCGCTCTCTTCAAACGACATGAAGACGCCGTTCTCGCCGAACTCGCGGATCCCCCGGACGATGAACTCCATCGCCAGCAGTGTTTTGCCGCAGCCGGCCGCACCGCACACCAGCGTCGGTCGGCCGCGCGGCAAGCCGCCCAGCGTGACCTCATCAAGCCCGGCAATCCCGGTGGGGCATTTTTCCAAAGGCTCTAGCGTTGAGCGTTGCGTCTTCTTGGTGGGGCGAGACATTGCGGATTCTCTTTCACGTAAGCTGCCATGTTCAGGAACAAATACAAATATATTGCTTCTTCCCCGCAAAGATATACTTTTCCTACAAAATCCTGTAGGTCAAATTCTTAGATGCTCTAGGCTTTCAACAAATCATTGTAGCTGCCACAAGCATCCGGGGCGGGTTATACTACTGGCCTTCTTAAGGAGAATGCTGGTGATGCGAAGAACGTATGCGGTGCTGCTGATCGCGGTGTCGGTGATGCTTGCTGGGGAAACGGTTCGAGGTGAAAGTTGGAAGTTCGTGGTGATGTCCGACAGCCAGGGCTCCAGCGGCGACTCGACCGAGGGCGTGGCCACGCGCACGCTCAAGCTGGTGCTCGACGACGTGGTCAAGAACGTCAAGCCCGAGCTGATCATGTTCACCGGCGACCTGGTCCAGGGGGCCGCCACGGCCGAAGAGCTCGAGAAGCAGCTTGCGCTGTGGCGCACGACGATGGCGCCGGCGTACGACGCGAAGATTCCCGTCTACGCCATGCGCGGCAGCCACGACACCGGCCCCAACGAGACGCGCCCCTGGGCGGCGGGGGTATGGAACAAGGTGTTCTCCGGGCAGTATGCCATGCCCGCCAACGGCCCTGCCGACGAGAAGGGGCTGACGTATTCCTTCACGCACAAGAACGCGACGTTCATCGCCATCGACGGCTACAAGACTCCCAACAGCATGAAGCTGACGATCGACCAGAAGTGGGTCGACGCGCAGCTGGCAGCCAACAAGGCCCCGCACGTGTTTGCGTTCCAGCACACGCAGATCAAGAAGGTCGAGCACAGCGAGTCGCTGGACAACGCCGGGCCGATGCGAGACGCCTTCGTCAAGAGCCTGGTCGGCGCCGGCGGGCGGGCGTTCTTCTGCGGGCACATGCACGTGTCCAACTGCACGCGGCTGAACAATGACGCCGTCGACCCCGGCAACAAGAACGAGGCCGACGATTTCTACCAGATCATCACCCCGCCGAGCTGCACCAAGGCCTACAGTTGGAAGAATGGCAAGTATGACGGCAAGAAGATCCCCGGCATGACGCCCAGCAAGGTCCACCACAGCCAGACACGCGAACCCGGGTACGTGATTGTCGAAATCGACGGCCTCAAGGTTACGGTGACCGCCAAGCTCATCGACAAGCAGGGCAAGACGCGCACCGACTACACGTTGAGCTTCACCGCGCCAGCCAAGGGTGAGGCGAAGGCCGCGGCGCAGAAGGCGCCGACGAAACTGCCTCCGCCGCTGGTCCGCCGCCCCTGCACCTGCCGCGGGGCTGCGCGGGCGATGGCTGGATAGTCTTTCTGCCTCTTAATTCGAACACGAATGTCACGAATGGGACGAATGAGGGACGGGGACAGGATCGTGGCTGTCGGGCTGCGCCCTCCCGCCACGGCCCCCGTTGCGTTGTTTCCCCGTCATCATCTGCTTTATTCGTGACATTCGTGGTAAGTTTTTCGGATCGTGACTGTCGGCCTGCGGCCTCCCGCCACGGCACCCGCTACGTTGTTTCCCCGTTATCTCAAGTTTCTTATTCGAGACATTCGTTTTCATTCGTCTTATTCGTGGTAAGCTTTTTTCCATGAACGACGATGGAAACCAGAAGCCGCCGCGGCGGGTGCGGTATCGCGGCACGCATCCGCGGCGCTTTGAGCAGCGCTACAAGGAACTCTCCGGCGACGCGGCTACCCATGAGCATGTCAGAGCGGCCGGGCGCACGCCGGCGGGCACTCACGTGCCGATCATGGTCGCTCAGAGCATGCAGAGCCTCGCCCCGGCGGCGGGGGAGATCGTCATCGACTGCACGCTGGGCTACGGCGGCCACGCGATGGAGTTCGCCCGCCGCATCGGGCCCGGTGGGCGGTTGATCGGCCTGGACGTTGACGCGGCCCAACTGCAGCGTACGCGGGAGCGGCTGGCGGGGCTGCAAACGCCGCTGTCGCTGCATTGCATGAACTTCGCCGGCGTGGGCAAGGTGCTGGCGCTGGAGGGGATAGAGGGGGCCGACATCATCTTTGCCGACCTGGGCGTATCGAGCATGCAGCTTGACGACCCCGCGCGGGGGTTCAGCTACAAGCACGACGGTCCGCTCGACATGCGGATGAGCGAGCGGCTCAAGGCCACGGCTGCCGATTGGCTGATGCGGCTGAGCGAGGAGGATATCTCCGACGCCCTGCGCGACCTGGGCGACGAGGCCGACCATCAGCGCATCGCCGCGTTGATCGTCCAGCGGCGTGCTGCTTCTCCGCTGACACGCACGGGCGAACTGGCCGAGCTGGTGCTCGAAGCCAAAGGTCTCGACCGCCGCGCGTGGCGTCAGGAGACGTCTTCCAAGCGCCCGCCGCACCCGGCCGCCCAGACGTTCCAGACTCTGCGCATGCTGGTCAACGACGAGCTGGGCTGCCTGCGGGAGCTGCTGCGGGCCGCCCCGTACTGCCTGCGTGCCGGCGGGCGCATGGGCATCCTGACCTTCCACAGCGGCGAAGACCGCCTGGTCAAACACGCCTTCAAGGAAGGACTGGCCACCGACCTGTATTCCCAGATCAGCGATGAAGTGATTCGCCCCACGCCGGCCGAGGTCAACTCCAACCCTCGCAGCCGCCCGGCCAAGTTCCGCTGGGCCGTCAAAAACTGACCACAGAGGCACAGAGTAAGATGAGGTAGGGTAACATCCCCAGCGTCCTCAGCGCCTTAATCAGGGTCATTCTTGCCAATGTGATAGCGGTATTAGACGACGTAATATCGCCCGTAAACGCCCTGCAAAAATCCTATGTGGGGCCTTGCCTGGCGGCGGCGGGGCGGTCAGAATACGCCGCTACGGTTTCGGGACGGCAGGCGCCCGTCCGGCCGTTGCAGGAAACACGTATAGAGAGGTTATCGCCCATGCCCAAGCATCCCGACATCGACAAGGTGATGATCATCGGTTCCGGACCCATCGTGATCGGCCAGGCGTGCGAGTTCGACTACTCCGGCACGCAGGCGTGCAAGGCCCTGCGCGGGCTGGGGTACAAGATCGTGCTGGTCAACTCCAACCCCGCCACGATCATGACCGACCCGGGGATGGCCGACGTGACGTACATCGAGCCGCTGACGGTCGAGGCCGTCGGGCGCATCATCGCCAAGGAGCGCCCCGACGCGCTGCTGCCCAACCTCGGCGGCCAGACCGGGCTGAACCTCTCGTCGGAACTGGCCAAGGCCGGCATCCTCGAGCAGTACGGCGTGCGGGTCATCGGCGTGAACCTCGACGCCATCGAGCGCGGCGAAGACCGCATCGCCTTCAAGAACACCATGAACAAGCTGGGCATCGACATGCCCAAGAGCGAGGCCGTCTACAGCGTCGAAGACGCCCAGCGCGTGGCTGAGGGCCTGGGATACCCCGTCGTGATCCGCCCGGCGTATACCATGGGCGGCACGGGCGGCGGGCTGGTCTACAACGTCGAGGAACTTCGCACCGTAGCCAGCCGCGGGATCGCCGCCAGCATGATCGGGCAGATTCTCATCGAGGAATCGGTGCTGGGGTGGGAAGAGCTCGAACTGGAAGTCGTCCGCGACGCCAAGAACCAGATGATCACCGTCTGCTTCATCGAGAACGTCGACGCGATGGGCGTCCACACGGGCGACTCGTACTGCACGGCCCCGATGCTCACCATCAGCCCCGAATTGCAGGCGCGCCTGCAAAAGCACTCGTATGACATCGTCGAGGCCATCGAGGTCATCGGCGGCACCAACGTCCAGTTCGCCCACGACCCCAAGACCGGGCGCGTGGTGGTGATCGAGATCAATCCCCGCACCAGCCGCAGTTCGGCGCTGGCGTCCAAGGCCACCGGGTTCCCGATCGCCCTGGTCTCGGCCAAGCTGGCCGGCGGGCTGACGATGGACGAGATCCCGTATTGGCGCGACGGAACGCTGGACAAGTACACGCCCTCAGGCGATTACGTGGTGGTCAAGTTCTCGCGATGGGCGTTCGAGAAGTTCCCGGACGCCATTGACAAGCTCGGTACGCAGATGCGGGCCGTCGGCGAGGTCATGAGCATCGGCAAGACGTACAAGGAAGCGTTCCAGAAGGCCATTCGCTCGCTCGAAAACGGTCGCTACGGCCTGGGCTTCGCCAAGAACTTCAATTCGCTGCCGCTGGAGGAACTGCTGGGAATGCTCGGCCAGGCCACCAGCGAGCGGCAGTGGATCATGTACGAGGCGATCCGCAAGGGCGCCACGACCGCCAAGCTCCACGAGCTGACGCACATCAAGGCGTATTTCATCGACCAGATGCGCGAACTGGTGGAACTGGAAGAGCAGATGCTCAAGTACAAAGGCCGCAAGCTGCCCAACGACCTGCTCGCGCGGGCCAAGAAGGACGGTTTTGCCGACCGCTACATCGCCAAGCTGATCCGCGCCAAGGAAGGCGATATCCGCAAGCAGCGCCTCGCGCTGGGCGTGGTAGAGGGGTGGCATCCCGTGCCCGTCAGCGGCGTGGAGAACGCGGCATACTACTACTCGACGTACAACGCCCCGGACGTGGTTGACACCAGCGCGCGGCGCAAGATCATGGTCCTGGGTGGCGGGCCCAACCGCATCGGGCAGGGCATCGAGTTCGACTACTGCTGCGTGCACGCGGCCTTCGCCCTGCGCGACGCCGGCGTCGAGACCATCATGGTCAACTGCAATCCCGAGACCGTCTCGACCGATTACGACACCTCCGACAAGCTGTACTTCGAGCCGCTGACGGTCGAGGACGTGCTGAGCATTCACGAGAAGGAAAAGCCCGAGGGCGTTATCGTCCAGTTCGGCGGGCAGACGCCGCTGAACATCTGCCAGGAGCTCGCGGCCGCCGGCGTCAACATCCTGGGCACCAGCCCCGACACGATCGACCTTGCTGAAGACCGCGACCGCTTCCGCAAGATGATGGAGTCGCTGGGCATTCCCATGCCGGAGTCGGGCATGGCCAGCTCGGTCGAGCAGGCCCTCGAGATCGCCGCGCGGATCGGCTATCCGCTGATGGTCCGCCCCTCGTTCGTCCTGGGCGGGCGCGGGATGGAAGTGATCTACGACGAGGCGATGCTGCGCCGATACGTCGCCAAGGCCGTCGACGTCACGCCCGACCGCCCGATCCTGATCGACAAGTTCCTCGAAGACGCCATCGAGGCCGAGGCCGACGCGCTGTGCGACGCGACGGATACGTTCGTGCCGGCCGTGATGGAGCACATCGAACTGGCGGGCATCCACAGCGGCGACTCGGCGTGCGTGATCCCGCCGGTGGGGATCGCCGGGCGGCACCTGGAGACGATCGAGCAGTACACCTGCAAGATCGCCCGCGAGCTGCACGTGGTGGGCGTGATGAACATCCAGTACGCCATCGCCAAGGACACAGTCTACGTGCTCGAAGCCAACCCCCGCGCCTCGCGCACCGTCCCGCTGGTGTCGAAGATCTGCGGAATCCCCATGGCCCGCATCGCCACGGAGCTCATGCTCGGGGCCGCCCTCAAGGACCTCAACCTCCAGCGCAAGCCCGTCACGCATTTCGGCGTCAAGGAATCGGTCTTTCCGTTCTCGATGTTCCCCGAGGTCGACCCCGTCCTGGGACCGGAGATGCGGTCCACCGGCGAGGTGCTGGGCATGGCCGATTCGTTCGGAATGGCCTTCTACAAAGCCCAGGCCGGCGCCAAGCAGTTGCTGCCCAAAGAAGGCACGGTGCTGATCTCGGTCTCGCGGCGCGACCGCCCGGCCGTGCTCAAGACCGCCCGCACCTTCGCCGACATGGGCTTTACCATCCTGGCGACCCAGGGCACGTATGATTTTCTGGTCGAGCAGGGCGTACCGGTCACCGTCATCAAGAAGCTCTGCGAGGGGCGCCCGAACATCATCGACGCCCTCACTAATCGCGAGATTCACCTGGTGATCAACACGCCGGTGGGCAAGAGCAGCCAGGAAGACGACTCGTACATCCGCAAGACGGCGATCAAGTACAAGACGCCCTACATCACGACGCTGCGCGCCGCCGAGGCCGCCGCCGCGGGCATCCTGGCCTGCCGCAGCGACGGCGGCGAGGTCAAGAGCCTCCAGGGCTATCACGGTCTCTAGGCCGCGGCTCAGCCCACGAACAAACTGGCGGTGGCGAACTGCGGATCGCAGGTGAGATTGACGCCCAGGCGCCGCAGCCCCGCGTCGTCGCCCGGGGCAGGCAGGTGCGTCATGTGCACCTCGCACCCGCGCAGGGCCTTGAGCTGCGAGACGGCCAGTTCGGCCGTCGGATTGGTCGTCGCGGCGATCGATAGAGCAATGAGCGTCTCTTCCAGGTCCAGGCTGAGGGTCTTGCGCTGGAGAATCTCCTGCTTGAGATGCGCGATCGATTGCACGATGGCCGGTGAGAGCAGGTGCAGTTTGGGCGGGATCCCGCCCAGGTGCTTCAGGGTGTTGAGCACGGCGCTGGAGGCCGCGTGCATCAAGGGTGAATTGAGCCCGGTGATGATCGGGCCCTGGTGCAGTTGTATCGCCGCGGCGCAGAGGATGTTCTTGTTGCCTTTGTCTTGCGGGGCGGTGGCGGCGGCCGCCTCGCGAGCGGCGATCACCACCGGCCGGCTCTGGGGCGTCACGCCCAGTTCGCGCATCAGCACTTCCTGGCGGTCGACAGTCTGCTTTTCGGCCATGCCCAGGGCGTACTCGCACGCCGTGCGGAAGTAGCGGCGAATCACTTCCTGCGCGGCGGCCTCGCGCACGCACGCGTCGTTGGTGATGGCGAACCCGGCACGGTTGACGCCCATGTCCGTCGGCGAGCGATAGACGTCCTTGCCGCCGGTGATGCGATGGAGAATCGTCCGCAGCACGGGGAATGTCTCCACGTCCCGGTTGTAGTTCACCGTGGTCTCCCCGTAGGCCTCGAGGTGGAAGGGGTCGATCAGGTTGAAGTCGCGGATGTCGGCCGTCGCTGCCTCGTACGCGACGTTCACCGGATGGCGCAGGGGCAGGTTCCAGATGGGGAATGTCTCGAACTTGGCGTACCCGGCCTGTGTGCCCCGGCGGTGCTCGTGATAGACCTGCGAGAGGCAAGTCGCCATCTTGCCGCTGTTGGGCCCTGGGCCCGTTACCACCACCAGCGGCTTGGTGGTTTCGATAAATGCGTTAGCGCCGTACCCGCTGTCGCTGACGATCAGGTCCACGTCGGCGGGATATCCGCGGATCGTTCCGTGCGTCAGCGTGCGCACGCCCCGGCGCTCGAGCTTGTTGCGAAAGGCCACCGCACCCGGCTGGCCTTCAAACCGCGTGATAACGACGGCCGAGACATCCAGGCCCCACTGGCGGATGTCGTCGATGAGCTTGGAGGCGTCGGCGTCGTACGTGATGCCGAAGTCGCCGCGGATCTTCTTGTGCTCGATATGCCCGGCATAGATGCACAGGATGATCTCGGCGTCTGCCTTGAGGCGCTGCAGGAGGCGCATCTTGACGTTGGGGTCGTACCCCGGAAGCACGCGGGCGGCGTGGTAGTCGAACACCAGCTTGCCGCCGAACTCCAGATAGAGCTTGCCTCCGGACTGCGGGGTCCGCTGCAAGATGGCTGCGCTCTGCTGGGCAAGATACTCTTCGTTGTCGAATCCTTCAGCCCGGTTGGACCACAGGCTGCCTTGATTTGCGTCAGGAGTTATAGCGTTCATGGCCGACACTATAGATCGGCCGGACAAGCAAGGCAAGGCGGGCGAGACGTGCTGGAAAAAACTTCCAATACCAGGACCATTGTCCGGCGGCGGGTTTTCAATTGGTGTAAGATATGTTCGTCGCACGCATCGGCAGTACCGCCGGAACGTTCCAGAGAACCTGATGACCTTTCGATGCGTATTGCTGGGTCTGGCGCTGGCCGCGTTTATCTGCGGCGTGGCGTTCTTCAATGATTACGTGCTGCGAGGCACGTATCTCACCGGCAATTACATGCCCATTTCCGTCTTCGGCGGCGTGCTGCTGGTGGTGCTGACGATCAATCCCCTCGTGCGGCTGATGCACGGCAAGTGGGCCCTGGGCGGTGGCGAACTGGCCGTCATCATGGCCCTGGGGATGGTCGCCTGCTCGATCCCCGGCCGCGGGCTCATGCACTACTTCACCAACGTCCTCATGCTCCCCGTGGCCCGCGGGCAGAGCGACCTGTCCTGGAAGCGCACGCGGCTGCTGGATCTGGTGCCCAAACAGATGCTTGCCCAGGCCAACGCTCACGACGTCGAAGCGTTCACCGTGCAGCCGGTCGACGAAGCGGGCAAATCCGTTGATACGCCCGTGAGGATTCCCTGGCACGTGTGGAAGCGTCCGCTGATGTTCTGGCTGCCGCTGCTGTTGAGCCTGTGGCTGGCGACGATCGCGCTGTCGGTGGTGCTGCACGGGCAGTGGGCCATGCGCGAGCGGCTACGATATCCCATCGCGCAGTTTGCCGACACGCTGCTGCCCCGCGCCGACGGCGCCAGCAGCGGCATCTTGCGCAACACGGGCTTCTGGATCTCTTGCGTCGGCATCGTGCTGATCCATCTCAACAACTACGCCTTTAAGTACTACCCGCTCAGCATGATCCAGATTCCCATGGGGATCGACCTGGGCCCCGTCGGCGAACTCATCGGCTGGCACGCCGAGGGAAACATGGCGTGGCTGATGAGCCAACCCTTTTTTCCTACGGCCGTCGGTTTCGCGTACTTCCTCTCGGCGGATCTGTCGCTGTCGCTGGGGCTGGCGCCGTACGTGTGGGCGCTGACCAACACGGTGGCCTTCGATCGCGGCGTGGTTCTCAACAAGGGCTTCTTCGCCGGCTCGCTTCGCGGGGCCATCCACTGCGGGGCGTACACGGGGCTGTTCCTGAGCCTGGTCTATACCGGGCGGCGGTACCTGGCCGCGGTCTTCGGCCGAGCGCTGCTGCCGTTTCTGCCGCTGGGGCGAGGTCAACCGTCCTGGTCGGCGTGGGCGGCGCGGGCCTTCCTGGTCTTCATCGTGTGCTTCGTGCTGCAACTGACAGTGGCGGGGGTGTACTGGCCCATCGCGATCCTCTACGCCGTCGGCGCGCTGGTGCTGTACACGGTCATCAGCCGCATTGTGGCCGAGACTGGCGTGTTCTTTATCCACTCGTACTATTTCCCGTGCGAGGTCCTGCTGGGGTTCCTGGGCCTGACCGTGATGGACCTGCACTCGCTGGCGATATTGTTCCTGGTCTCGACGCTGCTTTTCATCGACCCGCGCGAAGCGGTCATGCCGTTTATGGTCACGGGCCTGAAGTTGGCGCAGCTCAAGGGCGTGCCCCAGGGGCGCGTGGGAATCTTCGGCGGCGTGGCGCTGGTGCTGGCGATGGCCGTGGCTTTGCCGGTCACGCTGGGTTTGCAGTACCAGCATGGCGCCAAGACTGTCAGCGACGGTTGGACGTGGGCGTGCGTTCCGACCTTTGCCCTCGACGGCCTGTCGCGCATCAAGTCCAAGGTCGATGCGGATCCGGCGCTGGTGGGCGGACCGGCGCCCGGACTGGAGCGGTTCTTGAACCTGCGCCCGGACTACCCGACCGTGATCGCCCTGGGGGCGGGCCTGGCGGTGGTGTTGGTGCTGACCGTGCTGCGGCTGAAGCTGACGTGGTGGCCGATCCACCCGGTGCTGTTCTGCATGCTCGGGACGTGGCAGAGCACGACGCTGTCGTCGTCGTTCCTGCTGGGGTGGCTGATCAAGGTGATCGTCACCAAGGCCGGCGGGAGCAAGACCTACCAGTCCGGCCGGCCGTTCATGGTCGGCCTCATCGCCGGCGATCTGCTGGGGGCGATCCTTCCGATGATCCACGGCGCGATCTATTACTACGTCACCGGCACCAGTCCCCAGCCATTCCGCATCATGCCTTCGTGAGCTGCTGGCACAGGCATCGGTCTATCGCAACATGGCGGGCCACGCCTGGGAGGGCAGTGCCAACGTCACACCGCCCGGCGAAGCTGAGGCTGTTGCGCGAGGCACACGCAGTTGCGGCCCTGGCGTTTGGCGTTGTACATGGCGGCATCGGCCAGGTCGATCAGTTCCTGCGAACAGGAGGCCTGGCGCGAGTCGGCCGTGCCGAAACTGGCGGTGACTTCGACGACACCCTTGACAGTCTTGACGGGCCACTGGGCGATCGCGCGGCGGCAGCGGTCGGCGACGTTGGCGGCCGAGGCGGCGCTCTCGCCGGGCAGCAGGAGGACGAATTCCTCGCCGCCATAGCGGAAGACGCGGTCGCACTGGCGGCACTGGTTTCGCAGGATGGAGGCTACTCGCGCGAGCACGTCGTCGCCGCCATGGTGCCCGAAGTGGTCGTTGACCCGCTTGAACAGGTCGATGTCGACCATTACCAGCGCCAGCGGCGTGCCGGTTCGTTCGGCGCGGGACCATTCCTGCTGGAGTCCGGCATCGAGCGCGCGGCGATTGCCCAGTTCGGTCAGCGGGTCGATCTGCGTGCACGTCAGCAGCAGGTCCTGCAGACGCTTGGTCCGCAGCGCCGCCCGAACGCGGGCGCGAAGCTCGAAGGCGTCGAAGGGCTTGGTGACGTAATCGACCGCCCCGAGATCCAGGCCGCGAACCTTGTCCCGGGCGTCCTGTGAACCGCTGAGGAAGATCACCGGAACCATGCACAGCGTGGGCGACTGCTGGAGCATCTGGCAGACGGTAAAGCCCGACATGTCGGGCATGTCCACGTCCAGCAGGATCAGGTCGGGCATCTCGGCCGCTGCCGTATCGAGCCCCTCGCGTCCGCTGTTGGCGCAGATGACCTCCAGCGATTCCTGGGCCAGGCGGGCCTTGGCCAGCAACAGCGCTTCGGCCGAATCGTCGATGATCAGTACCTTCATTGGGATGCTCCATTCCGCTGGGGGGACGGCCAGCCGCATTGGATGGCCTTGCATAGATCCGCCACGCGTTTGAACGCCAGCGTGGCGGTCTCGACGTCGCCTGACTTGGCGGCGGTTTCGAGCTCACGGGCCGCGTCGGTCAGGCCGGGATAGCCATACCCGCCGCCGGCGCCCTTGAGCTGGTGCGCCAGCCGTGTCAGATCGGTCATCTGCACGTGCTTGAGCGCCGCGTTCATTAAGGCGCACTTGTCGCCCAAGGCGGCGACAAACTGCCCGATGATCTCAACCATGTCCGGGTCGTCGGCGTATTTCGACGTCACGGGCGCCGGCCCGGCGGCGGCCACCGTTGGCGCCGTGCCGATGGCGTGTGATCGCACAGCCGCCAGCAGGGCGGCGCGATTGACCGGCTTGGTCAGGTGCTCGTCGCACCCGGCGGCGAGGCTCTTGTCGCGGTCTGCCGTCATCGCGTGGGCGGTGAGGGCCAGGATCGGGGTCGTCACCCCGCCGCGGCGCAGGGTCCGTGTGGCCTCGTAGCCGTCCATCTCGGGCATCTGCATGTCCATGAGGATGACGTCGTAGGTCTGTTTCGAGGCCGCCTCGACGGCCAGGCGTCCGTTTTCGGCCACGTCCACCGCGGCGCCGGCCTTGCGCAGCAGGGCGGTGATGAGGCGCTGGTTGTCGGGTCCGTCCTCGGCCAGCAGGACGCGCAGGCCCGTCAGGTCGGCGCAGACGCAGGCGGGTTCGGCGGCGCTGCGAAGCGTTTCGCAGGGCTGGCTCAGCATCGCCGTGCCGGCGATGTTTCCGGTAGGGATGCGCAGCGTGAAGGTGCTGCCCTTGCCGGCGGCGCTGGCGACGTCGAGGGAGCCCTGGAGCATCTGGGCGATATGCCGCGTGATGGCCAGGCCCAGGCCCGTGCCGCCGTACTTGCGCGAGGTCGAGGCGTCGGCCTGCTGGAACGACTCAAACAGCCGCCCCATCTGATCGGGGCTGATCCCGATGCCCGTGTCGATGACGTCGATGCGTACCGCCGGGCCGCCCGGCGCGCCGGCGTCGAAGCCGGCCACGATGCGGACGCTGCCCTTTTCGGTGAATTTCACGGCATTGCCGACGAGATTCACCAGCGCCTGGCGCAGGCGAACCACGTCGGTCTGGATGACCTGCGGCACGGGCGTGGCATACTCGATGGCGACCGTGACGCCATGCTGCTGCGCGCGGACGCGCATCACGCTGGCCACGTCCGACAGCAGGCCCGTCAGGTTGCAGGGCTTGATCTCCAGGGCCATCTTGCCCGCTTCGATCTTGGACAGGTCCAGGATGTCATTGATGACTTCCAGCAGGTGCTCGCCGTTGCGGCGCACGATGCTCAGGCAGTTGGAACGCTCGTTGCTGGAAAGGTTCGGATCGGCCAGCAGTTCCGTAAAGCCCATGATGGCCGTCATCGGCGTGCGGATCTCGTGGCTCATGTTGGCCAGGAACTGGCTCTTGGCGCTGTTGGCGGCCTCGGCTTCCTGGCGTGACTGCACGAGGGCGGCCGCCGCGCGGCGGCGCTCGGTGATGTCCATGCCGTAAATATTAGAGTACGCCCCGTCGGGCGCGGGGGAGAAGGTCAGCGAATAGATTTTCTCGCCGCAGCAAAACTCGACATCGCGCGCCTTCTGGATCCTCAGCGATTCGTCGATCGCTCCTTTCCACGGGGCCACCAGCGGCGTGCCGACGCGGCAGTTCAGGGCCGCCAGGAGATCGGCAGCAGCCTCGTTGGCGTAGAGCAGCATTCCGCGGGCTGAAACGCGCATGACGGGGTTGGGGTTTTCGGCGGGGAAGCGGGCCAGGCGGCTGATTTCCTCGTGCGCCCGCACCGTTTCGGTGATGTCGCGGTGCGACTCGACGACCTGAGTGACGCGCCCCCGCGCGTCGAGGATGGGCGCGGCGCTGATCTCGACAATCCGGTCGCCGTCGAGGGTGGCGTTGGCGTGCCGCACCGTAACAGGGCGGCGGGTCTGGACGACGGCGTTGACCGGACAGGGGTTGGACGCGCTGTCGCAGTGGGCGGGGGCGTCTGCCGAGGCGCGGCACCGGGCCAGACACTGCGACGACGGATTGTCGCCGGCCTCCTTGCTCGCGGCCCGATTGGCGTGCGCGACGCGGTGATCGAGCCCCACGACCATCAGCGGCTCGGGCAGGGCGTCGATGATCTTTTGCAGGAAGTCTTTCGACGACTGCAACTCGTGCAGGGCCTGCTGACGCTGGCGGTTCTCCTGCTCCAGCGAGGCGTTGGCCTGCGAGAGCAGGCTGGCCATGCCGGCCGTGCGCACGGCATTGCGACGCGTGGCGATCAGGTACGCCGTCAGCGTGACGGTGGCCGCCAGACCGCCGATGAGCACGATCCACGGAAGGGAGCTGTCGGCCACTTCCAACTGGCCCGAGGCCGGCGTGCAGACGATCTGCCATCGCCGTCCGGGCATGTCCAGCGTGTCGGTGCGGCAGAGGCTCGTGGTCAGCTCTTTGACATCCAATCGCCCGCCCATGGCGGCGAGCTTGCTGGCGGGGCTGAATTGCGAATACAGCCAGACCGGCCCGCGCGGATCGGACAGGTCGAACAGGTGGACGTCCATATTCTTGGCCGACAGGGGCTCGATGGCGCGGCGGATGGACTGCTCGATATCGACGACGCGGACGACATAGCCCAACAGATTCCCGCGGCGGTCCTCGACGGTCTCGGTCGACGCTCCGTTGCGGTAGATCGGCGCATACACCAGCATGCTGGTCTTCCCGTCCGCGTCAGCGTCGCCCTTGATCTTGCCGGTGATGATCGCCTTGCCGCTGTCGCACGCTTCGCTCATCGCCGCCACGCGCGAGGCGTCCGATCCGGCGTCGAATCCCAACGCCGACTGGCGGCCCTGCAGAGGCTCGACGAAGTCCAGAGGATAGTAATACGGGCGCTGCCGGGCGGGCACTATCGTGTTCTGAGGCGAGCGTTCCGAGATGACGATCTTGCGATCGCGCTCGAAGGCTGCGCGCTGGGTGGCGGAGATCCTCGGCGCCCATCCGACAGCCTGAAGATCCGGCACCGACTTCATCAGCGGCCGCATGAAATTGCAGAACGTCGCTTCCGTCACCTCGCCCGATCCGGCGTAGAAGGCCTGCATCGCGCCCAGGACGAGCCGATTGGCGTCGGTGGCGACTTTCAGAGATCGGATGCGGTCGCCGGCGGCCTGGTTGAACGTCACCAGGGCTCGCTGGTGCTCGAGCTCGTCGGCCGTGGTGTACAGGCATATCGACAGGGCCGCGCCCATGACGAGAATGATGATGGAAACGAGGTATGGCGAGACCAGCGAACGCACACGATCAAGCCACGGGTGGTGAGGCAGGTTGATTTTGCTCAGTAGTCGCATCAGTTTCCTTCGACAATAGGACAAGTCGCAGCAATCACGGCTGTGCCTTGCTGCAAGTATCCGCTTGCCCATGCCTCCAACAGGATTATTCGGCCAGCCAGTGGGATCGATTTATTAAGGATTGCGGAATTGATGGAATGATTGCGGCCCCGCCAGGCAGCGCCACTAATAAATTGTCAAGAGACAAACCCGGGGATGGCGTCTTATTGGAGCTTGTTGGTTATCTTCTTGGTTGGAGCCTGGAATTTGTGGTCTGGAATTTCCCGACCGCGGTCAGGGACATGGCGACGCAGTCAAACCACCTTCGCCCATGTCCGGGGCAGTTCCAGCAGCGCGTCGACATAATCCTGCCGCAGTCGCCCCTCGGGCGTCGGCGGGACGTTCAAGACGCAGTTGGCCCCGCGCAGCTTGCACAGCAGGCGAATCGCCAGCAGCTCGTTCTGGCTGCGGACGACGGCGTGGTCGCCGCCGAACCACCAGCGGTCGGCCATGTTGTCCATGCACGTGACGACCTCGATGGGCAGGTAATATTCCTCCGCCGGGCCGGGTTTGCCCGTCACATCCTCGCCGATGTCGAACCGGTCGATCGGCCAGAATGGCGGCACGCCGGCCTCGATCACGTTGACATCCGTCGGCCACGTCTCGGGCTTGACGACCGACTTGTGGCCGTTGTTGTCGAAGGCGCCGTTGTTGGCCACCACGATTTGCGGTTGCAGACCCGTCACGAGGGCGTAGAGTTTCTTTCGCCCCTCAAGGCCGTACTGCCCCGGCCCGTCAAACCACATCTCGGCGATGGGCCCGTACCAGGTCAGCAGTTCCTTGACGTGCTCAGTGACGTATTCAAAGAGTTCGTACTTGCGGCCTTTGACGACCTCGCCGCCGGTGAGTCCGAAGTTGTGGTCGCCGCCGCAGTGGTAAAAGGCGGGTTTGACGCCGTACTTGCGGCAGGCGTTGACGAACAGTTCGACCACGTCGGCCTTGCAGGGGCTGTTGGCAACGTTGTAGTCGCTGTGCTTGGTGGGCCAGAGGCAAAAGCCCGTGCCGTGCTTGGTCGTCAGGATGGCGTACTTCATCCCCGCATCGCGCGCCACGGCCACCCACTGGTCCACGTCGAGCTTGGTGGGGCGGTAGTTCTCGATGGGTTGGTACAGGTCCGCCTCGCCGCCGCGGCCTTTGCTGTAGGTGTTCATCCCGTAATGGATGAACATGCCGTACTCCCACGACAGCCATTCGTTGAGGGCATCTTCGCTGAGCCGCTGTACGCTACGCTCGGCATGAGGGCCTTCTTTCATCGCCGGTTCTCCTTTAAGGTCGCCGCATGATACCACGAAAGTTCCGGGGATGGGGAGTGCGGGATTACCGGATTAAGTGGATTAAGAGGATGAGGGAAAGGGGGGGGCATGGCGACACGCCAATCGCGTCAGCACAGGACGCGGCAGAGCAAGCTCAGCCGCTGACTTTCCAAGGCTCGACGCTGCGCCGCCGGTGCGATACGATATCGCCCATGGATGAACGGGCGGTGCATGACATACTGAGCGGGCGGCGGGGCGGGCTTGGCGCCGCTGCGCTGCGGGCGGCGATGTCTGTTGCGGCCGTTCCGTATGGCGCCGCGATGCGCCTGCGCCGCTGGGCGTACAAACACGGGATGCTGGCCTCGCAAGAGGCTGACCTGACCGTTATCTGCGTGGGCAATCTTACCACCGGCGGGGCGGGCAAGACGCCCATGGTCGCCTGGATTGTGCGTCAGCTTCAGGCCGCGGGGCGCACGCCTGCCATCCTCACGCGCGGCTATAAGGCCCACGCGGGCCTGTCCGACGAGGCGGCACTGCTGGAGGCCACCTGCGGCGTGAAGGTCATCGTCAACGCCGATCGCGTCGCTGGCGCCGCTGCCGCCAAGGCCACCGGCGCCGACGTGGCCGTCATGGACGACGGGTTCCAGCACCTGCGCCTGCGTCGTGACCTGGACATCGTGCTCATCGACGCCACATGCCCGCTGGGCTACGGCCGCTGCCTGCCGCGGGGGCTCCTGCGCGAGCCGCCAACGGCACTGGCCGATGCGGCGGCTGTCATTATAACACGCGCCGATGAGGTGCCCGCGGCGCGGCTGGCCGAGCTTCGCGCCCTTCCATCAGAGTGGACGGCCGCGCCCGTGCTGGCGGCACGACATAAACCTTCGCACGTGATCGATCCCCAGGGCCTGCGGCAGGATATTGCTGCTCTGGCGGGCAAAAAGCTCTACGCCTTCTGCGGGATCGGCAATCCCGAGAGTTTCTTCAACACTCTTGAACGGGCCGGCGGGCAGTTGGTCGGGCGCGAGGCGATGGATGATCACGCCCATTATGACGCCGCGCTGGCGGGCGACATCGCCGCGCGGGCGGCGGCCGCCGGCGCTGAGGCGGCCATCACCACGCAGAAAGACGACGTCAAACTCGCCGGCGTGTCGGAGATCCTGCGGCCGTGGCAATTGGCGGTCGAGATCGACTTTCTGGACGATCCCTCGCCGCTGCGGGAGTTGGTTCTAAGTGTCACAAGATGATGGGTGCCGTGGCGCGCAGGGCCGAAGGCCCGGAGAGCCACGATCCCTGAACTTGCGGCGCTGCTGCCCGGTCGTGGCTGTCGGGCTTCGCCCTCCCGCCACGGCACCCCGCGCCGCGATCCTGTGCCACCTAGCCTTGGCTCACTTGCCGGCGGTAGGCTTCCACTTCCCAGTTGTCGATGAACTCCTGCGCAGCGGCCGTCATGTACTGCACGCCGCCGAAAGCGGCTGTCAGTTGCTCGACCAGCGCGCCGTCCTGTGCGAGGTCCATCGCCAACTGGGCGTTTCGCGGGGACGTGCCCACGGCGAATACGCCGGCGGGGCAACTGATGACGCGCGGCATATATCCGTGCGCCTTGACGAATCGCGAGATGGCCGCCGGCGTCGGCTGGCCGATCAGCGTATGCGACTTCATATACACGATGTGGTCGGGCGTCAGCGGTCCGGCGGCCACGGCGAATGGGGACTCGACGCAGACATGTTCGGCTTGGGGCCCGAGCACCTCGGACATCTGCTCGATGGCCTTGTCGATGTCGGCCTTGGGCGCCTCCGCTGCAAAGGGAATCTCCATCGCCACGCCCGCGGCGAGATATCGCTGCCGCAGCACGTCGAGCACTTCGTGGCAGAGTAAGCTGACTTTTTCGGTGGTGTTGGCGGCCACGAATAACCCGTGATTGGCGTGGAAGACGACGCTGGGCTGGCGGCCATGCTCTTTGGTGTAGTCGGCGACGGCCTGTCGGATGCTCATGCAGAGGGTGAAGCCCGGGTCGGTGTAGTCCATCCAGAGGGCGTTGGGGAAGAGTTCCTGGCAGGCGGCCTTTCCGCCGGCGGCGCAGACCATCCCGCCCACCAGCGGCGGGTGGACGTGCAGGACGTAGGTGGCGTGGAACGAGTCGTGCAGCGGGCTCTCGACGCTGGGACGGCCGGACGAGCCCGGGGCCACCGCGCCCATCATGATTTCCTTGACCAGCGCCTCGCGGGCGGTGGCGTTGCGGGGCGACTTGGCGGTGTAGAGCTTGGCCAGCTTCGCCCGGTCGAGGGCGACCAGGTCGGCTGGCTTGAGATCGCTCAACGCCAGGCCCGAGGGCTTGATCCACAGCGTGTGGGCGTCTTTGCCCGAGCAGTTTCCGCCGCCGCCCTTGACATACTCGTCGCCGCCGAAGCGATGCGACAAGGCCGCCACGTCGTCCAGAAGTCCGTTAGGCTTATGTGCCACTCGCGTCATTCTTCCTCTTCCTCCTGCTCGTCTTGCCATCCGTCGGCCTTCTGGCCTTTGGAGTCGAAGCCCGCCCGCCGCAGCAGGGCGTCGGCCTGTTCTTCCAGGCTGGCCAGCTTGACCTCGGCCGCGCCGGCGGCCTTGCGGGACTCGATGATCTTCTTGGCCGCCAGGGCCCATGCGTGAAAGTCGGTGTCGAGCAGCTTGGCGGCCATCCATTCGAGATAGTCGCTCTGGCACTGGCCCAGCCTGCGGCCGCGGTGCTTGCCGAATGTCAGCTTGGAATCTTTGGTTATTTCGCTCATACCGTCAGACTCGCCATCTGGCAATCAAGTGTACCGCGCGGCAGCAATAACGGGGAAGATTTAGTCCACGAATGTCACGAATGACACCAATCGGACGGGGGTGGATGGATGAAAGAATGGAAGACACGCTGGAACTTCTTCGGGACTCGTGCGTCAGATACTGCGATCGGCCTTCTTGGGAGAGATCGCCATGAAACTCAACCGCAGTGACATTCTTCCGCTGGCAGCGCTGATGATCGTGCTGGCGGCCGTCGCGATGGTCGCATTAGGCTGAAAACGCCTACTTGACCGTCATCATGGCTGTGCGGATCTGCGGCAGGAGCTTGGTGACAGACTCGGCTCGCCCGCCGGCCTCGACGACGATCACCTTGTCGCCTTTGACGAACACGGCCACGAGGTACTTGAAGGCCGCGCCGCTACGGAGTGCGTCGAAAGTCATGAGCCGCCCGGTCACGCCCGATTCGCTGGTCACGGCGACGTTGTCGGCGAGTTTGTACCCCTCGCGAGCGGACAATTGGTTGCCGATGGCCTGGGCCCAGAACTCCAGCGTGCCGTTCTTGGGGTTCTCCTGCGTACGTCTGGCCAAGACGACCCCGTCGGCCGAGACGGTCTTGAGGTCGTAAGGTTCAGTCCGCTCGACGGGCACGAACTCTCCGGGCACTTCCATGGTCGTCCCGCCCAGACAGCCCGAAATAATCGCGGCCATCGCCAGGACCGTTATGGTCTTAATGTACGACATAGTCTTCCTTTCGCCGAAGAAGTTACGTCCACGAATGTCACGAATGGCACGAATGGGGAAGAAGCCTTTGAGATCGGATGCCGTGGCGACCGGAGCGATACCATTCCGCCGCCATGCACTCCGTTCAACTACTCTTCCTTCTCCCTTCCCATTCGTCTTTATTCGTGACATTCGTGGTAAGTTTTTGGGATCGGTTCACGTTCCCAGCAGCCGATCCAGCCCCAGCGTCTGCAGCCAGGGGAAGGGCAGGATGATCTTGAGTTCCTGCGGCGCCAGGGCGGCGGCCGTGAAGCTCACGCTGATCGTCGAGTACGACACCTGGTTTCGCAGGCGGTTGAGCAGGCCCTCGAGGCGCTCAACCTCCTCGCGCACGCGGCCGATCTCGGTCTCCACCGCCAGTGTGTCCTTCACGCCGGCGGCCTTGTCCAGCAGGGACATCAGCTTGTCGTGCATGGCCTTGGCCGATCGCAGGCGAAGCTCCAGGTCGGCGTACTGCTCGGTGACGTCGGCGGCCTCGATGTTTTTGCGCGTTACGGTGCCCAGCGCTGCCAGTTCGGCGATAAACGGATCAAACCGTTCGGCCGGTATGCGCATGACGATGGTGTCGCTGGTCATCTGCTGCATGTACCCGCCCGAGGCGGCGGCCATCGCCTTGGCTTTGTTCAGCGCTGCCGCAACGTCCGGCGCCACGATGGCGAACTGCGCGCTATAGATGATCCTGCGCGGATCGACAGCCGCCGGGCGGGCCGCTGCAGCCGCCGAAGGCACTAGCGTGGCCGCTGCGGCAGGCCGCGCGGCCTCGGACCGCTGCAATGCGGCGGCTCCGAGAGCCTGCGACTCCGACAACTGCCTGGCCATCTCGTCCTTCTGCTGCGTGAGCATGTGTTTGTCGCGGTAAAGAGCCTTCACCTGTGCATCTTTGGAATAATTCTCACAGCCGCCGCAGACCATTGCGGCCGCCAGCACCAACGACACGATGAACGTTTTGTGCATAACGTTCCCCTTTCTGCCACGGGAAAAGTGAGTCCTTGTTGTTAGTCAGTATCCCTTTGACGCGGAAGTGCGTAAAGAATTTTCGCTTTTTAGCCTATCGCCCGTTCCTCTTACAAAAACCCGTCGAGCATCCGCCTTCGCCAAGGCTTCGGCGGACAGGAACTCGACCGCTGAACGCACCTGTCTTATGCTTTTTCCCATTCGTGTCATTCGTGACATTCGTGGACGTAACTTCCCCGATCCCGGCGCGCCCATGGCGACCCGCATGAAACAGAAACGCGTGTCACCATGCCACCAGCATATCCAACCCTTCTTTCCCAATCCTCTTAATCGCTTCTATTAATCCCTTAATCCCGCTCTCCCCCTCTCCGGAACCGCGCAATCGGGTTTACCCGAGAACGCGGGGGAGTTGACGGACGTACAAAATCGTGTATCATGCCTCCTTCGGGCGACGATGCGCGGGCAGGCGCGGCGGTGGCCAGGAAGGTTCCCTTGCTAGATGAAATCAAGGAAGAGTGTGGCGTAGCGGCTCTCTATTGGCTGGGCAAGCCGCGCTGCGACATCGAAAAGGCCGGGCAGATGAAGTGTGGCGACGACGTTGTCGCACTCATGCCGCAGGTCCTGCTCAACCTGCAGAATCGCGGACAGCTCGCCTCGGGCCTGTCCAGCTACAATCCCTGCCGCAAGCAGGTGCTCGACACCTACAAGGACATCGGAACCGTCAACGAAGTCTTCCGCATGTCCCATCCGGCCAAGCACACGGCCATCCTGGAGAAATACGCCGGCCCCGCCGCCATCGGGCACACGCGATACGCCACCTGCGGGCTCGACGACGAGCGTTACGCCCAGCCGTTCGAGCGGCATCACGGGCGGCTGTGGAAATGGTTCGCCTTCGCCTTCAACGGCAACCTGGCCAACTACTCGGTGCTTCGCAACCGCCTGCTGAGCAAACGCGACTACCACTTCACGCTCGACACCGACACCGAAATCATCATGCACATGCTCTCGTTCGCTCTTCGGGGCAATAAAGCCCCCGATCTGGCCAACGTCATGCGCCTGCTGGCCCGCGAGTTCGACGGGGCCTACAACATCACCTTCATCGACGCCATGGGGCGAATGTTCGTCGCCCGCGACCCGGTAGGCCTGCGCCCGCTGAGCTACGGCGTCAAGGGGCGCCTCTTCGCGGCCGCCAGCGAATCGGTCGCCTTGTCAAACCTGGGCTTTACCGACATCCGGCACCTCGAGCCGGGGCAGATGGTGATCGTCGAGAACGGCCACATGCGCGTGCAGCGCTACGCCAAGCGCAAGAAGGTCGCGCGGTGCTTCTTCGAGTGGGTGTACTTCTCCAGCGTCGGCAGCACGATGGACGACTCCAGCGTGTACCTGGCCCGCGCCCGCAGCGGCGCCGCCCTGGCGGCGATGGAAGATCAGCCCGTCGACGCAAACAGCATCGTCGTGCCCGTGCCCGATACCGCCAAGGCCGCCGCCGACGCGTTTGCCTTTGCGATGAAGATCCCCTGCGTCGAGGGGCTCATCCGCAATCGGTACGTGGGGCGCACGTTCATCCAGCCCGGCTCTACGCGCACCAGCTCTGCCCGGTACAAATACACGCCCCTGCCAGCCGTGCTGGGCGGCAAGAAGGTCTTCCTGCTGGAAGACTCGATTGTCCGCTCGACGACGCTGGCGGCGCTGGCCAAGCAGTTGCGCGAGCGGGGCGGGGCCAAGGAAATCCACGTGCGGGTGGCCTGCCCGCCGATCATCGCCCCGTGCTTTTACGGGATCGACATGTCGACGCTCAAGGAACTCTTCGCCGCCAACATTGTCGGCCGCAAGTACAACGGCACGCCCACGCCTCGGATGCTGGCGGCGATGGCCAAGGCGCTGGGGATCGACTCGTTGAAGTACCTGCCCGTTTCGGCGCTGCCGGATTGCATCCAGGTTCCGCCCGATTCGCTCTGCACCGGCTGCGTCACCGGCCACTACCCCACGCGCTGGGGCAACAAGCTGATGGTGATGGCCCGCCAGAAGCAACTCGAAGGCAAAGAAGGCGGCCGCACGTACGAGTAGGGGGGCGATCGGACCTCAGGCCGTAGGCCCCGGACTTCATACCCCGGACCTCAGGCTCCAGTCTCAGGATCCAGGGGCGGCGTTTCGCAAAGACCTTATCAGGGCGTTTAGGACTTTGGCTGTCTGGCGGCAGGATGCGCACAGAGTGTCGGATCGAGATGGATTGAGGTATCCAAGGCGCTGCGCCAGCGAAAGCTGATATTCCGTCTCGCAAGCGGAACCGTATGCCATGTCCAGAAAACGCAGATAATCCGTTTGGCTGTTCCGGGCACATCCTTCAACGATATTCGATGCACACGATACGGCCGCGCGACGGAGTTGCTGTGCCAGGCCGAAAAGCTCGTGCTTCGGGAACACAGCTGTTGCCGCATAGACAGCCAGCGCAAGTCCATCCGCCAGTTGAAATGCCCGCAGCTTCGTGTGGTGCGCATGACCGGATTGTACTCCAACAGTCCTCCATAAGTCAGTAGCTCGTTGTTTATGCCGCAGCCGTGCCCGAGGTCGAAGTTCCGAAGTCGGGAACCTGAAGTCCAGAGCCCGAGGTCCGAGGCCCGAAGTCCGATGCCTGCGTCTGGACAAATGCCCCTCCATCCGGTAAGAGTCTGCTTGGGCAGATGCACAAAACGAAAGGATGGCTGGCATGGGCGGCTTCTTTGGCGTCGCTTCGCGCGAGGACTGCGTCAGCGACCTCTTCTACGGCACCGACTATCACTCCCATCTGGGCACCAAACGCGGCGGGCTGGCCGTTCTCAACGGCAGCAGCATTCAGCGATACATCCACAACATCGAGAATGCCCAGTTCCGCTCGAAGTTCGAGGACGACGTCCACAAGCTCTGCGGTATGCTCGGCATCGGCGCCATCAGCGACCACGAAGACCAGCCCGTCATCGTCTTCTCGCACCTGGGCGCCTACGCCATCGTCACCGTCGGAAAGATCACCAACGCCGAGCAACTTGCCGCCAAGGCCTTCATCAAACGCACCACGCACTTCTCCGAGATGGCCAATAACGAGGTCAACCCCACCGAACTGGTCGCCACGCTGATCAACCAGGAGGCCAATTTCACCGACGGCCTGGCCAACGTGCAGGAACAGATCGAAGGATCCTGCTCGGTGCTGCTACTGACGGCAGAGGGCATCTATGCCTCGCGCGACAAACTCGGACGCACGCCGATCATCCTGGGCCGCCGCGACGGCGCGATGGCCGCCACGATCGAGACCTGCGCCTTCCCGAACCTGGGCTTCGAGTACCAGCGAGACCTGGGACCCGGCGAGATCGCGCTGCTGACGCCCGACGGCGCTGGGCAGATGAAGAAGCCGGGAAGTCGGATGCAGATATGTTCGTTCCTGTGGGTGTACTACGGCTATCCCGCGTCGACCTACGAGGGCATCAACACCGAAGACTGCCGCAACCGCAGCGGCGAAGCACTGGCGCGCAACGACGATGTCAAGGTCGATGTCGTCGCCGGCATTCCGGATTCGGGAACCGGACATGCTATCGGATACGCCACTGCCGCCGGCGTGCCGTATCGCCGCCCGTTCGTCAAGTACACGCCCACGTGGCCGCGAAGCTTCATGCCGCAGAACCAGACCATGCGCGACCTGGTGGCCCGCATGAAGCTCATTCCCGTCAAAGAGCTCATCAAAGGCAGGCGGCTGTTGTTCTGCGAAGACTCGATCGTCCGCGGCACGCAGCTCAAGGACACCGTGCGGATGCTTTACGAAGCCGGGGCCAAAGAAGTGCATATGCGCCCCGCCTGCCCGCCGCTGGTCCACGGCTGCAAGTTCCTGAACTTCTCGCGTAGCCGCAGCGAAATGGATCTCGCCGGCCGCCGAGCACTGGACCAGATCGGCGGGGCCTGCAAAGACCCCAAAACCGCCCGCGGAAACGACACCTGCTACAAGGCGATGGTCGAGGTCATCCGCAAGGAACTGAACCTGACGACGCTGAAATACCAGCGTCTGGAAGACCTCGTTGCGGCCATCGGCCTGCCCAAGGAAAAGCTCTGCACCTACTGCTGGGACGGCCAGGAATAAGTGGAAGTAGCATGGCATCGCGCCCATGAGCAGCCCGGGTGTCCCGCCCGGGCATGTTGCGGGGTAATGGCAGAGACGGCCACTTCTTAGGGATGAGACTCCGGTGCCCTATTCAGGGTATAATCGTAGCTATTTCAGCATTAAAGTAATGTTTCATATTCGTAAATCGGCCGGCGTTGGGTTTGAGGTCGGCCGTGGGTGCGATGAGTCATGTCCGATACAAAAATAAGTACCAAGAGACCCGGAATTGTCTTGTTGAAACAGTCACATGTGGTATTATTGAGCCTGCAACACGTTTTCAGATTGCTGGAAGGCTGTACCGATGTCCGATTCGCCAGGTTTTACCGAAGCTGCCGCAGTGCGATGTGAAGAGCAAGGCATGAGCGGAGCAGATTCTGAAGGAATGATCGCGATTCTTCGTGCTTGCGGTGTAGCAAGCAGAAAGACCATTAGCAGTTGAGGGCTTGAGAAGGAGAGATCATATGCAGAAAAGAGTTCTCATGTTGGTTGTGCTGGTCGGCTTGGCGCTGGCTTCGCCGACAATGGCCGGACCGTACGACTGGTTCGCTTGGACGGGCGAAACCAGCAATGACTACATGGACGTGAACAACTGGCGATGGGCCGGCGGCGTCAACACTCCCTTTGGAACCAAAGTTCTTGGCTCAGCAGACACGTTTGTGCATCCGACGGATGTTGGCATGTTGCTGGCGCAACGGCACGAGATCGGCCAGGCTATAGGTGCAGCCCAGGGCGGCCCGCTTCCCCGCACGGCTAATCTCGACGGGTCGTCTGGCGCTTACCTCGCATGGAACGGTGGGTTGGGCCTCAACCAGACCTACGGGGCCATCGAAATCGACAGCGGCATGACGTTCAACATCTATAACGGTGCCAAGTATACCGTAGGCGGCGTGTCCGCCAACGGCTTTGGCACCGACCCCTATCAGGACTCGATCGACCTGAGCCGCACGTATCAAGGCAACCACCTCAAGACGACGGTCTACGTGACCACCGGCGGGTCTTTCACGGCTAGCAGTTGGACCGGCAATATCTCCAGCACCGGCTATACAGCCAATGCCGGGATCTTCGCTGAAGGCAAGGCCACCGTGAATATTACGGGGAATTACCTCATCGGTGGACCTACCCCCCAAACCAGAGGTGGCGGGCACCTGACAGTCAAGGGATACGATGCCGACAGCGTTCTGACGATTGCCAACGGCGACGGACAGAAGATCTTCATGGGTTCTGCCTCCTACGAACGCGGATTCGACGGCATGACCGCTCAGAGCGATCCGGCAGAGTTGAGGATCATCCTCGACGCCAGCAACGACGGCGGCCTCTTCAACACCGTCCAGACCAACATGCTCGACCTGCGCAGCCGCTACATCGATCCGATCGTAGGCGAGACGGACATGTACCGTCCGGTCAAGTTCACCGTTGAACTCGACGGCTACACCGTCACGGCCGGACAGGTGTTTGCGATCATCGTCGCCGACAGCATCACCAACGACGGCGGCACGACTCTGAACACCTTGGGCGTCATGGACAAGGGATGGAATACCACGTTTGAAGTCGACGGCGTGGCCATGCAGTTCCACCAGACGTACAACGGTCAGAGCGGCGTGTTCCTGGAAGTCATGCCCATCCCCGAGCCGGCGACCATGAGCCTGCTGGCGTTGGGTGGCCTGGCGGCCTTGATTCGCCGCCGTCGTCAGTAATTGAAGCACCTGTTACGACTGAATGCGATTCAACGGGCGGCCGGAAACGGCCGCCCGTTGTCACGCGCGGGGATACTCAACGCTTGCACGTCTGGCCAGGGCCGGACTGCAATCCTGGTGTGGAGAGAGGGCAATAATTGGGTGCTGATCCACACAAAAACGAGGAAACAGAAACAGTCATTATGACGGTGGTCTGTTGTTTTTGGGTTGTAGTCTGCCTTCTTGTTTGGGATTTGCAGTTTGGCGTTTGTGATTTGACGGCTTTTCGTGGCTGGGGCAAGTTATTGCCTTAGCTGACGGTTGGGACTATGCTCAGGCGTCTATGGGCAAGCGAAAAGGAAGCTCTGGCGAGATCCCGCGGCAGCGGCGGGGCAGGCTGATGGCCAAGGTTCGCAAGACCGGCGCCTCGGCGATGCTGATCACGCGGCCGCAGGACGTGGCGTATCTGAGCGGCTTTGGCGGGGAAGATTCATGGTTGTTGGTAGGGCAGCGGCAGGGATGCCTGATCACCGACGGGCGGTTCGGCGAGCAGGCCGGGGATGAATGCCCCGGTCTGGAAGTGCACGTTCGCAAGGTCGGCCTGGCCGCGGCGACGGCGGAAGTGCTCAAAGGCCGTGGCGTGCGGAGCCTGGGCGTGCAGGCCGGGTACATGACCCTGGCCGAGCGGGCGGCGCTCGACAAAGCCGTCGGCGCCAAACGCATCAAGCCGGTGGGGGGGCTGGTCGAGGAGTTGCGGCAGGTCAAGGACGACGAAGAAGTTCGCATCATCCGCAAGGCCGTCGCCATCGCCGAGCGGGCATTTGAAAGGCTGACGGCTGGGGGGCGCAAAGGCTTTGTCGGTCGCAGCGAACGCGAGCTTGCAGCCGAGTTGGAATACCTTATGCGTCAGGAGGGGGCGGACGGGCCGGCGTTTGCGACGATTGTGGCGGTCAGCGCCCACGGCTCGCTGCCGCACCATCGCCCGGGCGCCACGCGCGTGCGGGGCGGCGACGCGGTGCTGATCGACTTCGGTGCGACGGTCGATGGCTATTGCAGCGACTTGACGCGGGTGCTGTTCGTCGATAAAATCCCGCCCAAACTGCTGGAGATTTACGAGGTGGTCCGCCAGGCGCAAGCCGCCGCAATCGCGGCGATCAAAGCCGGCGTCTCCTGCAGCAGCGTCGACGAGGCCGCACGCGACGTTATCGAGGCGGCGGGCTACGGACCGCAGTTTGTACACTCGCTGGGCCATGGGCTTGGCCGCGAGGTCCATGAGGCCCCAAGACTTGCAAAGCTGTACCGACCTCGCTTGAAGGCTGGCATGGTCGTGACGGTCGAGCCGGGAATCTATCTGCCCGGCGTGGGCGGGGTACGGATCGAAGATGACGTGCTGGTGACCCGCGGCGGATGCCGCAGGCTCAGCACGCTTTCGGTGCAGGCTTCGGCGATGGTGCTGGAGTAAGTGTGGCACGGGCATCTCGCCCGTGCAGACATGGCGAAGTCAGGGAACATGGGCGAGACGCCCATGCCACAGGAAGAACAGAATGGACATCAAACAGATCAAGTTGCTGGTCCACCTGATGGTGGAGAATGACCTGAGCGAACTGGACATCGCCGATGGCGAGGCGAAAGTGCGCCTGCGCCGCGGGCCTGCCGGCAGTGTGCAGATGGTCCCGCAGGCGCCGATGCCGATGATGACCCCGCAGGCCGCCTCGGCCGCGGCGGCGACGTCCGCCGAGGCGCCCAAGGCCGCGCCTGCTGGCAACCTCATCGAAATCAAGAGTCCGATGGTGGGCACTTTCTACGCCGCCCCCAGCCCCGACAGCGACCCCTACATCAAGATCGGCGCCGTCGTCAGCGACAATTCGGTCGCATGCATCATCGAAGCCATGAAGGTCATGAATGAGATCAAGGCCGAGTGCAGCGGCACGATCACCGAAATCTGCGTCAAGAACGCCCAGCCCGTCGAGTTCGGGCAGGTGCTCTTCCGGGTTAAACCGTAAAGATTCACCGCAGATGACGCAGAGAAGAACAAGAGAGGCGGGGATAGTTAAGAGATTTTCTCTGCGGCTCTGCGATCTGTGCGGTTAATTGGAAGTCAGGAGACCTCAGTGTTCTCTAGAGTATTGATTGCGAATCGCGGCGAGGTGGCCCTGCGTGTGATCCGGGCCTGCAAGGAGATGGGCATCGAAACGGTGGCCGTCTTCTCCGAGGCCGATCGCAACGCCAGCTACCTGCACCTGGCCGACGACCGCATCTGCATCGGCGAGGCGCCGTCGGCACAGAGTTACCTCAACATCCCGCGGATCATCGCGGCCGCCGAGATCGCCGATGTTGACGCGATCCACCCCGGCTACGGGTTCCTGGCCGAGAACGCCCACTTCGCCCAGATCTGCCGCGACTGCAAGATCGAGTTCATCGGACCGAGCGTCGAGGCCATGCGGGGCGTCGGCGACAAGATCCGCGCCAAGGAAATGGCCAAGGTCGCCAAGGTGCCCACCACGCCCGACAGCAACGGCGCCATCGACTCGGCGGACGAGGCCGTCAAGATCGCCGCGAAGATCGGATATCCCGTGGCCATCAAGGCCGCCGCCGGCGGCGGCGGACGCGGGATCCGCTTCGCCCACAACGAGGCGTCCCTGCGCGGCAGCTTCAAACAGGCCCAGTCCGAAGCCGAGATCGCCTTCAAGGACGGCCGCCTGTACATGGAAAAGTGCATCCAGAACTTCCGCCACATCGAAGTGCAGATTCTCGGCGACATGGCCGGCAACGTCGTGCACCTCTTCGAGCGCGACTGCTCCGTTCAGCGGCGCAACCAGAAGCTCATCGAAGAAACCCCCGCCCCCGGCCTCAGCGAAGAGCTGCGGCAGGAAGTCTGCTCCTCGGCCGTGCGCCTGGCGAAAGAGTGCGGCTACTACAATGCCGGCACGGTCGAGTTCATGCTCGACAGCAATAACAAGTTCTACTTCCTGGAAGTCAACGCCCGCATCCAGGTCGAGCACCCCATCACCGAGATGGTGACCGGCGTGGACTTGGTGAAGTGGCAACTGCGCGTGGCCGCCGGCGAGAAACTGCCCTTCGAGCAGAAGGATCTGCGACAGACCGGCACGAGCATCGAGTGCCGCATCAACGCCGAGGACCCCGAGTTGAACTTCCGCCCCAGCCCCGGACCGGTCGAGGCGTTCGTCGCCCCGGGCGGCTACGGCGTGCGGTGGGACTCGCACGTGTACCAGGGGTACACGATCCCGCCGACGTATGACAGCCTCATCGGCAAGCTGATCGTGCACCGCCCGACGCGCACCGAGGCGATCGCAACGGCCCAGCGGGCGCTGGAAGAGTTCGCCATCCACCCGACAAAGACCACCGTGCCGCTGTGCCGCAAGATTCTCTCGCACGAGAAGTTCGCCCGCGGCCAGTGGGACACGCAGATGATCGAGCGCGACCTGCTGCCCGGCCCGGCCAAAGTCGCCCCGCCGGCTGAGAAATGAGTTTTGTGGCACGGGCGTCTCGCCCGTGCAGGCTGAATGAGCGAGCAGGGCGAAATGGGTGCCACGCACAACTCCGTTGTGCGTGTCCTCGAAGCTGAAGAAATCGAAGATGCATGGGCGAGACGCCCATGCCACAAGGGAGCAAGCATGGCCAAGACAACCAAGGGTAACGTCGTCATCGGACAGTCCGGCGGGCCGACCGTCGTCATCAACCAGTCGCTCGTCGGGGCTGTCGAGGCCCTCAAGGCCTCGAACAAGATCGGCAAGATCCTCGGCGCCCATCACGGCGTCAAGGGCATCGTTAAGGAAGACTTCATCGACCTGAAGAAAGCAGGCAAGGCCCTGCTCGAGAAGGTCGCCCAGACGCCCGCCGCCGCGCTGGGCTCCAGCCGCGACAAGCCCGACGAAGAGTACTGCCGCAAGATCTTTGGCGTCTTCGCCAAGTACGACGTGCGGTACTTCTTCTACATCGGCGGCAACGACTCCGCTGACACGGCCCGCATCGTCTCGGAAATGGCCGCGGCCGACAACTACGACCTTCAGGCGTTCCACATTCCCAAGACCATCGACAACGACCTGCGCGTCACCGACCACTGCCCGGGCTACGGCTCTGCCGCCAAGTTCGTCGCCTGCGCGTTCATGGGCGACGACCGTGACTCGGCCGCTCTGCCGGGCCTCAAGATCAACGTCGTCATGGGTCGCAACGCCGGCTGGCTCACCGCCGCCAGCGCCCTGGGCCGACAGGACGAAAGCGAAGGGCCCCACCTGGTCTACGTGCCGGAAGTGCCCTTCATCACCGAGAAATTCGTCGAGGACGTGCGCAAGGTCTACGCCAAGCTCGGCCGCTGCCAGATCGCCGTCTCCGAAGGCATCGTCGATGAGCACGAGACGCCCATCGCCGTCAAGCTCGCAGAAGAAATGAACATCCAGCTCGAGAAGGACACGCACGGCAACGTGCAGCTTTCCGGCACGGGTATCCTGGGCGACTTCCTGAGCGATTACCTCAAGAGCAAGCTCAAGGACCAGTTCGGCAAGCTTCGCGTGCGCAGCGATACGTTCGGCTACCTGCAGCGCAGCTTCCCCGGCATCGCCAGCAAAGTCGACGCCGCCGAGGCCCGTATGTGCGGCCGCAAGGCGGTGCAGTTCGCCCTCGCCGGCGAGAAGCAGGGCTCTGTGGTGATGGTCCGTGCGAAAGGCCCGACCTACCGCATCAGCTACGAGCGAGCGGACATCAAGGACGTCGCCCGCCTCACCAAGGACATGCCGCGAGAGTACATCAACAAAGCCGGCAACGGCGTGACCGAAGCGTTTCTGAAATACGCCCGCCCGCTGGTGGGCCCGCTGCCGGTGATCGGAAGACTGGTCTAACAGAGGCTATCAGCCTTCAGCTATCAGTTCTCAGCCGAAACAGAAGCGGCCGGTTGTCATCGACACCCGGCCGCTTTTCCGTATTGTATCAGTGACTATGCGCCGAACTTCTCGAGCTTGCCGGCGTGCGCCAGGGCCAGGGGGAGCAGCTCGCGGGCGGGGATGGTGCCGATCTGGCCGCGGCGGCAGGTGACTTCGTCGAAGCTCTTGCCATCGCCGCCGCGCAGGTGCGGGGCCTTCATCAGCACCGGCACGCCATGCCAGCTATGCGCTTTGAGCGACGGCGGCGTCGAGTGGTCGCCGGTGACGATCAGCACGTCGGGGTTGGCCGCCAGCAGCGCCGGCAGGGCGGCATCCATCTCCTCAATGCGGGCGATCTTGCCGGCCAGGTCGCCGTCTTCGCCGGTCTTGTCGGTGTACTTGAAGTGCGAGAAGATGAACGTGTAGTCGCTGCCTTTGAGCAGCTTGGCCGACTCGGCGCAGATGTCCGCTGCCGTAGTGGGCGTGGCGACGACGTCCATGCCCACCAGGCGCGCCACGCCGCGGTACATCGGATAGCCCGCGACGGCGGCGGCCTTGAGCTTCCACCGCTGGCTGAACGTCGGCCAGGCGGGATACTTTGCGAAACCGCGGGCGAGGATCATGTTGGCCTTGGGCTCGCCGGCGAGAATCTTCTGCACCTGCTTGAGGATGTCGTCGACGATCTTCGCCGTGCGCGATGAATCGTGCGGGGCGCGAATAGGCGACAGCGGGGCGGCGCCGACGACCTGGGGGTCGGTCTCGCCGATGTTCTCGTCGAGGTTGTCGCCGCGGAGCACCATCAGCGCCCGGTGTTCGGCTTCGGTCTCGAAGAAGACCTCAACGCCGGCGGGGACCTTGAGGGCGGCCTTGATCTTGGCCAGGCAGGCGCGGTTGACGTCGTCGCCGATGCGCCCGGCGCGGCGGTCGATCACCTTGCCGTCCTTGTCCAGCGTGCAGAAGTTCAGCCGTGCGGCCACGTCGCGCTTGTCGAGGGGGAACTCAAGCCCCAGCGCGCCCAGCACGCCTCGGCCGACCTGGTAGACCAGCGGGTCGTATCCGAACAGACCCAGGTGACCCGGTCCGCTGCCGGGCGTGACTGCCGTGGCGACGGGCACGGAAAGGCCCAAAGCGCTGACGGCCGCCAAGGCGTCAAGGTTCGGCGTGCGGGCCTGCTGAAGAGCGGTGCCCTTGCCGGCGTTGTCCACATCGCCCAGGCCGTCCATGACGAGCATGACAATTCGCTTGTCGTTCTTGATGGCCAGCGAGCTGATGAGATTTCCGTAGTTGTCTTCCATGGTCTGTTCCTTCCAATAAGGCGGGTGATTGTAACAGGGTCGCGCTGCGAAGTGAAGAGAACACGAATGACGCGAATAAGACGAATGGTGACGGGGAAAGAACAGAGAGAAATCTCATGAACGGGATGTTGTTTCTATACTCATTCGTCCCATTCGTGACATTCGTGTTCGTATGATCGGGCGCGCGACCCGTTACGCCTTGTGCAGCTTCTTTTTGAGCAGCGTCAGGAGTTGCGGCTCGTTGATGGGTTTCTGCAGGACGCCGTCCAGACCCATGGCGCTGTAGTCGGCGAGGCGGTTGAAGTCGTCGCCGACGGAGCTGAGCAGCAGGATGGGCGCCGTGTTGTGCAGGGCGCGCAGTTCCTTGACGAAACTGGTGCCGGCGTCGACCTCTTCCATCATCAAGTCGACGATCACCAGGTCGGGCTTGACGTCTTTGTAGACGCGCAGGCCCTCTTCGGCCGACGAGGCCTCGGCCATGATGTACCCATTCTTCTCCAGGATCATCCGCATGACGTCCAGGAAGTCCTTGTCGTCGTCGATGTACAGGATCACGTGCTTGTTGTCTTGCATGCTCTAAATCCTATTTACAGGAAGCGGCAGAGAAAGTCGGTTCACTGCAGCGCCACGGACGCACCTGCGCCCAGTCGCCGCCGCAGAGCAGTTTGTCGGCGAATGCCGTTGCTGCGGCAAGGTTCGATAAGGCGGCCTCGCTGAGGCGCTCGCCAAACTCGTTGAAATCATACCCGCGAATGGCCAGGATGTAACCTTCGGCCTTGGCAGAGAAGAGCTCGTTCGCCAGGCTCATTGCGGCCGCGGGCGAGAGACTGTGGCTGGAGAAGCTCAGGTGCTCCTGCGGCTCGATCCTCGTAAACGAAAACGGTTCGGGACAGTCGGTCGAGGCGTCGGCAAAGATCACGCGACTGCAATTCGCGATGGCCTGGGCGTGCTCGACGGAGACCTGGTAGTCGATGTCGACGGCCACGTGGGGCAGGGCCATCTCTTCGACCGCCTGCGCCAACGCCGGGCCCAGGCCGTCGTCGAGACGGCCGGGGTTGCCGAAACCGATAAGCAGGATCTTTTTTGGATCAGACATCTTTTCTATCCGAACAACTTAAAAACCGACGACAAGGACGAGGACGACGCCGAAAAACATCCATCCATCCTTCCATCCTTCCATCCGACAACCGCGCGGAGCAAGCTCCGCCGCTAACTTGTGTTACTTCGCCTTGCTGTCCAGCAGCGTGCCGTCGCGGTCGTAGAGTTCCACGATCAGCGGCATCTTGCCCATGGCGTGGGTCGCGCAGGACAGGCAGGGGTCGTAGGCCCGGATCGCCACTTCGATGTGGTTGAGCAGGCCTTCGGTGATCTCCTTGCCGCTGAGATAGTCGCGGGCGACGCCCTGGACGGCGCGGTTCATCGGCTCGTTGTTGCTGGTGGTCGAGACGATCAGGTTGCACATGGTGACCTGGTCGTCGTCGTTGACCTTGTAGTGATGGAACAGCGTCCCGCGCGGGGCCTCGATAATGCCCACGGCCTCGCTCCTCCGCTGGCCGCGGACGATCAGGTCCGTGCCCTGCAGGTCCTTGTCGTGCAGCAACTCGGCGATCTTCTCGATCGAGTGCAGATTCTCGATCATCCGCGCCCAGTGGTACGCCATCGTGATGTTGTTGGGCTTGCCCTTGGTGACGGCCATGAACTCCTTGCGGGCCGCCTCGGCCTCAGGCGTGTCGATCGAGTCGCAGGCGTTGATGCGAGCCAGCGGGCCCACGCGATACCAGCCCTTTTCCGGACCCAGGCTCTTGATAAACGGGAACTTCATGTACGACCAATTCTTGACTTCCTCCGCGATGTACTTGGCGTAGTCCTGGTTGTCGACCTGGTCGAAGATCTTCTTGCCCTGGGCGTCGATGGCCCGCAGGTTGCCATCGTACAGGTCCATGCAGCCGTCTTTCCTGACGATGGACAGGTGGTTGGACTCAAACGAGCCGAAATCCTTGACCTTGTCAAGGTTCGCGACGGTGTAATCCTTGGCGACCTTCAGCGCCCCGCGCCCCCAGGCGAGCATCTGGTCGAGGTCCTTGAGGAAGAAATCGCGCTCAGCGATCGAGAGGTTCTTGTTGATGCCGCCGGGAATCGCGCCGGTGCCGTGGATCTTCTTGCCGGCGGTGGCCTTGATGATCTCCTGGCCGTACTTGCGCATCATCACGCCCTGCACGGCCAGTTCCGGGAACTTGGCGGCCACCGCGATCACGTTGCGCAGGGCGACGTCGGCCCCGAACCCAAACAGCAGGTCCGGGCTGGCCAGGTGGAAGAAGTGCAGGCTGTGCGACTGGAACATCTGCCCGTAGTGCATCAGGCGGCGCATCTTCTCGGCGGTGGGGGTCAGCTTCTCGCCGCCGACGATTCGGTCCATGGCCTTGGCGGCCGCAAGGTGATGGCTCACCGGGCAGATGCCGCAGAGGCGCTGGATCATGACGGGGATTTCCCAGAAGGGGCGTCCCTGCACGAAGCGTTCAAACCCGCGGAACTCGACGATGTGGAGTCGGGCCTGCGAGACCTTGCCTTGGTCGTCCAGGATCAGGGTAACCTTGCCGTGCCCCTCGACGCGGGTGACCGGCTCGATGACGATCTTGTTCTTGTTGGCAGATACCACGCGTGTTCTCCAGTGACTTAGTCGTACTTGACCAGTTCGTAGGGCAGATCCAGGGGCTTGTTGGTCAGCAGCGCCACCAAGGCCTGCCAGATGGTGTCGGCCTTGGGCGGGCATCCGGGCAGGAAGTAGTCCATCTTGACCACCTCGTGGCAGGGGTAGACCTTGTTGAGCAGTAGCGGGATGTCCGGATCGTTGGGGATCTTGCCGCTGGGGTTGTGCACGGTGGGGCCGTTGAGGTAGGCCTCGTCGAGGCACTCCTTGAGCGGGATCCAGTTCCGCAGGGCCGGGATGTCGCCCATCAGGGCGCACTCGCCGACGGTGATGAGGATCTTGCAATGCTTGCGGAACTCTTCGAGCGTGTGGACGTTTTCCTCGTTGCAGCAGCCGCCCTCGATCAAGCCGATGTCCACCGGTCCGGTGATGTGCTTGATGTCGTCGATGGGCGAGCGGTCGAAGTCCACCAGCTCGGCAAGCTTGAGAATCCGCTCGTCGATGTCCAGGATCGACATGTGGCAGCCGAAGCATCCGGCCAGGGAGCATGTTGCGATTTTAGGTTTTGCCATGGTTTAGTTGCCTCGGGACTTACTGGGGCTTGGTGGCCTCGATTTCCGATCCAATGGGAGTGCTGTCGTACTTGCGCTGGCCGTAGGGCACGCGGAAGGCGGTGTCTTTCTTGAGGATCGTGCCGACGGGGCAAGCCTCGGCGGCCTTGTCGGTGACCGACGCGTCGGTGTCGCCCAGCCCGGCGGCGGAGTTGAAAGCGATCTTCTTCTTTAATCCGCGTCCGACGAACCCGTAGGCGTTCTTGCCATCGAGTTCTTTGCTCGAGCGGATGCAGCGGGCGCAGAGCACGCAACGGCTGCGGTCGATGAACAGGTCCGGGTGCGAAGCGTCGATCTCGCGGTTGGGGTACTGGAAGGGGTACTTGGGCACCATCATCTTGAAGCGGTAGCCCAGGGCCTGGAGTTCGCACTTGCCGCTGACTTCGCAGAACATGCAGAAGTGGTTGCCCTCGACGTAGAGCATCTCGACGATGCTGCGGCGGACCTCCAGCAGCGCGGCGGTGTCGTTCTCGACCACCATGTCGTTGGCGATGGGCTGCGTGCATGCCGTCTGCGGACGCCCGTTGACCATCACCGTGCAGACGCGGCAGGCGCCGTAGGGGCTCAGGCCCTTGAGGAAGCACAGGCGGGGGATGTAGATTCCGGCCGCATCGGCGGCGGCCATGATCGTCTGGCCCGCCTGGCCGGTCACCTCGACGCCGTCAATCGTGAACTGGATCGTCTGGCTCATAAGTGGGTTCCTGTTAGTACAGCGTGGACTGGCGGCCGGTGATGGCCTTGGCATCGCTGAGGGCTTCGTGGATGTTGAAGCGGCGGATCATCTCGCCGGCGGGCTTCTTGAGCAGTTTTTCGTATTCGCCGCGGAAGTTCTTGATCGTCGTGAGGATCGGATTGGCCGAGGTCTGTCCCAGGCCGCAGCGACTGGCAAGTTTGACGGTCTTGCCCAGGGTGTCGAGGTACTCGATATCGCCCGGTTCTCCCTTGCCATGGAGGATGGCGTCGAGGCGCTGTTCGAGCAGGACGTTGCCGACGCGGCAGGGGGTGCAGTATCCGCAACTCTCGTCGCAGAAGAACTCCATGAACTCCTTGGCGATCTCCAGCACGTTGCGCTTGGGTCCGAAGATCATGATCGAGCCGCCGGTGGCCAGGTCGTCGTAGCAGATCGTTCGGCCGAAGTCGGCCTTGCCGACCATCTGCCCGCTGGGCCCGCCGATCTGGACGGCCTGGGTGTCTTCGGCGCCGGCCATGTCGAGCACCTCAGAGAGCTTGATGCCGAAGGGGACCTCGTAGACGCCGGGCATCATGCAGTCGCCGCTGATGGACAGCAGCTTGGTGCCGGGCGAGCCCTTGGAACCCATCTGGGCGAACCAGCCGGGCCCCTTGTCCATGATGCGGGCGGCACAGCAGAACGTCTCGACGTTGTTGACGGTCGAGGGGCAGCCCATGTAGCCCTTCTGGGCCGGGAACGGCGGGCGGGTCTTGGGGTCGCCGCGCAGGCCTTCGGCCGAGCTGATGAGCGAAGTTTCCTCGCCGCAGATGTAGGCCCCGGCACCCATCTGGATGCGGATGTCGAAGTCGAAGCCCTGCTTGCCGGCGATATTCCTGCCCAGCAGCCCCTTGGCCCGGCGGTCGCTGAGGGTGCGTTCCAGCAGCCGCCGCAGGTAGGCGTACTCGGCCCGCAGGTAGACGATGCCTTCGCGGGCGCCGATGGCGTATCCGGCGATGGTCATGCCTTCAAACATCAGGTCGCTTTGCTGGGTGAGGATCACGCGGTCCTTGAACGTGCCCGGTTCGCCTTCGTCGGCGTTGCAGAGCACGTACTTGACGGCCCCTTCGGCCCCGCGGGTGAACTCCCACTTCATCCCGGTGGGGAAGCCCGCGCCGCCGCGCCCGCGGAGGCGCGAGGTCTTCATGTCGCGGATGACTTCCTGCGGCGACAAGGCCACGGCCTTCTTGATCGCTGCGCCGGTTTCCATGCCGTCGAGAACGACCGGTCCGGCCTTGCGGATATTGTTGACGACCATCGAGTGCACCAGCGGATCGGCGTTGTTTCCGTCGCCCAACTCGTGCTTGAGCTTGAAGTACTCGGCCCCGGCTTTGAGCTTGGCGGCGATCTCGCGGGCCATGTCGGTGTTCATTCGCGTGAACACCTCGTCATTGACCATGCAGGCGGGCGCCTGGTCGCTCATGCCGATGCAGGCGGTCCATTCCAGCGTGATGCGTCCGTCGGGCGTGGTCTGGCCCATCTCGATGCCCAGTTCCTGGCAGAAGGCCTGGGCGATGCGGTCGACGCCTTTGATCTTGTCGATGACGTCGTTGCACAGGCGAATGACGACCTGGCCCTTGGGGCGGCTGGACAGGAACGAGTAGAAGGACACGACGCTTTCGACTTCGATGCGCTGCGTAGAGAGTTCGCGGGCGATGAGGTCCATGGCCTGGCTGGTGACGCCGCCGACCTGTTCCTGCACGCCGCGAACCACGTCCATCATCCGCGTCCGGTCGTTTCCGCAAGAGCGGCAGACGCTCTTGACGATGTTTTCCAGACTCTCGCTCATCGCAATCCTCGGGTTAATGGGTTCGGGCATTCGGTTTTGCACGTCTTGGAGCCGGAACTATAAAACAGAAAGCTCATTCTAGCCACAAAAATCGAAGTGTCTTTGTGAAAAATTACTTTTTGCGCGACTCGCGCTGCCAACATGCAATTAACAGCGAAGACCGCGACCTTCGGGCAAAGGTGACGCCCAGGTCGCAGTGAGCCTCGGCCAGGATTCCGTGTGAGAAGGCGTGGTTTTTCATTGACGTAGACTGGCCGCGGGTTTACACTCCTGCCAGAGGCAGCAAGAGGTAGGAGTACCTCTGGAGAAAGGAAGAGGAGTATGAGAAGGAACGCCAATTCCGCGAATCTGTCCCCATGGCTATGTCTTGTTGCCGCCTGTACTTTGGGCTTCATCGCCCCTGTAGCGCGGGCTGGGGATACGACCATTTCGCTAATGCCCTCCTCTGCCGCAGAAGGTCTGGGGTTGACGCTGGCAACGGAGCGAATCGGTGCGCAAAATGCCGGCGCCACCTTTGTCCTGACCTATGGCTCAGGCTTGAACAGCAATCTTCAGGCCAAGGCCGCTTTCAATCTTGCCGCGGCCCGGTGGGCTGCGCTGCTGGGCGATTCCGTGAGCATCAACCTTACGGTCGACGTGGCATCGCTTGGGACCGGTATTCTAGGCCAGACAGGTTCATCCACGTACTACACAGGCTATTCCTCCATTCGTGACATGATGGCTGCCAACGTCGGCGAGGTCAATAACCCCCGCGAAGCAGCCCTTCTGCCGTATCTTCCCACGGCGGCTCAGTTTTCAGCCCAGGTTCCCACCGGTTGGGGTCTGGACGGCTATATGTCGTTCACGCTGGCCAACTATCATGCCTTGGGCGGCACGGAATTGATCGGCGCATCGGACGGTTCGATCACTTTCTCGACCAACTTTGCCTGGGACTACGACCCCAGCAACGGCATCGATGCGGGCAAGTACGATTTCGTCGGCGTCGCGATGCACGAGATGGGACACGCCCTGGGCTTCATCAGCGACGTCGATTATATTGATGGGAATCTTTCCACCACCAACGAAGCCGCCAAATTTACGGAACCCACGCCGCTGGACCTGTTCCGGTTCGCTGCCGCTGATGTCACATCGCCTGGTTTTGACTTCACCACCACCGCCCGCTACATGGCTCCCGGTGGCGACCAGGTGTTTTACTTCGGGGACGGATATGCCGCGTTGTCCACCGGGTCCGAAAACGGCGACGGATGGCAGGCGTCGCACTGGGAAATGGGCACGATGACCAACCTGATGGAGCCTGCCGTGGCATCAGGACACCTGATGACCATCAGTCAGCAGGACCTGATCGCGATGGACCTGATCGGCTGGGACGTCGTGCCCGAGCCGGCGACGATGGCGATGCTGGCAGCGGGATCGCTTCTGATCCTGATCCGCCGCCGGCGCATCGCCCGCTAGCCCGGCGGGGATAGGCGCATGGCCGAGACCTGTCCGTGGGGACGCTCGCGCTACTTTGCAGGCTGCGTGGCAGGCGTCTTTTCCTGCGGGGGGACCAGCGTGAACTCTTCGATCACTTCACCCGAGGACGTGATCGTCTTTCCGGTAACCCTCTTGCCCTGGACGCGGATGGCCGTCAGCATGAACTGGTACGGCGCCGTCTTATCGCCTGCGGCCGTGTGGATCTTCGTCGACCCGCCACCGGTGCCGATGACGTATGAATCGCCCTCGATGGATTCGCCGAGACGCTTGCCCTCGTAGATGCCCGCCCCGCCCAGAGCCTGGATGATGTACGTCACGCCGTCGCGGCGCGTGCGGTAGTAGCTGTGGTCGTGGCCGGCGAAATCGGCCACCACGCCGTATTTCGTGCACAGTTTCGTGAAGGCAGTGGGGCAGCCGGGGATCTCGTGCTTCGTCTTGACGCCGATGGTGTAGCAGGGCATGTGCTGCCAGAGGAACAGGTGCTTGCCGGCCTTTTGCCCCTCGGCAAGTTGCCCCTCCAGCCAGGTCAGTTCACCCTTCGTCGGCTGGGCCACTGCCGCATCGAGGGTGATAAATCGCGCGTTGCCCACGTCGAAGCTGTAGTGCTTGGAGTCGATGCCCCAGAACGTGACGTAGAGGGGGAACTGCCTGGCGTTGAGGCCGCCGACGTCGTGGTTTCCCACGCAGGGCCACAGCGGGATATTGCGGCCGAAGGGGGCCAGTTGTTTTTCAAGCAGGTCGTAGTTGGGGGCCACGGCGCTGACGACCATGTCGCCGATGAACAGCACGTGCGAGGGCTTTAGATCGGCCGCCCGCTGCAGCAGCGTCGAAAAGCCGGGATTGCATTTCGAGTCGCCCATGACGACGAAGGTAAAGTCGTCGACGTTGACGTCCTTCTGCCTCTGCGCCATCACCACGCGCGGGTCAAAGGGCTTGGCGGGCGGAAACGCCAGAGCCAGTGCGGGAACCAGCAATGCCACGCCGATGGCGGCCGAAATCAACAGGGAACGAAAACGCGATAGTGGTCCAGGCATGAGAAACTCCGCTGACAGACGTTAAGCAAGTCGCAGTGTTGACTGAATTTATCCTTCGCCCCGACCTGCGTCAAGTTTGTGATGTCATGGGGTCATGGGCATTTCGGGCGGTGCGGCGGCGGCGCGGGCGGGCGCCGATGTTGGGCGGCTGGCGGCAAGCTTGCTGCCCAGAGCGTTGAAGTACTTCTGGATCACTGTCATCGCTGGCTTGCCGCAAGGCACGTAGGACGTGTCCTTGGCTCCCACCTCCTGCTCGGGGTGGTTCTTCCACTCCCAGACGAGTATGCCGCTGACGGCCGTCTCGTCACCCCAGGTGCGGAAGAATGCCTCGAAGCAGTCGGCCTGCGTTTTCGGCGCGGGCTTGTCGGGCGAGCGGTAGTAGTCCCAGGGGTACTGGGCGCAGGTGACCTGGTTGGGCCAGCCGACTTCCGTGAAGATGATCGGCTTCTTGACCTTGGCCTGCCAGGCGAGGATGTCTTTCTTGATGGGAATCCATCCCTGCATGAGGCGGTCGAGCGTGGGTTCGGCGCCTTCGGTCAGGTCGTAGTACGTGGTCATGCCGACGATATCGAGGTCATCCCAGAACTTGGGGACGGTGTAGTGGTCCCAGTTGGCCGAATAGGAAAGCTGCCCGCCGTAATGCCGGCGGACTTTGGCGATCAGCTCGCGCCACTGCTCGGTCTGGTCTTCGGTCGAGATCAGTTCGGACCCGACGCTGAAGATCTCGACTTTGTTGCTGGCGGCAGTCCACACGAAATGCATCACGAAATTGGTGTAGTCTTCCCACCAGTCTTTCCAACTGACCGGGCTGATCTGGCCGCGCCATTCCTGCTTGCGGGGGTTCTCCAGCAGGACGATGGGCATGAAGACGATGCGAAGGCCCTTGCGGTGGGCGTGCTGGAGAAGCTCGCCCAGGTCGCGGTCGCTGGGCACCTTCCGCGCGTCGATAAAGATGCTGTTCGATCCGCCGTGCTCCTGGTACCCCGCCACAGAGATGCAGATCGTGTTGGCGCCGGTCTGGGCGATCTCGTCGATGGTCTTGTGGTAGAACTCGACGTTCCGGGCGTTGTCGAACTGCAGGCAGAATCCCCGCATCTGGGCCACGGGCACGGGGGCCGCCGCCAGCGAGGGCGGCTGCAGCGGCGTACTTCGGGGCGAACCGATCATCCCTACGGCGCCGACGCAGGTCAGCACGGCGGCGAAGGTCACCAGAATCAGCAGTTTGTCGAGTTTCATGCAGGGCCTCGTATCAATATTAAACGTCCGCCGCGCGGGCGTGGTTGCATTATTGTCAGGGCGAGCCTTCCGCGACAGGGTGATCCTGGGAAGCGCCCTCGCCGGCCGGCGCGAATCGTTTCGTGGCCGCGGCCTGAGCGTCCAGCGGAAGAGTCAGGCTGAAGACGGCGCCTTTGCCAGGGGTGCTCTTGACCGTCAATCGCCCGCCCAGCAGCAGCGACAGTTCTCGAGCGATGGCCAGGCCCAGCCCCGTGCCTTGGGCCTGCTTGGTCAGCGAGCGGTCGACCTGGTAGAACTTTTCAAAGATGTGTTCCTGGTCGGCCTCGGGGATGCCCGGACCGGTGTCGGTTACCGACACGACGACTTCGTCCGCGGAGGCGGCCCCGCCGCGGCGGCTGCGCAAGGCGGCCGCGAGGACAACCTCGCCGCCGGGCGGCGTGAACTTCAGGGCGTTTGACAGCAGATTGTAAAGGATCTGCTGGAGCTTGCCCGAGTCGGTCACGATCAGCGGCAGGTCCTCGTCGATCCTGGACTCCAGGCACAACTGCTGCTGGTCGGCCAGTGGCTTGAGCAGCGCCACCAGCGTCTGGCAGACGTCCGAGAGCGAGACCTTGTTGAATCGCACGTCGGCCTTGCCCGCCTCGATCTTGGCCAGGTCGAGCAGGTCGTTGATCATGCCCAGCAGGTTTTTTGCGGATGTGATAATGTTGACGGCGTAACGGCGGTTGCGTTCGTCGCCGGTCTCGGCCAGCAGGTCGGCAAAGCCGATGATGCTGTTGAGCGGCGTTCGCAGCTCGTGGGAGACGCTGGCCAGGAACTCGCTCTTGACCTTGTTGGCCTGGAAGAGCGTGACGTTGGCCTCGGCCAGTTCGCTGAGCTTGAGGTCCAGTGCCCGGTTGGCGTTGCGGAGCTGCTCGTGCTGGGAATTGATGGCGTCGAGCATGTCGTTGAAGCTCTGGCCCAGGCGCTGCAGTTCGTCGCCGGTCGACAGCGCCGTGCGCACCGACAGGTCGCCCTCGGCCACTTTGCCGGTGACCTTGTGCAGGTGGCGCACGGGGCGCAGCACCAGGCGCTGCGTGATGATGGAAAAGAGAATAAACGCCAGCAGGGCGGCCATCGAGACGCCCACGATGAACGCGCCCCGCGCCCACCAGGTCATCGGCTCGGCCGCGGCCGTGTCGGGGACGGTCACCTCCGCCACGGCCACCAGCGTATCGGGCTCGAATCGCATGGCCGCGTCGATGGCTGTGGAATTGCCGTGGCAGGCCAGGCACTTCTCGTTGACCCGCACGGCGCGATAGCAGCGGTAGACGAGTCGCCCGTCGCGGTCGCGCGTCTTGCCCACGGCGGTGTCCTGATTGGGATTATCGCGAAAGGCCCGCGCGGCGCGGCTGGCCTCGGTGCTCAGCAGCGGGTTGGGGGCGTGGTCGGGCCCCAGGGGGATGACCGAAGGCCCGCGCCGCTCCGAAAGCTCGGCATTCATGGTGTATAGCTGGGCCAGGCGGCTGGGGGAATCGTTCTTCTGCATGTGCTCCTGCATCCACTCGTTGACGCGAAGGCGCGTCAACTCGGCGCCGGGACGCTCGATGCCCTGGTCGCTGAGGAGCTCGAGGAAATACCATGGCGCACCCATGGCCGCGGCGATGATCGTCAGCACCGCCAGGCCCAGCAGCAGGCGAAACTTCGTCGCCAGCGAGAGTCTTACCACTTGCTTTTCCATGGTCGCAGTTACCGCCGTGCCAGGTACGACTGGGCGATGTCGCGCAGGGTGTACCCGGTGCGGTTAAGCCGGCGGATCAACCGCACCCGCCGGACCATCTTCTGATCGAACAGCCGCCGCTGCCCTTGACGCAGCGGACGCACCAGACCCAGGAGAATGTAATATTCCAGCGTCGCAGGGCTGACATCCGCCGCCGCGGCGGCGGCCGAAAGCCGCATCAGGGTCGCGTTGCCGGTCTCGGTTATAGGGGCGGTGGAGCCTTCCATATAGACCTGCAGTGTATCCGCTGGAAGCGGGCAGACAAGAGGGAATCGCGTGGCATGGGCGCGACGCAGGGAGGAACCATCAGCGGTTGCCGCCCAGCGAGTCGAGATAGCTGTCCAGGGCGGGCAGATCGGCAAACTGGAGCACATTGGCGGCAAGGGGCTTGGCCGCGGGCGGGCCGATCAGCACGACGTGCACGCCGAGCCGCGACGCCTGCCGGCCTAGCGCCTCATCGCGGCTGACAAAGTAAATATTGGCTCGCGGAATCTTGCCCACGCGGCGCAGGGCCAACCGAAGCGCCTCCAGAGGCGTTTTCGCCCCGGCGACCCCCAGCACCAGGGCCGGCGCAAAATCCTTGCGAATCGTCCGAAGAGATGCGACGAAATCTTCCGCCGGGCCGGGACGAATGAACGCCGCCGCGCCCAACCGCGACATCTTGCCCAGGCACGCCTTCAAGGCGGAGGCATCCGATCCGGTGAGGCCGGCCTCCAGCAGAAACAGCCGCTCCGGAGGTGACAGGCCCGCGATGGCGGCCGTGGCCTTCTCGAAAGCGTACGATCCGTACGGCATTCCCTGGATCGTCCCTTGGCAAAGGGCCCTGTCGACGCGGCCGTAGGATACGCCGGTCGTGAGACCAGCGGCGCTGAAGTGGGCGGGGTGCTCGCTGCTGTAGACGATGATGGCTTGCCCGGATCGCTCGTCGGCGGGATAAATAATGCATGCGTCGGTAGAGGCCGCCGCACCCAGCGCGGCCACGGCGTCTGAGAGAACGAACGTGCGTTGCCCCTGCGCGGTGACTTCCGCACACGCCTGCACGCCGACCCAGACCAGCATGGCCAAGGCGGCAGCCGCCAGTGCGAGCAATCCGCGACGGCACGCCACGCCGATCATCATCCGCTGGAGGGGGTCCATCATCCGCCTCCGCCGCCGGTGGCGAGGTCTTTGTCGTCAAAGCTGCAGCGAACCTGCGGCTTGAGACCGACCATCCGCGCCACCAGGCTGGCCGGCAATGTCTTGAGCATCCGATCGTATTGCTCAGCCGCCTCGTTGTATTGCCGCTGCGCCGCGGCGGTGGCGGCAACGACGCCGGCTCGCTCCTGCATCTGGCGGGCCAGGTCGATATTGACCGCCAGCGCCGCGTGGCGATTTCGCAGGTCGAGCACGTCTTGCAGACATCCAGCCAGCACGCGCTGCGACTGGCAGCGGGCGCGCACGCCCGAAGAATGCTCCAACGCCTCTCGGGCATCGGCCAGCCGCTGCAGCGTGGGGCGATCCGTGGCGCCGGCGTGCGGTTCTACCGTCGCGGCGATGGTGCCCGCCAACTCGCTGTGGCGGCGAAGTTGCGCGTCGACGCCCGCCCACGCCTGCCGGCAGCGGTTGCGGTGCGACGCAAGCTGCGCCTGCCCGGTCAGCAAGACCAACGCCAACAGGCCCAACCCGGCCAAGAATGTCCAGATCAGCAGCATGTCTCTTGTGCCCTATTCATTCCGGCGCCGCACACAACAATCTTAATCGGCAATTGAAGCCTCTTGCGCATTGAAGATCGTCCGTTTATAATAACTCGACTATGGACGCATTTACGCTGGACAAAATTGAGTTCGATAAGATCCGCGGCATCCTGGCGGGTTTCTGCCACTGCAAGCTCGGGCGCGATCTGGCCGAGCACATCGCCCCGTCGCGCAGCGGCGACGTCATCCGTGCCTGGCTGGCCCAGACCTCCGAGATGGTCGCTGCCCTGCGCGACTACTCGCCGCCGCCGTTTGGCGGCATAACGGATATTCATTCGCACCTGGCCCGCGTGCAGGACCCCAGCCAGTCCGAGGCCGAAGATTTCTCCGTCATCGCCGCTACCCTTGAAGGCGCCGCCAACGTCAAGACCTTCCTGGCTGCTCTGCCGGAGAGCTTCACGCACCTGCGCGAGATGGCCGACAAGATCGAGACCTTCGAGGGCGAGGTCAAAGCGATCCGGGCCGTGATTGGGCCCGACGGGCAGGTGACCGATGCGGCGTCGCCTCGCCTGGGCGAGATGCGCCGCGAGATCGTCGCCGTCACCGACGAGATCTACCGCGTCATCCACAGCTACCTGCACGTGCCCGAGGTCGCCAAACTCCTGCAGGACGAGACCGTCACCCTTCACGGCGACCGCTACGTCCTGCCGGTGAAGTCCGAGAACCGCGGCCGCCTCCCGGGCGTGATTCACCGCACCAGCGGATCGGGCGCCACGGTGTTCGTCGAGCCGCTGGCCAGCGTCGAGCTGAACAACCGCTTGGCCGACATCCGCGACGACGAGCGGCGCGAGGTGCGCCGCCTGCTGGGAGAGCTTTCGGTTCGCCTGACGGCGCGCGGGCCGGCCATCGCTGCCACCCTGCGCACGCTGGCGCAGGTGGACCTGCTCTCGGCCAAGGCGCAGTACGCCTACCAGTTCGACATGAGCTGCCCCGAGGTGACCGACCAGGGTTCGCTGGAGTTCCCCCAGGCCCGCCACCCGCTGCTGATCGACCAGGCCTGGCGGCAGGAGCAGGCTGGCATGCGCCCCATCGACCGCCACCCGGTGGTGCCCATCGACGTCCGGCTGGGGCGCGAATTCGACCTGCTGGTCATCACCGGCTCCAACACCGGCGGCAAGACGGTCACGCTCAAGACCGTGGCGCTGCTGGCGCTGATGGCGCAGTCGGGCCTGCACATCCCCGCCCGGCGCGGGGCCACCATGCCCGTGTTTTCCAACGTCTTCATCGACATTGGCGACGAGCAGTCGCTCGAACAGTCGCTGTCCACCTTCGGCGCCCACATGAAGCGCATCAACTTCGTGCTGAGCAAGGCCGACCGCTTCAGCCTGGTGCTGCTCGACGAGCTCGGCAGCGGCACCGACCCCGATGAGGGCGGGGCGATCGGCCAGGCCGTGCTCGACGAGCTGTTGCGGGTGGGCTGCCTGGGCGTTGTCACGACCCATCTGAGCGTGCTCAAGGCCTACGCGTTCAATCACGACCGGGCCGACAACGCCTCGGTGGCCTTCGATACCCGCACGATGCGCCCGACGTACCACCTGCACATCGGCACGGCGGGCGAGTCGCACGCTATCGCCGTGGCCCAGCGACTGGGCCTGCCGCATCACCTGATCGATTCGGCCCGGCGGCACCTCAGCGGCCAGGGCAAGCAGTTCACCCAGGCCATGCGAACCACCGGTGCTGCCCGCCGATCGGCCGAGGCCGCTCGCTCCGACGCCCAGGCCGCACAACTGGCCGCCCAGGTCGAGAAAGAGAACTTCCAGACCAAGCTCGGGCAACTGCACAAATTGCAGGACGAGTTCTGCGCCTGGCTGGCCGGATTGATGGAAATGAAGCCCGGCGACCCGCTGCCCGTGCCCGAGTTGAACCGCCCCGGCAAACTCGTGCGGCTGGAACTGCACCGGCAGATCGCCGTCGTGGATTCCGGTTCGATGCAGGTGGAAGTGCCGCTCCAGGCCCTCATGCCCGACTTCGGACAGGAGCAGCAGCGACAGGAGATCTCCAACCTCAAGGCCCAGATCGCCGCGCACGCCCGCGAGGCCTCGCTGGCCACCCAGCAGGCAAAGCGCCTCCAGGCGCAGTATGACCACGAACTGAAGCAGATCCAGAAACGCGGAAAGCAGTACGAGGACTGGCTGCGCGGCATTGCGGCTGTCAAAGTCGGCGACGAAGTCCCTATCGCCCGCGAGCCGGGCAAAGGCACGCTCACCGAGGTGGACCTGGCCAAGCTGACAGCCGTCGTCAGCACGCCCGAGGGCGAAGTGAAGCTTCGCCTGCAGGAGCTGTTCCCCCAGACCGGCCCGTTCGCGCCTCCGCCGCCTGCTCCGCCGCGCCCCAGGCCCCAGGGTGCGCCGCCGCGTCATCCTCAGCATGGCCGCGGGCCGCAGGGGCATCAACCGCACACGCCCCGCCCGGTCGACAACCGCCCGATGCAGCGCCGCAAACCCGACAGCAACGCCGCCCGCGCCAGCCGCGAGGCCATTCTTGCCCTCAAGCCCGGCGAGCAGGTCTACGTCGTGCCCTTCCACAAGCGTGCCACGCTCGTGCGGTTCAAAGAGGATAAGGATCAGGCCGTCGTCTCCAGCGGCGCCTTCGAGATGACCGTGCCCCTGGCCGACCTGGATCTTGTGCGCGACGAGCACGCCGATGGCCCCCAGAAAAACTAAGAGCCCCATCGCCTGTAAGGGACGGGGCTCTCCCTCCTCTAGTCTGTCCGCTGCGAGCTATCAGGGCGTCGCTACAGTCTCTATCGACCGCCCGCGGCGCGACATTAATAAGAGCAATGCGATCTCAGACTTCCCCGACCCAGCGAAGGTGAGACGTGTGGATTTGTGGCCATGCACCGATCGCCGGTCCATCCGTTTCCCCCAACGCTGCCGCCGTTGACAGCCCGCCGCGGTGGACCTACCATGTCGGCCATGCGAGTACTATCTGGAATACAACCGTCCGGGCGGCTGCACGTGGGCAATTATCTTGGCGCGATCCGCCAATACCTGACGCTGCAGGAGCAGGGGCACGAGTGCTACTACTTCATCGCCAATTATCACGCTATGACCAGCGTGTCAGACGCGGCCGAGCTCGAGGCGGCCACGCTGCACGTGGCGATGGCGTATGCGGCGCTGGGCATTGATCCGGCCCGCAGCGTGTTTTTCGCGCAGTCCGACGTGCCGCAGGTGACCGAACTGTGCTGGATCCTCAATTGCCAGACGCCGGTGAGCCTGATGGAAAAGGGCACCAGCTACAAGGACAAGATCGCCAAGGGTCTGCCGGCCAGCATGGGCCTTTTCGACTACCCGGTGCTGCAGGCCGCCGACATCGTCATCTACGACGCCAACTGCGTCCCGGTGGGGCAGGACCAGAAGCAGCATGTCGAGATGACGCGCGACATCGCCGCCAAGCTCAACAACGCCGTCGGCTCCGAGGTGCTGGTGCTGCCCGAGGCGTACATCGTGCCGGACGTGGCCATCGTGCCCGGCGTCGACGGGCAGAAGATGTCCAAGAGCTACAACAACACCATCGAGATCTTCGCCACCGACAAGCAGACGAAGAAGCGATGCGCCCAGATTGTCACCGACTCAACGCCGCTGGAGGCCCCCAAGAATCCCGACACGTGCAACGTCTTCGCGCTGCTCAAGCTGTTCGCCAAACCTGAGGAATTGCAGGATATCGCCGCCAAGTACCGCGCCGGCGGCTACGGCTACGGCCACGCCAAGAACCGCCTGGCCGAGCTGATCAACGAGACCTTCGCGGCCGCCCGCGAAAGATACGCGCAACTCGAACAGCACCCCGACGACGTCCGCGACCTGCTAGCCGAAGGCGGCCGCAAGGCTCGCGACACCGCCGAAGCCACCATGCAGCGAGTTCGCAAAGCCTGCGGGATCGTACGGACGCATTGAACGGCCAAATGGGAAATCGGAAATTGGAAATTGGAAATAACCCCGCTTGGTACGCCCTGCGTCGCACGTTGCCGCCGTGGCGGTTTGAGGAGAATCTGCAGGAACTGATCGAGTGCGCGCCGCGGTATGGGGTCGACGAGGTCATTGTCGTCGTCGACACCGAGGAGTTCACGCACGGCCAGCCGCTGCTGGGGTGGATCAAACGCTACATGCCGATGCTGCAACGTGCGGCCGACGAACTGCGGCGGGCGGGCATCGTCTACTCGCTCAATCCCTGGATCACGGTGGGGCACTGCGACCGGGCGCGTGACGACCGCAAAACGTTGCCGGGCCTGCAGACCATGATCGGCGACAATGGCGTGCAGACGACCTGCTGCGCCTGCCCGCTCGACAGCGTCTGGCGAAACCACACCGAGAAGATCTGGACGATGTACGCCAAGACCCGCCCGCACGTCGTCTGGGTGGAAGACGACATTCGCACATTTAATCACGAGCCGATCCAGTACGGGTGCTTCTGCCCGATTCACATGACGAGGTTCTCGAAGATCGTCGGGCGCAAGGTCACGCGAGAACAACTGCTGACGGCCGTGCTCGCGCCGGGGCGCCCGCACCCGTGGCGCAAGGCCTGGCTAGACATGCAGCGCGACGCCATGAATGAGACAGTCGCATTTCTCACCCAGGCGATTCACCGCGTCAGCCCGCAAACGTGCATGGGCGTGATGTCCAGCCACCCGCGAAACCACGTGATGGACGGTCGCGACTGGAAGAGCTTTTGCGATGCCCTCGCCGGCGGCCGCCCGCTCTACAGCCGCCCGCCGATGGGGAATTACTCCGAGGGCCCGCTGCGCGGCTTTTACTACTCGCACGATTCGATCAAGATCACGCGGGCCTGCTGTCCGGCCGGCACGGTCGAGCAGACCGAAGTCGAGAAGGTTCCCTTTACGCGCTATGCCAACAGCAGTGTCTTCACGTTCCTGGAGATGGCGGTCTCGTTCGCGTACGGCTGCCAGGGCGTGACGATGAACCTCTTCGACCACGTCGGCACGCCGATGGAAGAGGACGCGTCGGTGGGGCGGATGCTCGGCGGTAGCAAGCCGTTCCTCAACGCTCTGGCGGCCGCAGCCCAGAAGAGCGGGGCATACCGAGGCGTGCGGCTGCTGCACCGCGACCGCAGCGCGTACGTCAAGCGACTGCCCAAGGGCAATCTCCGATACGGCGCGCTGGGCGAAGAAGGCGCCGAGATGGGCACGATCCTCGAAAGCCTCGGCGTGGCCACAACGTACGAAGCGGATCTCGCCGGTGTGACGGCGGTTTCCGGCCAAAGCGCACTGCGGGCATGCACGGATGACGAGATCCGCCAGATGCTCGCCGGCGGGATGTACCTCGACGCCGTGGCGGCCGGGGTGCTTGTCGAGCGGGGCTTCGGCAAGGAGATCGGGCTGTCGTCCATCGCGCCGCCGGTGTGCATCGACGACATCGAGCCGCTGTCGGCAGAGGAATTTCACAGCGCGACATTCGGCGGCCGCGAGATGGCCTACATGACCCTCACGCTGCCGGATCTGATGGGCCGCCCGAGCATGAGCATCGTCAAGCCTGCCCGCGGCGCGCAGGTCGTCAGCCACATGGTCGACCCCGACCGTCGCCGGCGGTACGTGGGCATGACGGCCTACGAAAACTCACTCGGCGGGCGCGTGGTCGTCCACGCCTTGGCGTTGGGTACGACCGTCGGCGGCGTGATCGGCGAGGCGTTCTTCAGCCCGCTGCGGCAGCGGCAGATCCTGGCCGTGATGAACTGGCTCTCCCGCGGGCGCCTCCCGCTGGTCACCACCGGCGACGGCGTCTACCCGCTGGCTTTCCGCAAAGACTGCGGCGACACGACGCTGCTTGGCATGTTCAACCTGAGCCTGGACCCTTGGCCGGCCGTGCAGTTCGACTTGGCCGACAGCCGCCCCGTGGCCTCGATGAAGGTTCTCCATCCCAATGGCAAGTGGGCCGCTTCGCCGCGGTTGAAAGCATCTCGCAAAGGCGGGATCGTCACAATCGGCTATGAAGAGTCTGTCTCATTCGATCAGCCGCTGTTGATCGGCGTGACCTGGAAGAGATGATCGCATTTACCGAGCGGGTTGGGTCGCCGGGTCGTCCTTGTGCGACCGTACCAAGACCCGCGTAAATAGCACTGACTGCACTTCGAGTTTACCCGGCAGTCTGCGAGCGCGCTGTTGCAGCCCGGCAAGTATTTCGCTGCGCAGCGTTTCAAGGGCGGCCGACCCGTCAAATTGCTCCGGCGTCTTGCCGGCAAGGAAGACGATCAGCCAATCGGCAAATTCAGGCTGCATGCGCTGCAACGCCCATTGCTTGCTGAAGCTGGACTTCAGGTTCAATTGATTGACATCTTCTTCCTCATCTCCCCCCAGGACAGTCAGGTTCAGTGCCAGCAGTGCGTGCTTGTTGCCGCCCTTGAGGTCAATGACCATTTCACTGATCCCAATCTCTCGCTGCTTGATCTCTTGCTTTGGCGAAGCGTACGGGCTGGGGGCGGGTGCCTTGGAGGACGTATAAGGATCGCCCGCGGAAGCGCAGCCCAGCAACGCCAGAATCACGATAGCCATCATGGCTTGAAGAGACTTGTTCATGTCTATTCCTTTCCCATTTGCGCTGCACGCGACGGCGATACTCTATCCGCACGCGCAGGCCTACGCAACGCAGAAAGGAACGCGGGCTATTCCAGCGTGCCGGTGGCGACAAAGCTCTGGAGCGTCTTCATGTAGTTGGCGCGTTCAAACGCGGCGGGCTCGGCGGTGTTGCGGTGGCTCAGGACGCCCTTCATCTGATCGAGCGACTCGTACTCCATCTCTTCCATGAGCGCCGTCATCTGCTGCCGCACGGTGGCGATGTGGCCCAGGCCGTTGCGCAGCAGGGCCGAGCACATCATCGTCACGTCGGCCCCGCCCATGACCAGCTTGACGGCGTCGCGACCGGTGTGGATGCCGCTGGTGGCCGCCAGCGACGCCGGCGTTCGCCCGAAGAGAATCGCGATCCATCGCAGCGGCAGGCGGTTGTCCTCGCTGGTCGAGAGCACCAGTCGCGGGCGCACCTCGAGGTTCTCCACGTCGATATCGGGCTGGTAAAAACGGTTGAAGAGCACCAGCGCATCGGCCCCGGCGTCGACGAGCTTGTGCGCCATGTTCGGGATCGACGAGAAGAACGGCGACATCTTGACGGCCACCGGGATCGACACGGCGGCCTTGACCGTCTGCAGGATATCCAGGTGCACCTGCTCGATTTCCTGCCCCGTGAACTGGGGGTTGGTCGGCAAGAAGTAGATGTTGAGCTCCAGGCCGTTCGCGCCGGCCTGCTGCATCTGTGCGGCGTAATCGGCCCAGGCGCTTTGCGAGACGGCGTTGAGCGAGGCGATAACCGGAATGCCCAGCGCCTCGCGGAAGCGGCTGATCTCGGCGAGGTACTCTTGGGGCCCGGTGACGTAATCGGGCTTGTCGGGGAAGTACGTCAGCGACTCGGGGAATCGCTCCGTGCCGTACTCCAGAAAGTAGTTCAACTGCCGCACGTCGTACTGGATCTGCTCCTCGAAGAGCGAGTGCATGACGATGGCTGCCGCCCCCGCGTCCTCCAGTTGCCGCGCGGAGTCCAGATCGTGCGATAGCGGCGAGGGCGACGCCACCAGCGGGCTGGCCAGCCGCAGGCCCATATAAGATGTTGAGAGATCCATAATGTTCCCTTTCTGCTGCTCCTTTAAATAGTAGCAGCGAGGATGGTAGATTTGACGAAGCAGGCGGGTGGCGCTTGACGCTTGGGCGGTGGGGGCATAAAGTTGCATCAGGGAGTGCCACATGGAACGCACACTAACGCTGCTGAAGCCCGACGCAATCCAGCGACAACTCATCGGCCGCATCGTCGAGCGGTTCGAGGCCAAGGGGCTCAAGATCGTCGCGATGAAGTTCCTGCGGGTCCCGCCCGAGATGGCCGCGGACCTGTACGAGATGCACCGGGGCAAGGAGTTCTATCCGGCGCTGATGCGGTTCATCGCGGCCGGACCGGTGCTGGCGATGGTGCTGGAGGGCGTGGGGGCCGTCAATATCGTCCGGACGCTCATGGGCAGCACGTTTGGCCCCGACGCCGCGCCGGGGACGATCCGCGGCGATTTCGGCGCCTCGCGACGCTACAACCTCGTGCACGGCAGCGACAGCATGGACGCGGCCCAGCGGGAAATCCCCATCTTCTTCGCCGAGAGCGAACTGATCGATTACGACCTGAGCGTCGATTCCTGGATTTACGCCCGGCATGGCAGAAAGACGATCTGACGAGAACCCTATGGCCGACGACGCCCATCGCATCGAAGAGCTCCGCCAGCAACTCCGGCGGCACGACTACCTGTACTACGTAGAGGCCGCGCCGGAAGTCTCCGACCGCCAGTACGACAAGCTGATGGACGAACTCAAGACGCTCGAGGCCAAGCACCCGCAGCTCGTCACGAACGACTCGCCCACCCAGCGCGTCGGGGGCCAGCCCGTCGAAGGCTTCGCCACCGTCGAGCACGCCCAGCCGATGCTGAGCATCGACAACACGTACAGCGAGGCCGACGTCCGCGAGTTCGACGTTCGCGTGCGGAAGATTCTCGGCGACACGCCGTTTCACTACCTCGTCGAGCCCAAGATTGACGGCGTGGCGATCTCGCTGCGATACGAGCAGGGCTCGCTCGCGGCGGCGGTCACGCGCGGCGATGGGCGGCGGGGCGACGACGTCACCTCCAACGTGCGGGCGATTCGCAGTGTGCCGCTGCGCCTCTTCGGCGCCGGCACGCCGGACGTGATCGAGGTGCGCGGCGAGATCTATTGGCCGCGAGAGTCGTTCAGCGCCTGCAACGCCCAGCGCGTGGCCGAAGGGCAGGTCCCTTTCGCCAACCCGCGCAATGGCGCGGCCGGCACGCTCAAGCAACTCGACCCGCGCGTGGTAGCGCAGCGCGGGCTGGCGTTCATGGCCCACGGGCTCGGCGAGGTCTCGCAGCTTCCGGCCGATCGCGCCAGTGCCGTGATGTCCGCCCTGGGCAAGTGGGGCATCCCGATCAGCGGCGATCTGAAAGTGCGGGAGAACCTCGACCAGGTGCTCGAGGACATCAAGGCCTGGCTCACGCAGCGCAGCGAGGCCGACTTCGAGACCGACGGGATGGTCATCAAGGTTGACGAGATCGCCCTGCGGCAGGAGCTGGGTTTCACCAGCAAGTACCCGCGCTGGTGCATCGCGTACAAGTACGAAGCCGAGCAGGCCCACACCGTGCTGCGCGAAGTGGACCTCCAGATCGGCCGCCTGGGCACGATCACGCCCGTGGCGCATTTCGACCCGGTTCAACTGGCCGGCACGACTGTCACCAGCGCGTCGATGCACAACTTCGACCAGGTCAAGCGCCTCGACGCGCGCGTCGGCGATACGATCGTTGTCGAAAAGGCCGGCGAGATCATCCCGCAGGTCATGTCGGTGGACTTCGACCGCCGCCCGCACGACGCCCAACCGGTCGCGCCGCCGGAAAAATGCCCGTCGTGCTCAGGCCAGGTGCATCGCGACGAGGGCGGCGTGTACCTGCGGTGCGTCAACCCCGAATGCCCCGCCCAGATCCGCGAGCGGCTGCGGTTCTTCGCCGCCCGCGACCAGATGGACATCGAGAACCTCGGACCGGCCGTCATCGACCAACTGGTCGACCGCGGACTGGTGAACCATTTCGCCGATCTGTACACGCTCGAGGCCGACCAGCTTGCACAGCTTGAGCGCATGGGCGAGAAGTCCGCGGGCAATCTCGTCGCCGCCATCGAAAAGAGCAAGGCTCGCCCCGCGCAGAATGTGCTGGCGGCGCTGGGCATCCGCCACGTCGGCGGGCGCGTGGCCGAGGTGCTGCTCGATCAGTTCGGCAGCCTGCCCGCCATCGCGGCGGCAAGCGAAGAGGACCTCACTGCCGCCGAGGACATCGGCCCCGTCATCGCCGCCAGCGTCCGAGAGTTCTTCGATAGCGCCGCCGGCCGCGAGGCGATGCAGCGCCTCGCCGACGTGGGCCTGAAGATGGAGGCGCCGAAGCGCGCCAAGGCCGCCGACCTGCCCCTGGCGGGAAAGAGCGTGGTGGTCACCGGCACGCTGGAAGGCTTCTCACGCAAGGAAGCCGAAGACGCCATCAAGGCCGCCGGCGGCAAGAGCGCCGGCAGCGTCTCAAAGAACACGGCATTCGTGGTGGTGGGTGCCGACCCCGGAAGCAAGGCCGACAAGGCGCGGCAACTGGGCGTGGAGATCATCGACGAGGCTGAGTTCGCCCGGAGGCTAGGGCGACAGTAGCACGGGCGTCTCGCCCGCGGTCCCGAACGGCGGGGTTCAGGGACACGCACAACGGAGTTGTGCGTGGCACCCGTCGTGCTCGTGCTGCGGGCGCATGAAAAGGCCCGCCGATGGGCGGGCCTGCGCGCCGGGAGGCGGATCATCGCTCAGCACATGGTCGCGTAGCTCAGGACGATGAACAGAACCATCTTCCACTTGCGGTCAATCACGTTCCAGTTCCGCTGAACGAATCGGTTGAACATATTGCGCCTCCTAAGGCGGTTAATCTCAACAGTCGAATTGTATCACACTTTAATAATTTGTGTAAAAAAAACTGGGAGAAAACATGTGGCATAAGACGCGATAGGGACCTCACTTACGCCATCATGCCCGCGATGCGGCGGACTTGTCGCAGGCGCTGGGGCTCACGCGAACATTGTGGGAGTCGATCTTCAGGCGGCCTTGGGAGAAGAGGGCGATGGCCTCGGGGTACGCCTGGCACTCGGCCTCGAAAACGCGGGCGGCGAGGGTGTCGGGCGTATCACCTTCCTGGACCGCCACGCACTTCTGCACGATGATGGGGCCGCGGTCATATTCGTTGGTCACGAAGTGCACCGTGCAGCCGGAGACTTTGCAGCCCGCCGCCAGCACCGCTTCGTGGACATGGTGTCCGTACATCCCGTGGCCGCCGAAGGACGGCAGCAGGGCGGGGTGGATGTTCATCACGTGGCCGGCATAGCGGGGGGGCACATGCCAGAGCGAGAGGAAGCCGGCCTGGACGACCAGCTCGACCCTGGCGGCGTCGAGCAGCTTACAGATCTCGTCAGAATACCTCTGCACGCCGGGCATCTGCTTGTAGGGGATCAGATGCGTGGGAATATTGGCCTGCTCGCCCAGGGCGATTCCTTTGCATGGGCGAGAGGCGATGACGACAACCACCTGGGCGTTTAGCTCGCCGCTGCGGATGCGATCGAGAATGTTCGTGAGCGTTCGCCCGCCGCCGGAAAGCAGCACCCCGATGCGGATGGGGGGGGATGAGTTTTCTTTTCTGACGTTCACGCTGCGATTAAACAGCAAAAGATGCCAAGCCGCAAGCGGTGGAAGGCAAATCAACCGCAAAGAATGCAAAGGAGCAAAGGATGAAGAACGAAAACAACTTCTTCCTCTGCATCCTCAGCGACCGTGAACTACTTCTGTTCCTTTTCCTGGGCGTCCTTGAGGGTCTGTTCGGTGTAGTTCCAGCCCATGCGGCGACCGATTCGGAAGGTGCTGTCTTTCATCGGTTCGTTGAGGATCTTGATGTTGTTGAACAGGACGGTGATTTCGTTGCGTGCCTGGTCGAGGGAGATGATCTTTACCGGCAGGCTGCGCACCGGGTCGATCCACATCTCAAGCCGCGTGAAGGAAAGGCCCCTGGCCTGGTCTGCCCGCGGCATCAGGCGAAGATAAACGGTGCCTTTGGGTTCGCCCTCGCGCAGGTCGCGGGTGGTCACGTCGAAGAGTTTCACCACATCCTCGGACTTCTGGCCAAACGGCACGGGAAAGGGGCTCTTGCCCAGCTTCAGCGGCTGGGGCTTTTGGCCCTCGGGGACGATCTCGTAGCAGTTGATCGTCTTGGTGCGCTCGCGGGCGATGCAGAACCAGTGGCCGTCGAAGGCGTAGTTGACTTCCTCCTTTGCGGCGGGCCCCTTGCCTTGGGCGATGGTCCGGAAGTTCACGCGGAACATGGCGCCTTTGTCGCCGGATTCCTTCTGGTACTGGACGTTGCCGGTGCGCACTTCGGTGTCGCCGAGCTTGCGGTTGAGGACGGTGTAGTTCAGGTCCCCCTCGAGAGCGGTGTAGTCGGCCTTGGCCAGCATGTCCAGCACGGCCATGGCCTTGGGATCGGGCGCGGCCGCCGCCGGGGCGGTGGCGGGCCGCATGGCGGGCATCTGGGCGGCAGAGTTATGGGACGAGGTCGCGAAGGCGGCAGCGATCCCCAGCAGCAGCGACGCGGTCACAATGCGCTTGGTCATCATGAAGTCTCCATGCTTCTCTGGCGGCGCCGCGAAAGCAGCGACTTTGCCAGCTTTAATAATATCAACACCACCGCCACAGCCAAGAGACCGACCGGCGCGATCCAGCCATATTTTTCGCCCAGCCAGAACGTGATGGCGGCGACGGCTCCGTAGCGAACGAACCGTCCAAGGAAGTTGCTCAGCGCGAAGGGCGCCAGCGGATACCTTGACGCTACCGCAAGTATGCGAGCCACGTCGACGGGTATCGGCAGAATGTTGAACGCCAGTAAAAGCCCAAAAGGCGACTTGGCGAACCAGCGTGCGGCTACATGATAGAGATGCGTCTCGCGCACGCGTGCGACGCGGCGGCTGCGGAAGATGAGCATGTAGATATGATAGTCGGTCAGATTGGCGATGGTGGAGGCTATCGCGCCCAGCCCGCCCACCAGCAGCACCGTCAGCAGCAACGCCAGTGCGTAAGAGTCGTTTTGCGGCCCAAGGATGTTCGACGCTATTCCGGCCTGGTGCATCGCCAAGATCGAGACGACTACGCTTGTGTTCAGGAACGTGAAGGTCATCGCCACCGAAAGATACAGCACGTAGATGGTCAGCTTGATGTCCCAGTTTGTCGATCGAAACTGTCCCCAGAAATCATGCCGCCATGCCTGCCAGGACCACCCAGTGCCGCTGAGAAGGATTGTCAGCAGCGCCGCCAGGGCGGCCAGCCAGAGGGCGTAGATGACGAACCATCCCAGCAAGGGGCGGCTAGGAGGCCCGTCAGGGATTGCTGATGATGCGTCCATCTTTCATTCCTACGACGCGGTCGGCCGCGGCGGCGGCCTCGGCCGAGTGCGTGATCATCACGATCGTCTGGTTCTGCTGCCGGTTGATCGCCTTAAAGAGTTCCAGCAGCGAGTCGGCGTTGGCCGAGTCGAGGTTGCCGGTGGGCTCGTCGGCCAGCAGCAGCTTGGGCCGATGCGCCAGCGCCCGAGCGACCGCGACGCGCTGCTGCTCGCCGATGGACATCTGCGAAGGCTTGCGCCGCGCCACGTGCGAGATGCCCAGGGCCTCGAACAGTTCGGCCGCCCGTCCGTCGCGGACGATTCCGCGGATCCTGAGGGAGATGGCGATGTTGTCCGCCGCCGACAGCGTCCCCAGCAGATTGAAGCGCTGGAAGACGAACCCGATGTCGCGGCGGCGGTGCAGCGTGCGGGCGGCGTTGCCGGCCGGGACGGGGGCGCCTTCCAACAGCACCTGCCCGCTATCGGGTGTGGCCATCAGCCCCAGCAGGTGCAGCAGCGTGCTCTTGCCACAGCCGGAAGGGCCCATGACGGCGACAAATTCGCCGCGCTGCACGGCCAGGTCCAGCCCGCGCAGCACCTGTGCGCGAGCGGCGCCTTTGCCGAAGCTCTTGCACAGCCCGCGCGCTTCCACGATGTAGTCGCCCGTGCTCATTCCAGCGTCAGTGCCTCGATCATGTCCACCCGCGCCGCCCGCCAGGCGGGGTACAGGGCGCTGATGGCCGCCCCGGCGGCGGCCGCGGCAATGGCAATGGCGATCCAGCGGCCGGTGATGGTGATCGTCATCAGCGGCAGGAACCGCTCGATGGCCAGTTTGACAACGAAGCTCAGGGCGATGCCGATGGCCACGCCGCCGCCGGCCAGCAGCAGCGCCTCGCCCAGCACCTGTCGCAGGATGAAGGCCGACCCGGCGCCGCAGGACTTCAGGATCGCGATCTCGCGCCGCTGCTGGAGCACCATCGTGTACAGCGTGATCATGGTGAACAGGAACGCGATGGCCACGGCAATCCCGTTGACGATGTTGATGTACGTGAACATCATCTTCCACGTGCGCAGCAGCATGCCGCGATACTCGCTGATGGGCTTGACGTCATTTTCGACAGTGGCCTCGATGGCCCGGGCGGCCGGGCCGGGGCTCACGCCTCTCTTGAGCTTGATGAAGATCAGCGTGCTGCGGGAAATGTTGCCGCTGCCGAAGAGATACTGGGCCGTGCGGCGGGGCATGAAGACGCGCGTCATCGCCCCGGCCGGGACGATCCCCGTGACCTTCCATCGATGATCGGCCCCCAGGACGGTGTCACCTACGCGGTAGCCCTCGACCGCCGCCAGGCGCTCGTCGATCACAATCTCCAGCCCGTCATGGTCGGGCGCCGACAGGTCGGCGGCCTTGAGATTCAGCTCGCCCGATCGCTCGCTGAAGACCTGCTTCTCCAGCCAGGCGGCGAAGCGGTTATCGGCGTCAAAAAGCCGCCCGGCCGACAGCCGCCGCCCGCCGGCGAGCATGTCCCACTGCCTCGGATCCACGCCGGCGATCATCTGGTTCTGGCGGCCGAACTTCACATTGTCCGTGAATACCGGCACGGCGCGGGCCACGATGTCGCCGTGGGTGGTCATGATGAGGTTGGCCAGCTTGTCGCTCAGCGCCGAGCCGGACTTGCTGACGGCGTTGTCGCCCCAGCCGCGGGGGAAGACGATCAGGTCGGCGTCGACGGACTCCCAGCGGTCGGCGACTTCGCCGACGGTGCCGTTGGCCAAACCCGCCAGGGCGATCAACATGCACACGCCTATGCCGATCCCCAGCGCCGACAGCACGCTGCGGAGCGAGTGGTGCAGGATGTTGGCCAGCGGCAGATAGATCATGTGCGGCCCACCGATGGGCTGGCCAGGCCCAGCAGGGCGGGCAGTTCGTCCAGGCCGGCGATAACGTGGTCGGCCTGATGGGCGAAGTCCGGGCGCGGCCCTGGAGCCAGCAGGACGGCCACGGCGCCGGCGGCCTTGGCGGCGATCAGGTCGTAGAGGAAGTCGCCCACGCAGATAGTGTATGTCGCGCTGATGCCCATCGCTCGGCAGGCGTGAAGAATCCCGTCGGGCTCGGGCTTGATCTTGCCGTCCTCGCGCGACATGGTCAGGTCGAACGCCAACTCGCGGAAGCGCCCCAGGACGGTCCGCATGGCTGCCGCAGTGTTGCGCGTCAGCAGGGCGGTCTTGAGCCCGGCCGCGCGGACCGCCGCCAGCGCCGCCGCGGCGCCGCTCATCAGTCGCGTTTTGCAGGCGGCGGCGAGCTCCTGCTCTTCAAGCCATTGGGCGGCGAGGCGGCGTTGAGGTTCCGCCATGGCGGCGATGGCCTCGATGATTCCCTCGTCGGCGGCGATGCCCAGCCGCCGGCGGATGGCATGGAAGTCCAGCAGCGGCTCGACGATGGTGCCGTCCATGTCGAAGATCACGCCCTGGTATTTCGCAGTGTCGCTCGCAGCGTTCATTGTCCGTTCAATTTACACGCTGGGACAGGTGTTTAACATGATAGATTGCGAAGCTACAATGCAGTCAGCCATGAAGACGGAAATTATCCATCAAGGCAACCGCTCGCAGATCGACGAGGCGGCCCTGCGCGGCGTGCAGACGCTCCAGGGCGGCGGACTGGTGGGCTTTGCCACCGAGACGGTCTACGGCGTGGCCGCGATGGCTGAGTTGCCCGATGCCATGGAACGTCTGCGCATTCTCAAGGACCGCCCCAAGCGCCCTTTCAGCGTCCATATGGGCTTGCCGCAGGACGTCCGCCGATACGTCGCCGACGTGCCGCCCGACGCCCAGCGGCTGATGGACCGGGCGTGGCCGGGGCCCGTCACGCTGGTGCTGCCGGTGGGGCAGCGCCTGGCCGATGACGCCCTGCAGGAGCAGGGGCTCTACGACGTTCTGTGCAGCGAGGGGACGATCGGCCTGCGATGCCCCAGCGCGGCGCTGTCGCGGCGGATGCTCTCTCTGGCGGCTGGGCCGGTAGTGGCCTCCAGCGCCAACCTGGCCGGCGGGCGCTCGGCGACCGGCGCCAAAGACGCGCTGGAGACCCTCGACGGCAAGATCGACCTGCTGATCGACAGCGGGCAGACGCGCTACGCCAAGGACAGCACGATCGTGCAGTTCGCCGCCGGCGGGGGGTGGAAGATCTTGCGAGAGGGCGTTGTCGACGAGCCGACCATCGCGGAGCTGACCAGCAAGACCGTGCTGTTTGTCTGCACCGGAAACACCTGCCGCAGCCCCATCGCCGAGGGCCTGGCCAAAATGATGCTCGCCGCCAGGCTCGGCTGCCATAGCGACGAACTCCAGCGGCGGGGCTATCGCGTGCTCTCGGCCGGGGTCGTCGCCGCCAACGGCGCCCGGGCGACGCCCGAGGCCGTCGAGGCGGCCGCCGAACTCGGGGCCGATATTTCCAACCATCGCAGCACAAGTTTGACTGGCAAGCTGGCCTCGTCGGCCGATATACTTTTGTGCATGTCGCCCATGCACGTGGACGAGGTTCGGCGCATTGCCCCGTCGGCCGCGGAACGTGCGGCGTTGCTGGATGAAAGCGAAGCGATCCCCGACCCGCTCGGTGGTGGATCGGGCCTATATCGCCAGACGGCGCGACACATTGCCCGGGCCTTGGGCCGGCGCCTGGAAAAGGGACAACTATGAAAATCGCCATCGCCGCAGATCATCGCGGTCATGCCGTCAAAGAGATGGTCGCCGTGCTGCTGTCGGAACTGGGCCACGACGTCGTCGACATGGGCACCAACAGCTCCAAGCCATGCGACTACACCGACTTGGCGTACCCGGCGTCGGTGGCCGTCGCCCGCGGGCAGGTCGAGCGGGGAATCCTTGTCTGCGGCAGCGGGATCGGCATGACGATTTCGGCCAACAAGGTCCACGGGATTCGCGCGGCCTTGTGCCACGACGAACTGACCGCCCAGATGTCGCGCCGGCATAACGACGCGAACATCCTCTGCCTGGCCAGCGACGTGCTGGGCGACGAACTCATCCGCCGCATCGTGATCGCCTGGCTCGAGACGCAGTTTGAAGGCGGCGGCCGCCACGAACGCCGCGTGCGCAAGCTGGGAATGATCGAAGAAGGCAAAGACCCCACCCAGTACGATCCCAACGACAACGGTCTGCAGGGCGAGGCATAACGGCACTTCAGAATCGTCCCCAATTGCATTGCGATGCCTCGGCCTATGGCGCGCAGGCGGGCAGCGGCGACAGGTCACGACTGGGGCAGCGAGGCGATGGCGGCGTCGGGGCCGATGACCACCACCAGGTCCCCTTGGAGAATTTCCGTCGCCGGACCGGGGGCGGTGATGATCGTCTCCTGAGCGGGAGCCAGGTCTGACCCGGGCGTGGTGCGGCGGATCGCCACGGCCAGCACCTTGTGTTTCTTGGACAGATCCAGTTCGGCCAGCGTCTTGCTCCAGAACTCCCGCGGCGCGGTCACCTGGGCGAGACTGAACCCGTCGGCGATGGCGAAACGTTCGATGACCGAGGGCGAGAGCAGCCGCCCGGCCCATCGCTCGGCAGACTCTTCCTCGGGGCTGATGACGCCGTCGGCGCCGATGCGGGTGAGGATGTCGGCGCGGATGCGCGAGGTGGCGCGGCTGATGACGCGGGGCACGCCCAGTTGCTTGAGGATGACGGTCGTCAGGGCGCTGGACTCGAAGTGCGTCCCGATGCCCACGACGGCCACGTCGACCTTGTCGACGCCCTGGGCGATCAGGGCCTGCTCGTCGGTGCTGTCGAGGCAGACGGCCACGGCGACGATGTCGCGCACGTCGTCGACCAGGTCGCGGCTCTTGTCGATGGCGATGACTTCGGCTCCCGCCTCGGCCAAGCGCGTCGCCAGGCTCTTGCCGAACAGTCCCAGTCCGATGATGGCGAATCGTTCCATGGTGTCACCCGATGATAACGGTTTCGGAAGGATAAGAGTAGTCCGCATGTCTCAGGCCGCTCGTCAGCGCCAGCAGCAGCGTCAGCAGCCCCACGCGGCCGACGAACATGGCGGCCGTCAGGATGTACTTGCCCGCGTCGTTCAGGCTGGTCCCCGGACCGCTGACCCCGGTGGTCAGGCCCACCGTCCCGCAGGCGCTACAGGACTCGAAGAGCATGTCGATGAAGGCCGTCGTCGCCGGCTGCGTCACGCACAGCAGCAGGGCGATCACGCCCACGAGCGTCATGTATAGCGTGGCCACAGTGACGGCGCGGCGGAGCACCTGGGCGGGGATGCTGCGGTGGAACACCTCCAGGTCGTCGCGCCGCCGCATGACGCAGTAGACGGCCACGAACAGCAGGGCGAAGGTGGCGGTTTTCATGCCTCCGGCAGCGCTGGCGGGACTTCCGCCGATGATCATCAGCCCGCACATCCAGAACTTGGCGGCGCTGTTGAACCCGGCGGTGTCGACGGTGTTGAACCCGGCCGTTCGCGCCGAGACGCTCTGGAACATCGCCTGGGCGGCGCGGTTCAGCGGCGTCAGGCCGTCCCAGCTCGTCTGCACGGCCAGCAGCACCCCGGCCCCGGCGATCAGCAGCAGTGCCGTCGTCGTCAGGACCAGCCGCGAATGCAGCGTCAGGCGCGCCTTGGCGCCGCGGCGCGCGCGGCCTCGCAGCAGGCGGCTGGCGCGGTCGCGCGTCCAGCGGGCGATGTCCATCAGGACGGGAAAGCCCAGCCCGCCCAGCACGATCAGCGGAGCGAGCACGCCCAGCACCTGCCAGTGGTCGCGCAGCGGGACGGACCAGCCTTCCGAAACGCCGGTGCGCAGATTGTCGCGATAGAGCGAGAAGCCCGCGTTGCAGAACGCCGAGATGCTGTGGAAGACGCTGTCCCAGACGGCCTTGCCGGCGTCGGGGGCGGCCCCGCCGGGCGAGGCGGAAAACATAGGGTATAGCATCGCCGCGCCGACGGCCTCGACCGCCAGCGTCGAGGTCACCACGAACAGCGCGGTTCGCCGCAGGCGTCCGACGTCGCTGCTGGAGAGGATCTCGCCCAGCACGCCGCTGCTGTGCAGCGAGAGCCCGCGCCGGCCCACCATGCCCAGCACCGTTCCAAAGAGCATGATGCCCAGGGCGCCCAACTGGATCAGCGCCAGAATCACGCCTTGGCCGAAGAGGGTGAAGTCGCCTCCGGTGTCCCTGACGATCAGCCCGGTGACGCACGTGGCGCTGACGGCGGTGAACAGCGCCTCGGGGTACGACAGCGCCATAGCAGTTTCGACGCGGGCCGTAGGCAGCATCAGCAGCCCCGAGCCCGCCAGAGACAGCACCAGAAAGCTGCCCGCCAGCAGCACCGGCGGGGCGATCCCGCTGGCGGCGAAACGCAGATTCAGGCTCACCCCGCGAGCCAGCAGCGACGCCAGCAGGTACACCTGCGTGATGAGCACGTAGAACGTCCCGAGTGAAACGATCTCGCGGCCGGAATGGCCCAGCAGCTCCGCCACGATCATCGCGATGGCCGCCGCGGCCATCAGGGCGAAGTCGGCCAGCTTGTCGCGCATGTAGGCACGGCGGTTGCGAGCCAGAAAGAGACGCGCCAGGCGGTCCAGCACGAAGATCGCCACGATCACCAGGCCGGCACGGTGCAGCAGGTCGAGGTCCACCGGAAGCGGCGGGCGGAATCCGAACTCCAGCACCAGCACGGCCACGGCGCCCGCGGCCGCCAGCACCAGCACGATGTTCAGAACGACCTGAACCGCCGCGCGCGGCGTGGGGACAAGATCAGCGGTTAATCCTTGGTGCATGAAGTGGTATGCTAGCGTACAGGCGCAGTGGCTGCAACATCGCGGTAGCGGTAGCCCGCCGGCCGGAAGAACCCCCAACCCGGGGCACGTCCCCCGAGGACGCGTCCTTGATTGCTTAAGGAGCGGGTATGTACTGACGGGACGCCCATGTGACTCACGGGCAAGATGCCCGTGCTACGGGCGATGCGACACCTTGCCAAGGGGGTGGCGGGGGCGGATAATGCCGCCCATGGCCTCTTCTCCACAACCTCAACGTGAGCCCTCGGCGCCGCGGTGGTCGCGACGCGAGCAGTTGCAGATGATCCTGCCGCGCCTGCTGGGCCCGCTGGACGAGCCCACCCTGGCGGGCATTGAGTCGGTCGTCGAGTGGGTGCACCTCAAGCGGGGTGACGTGCTCTTCCGCCAGGGCGACGCCGGCGACAGCCTCTACCTCGTCGTCACCGGGCGAGTCTGCGTCGTCCGCCAGGGGCCCGAAGGGCCCAGCCTCATCGCCGAACTCTCGCGCGGCGAAAGCGTCGGCGAGATGGCCCTGATCACCGGTGAGCCTCGCTCGGCCGACATCTACGCCATGCGCGACAGCATCCTCCTGCGACTGTCGCGACCGGCCTTCGACGCCATCGTCGAGAAGTGCCCGGTGCTGATGCGGTCCATCGCCCAGACGCTCATCGGCCGCCTGCGCGCCGCCGGCGAATCGCGAACCGACAGCGGCTCGCTGCGTACGGTGGCCGTGCTGGCGGCCTCGCCCAGCGTGGCGGCAGATGATTTCTGCAGCCGCCTGGTGATGGCCCTGGCGCCGCTGGGGAGCGTGCTGCAGCTGACCGCCCAGCGAGTCGACGCGCTGCTGGGCGAGGGCGCCGCACAGTCGGGCGCAGGCGATGCCCAGGCCGCCGCCCTGTCGGCATGGCTTGATGAGCAGGAAGCAACCCACCGATTCATCGTCCTGCAGTGCGACGCCGAACCCTCCGCATGGACGCACCGCTGCATCCGCCAGGCCGACCGCGTTTTGGTCGCCGCCGGCGCCGGCGACGACCCCGGGCCCCATGCCACCGAGCAGGCTGCACTGGCCGCCCAGACCCAACTGACAGCCGCCAAGCGCACGCTGGTGCTGCTGCATGCCGACGGCTCGAAGCTGCCCTCGGGCACGACGCGGTGGCTGATGCCGCGCAGCATGCACGACCACCTGCACGTTCGCCTTGACCGCGACGGCGACTTTGCCCGCCTGGCCCGCATGCTGGCCGGGCGATCCATCGGACTCGTGCTCGGCGGCGGGGGGGCGCTGGGTCTTGCGGAACTGGGCGTCATCCGCGCCCTGGAGGAGGCCGGCGTGCCCATCGACATGGTCGGCGGCACGAGCATGGGGGCGGTCATCTCCTGCCTGCACGCCCTGGGGCACGACTACCACAGCGGGCTGAAAATGAACCGCGCCGCCTGGATCGACGCCAAGCCCTTCCGCGCGTACGCCCTGCCGTTCGTGTCGCTGTTTCAGAGCCCGCGGTTCGACGGCATCGCCAGGATCGCCTGCGGCCAGTCCGACATCGAGGACCTGTGGCTGCCGTTCTTCTGCATATCGAGCAACCTGACGCACTCGGACATGAAGGTGCACCGCAGCGGCACGCTCTGGCGGGCGGTCCGCGCCAGCGCCACCATCCCCGGCGTGGCCCCGCCGATGGTCGACAACGGCGACCTGCTCGTCGACGGCGGCGTGGTCAACAACCTCCCCGGCGACGTCATGCGCGACCTCGGCGCCAACACCGTCATCGTCGTCGACGTCCACCCCGAGGAGGAAATGCACGTCGAGTACGACGAGATCCCCTCGTGCTGGCAGATCCTCTGGAGCCGCATCCTCCCCATGCGAAAACGCATCAACGTCCCAAGCCTGCTCTCGCTGCTGGTCCGCTCGACCATGATGAGCAGCCACAACCGCAAGAAGGTCGTCAATGCGGCCGCCGACCTGCACTTCAAGCCCCCCGTGACGCACTACAAACTGCTCCAGTTCGCCGCGATGGACGAGATCGCCCAGGTCGGCTACGACTACGCCCGGCAGTACATCGCTCAACTGAATGCCGAAGGCAAACTCCAACCCATCCTGCAATCCGCCGGCGTAACGCCCCAGGCGCCGCAAGCGGGGCAAGCACAAAAGCCCAAATCCTGAAAGTCCAAGTGTGAAGCGTCACTAATGCCGCTTGCGGCTAGGCAGCCTCCTCTGCGAAGCGCGGGAATTCCCTATTTCCGATCAGGGGAAAATGGGACCGGCTCCGTGGCGAAGCGAAGGAGGAGATGTCGATCAAGCAGGTGGACTCTTATAACCTTCACTTCTGGCTGACGGCGGTCTCGACGTTTGTCGCGTCAAGCGAGTCGCAGTTGGGGCAAGGCTTCGGCATGGCGTTCTACAACGAGATTCCCGAACCGGCAACGATGAGTCTGCTGGTCATCGGCGGCATCGCGGCCCTGATTCGCCGTCGCAAGAAATACTCGGATACAACAAGAGTGCAGTCAGAAGAAGATCTAAAGAAAACGGGATGCATAGACATCCAAAAGCCGGCGGATCATCTTCTGGTAAGGTGAGCCACGCCTGCGAGCCTTACTCTTGCAAGTTGTGTGGATGGGCGGGAGCATGGCCGGGACGGCCCGTTGTCTTGCTGGGGCGCGGCCGCTATACTCTGGGCCGTAATTTCAGCGAGGTTAATGTATGCCCTCCGACAGCGACTCCAACCGCAAAGGCGTTCCTGCTTTGGCCGCTCCCGCCGCGCGCGGGCGACTGGCGCGCCTGTTCGAGTTTCTCGGGCTCAAGCGCAGCATCGCCGGGATGCTGGGCATGGTCATCCTCGTCGGCATGGGCGAGCACATGGCCGAGCGCTATCTGCCGCTGTACCTGACGTCGATGACCGGCCAGTACGGCACGGTTATCGCCGTCGAGCCGGACAAGAACGGCATGAAACTGCTCCTCCAGGTCCCCGGCAAGAACAAGCCGGCTTCTTACGCCGTCGACAACAAGACGGCCGTCACCGTCGATGGCGGGAGCCTGGCCGACGTCAAGAAGGGCATGGAAGTGCTCGTGCATCCCCGCGCCGACGGCGGGGCCGAGAAGATCGCCCCGTACCAAGGTCGCGGCCGCGAGGCCTTCAGCATCGGCACGTACGCCATGCCCCTGGCGGTGCTGGCCATCGGTCTGCTGGCGGGGCTCGACGATCTGCTCTCGGCGCTATACTCCTTCCCCGGGGGGTATCTCTCCGACCGCCTGGGCACGAAGCGCGCCCTGCTGGTGTTCAACATGCTCTCGATGGTCGGCTACGCGATCGTGATCCTGGTGCCGACGTGGTGGGCGGTGCTGCTGGGGGCGGCGTTCTTCATCTCGTGGTCGGCCATTTCGCTGCCGGCGACGATGGAGCTGATCTCGAAAGTCGTGCCCAAGACCAAGCGCACGATGGGCGTGTCGGTGCAGTCGCTGGTGCGGCGAATCCCCAAGACGCTGGGACCGTTTGTCGGCGGATCGTTCGTGCTGGCCTTTGGCGTCGCCAGCGGGGTGCGGCTGGCGTTCGTCTTCGCCCTGGGCCTGGCCGTCGTGGCGGCAGTCATTCAGCAGGCGTTTATCGAGGACGACCGTCCCTCGGCCGACGACCTCAAGCGACGCCGCGCCGAGCGCAGCCCGTGGCGCCTGTGGCCGCTGATGAACGCCGACCTGCGCACGCTGCTGGCCAGCGACATCCTCATCCGCTTCTGCGAGCGCATTCCCGACGCCTTCGTCATCCTCTGGGTCACCGACAAACTAGCCGGCGGCGGCATGTCGCTGACCGAAGCGGCCTTCTGGTTCGGCGTGCTCTCGGTGATCGAGAACGTCACGGCCGTCATGTGCTACATCCCCGTGGCCCACTATGCCGACCGGTTCGGCAAGAAGCCCTTCGTGGCCATCACGTTCGGGTTCTTCGCGCTCTTTCCGCTGGCGTTGTTCTTCTCGACGTCGCTGTGGCCGCTGATCGCCGTGTTCGTCCTGCGCGGGCTCAAGGAGTTCGGCGAGCCGACGCGCAAGGCCCTGATCATGGACCTGGCCCCCGAGGACCGCAAGGCCGCCATCTTCGGCCTGTACTATCTCGTGCGGGACGTGATCGTCTCGCTGGCGGCCTTTGGCGGGGCGTGGCTGTGGGCGGTCAATGCCGAGGTGAACCTGTTGACGGCGTTCGTCTTCGGCGTGATCGGCACGGTGTGGTTTATCTTCCGGGGAAGAGATCTGACGGGTGACGCGACGCCGGCGCCGGCGCAGTAAAGGAAAGAAACCGATGGCGACGAGTGGACGATCCACCCACTCATCCATCATCCATCCATCCGGATTCATTCTTCGTCGCGCTGCGCGGCGAGTTGTTCTTCGACGACGGGGGCGGGGGCGTAGAGGACGAAGTGGCTGCCGCGGCCGGGATGGGCGTGAATCTCCAGGCATCCGCCCAGCAGTTCCAGGCGGTCGCGGATACTGCTCAGGCCGAACCCGCCGCCGGATGCGCTGGCCATGTGCGAAAGATCAAACCCTGCGCCGTCGTCGGATACCTCGGCCTGCAGATAGTCGCCGACGGACATCAGCGAGACGCGGGCCTTGTCGACCCGGGCGTGCTTGACGGTGTTGAACAGCAGTTCCCGCACCGAGCGAAACACCAGCAGCGTCACCTCCTGCGCGGGCGACTGCACCGGCTCGTGCACCTCGATCTCGACCGTCAGGCCGTGCTTCTCGCCCATCCACTGCCCCAGCCACTGCAACGCCGGCACCAGGGCGTTGCGGCGCTGCAGGACCGGCGGGCTGAGCTCGGCCGTCAGCGACCGCGAAACGCTCAGGCATTGCGAGATCAGCGTGGCGATCTCGGCTGCGGCTTCCTGCGCCGCCGCGCCGCCGCAGTGCTTGAGCGACTCCGTCCGATATCGCACGCCCACCAGCAACTGCTGCAGTTCGTCGTGGAGCACCTCGGCCAGGCGCCGCCGCTCGCGCTGCTCGGCGAGGGTCAGTTGCGACGCCAGCGTGCGGATCTCGGCTGTGCGCTGCCGCACCCGCTGCTCGAGCTCCTGAGAAAACCTGCGGAAGCCTTCCTCGATGTTCCGCCGTTGCGTCACGTCGCGGAAATAGATCGCCAGCCCCGATGGCGAGGGGTACGCATGCACCTCGAACCACCGCCCCAGCGGGGGATAGTACTCCTCGAAAGCGGCCGTGACGTTCTCGGCGGCCGCTCGCTCGTATTCCCGCTGGAACCGCGTGCCGATGGCGTCGGGGAAGACATCCCAGATCGACCGCCCGAGCAGATCTTCCGGCGATTTGCCGAAGATGCGTTGGGCCTCGTGATTGACATATGTGAAACGCCAGTCACGGCCGATGCTGCAGAACGCGTCGGTGATGCTCTCGAGGACGTTGACTAGCCGGCGGTGCATCTGCGACAGCGCTTCCCGCGCGGCACGGTCGGCCGAGACGTCGCGGGCGATGGCCGAGGCCGCAATCACGTTGCCCTGGGCGTCCTTCAGCGGCGAGATCGTCAGCGAGACGCTGATACGCTTTCCATCCTTGCGGATTCTCTGCGTTTCAAAGTGCGAAACCTGCTGCCCGCGGACAAGACGGCGATAGATTGCCGGCAGTTCGTCGGCCAGCTCCGGCGGAGCCAGCACGCTGACGTTCTTGCCGACGATTTCGGCAGCGGCATAGCCGTACACGCGCTCAGCGCCGGCGTTCCAACTCAGGATCGTGCCCGTCAGCGACTTGGTGATGATCGCGTCATTGGACGATTCCACGATGGCGGCCATCCAGCGCGCTGTGTCCGCGGCGCCAGGGTCATTGGTGGGCGGCAGGACGGGGTGGGGAGGTTCGCGGACCATCATTATCCTCACATCATCGTAGGCCAGGCCCCGCCGGACCGCTGAGATTTACGCCGATAGGGCGAGGATAAGATAGTGACATGGCCTCAGCCATGCCGATTGAAATTGTACGATGCCGCAAGGACTGTTCAACATCGAGGAACATCTGCTGATCTTTCTGCTGCAGCTTTCGCTGCTGTTGGGCCTGGCGCGCGGGCTGGGGTACATCTTTCGACTGATGGGCCAGCCCTCGCTGATCGGCGAGATTCTCACCGGCGTTTTGCTGGGCCCGACGATCCTCGGCCGCGCGTGGCCGATGCTGCACGCGTATCTCTTCCCCGCCGAGCCGCTCCAGATCGCCATGCTCCAGACGGTGGCGTGGATCGGCATCTTGCTGCTGCTGCTCAGCGCGGGGATGGAGGTTGATGTTTCCGTCGCCTGGCGGCAGCGGGGCGACGCCTTCAAGATCGCCGTCCCGGGCGTGCTGGTGCCGATGCTGATCGCCCTGGGGCCGGCGCTGCTGCTGCCGGAGAGGTACCTGCCCGCGCCCGGCCAGCGCGTGCTGACGGGGGTGTTCATCGCCACGGTGATGGCCATCACGGCGCTGCCGGTGACGATCAAGACCCTGCACGAGCTGAACCTGCTCAAGAGTGACCTGGGCCTGCTGGTGGTTTCGGCCCTGACGATCAACGACATCATGGGTTGGGCGGTGTTCACGCTGGTGCTGGGCTTCGCGACGCAAGCGGCGCTGAACGTATCGAGCGTGGCGATGGTGATCGGCGCCACGCTGGTGCTGGTGGGAGTGTGCATGACGGCAGGGCGGCGACTGATGGGCGTCGGCATCGCGGCGATCCAGAAAGGCCCCGGCGCCGACGCGGGGCTCGTGCTGACGTTCGTGTGTGTCGTGGGCCTGATCGTCGGGTCCGTCACGCAGGCCATCGGCATCCAGGCTCTGCTGGGGCTGTTCCTGGCGGGGATCATGGCCGGCGACGCGCCGACGCTGTCGCAGCGCACGCGGGCGGTCATCAGCCAGATGGTGCACGCGCTCTTCGTGCCGATCTTCTTCGCCAGTATCGCCCTGCAGATCGACTTCGCGTCTAATTTCGACCTGCCGCTGACAGGCCTGTTTGTCGTCCTGGCCATCCTCGGCAAGTTCGCCGGGGCGTGGATCGGGGCGCGGATGACCAGCCTGACGCCCAACGACCGCATCTCGGTGGCCGTCGCCCACACGCCCGGCGGGGCGATGGAAATGATCATGGCTCTGGTCGCCCTCAACGCCGGACTCATCACCAAGAACGTCTATGTGGCCATCGTGTTTTCGGCGCTGCTGTCCTCGCTGGTGGTGGGGCCGTGGCTGAACTGGTCCATTCGCCGCCGTCGCCGCGTCAACGTGCTGGACCTCTTCCTCCGCCGCGCGATGAGACTGGACCTGGCCGGTCCGACGCGTTTCGACGCCATCGACGAACTCTGCCAGGCCGCCGCCCAGCAGGACGAGATGCCCGAGGAAGCGCTGGTCTGCCAGCTCGTGCGCGCCCGCGAGGAAATCGCCGGCACGTCGATCGGCCAGGGCATTGCCGTGCCGCACGCCCGCCTGGGGCAACTGCGCCGCGGAGTGGTGGTGTTTGGCCGAGCCCCGGGAGGCATCGATTGGGACTCGCCCGACGGTCTGCCGGTGCATCTGGTCTTCATGATCCTGACGCCCCAGCAACAGGACGAGTTGCAGGTGCAGATTCTCGGCTCAATCGCCGCCGCCCTCGAGAACCCGCAAGTCCAGCAGCGCCTCCTGTCCGCCAAGGACGAACCCGCCGCCTGGGCGATCCTGCGCGAAGTCTACACCCGCCAGCAAATCCCGGCAAAGAACTGACGTCGCATTCGTGACATTCGTGGACGTAACTCCATGCCCCCGTTGCGTAGCAAGGCCGGATGACGCAGGCTTGCAGTAGGGGATTGGACGTGGTATTGTCCGTCGAATTTAAGGTTGGCCGCCGGGCAGGGCGGCTGGGAAACTGGTGCGATGCCGCGACGCGACGATCTCAAAAGCATCATGATTATCGGCTCGGGCCCGATCGTTATCGGCCAGGGCTGTGAGTTCGATTACTCAGGGACGCAGGCGTGCAAGGCCCTTCGCGAGGAGGGCTATCGCATTATCCTGATCAACTCCAACCCGGCCACGATCATGACCGATCCGGAGTTCGCCGACGCGACGTACATCGAGCCCATCACGCCCGATGCCGTCGCCAAGATCATCGCCGCCGAGCGCCCCGACGCGCTGCTGCCCACCCTGGGCGGGCAGACCGGCCTGAACACCGCCGTGGCGGTGGCCGACAACGGCACGCTCGAGAAATACGGCGTGGAGATGATCGGCGCCACGCGCGAGGTCATCCACCGCGCCGAGGACCGCACCGAGTTCAAGAACATCTGCCTCAAGATCGGCTTGGACGTGCCCAAGAGCGGCGTGGCGCACACGATGGACGACGCCCGCCGCATCGCCCAGGAAGTCGGCCTGCCCGTCTGCATCCGCCCGGCGTACACGCTGGGCGGCACCGGTGGCGGGTTCGCCTTCAACGTGCAGGAGTTCGAGACCATCGCCCAGCGCGGGCTCGAGTACTCGCCCATCAGCGAGATCCTCATCGAGCAGTCGGTCCTGGGCTGGAAGGAATACGAGCTCGAGGTGATGCGCGACAAGGCCGACAATGTCGTCATCGTCTGCTCGATCGAAAACTTCGACCCCATGGGCGTGCACACCGGCGACTCGATCACCGTCGCACCTGCGCAGACGCTGACCGACAAGGAATATCAGCTCATGCGCGACGCCGCCATCGCCATCATCCGCGCCATCGGCGTAGAGACCGGCGGCAGCAACATCCAGTTCGCCATCGAGCCCGACACCGGCCGCATGATCGTCGTCGAAATGAACCCCCGCGTCAGCCGCAGCTCGGCGCTTGCCAGCAAGGCCACGGGTTTCCCCATCGCCAAGATCGCGGCTAAGCTGGCGGTGGGCTACACGCTGGACGAGCTGCGAAACGACATCACACGCGAGACGCCGGCGTGCTTCGAGCCGACCATCGACTACTGCGTGACGAAGATCCCGCGCTGGACGTTCGAGAAATTCCCCGACGCCGACGAGACGCTGACGACCCAGATGAAGTCCGTCGGCGAGGCCATGAGCATCGGCCGCACATTCAAGGAAAGCCTCCAGAAGGGCATTCGCTCGATGGAGGTCAAGCGGTTCGGCCTGGGGATGGACGGCAACGACAAGTGGCTGGCCGCCCAGCGCGAGGGGCAGCGGCTCAAGACCGATAAAGACGTTCGCCAGACGACAGCCGAGGGCGAGTCGGTGCCTGTCGACGAGCACAAGCGCATCATCGAGTGGCCCATCGACGAGGGCAAGCTCACCCGCAAGCTCAGCGTGCCTTCCCAGGGGCGGCTGTATTACGTGCGGTACGCCTTCAAGATGGGCTGGACGGTCGAGCAGGTCTTCAAACTCACACAGATTGACCGCTGGTTCCTCAGGCAGGTGCAGGAACTGGTGGAGTTCGAGGGCGATTTGGCCAAGGCCTCGGTCGATGCGATTTCCGCCGGCGTTCTGACGCGGGCCAAGCAACTGGGCTACAGCGACGTGCAACTGGCGACCATCTGGAGCATCACGCCTGAGGCTGTGCGGGCCCTGCGCAAGAAGCTTGGCGTCGAGCCAGTCTATAAGCTGGTTGACACCTGCGCCGCCGAGTTTGAAGCGTACACGCCGTACTATTACTCCACGTACGAGACGCCGATTACCCGCGTTGCATCGACAAAAGCGGGGACAGTCACAGACAACGTGACAGTCCCCGTTTTTGTCGATGACGAAGTCCGCGTCAGCGACAAGAAGAAGATCGTGAGTCTCGGCGGCGGGCCCAACCGCATCGGGCAGGGCATCGCGTTCGACTACTGCTGCGTGCATGCGGCGTTCGCGGCCCGCGAACTGGGCTTTGAGGCCGTGATGGTCAATTCCAACCCTGAGACCGTCTCGACCGACTACGATACCTCCGACATGCTCTTCTTCGAGCCCCTGACGCTCGAAGACGTGATCAACATCTGCGAGAAGCTCAACGGAGCGCCGTTGTGTGGCACGGGCGTCTCGCCCGTGCAAAGTGGCATGGGCGTCTCGCCCGTGCAGAAACAAGAGCATGGGCGAGACGCCCATGCCACACAACGGGGCCTGCTGCACGGCGTGATCGTGCAGTTCGGCGGGCAGACGCCCCTGAACCTCGCACGCGGCCTCGAGGCCGCCGGCGTGCCGATTATCGGCACCAGCCCAGAGTCGATCGACCTGGCCGAGGACCGCAAGCGATTCGGCGATATTCTCGACGAACTCAAGCTCACCTGCCCACAAGGCGGGACAGCCTTTTCCATCGAGGGCGCCCGCAAGGTGGCCCAGCGCATCGGCTACCCGGTGCTGGTGCGCCCCAGCTACGTGCTGGGCGGGCGGGCGATGGAGATCGTCTCCGACGAGCAGCAGCTCGATGTGTACATGGCCAAGGCCGTCGACGCCTCGACGGTGGGGCGCGGCCATCCGATCCTGGTCGACAAGTTCCTCGACCGCGCGACGGAGGTCGATGTCGACTGTATCGCCGACTACGGCCCCGGGCCCGACGGCCGGCGCAACCCCGCTGCGCGGGCGGTCGTCTGCGGCGTGATGGAGCACATCGAGTGCGCCGGGATCCACAGCGGCGATTCGGCCTGCGCCCTGCCGCCGTTCTCGCTGCCGGCGGATATCGTGAACGAGATCAAGCGTCAGACGCTGCTGCTGGCCAAGCGCCTCGACGTGCGCGGGCTGATGAACGTGCAGTTTGCCGTCAAGGACGGCCAGGTGTATATCCTCGAGGTCAACCCTCGCGCGTCGCGCACGGTGCCGTTTGTCGCCAAGGCCACCGGCGTGCCCTGGGCTAAACTCGCCGCCAAGGTGATGGCCGGGCTGAGCCTGGATGAGTTGAAGGTGACCGAGGCGCCGCGCCCGCGGCAGACATCCGTCAAGGAAAGCGTCTTCCCGTTCACCAAGTTCCCCGGCGTCGACGTGGTGCTGGGGCCCGAGATGCGCAGCACCGGCGAGGTGATGGGCATCGACATGAGCTTCGACATGGCCTTTGCCAAGAGCCAGATGGCCGCGGGCAGTCCGCTGCCTACCGCCGGCACGATCTTCGTCTCCGTCAGCGACGACGATAAACCGCAGATCGTAGCCGTCGCCCGCCGCTTGGCGGAGATCGGATTTGAACTGATCGCCACCGACGGGACGCACCGCGTGCTGACCGAGGCCGGCGTGACGGCCAAACTGCTGCCCAAGCTCAGCCAGGGGCGGCCAAACATCGGCGACCTGATCATGAATCGCCAGATCAGCCTGTTGATCAACACGCCGACCAAGCGCGGTCCGGCGACCGAAGAGGGCAAGATCCGCGCGATGGCCACGCGATACCAGATCCCGTTGATCACGACGGTGACGGCCGCCCGCGCCGCCGCCGGCGCCATCGCCGCCCTGCGAGCCAACGCCCGCGACGACCGCCCAGCCGCCCAGGCCTACGACGTGCATCCGCTGCAGGAATATTTCCCGCGGAAGTGACTATGGAGTGCGGCAGCCCTAGCTGCCGCTCTCGTAGTTCTTCGCTCCCCGAACAACAGCCAAAGCGGCAGCTAGGCTGGCGCACTCCAAAAGCCCCCTCGACTTTGCCATTTGAACGCTCATCGCCGGGACGGTAGGATTAAGTCATGGTCGCCCGCAGTGACATCCAGGCTTTCGCCGACAAGATTGCGGAAGAGTTCTCTCCGCAGCGCATCATCCTGTTCGGCTCGCACGCGCGCGGCGAGGCCGGGCCCGACAGCGACGTGGACATTCTGGTCATCATGAACACTCGCGAGCGACCTGTTGAACAGGCCATCGCGATCCGGTGTCGGATCGATTGCGATTTCCCGCTTGATCTACTCGTACGCACCCCGCAGGATGTGCGCAGACGGTTGAAGCTCGGTGACTTCTTTCTTGGCGATGTCTTCTCTGAAGGCAAGGTGCTCTATGAACGAAGTAGTCGCCGAGTGGGTTAAGAAGGCCGAGGGCGATTTTGCCGTTGCCCAGCGCGAGATGCGTGTTCGCAAGAACCCCTTTCATGACGGTGTGTGCTTCCACTGCCAGCAGTGCGTTGAAAAGTACATCAAAGGCGTTCTGCAGGATCATGGCATCCACTTCCTCAAGATTCATGACCTGCCCACGTTGCTGAATCAATGCCTTTCGGATTTTCCTTTGTGGGAAGGCTACCGGCAGGCATTCAAGAAATTGACTCTCTACGCGGTTCTTCTGCGGTATCCCGGAGAGACCGCGACCAAGGCGCAGGCACGAGATGCCTTCTCCTGCGCACAGGAGTTCCGTACTGAAGCCCGCCGTGCCTTGGGGCTGAAAGGATCTTGATCCGTGGCCTTAAGCGTTGAGGAATATCTTCGTCCGGAGGTGATCCAGACGGTCCAGCGGCTGGACCTGAAGGCCCGCTTTATCGTCGAGGGGTTTCTCTCGGGGTTGCATGGCTCGCCGTTCCAGGGGTTTTCGGTCGAGTTCTCCGAGCATCGCAAGTACTCCCCTGGTGACGACATCCGCCAGATCGACTGGTCCGTCTTCGCCAAGACCGACCGCTTCTATATCAAGAAGTTCAAGGCCGAGACCACGCTGGACTCCTTCCTGCTGATGGACTGCTCGGCCAGCATGGGCTACTCCACCGGCGGGCGGATGAGCAAGATGGACTACGCCATCTGCCTCGCGGCGGCTCTGGGATACATGATGACCAGCCAGCAGGACTCGGTGGGGCTGGTCACGTTCGACGAAAAAATCCGCACCTTTCTGCCGCCCAAGAGCAAGCGTTCCCACCTGATGAACATCCTGGGCACGCTGGCCCGCACGGCGCCCTCGGCCAAGACGAACTTGGCGGCGGCGCTGCACGAGGTGGCCGACCGAGTCCGCAAGCGCGGGCTGATCATCCTGATGTCGGACCTGCTGGCCGACACCGAGGAGGTCATCAAGGCGCTGCACCACCTGCGATTCCGCGGCCACGACCTGATCATCTTCCAGGTGCTCGATTACAGCGAGGTGACGTTCGACTTCGACGGGCAGGTGCGGTTCCGCGAGCCCGAGACGCACGAGAAGATCGACGTGGATCCCCAGTCCATCCGTTCGCGATACCTCGAAGCCATCCAGGCGTTCATCGACGAGTACAAGAAGGAATGCCTGGCCGTGCGGGCCGATTTCGTCACCGTCCACAACGCCATGACCTTCGACAAGGCGCTGCTGGAGTTCCTCATCCAGCGCCAGGCGACGATGTAGGGCGCCCGCTTGGAGTTCTGGGATCGGGGAAGGAACCCGTCGAGCAAGTCGGGGATCCCTCAGGGGCTCGATCGCTGACAAAACAGGATGCACGCGCGCACATCAACGGCGGATGCTTTCTCCGCGGGCAAAGAAAAAAAACCGCCAACTCCTGGACGCTCTATGTTATTAGAGGGCGGCCTTGGCGGACTCGACGATGGCGTCGAAGGCCTTGGGGTCGCTGACGGCGATCTCGGCGAGCATTTTGCGGTTGAGGTCGACGTCGGATTCGCTCAGGGCAAATATGAAGCGGCTGTAGTGGATGCCTCGCTGCTCGCAGGCGGCGCTGATGCGGGTGATCCACAGGGCGCGGAAGTCGCGTTTGCGCTTGCGGCGGTCGATGGTGGCGGTGACGCCGGCGCGGAAGACCTTGCCCTTGGCGATCCCGTACTTGCGAGATCCGGCGCCGTAAAAGCCCTTGGCGTCCTTGAGAATTCGTTTGTGCTTGCGGCGGCGGGCCGGTCCAGTCAATACGCGTGGCATGAGTCAACTCCTGCAGTTAAGGCCGCTGGGCAGCGGCGAAGGCAACCGTCGAGCGCCTTCGCGGCCAGTTCCATTCCGCCTTCGGCGGATCGCCCGTAATGGGCTCCCAGCAGGCCGCTCCGATCGATCGCGATCGGGTGTTAGATTCCCAACAAACGTCTGGCCAGCTTGGTGTAATTCGAGGCCAGCATCGTCTCGCGGCGCAACCGGCGGATGCGGCTGGGGCTCTTGACGGACTTCAAGTGTCCAGCGCCCGCACGGTGGCGCATCAGTTTTCCACGACCAGTCACCTTCAGCCGCTTGGCGACCGACTTATTCGTTTTCTGCTTCGGCATCTCAGGAACCTCTTACGCCCCAGCGGGCGGGTCAGATATTAAAGGTCGGTCATTGTAACAAACGCGGCGCTCATGTAAAGGGGCGGGTCAGGTAAATTTAGTGGCACAGCCTTTCCAGGCGGTGGCCCTTCTTCCACGAGCACGGGCGGGAAAGCCTGTGCCACCTACGTCGGAGGCGCGGGTTGCGTGCTGACGTCGGCGGGGACCGGTCGCGGCGCGGGGGACTCGGGCTTGTCGCTCTCGCCTGCGCCGCCGCTTTCGGACGGAGCGGCCTTGGGCGGCGCCGTCCCGCCGGGCACCATCAGCATGGTGATGCGGCGTCCTTCGCGGTGGAAGTCCTGCTCGATCTTGGCCACGTCGGCGAGGTTCGTCTTGATCTGCGTGAAGACCTTGTAGCCCTCATCGATGTGGGCAAGTTCGCGGCCGCGGAATCGCAGGGTGAACTGCACGCGGTCGCCGCGCGAGAGGAAGTCTCGGGCGTGCTGGGTCTTGATCAGCAGATCGTGGTCGCCGATCTTGGGCGTGCGGATGCGGATTTCCTTGAGCTCGACCTCGTGCCGCTTGGACCTGCCCTTGCGTTCCTTCTTCTGCTGGGCGTACTTCCACTTGCCATAGTCCATGATGCGGCAGACGGGCGGCCGCGAGCCTGGGGCCACCTCGACAAGGTCCAGCCCGGCCTGGCGGGCGCGGTCCTTGGCGTCGCCCAACTCGACGATGCCGACCTGCGCGTCGTTCTCATCGATCAGGCGAATGGGCGAAATGCGAATCTGTTCGTTCTTCCGGAGGCTCTTGCCGGTATTCACTGCGAATTTCTTAATCGTTCGTCTCCTGAATCAAGCTATCGATATCATCGGCCCGCAACGGGTCGAGGCCTGTAATGACATATTGTATCCGCTCAGGGGTCTATGCCCAAGCGCGTTGTGGGCCCTTTAGCATCGATTTCTTCCCGCATCGCGGCCACAAATTCTCCCACGGTCAGAGCAGCAATATCGCCCCGCGTTCGGTGCCGCACCGCCACGCTGCCGGCGCTCTGCTCGCGCTCGCCGATCACGGCCATGTACGGTACCTTGTCCAGTGTAGCCGTGCGGATCTTGGCGCCGATCTTCTCGGGCGAGTCGTCGACCTGCGTGCGGATGCCGGCCTGCTTGAGGGCCTGGGCCACCTCGGCGGCGTAGGCGTTGAATCGCTCACTGACGCTCAGCACCGCCACCTGCACCGGCGAAAGCCACAGTGGAAATGCGCCGGCAAAGTGCTCGATCAAAATCCCGATGAACCGTTCCGGCGAGCCCAGCGGCGCGCGGTGGATCATCACCGGGCGGTGGGGGGCGTTGTCCGGGCCGATGTAGCTCAGCTCAAACCGCTGGGGCAGGTTGTAGTCGACCTGGATGGTCCCGAGCTGCCACTCGCGGCCGATGCAGTCCTTGACGACAAAGTCGATCTTGGGCCCGTAGAACGCCGCCTCGCCGCGCTCTTCAGTAAAATTCATGCCCAGCTTGGTCACGACGTTGCGGATGTTCTGTTCCGCGCGGTCCCAGTGCTCGGCCGAGCCGGTGTACTTGGCGTCGTCAGGGTCGCGCAGGCCGATGCGCACGCGGTAGTCGTTCAGGCCCAGCGTCGCCAGGCACAGGCGGGTCAGGTCCACGCACGATTCGATCTCGGCCTCGAGCTGCTCGGCGGTGCAGAAGATGTGCGCGTCGTCCTGCGTGAAGCCGCGCACGCGCGTCAAGCCCGACAGTTCGCCGGACTGCTCGAAGCGGTACACCGTGCCGAACTCGGACAGCCGCAGCGGCAGGTCGCGATAGCTGCGCTGCTGGCAGCCGTAAATCTGAATGTGGAACGGGCAGTTCATCGGCTTGAGCAGCATGCCGTCTTCGCGCCCCTGCGCGTCGCGGGTCTGGCAGAGGTAGCGGGCCTTGGCCAGGCGCTCCCAGGCCACGGCGCCCCAGGGATATCGCGACGCGTCGATGCCGGCGGCCTCGACGAGCTCTCGCTCCTGTGCCAGCGGTTCGGCGGCGGTTTCGCCTTTGTCGTTGAGCAGGTCCACCAGGGCGTCGAGCAGTTCCTTGCCTTGCTGTGTGCGGGCGGGAACCATCGTCGGGAACAGGCCGTGCTCGTAGTACGGATAGTGCCCGCTGGTGCGCCACAGGTCGATTTTGCCGATGTGCGGCGTGATGACCGGCTGGTACCCGCGCTTGAGCAACTCGCCGCGCAGCCAGCCTTCGAGCTCCATGCGGATGATCGTGCCCTTGGGCAGCCACAGCGGCAGGCCCGGGCCGACCTTGTCGCTGAAGTGGAACAGCCCAAGCTGCTTGCCCAGCACGCGGTGGTCGCGCTTGCGGGCTTCCTCGACGCGGGCCAGGTGCGCCTCGAGAGCCGCGGCATCGAAGAAGGCGATCCCGTAGATCCGCGTGAGCATCTTGTTCTTTTCGTCGCCGCGCCAGTACGCCCCGGCCGTCGAGAGGAGCTTGAACGCCTTGCCGACCTTGCCGGTGTGGGGCAGGTGCGGGCCGCGGCAGAGGTCCAGGAAATCGCCCTGGCGATAGAGGCTGACGGACGCGACGTGCTCGTCGCGAGCCAGGTCGTCGATCATCTCGATCTTGTAGTCCTGTCCCAGATCGGCAAAGAGTTCCTTGGCCTGGTCGGTCGTGAGCTCCTGCCGGTGCAGCGGCGTCTTGGCCGAAACGATCTGCTTCATCTGGGCCTCGATCTTTGCCAAATCCTCTGCCGTCACCGGCCGGGGGAGATCGAAGTCGTAATAGAAGCCGTATTGGAAGTCGTCCATCAGCGCCGGGCCGATGGTGTACTTGGCCTCCGGTCCAAAGAGCTGCACCACCGCCTGGGCCATCACATGCGCTGCCGTGTGTCGCAGCACTTCCAGCGACTGCCCGTCGCGGTCGGTGAGGATCTTCAGCTCGTGCGTGCCTTCGCCGATAGGCGTGTCGAGATCGACGCTCTTGCCGTCGACCACGGCCGCCAGCGCCGCGCGGGCCAAACCCTGCGAGATGCTTTGTGCCACGGCCAGCGCCGTCACGGGGGAGTCAAAGGTACGCTCGCTGCCGTCAGGAAGTTTTACGATCGTGCTCATCGGGCGTCAGTGTAGCATGAGGGAGAAACAGATCCTAGGTCCTAGATTCTCGATCCTAGGAACAACAGAAGGATTCTTTCCCTAGGATCTAGGATCGAGGACCTAGGATCATCTTTTTCTTACGCCCATCGCACTTTGGCCAGGTCGCAGGCATTGGGCAGCAGATCGTTGCGGGGCATCACTCGGACGGTGTAGCCGGTCATGCCGCTGTGGCCGCAGGGCATGTCCACGGCGTACGTCACGCGGTGGTCATCCTGCTTGAGCTGCTCCATCTTGAGCGGCTGGCCGCTGTTGAGCTGGCCGTCTTCGTCCAGTTGGCCGTGGTACAGCTCGACTTGCAGATCCACCGGGCGCAGCGGACCGGTGCTCAGGATGGCTTCGACGTGAACCGTCTTGCCCACCCGCGCGCCGTCGCCGTGGGCGCTGATGCTGTCCGAGACGCTCTCGATGCGGACCTTGTCGAACTCCTGGCTGACCCACTGCCGCCACCCCGCCAGCGCGCGGGCCTGCTGCATGTTGTCGGCCGTTAGACGATCCCACCAGTTCGCAGCCGGGGCGTAGTACGTCTCGGCGTACTGGCGCACCATGCGGTTGGTGTTGTAGACCGGGGCGAGCTGTCGCATGGCGGCCTTGGACATCGCGATCCACTTGCGCGGGACCTTGTCGCCGCCGCGGTCGTAGAATAGCGGGATGACTTCCTTCTCCAGCAGGTCGTACAGCGCCTGGCTCTCGACGGCGTTCTGGTACTCCAGGTCGTCGTACGACTCGCCCGAGCCGATCGCCCAGCCGACCTCGGGGCTGTAGCCCTCGGCCCACCAGCCGTCGAGGATCGAGACGTTGAGCCCGCCGTTGGCGGCGACTTTCATGCCGCTGGTTCCGGAGGCTTCCATCGGCCTCAGCGGCGTGTTGAGCCACACGTCGACGCCCTGGACGAGATAGCGCGCGACGTTCATGTCGTAGTCTTCCAGGAAAACCATGTTACGGCGGAAGGGTTCCAGCCGCGTGGTGTGGACGATCTGGCGGATGAGGTCCTTGCCCGGGTTGTCGCGCGGGTGGGCCTTGCCGGCGAAGATGAACTGCACTGGGCGGTCCTGGTTGCCCAGCAGGGCGGCGAGGCGGTCGAGATTCGCCAGAATCAGGTTGGCCCGTTTGTACGTGGCGAACCGCCGGGCGAATCCGATCGTCAGCGCCTCGCTGTCGAGGGCCTCTTCGGCCAGGGCGAGCTCGGCCGATCCGGCGCCGCGCGCCAGAGCCTGATTGCGCAGGCGTCCGCGGGCGAAGGCCACCAGCCGCTCGCGCCGCCGCTCGTGCGTGCGCCACAGTTCGGTGTCGGGGATCTGGTCGACGGCTTTCCAGGCGGCGGTCTCGGCCGGCTTCTCGTGCCAGTCGGGCCCGAGGTAGCGGTCATAGAGGCTGGCCAGGTCGTCGCTGATCCACGTGCGGACGTTGACGCCGTTGGTGATCGAGCCGATGGGCAGTTCATTGACCGGCAGGCCGTTCCAGACGCCCGACCACAGCCGCCGCGTCACTTCGCCGTGGAGCTTGCTGACGCCGTTGCGGAACGTGCACAGGCGCATCGCCAGCACCGGCAGCGAGACTGGTTCGTCCCGCGCGCCGTTCTGCTGGCCCATCGCCAGGAACTGGTCGCGCCCCAGGCCCAGCCGCGGCCAATAGTGCGAGAAATATTTGTCGATCAGCCACGAGTCGAAGGCGTCGTTGCCGGCCGGCACGGGCGTGTGGGTCGTGAAGATGTTTGAAGCCGCCACGGCCTCGCGGGCTTCGGCCAGTGAGATGTGCCGCTCTTCCATCAGCAGGCGGATGCGCTCCAGCGCCAGGAACGCCGAGTGCCCCTCGTTCATGTGGTAGGCCTTGGGATGCACGCCCAGGGCGTGGAGCATCCGCACGCCGCCGATGCCGATGACGATCTCCTGGCGGATGCGCATCTCCTGGTCGCCGCCATAGAGCTGGCTGGTAATGTGCCGGTCCTCGGGCGAGTTCTCGGGCACGTTGGTGTCCAGCAGGTACAGACTCACACGCCCGACCTGGGCCCGCCAGGCCTGCACTTTTACGTTGTGGCCGGGGAACTCGATCTCGATGGTCACGGCGCGGCCTTCGGCGTCGCGCATCTGCTGCACCGGCATGTTGTGGAAGTCGTTGCGAGGGAATAGTTCGAGCTGCCAGCCGTCGGCGTTGAGCCTCTGGCGGAAGTACCCCTGCTGATACAGAAGCCCGACGGCCACCAGCGGGATGTCGAGTTCCGAGGCGCTCTTGAGGTGGTCGCCGGCCAGCACGCCCAGGCCGCCGGAGTAGATCGGCAGGCACTCGCTGATGGCGAACTCGGCGCAGAAGTAGGCCACCTGAGGCTGGTCGGGCAGCCCGTAGGTCTTGGGCCACCATCCGGGCCTGGAGAGATAGTTCTGCAGGTTCTTGTAGACGCGGTCGACGTGGGCGAGGAATCCCTCATCCTGGGCCATTTCGTTGAGGCGGTTCTGGTCGATGTGCCCGAGCATGGCGACGGGGTTATGGTATGACTTTTCCCAGCCTTGCGGGTCGAGGCGGCGGAAGACGTCGCGGGCGTCGCCGATCCAGGACCAGCGGAGATTATAGGCGATCTCCAGCAGGGGGCGCAGCGGCTCGGGCAGCGACGGTTCGATCTTGAATGTTCGCAAAGGCCTCATGGATTGAATACCCTCTCTGCGGATCCCTTCCGACCCTGGGATCGCGCTTAACCTGTACTACATCGGCATTGCGGGGGGATGGATTAACCTGAATTGGCCCGGCGCGATGAAGATAAATCCGGAACTCTCAGGCAGTCCAATCGTCTTAAATTATAGAGCAGGCGTTCAGGTAACGATAGAGCCTTTGCTACTACAATGTTTTAGATGAGGTTTGTAAGAACCGATGACTATAGGGGCTGGCCGGGCCGGCCCCAAGGAAAGATTATGGCCAAGAGAGCAAGACGTTCCAGGATCGCTTCACAGACTCGCCGAGCGCGGCGGTGGCCGCGGTTGCGAGGACAATCGCGGTGGCGCCGGCAGATCGTGGACCCCGCCGCCATGGGAGAATCTTCGGAAACTGCTGGCAGTGAACCTACCGGCCGCTAATAATGCAGCAGGGGGCGGGAGATAGCATGAAATCGGCGCCGGTAAATTCAGTGGCCGCGATGGCCGTGTTGGGGCTTATTGTAAGCAGCGTCTTTGGCCAAACCGCTCCGCTGCAAGATGGGCGGCTGCTGGATAGAAACATCCAGGTGGGCAGCGGCGGCATCAATGCCCCCACCGGCGGCCAAGGTGGCGTCAACAATCAGCTTTACGTCAGCGGCGCGCTGCAGGGGTATACCGCTCAGATTGCAAACGGGCAACTCCTTGACCGCAACCCGCAACTGGGCAGCACCGGATACAACACGGTCTCCGGCGGGGTGGGTGGCGTCAACAGGGAGTTGTTTGCCAATCGTGTCCAGAGCGGCACTACGGCCTTTCGCGGCGAGGTGCCTTACGTGGCGCTGCGGGGAATCCAGACCGGCGGCGCAGGCCTGGCTGGCGTGACGGGCGTTGAGACGGCGTTGAAAAGCGGCGAGCCGTATGCCGCCGCCCTCAGCGACATCTATTCCGAATATGCAGGCTACATGAGGCCTCAAGCAGTGTCCACGGGCGTGCCTCAGATACGGTCGTACTCCCGCGCTCCGGAACTGGCGAATCTGTTCGCCTCGGGCGCCAGCGGCGACCTGGCGGCGATGGCCCAGCGGCTGTTCGGGCCAACGTCTGCCCAGGAAGAAGCCTCCAGCCCGCTGGGGCAGATGCGCCTCAGCGGCCGCGTGGACAACCAGATCTACGGCCAGATCAACAACCAGATCGACGCCCGCGTCGAGGGGCAGATCCCCGGCCAAGTCCCGGCGGCGACGCAGCCTGCGCCGCTGCCCGGTGGCGAGGGGAACATGATGGTGGACATCCTGACGCTCCTGGCCAGCCAGCGGCAGGAACAGGCCGCTGCCCCGGCGCAGGCGCCGGCGGCGCCCGCCGTGACGGCGAGGCGAGGCAAGAACGGCTTGGTGGCAATGCTCAATAACGAAGTGATCGTTCACGGACTGGGTGGGGCGGGAAAGACGCTCTTCGATAAGTACATGCTGCAAGGGCAGGAACTGCTCAAGCAGGGGAAGTACTACACTGCCGCCAACGCGTATGAGAGCGCGGCCATCCTGAAATCGAGTGACCCGATGCCGTTCGTGGGCTGGGGCCTGGCGCTGCTGGGGGCGGGCGAGCCGCTCAGCGCCGCCGAGCGATTAAAGATGGCCGTGGCCACCTTCCCGCCGCTGATGAAGACGCGAATCGACTTGCCCAACATGATCGATCCCAAGCTTCTGGACAAACGGTTGGCCGATATCAACCGGCGAGTGGTGGCCTCCCAGGGCAATGAGGCCATGCTGGCCTTTGCGGCCGCCTTCCTCGACTACAATCTCCATCGCGACACTGACGCGAGATATTTCGCCTCGCGCCTCCGCGTCGATGCCGGAGACGATCCGGTCCTCAGCGGATATGCCGCCTTCGTCCTGGGCGAGAAGACCCCAGCCACCGCCCCAATGCCCAAGCCATAACAACTCTGATCGCGGATTTTGGACCGCCCTCCGCGTCATCGGCCAGGGCTCTATTCAAACTCCTTCTTGTCCACCTGCGCAGGCGGGGCGTCGGAGTCGATCATCGGCAGGCCCGTCGGGGGCAGGGCCCGTGCCGGCGGCGCGGGGGCCTTGGGCTCGTCGGGCAGGACTGGCTTTGGCCGATCGGCGTTGCGGGGAACGATCAGCGGCACTTTCTCGACATCCGGGGCTGTCTTGTTGGCGCTGTCGGGGGCCGCCGGCGGGACCGGCTGGGGCTCAGCGGGTTTGGGTTCCTGCGCCGGGGCGATGGCGGGCGGTTCTTCGATGGAAGGCACCGGTTGGGGCTGGGGTTCCTGCGGCGGTGCGACGATCGCCGGCGGGGCCGTTTCATCGATGGCCGGGACCGGTGCGGGCTTGGGTTCCGGCGGGGCGTAGGTGGGGGGCTGGTCGACGATGGTGGCGCGGCCAGGCGGGGCCGGACGCACCCCGGCAGTCAGGGCCTGCACGCCGGTGGCCTCGATCAGCAAAATGCCGCCCAGGCCGTTCTCGACCCGTTTGGCGCCGAGGACTCCGACTTCCTGCGAGGCGTACTTCTGCAGATCGACGGCGCCGGTGGTGCACTGGACGTACGCGACGATGCTGTTCGACCGCGTGTCAAACAGGGCGTAGCGTTTGGGGGCCGCCGCCGTGCCCGGAAAAAGCGAACTGGGGGTCAGCACGCCCATCGCCGCGAAGCTCGGCAGCACCGGCGTCGTGCCGCCCAGGCGGGAACGCTCGAGGTCGTATTGCTTCTGCTTGATCTCGGCCGTGCTGATCACCTCGTCGGCCTTGACGATGTCCTTCTGCCGCTCGATGGCGATCTGGATGTACTTGATGCGGGCGTCGATGTAGGGGTTGAGGTATCCGTCCTTGGCCTGGCGGAGGCGGTCGTACTTATCGGCCAGGGGCAGCAGGTTCTGATCGCGGACGGGCTTGGCCAGTTCGTCGCGCAACTGGGTGTCGACCTGCCGGAACGCCATCACCGCCTGGCGGATTTCTTGCTCGCTGTCGGTGGTCTTGACGGGACCACGCGCCTCCGGAGCCGCAGCGGGGGCGGTCGCCGGCGCCGTTGCCGGCGCTATGGCAATGCGCTGGACGCCCGTAGCGTCCACCGCCGCCGGCGCGGTCGCGGCCTGGGGCTGCTCGGCGTTCTTCTTGACGAACTCCGCTGCGACCCAGAAGAACACGTCGCTGGGCGGCTCGATCTTGTAGAACTTGCCGGCCGTGCCGACGACTTTCACTTTTTCGCCGCGCTTGATGTATCGCTGGATGACCCAGAAGTCGTTGCTGTGCAGTTCCCCGCCGGCCCGCAGCCAGACGTCATCGTCGACGATGGTTCCGACGCCGGTAGCCGCGTCGAGGCGGATTGCGTCGGTGCGGATCGCGCTGAACGTGCCGGCCGGCGGAAGGATCTTCACCCATCCGGGCTTGGAGCCGACCACCTTGACCGTTGCCGGAGACGACAGCGTCGCGCATGGATACGACATCAGGTCGGCCCGCCCGCGCACGTGAACACGCGATCCGGTAATGACGCCGACGTAATCTTCGACCTGTTCGCCTGCCGTCTGGGCCGACGCCTGGGCGGTCATCGCCGTCAGAACCAGCACCACCCATGGAGTTGTTGAGCGCTTCATGATCGACTCCTTGCCAAGTTATTACCTTTGGCATATCGACACGCTGTTGATCGGCACGTTAGCACGTTGCGAGGGTCCTGTCAACCGATGCACGCGCCATCCGCAACCTGGCCTATGCCCCAACTGCACTTCCTTGCACTTTGTTGTACTTTTCACAGCGGGTTTGGCCAGATCCCATGCCGCACGGCCAATGCTTGCGGCATGACATTATCCTGACAGATTCTCATAGACCAGATGTCCTGAAGAGGAAAAATTTCTTTTCTCCCGGCGCGAATTGGCGTTTTCCCGCAGCGCCAGTGCAAAAGAATTTGCCGCCGCACGAAGATTCTCTTGAAGGGCTGTCCAGTCGGTATAATAGAAGTGTAGAGGCAAGGCCAAAGGCACCACGGAAACTGTTGGTGCCTTTTTTATTGGCTCTTGCGGGAATACCGGGAGCGTATGATGCGCCACAAGATGAAACGGAAGTGCAAAAACTAGTATGGTGTCCCCGGATTACCCTGGTGTCCCCGGATTACCCATAGTCGCACGCGCCGCGGCGCGCGTCGTCGCGGTCGTTGCCGGCTAGCAGGATCCGTTTGGTGTTTCGGGCCATGAAAATTGATACATCGTCATTCGATAAATGATTCTTTACCCAAACGGCAAACCGATTAGAATGGCATGGTCAGTATCCGTAAGCGAGCGAACCTCTTAATTCCAAGCGAAGGAGAAGCACATGACCCGGTCTACTTTGATTCTGGCTCTTGCAGGCGTGTTGTGCCTGGCGGCATCGGCACAGGCGGGCACCGTCACCCAGGCATTGTGGCTGATGGGCGAAGACGACCCCGGCGCGACGGCAGGAAACGCCGTCAACGCCACCGGCGTGGACAGCTCCGGCAACGGCAACACCCTGACTCTTTACGATGAATGGTGGCCCGTTGGAAGCAAGCCGGAAGAGGTTCCGGCCAACCCGATTCTTGCAACGTACGTTGCGCCCGGAGCCGGCCCGGCCAGTTCTCTGGCGGTGTCCATGAGCACGGGCGACCCGATGTACTATTACACAAATACCGTCTCGCTGGCCGCCGACCACGGAATCGAAATGTGGGTTCGCCTGACGAACAACGGCCAGCGGCGCGACGCTTTCTGGTCCAGCGGGCTTGGGATTTGGAACCCGGGCGGTCAGACGATCAACTTTCATCTTTCAGGGACGGGCGATCTGGCGACTTTCACCTATGAAGACGGCGCCTGGTATAACCTGGCGATCGTGACCGTCGGCGGCCAGACCACCTTTTACGTCAACGGCGAGTCGAAGTATTCTTTCGAACATGGCGGCATCAACGGCGGCGACCTCACCATCGCCGGCGTTTCCGGCAACAATTCGCCCTGGGACGGCGCCATGGACAATATCCGCGTCTTTAACGTCGACGGCGCGTTCGATCCGATGAGCGACCTGACGCTTTCGATGGACATTCCCGAGCCGGCGACAATGAGCCTGCTGGCGCTGGGCGGCCTGGCGGCCCTGATTCGCCGCAAACGGCAATAACTTTCACCGCAACGAGTGCAGTCGCAGCGGGCGGCCGGTCACATGACCGCCGCCCGCTTTTTATGAGGCTTATCCGGCAGGAGCGAGGGAGATCCGGGGACGCCTTATAGGAGGGAGATCCGGGGACGCCTTATAGGTTTACGCGTTAGCGTGGTTGCGGCATTCCCAACGGAGTCTGTCCGGTATGGACGAGGACCTGACGGTGGTGGCCGCAAGAGGAGGCGATTTCCCGTTACCGCGTTGTTGTCTGTCTGGCCAAGGGAGGGTAGAGTCACCGACATGGCGACGGCCGGCCCAGGTTCAGGAGGTCCGATGTCAGAAAGCGTGACCCATGCCAAAGTCCCGGCGGGGCAGCCTTCCTTCGATCACGTGGCGGAGGTGTGCGTCATCGGCGGAGGAATGGCCGGCGTGTCGGCTGCGCTGGCAGCGGCCCGCCACGGCGCACGGGTGGTTTTGATGCAGGACCGCCCGGTGCTGGGCGGCAACAGTTCCGGCGAGACGCGCATTCACGTCTGCGGGGCCGACCGCCACAACTCCATCAAGCACATGCGCGAGACGGGGATCCTCGAAGAGCTCCGCCTGGAGAACCTGCGCCGAAACCCGCAGCGCAGCTTCTCGCTCTGGGAACTGGTGCTGTACGAGAAACTGCGTTTTGAGCCGGCCATCACGCTGCTGCTGAACTGTTCGTGCCTGGCCGCCGAGATGGACGGCCCGTCCGTGCGCCGCATCACCGGCTGGCAGTTGACCACGCAGTCATACCACCGTGTATCGGCGGCCGTTTTCATCGACTGTTCAGGGGACGGGATTCTCGCCCCGCTGACGGGCGCGCCGGCGCGCCGCGGGCGCGAGGGGCGCGACGAGTTCGGCGAGAGCATCGCGCCCGTCACTGCCGACGAGCGGACGATGGGGATGACCTGCCTGTTCCACGCCCGCCGGCACGCGACGGGCCAGCCTTTCGAGCCGCCCACCTGGGCGCATCGCTATGACCGCTGCGAGGATCTTCCCTACGGGCGCGGCGGGCACCAGTGGATCGAGATGGGCTACTGGTGGATCGAGCTGGGCGGCGAATACGACTCCATCGCCGACACGGAAGTTCTGCGCGACGAACTGCTCAAGATCACCCTGGGCGTGTGGGACCACATCAAGAACCGCTGCGCGGACCGCGCCGCGGCCGCCTGCTGGGCCATCGACTGGCTGGGATTCCTCCCCGCCAAGCGCGAAAGCCGCCGCTATGTCGGCGAGCACGTGCTATGCCAGAAAGACCTGGAGTCCGGGGGCAAGTTCGAGGACGTGGTCGCCTATGGCGGCTGGTCGATGGACGATCATCATCCCGCCGGTTTTCTCGCGGCCGGCAGGGGCGAGCCGGCGACCGTCTTCCACCCCTGCCCCTCGCCGTACGGAATCCCGTACCGGGCACTATATTCGCGGGCGATCGACAACCTCATGTTCGCCGGGCGGTGCGCAAGCTGCACCCACGCGGCCATGAGCTCGACGCGGGTCATGGGCACCGGCGCAAGCATGGGGCAGGCGGCCGGAACGGCTGCGGCGATGGCGGCTGCCCGCGGCGTTCGCCCGCGCGACATCGGGGCCTGCATCGGGGACCTCCAGCAGACCCTCCTGCGGGACGACGCCTACCTGCCGTGCGTCCGGCAGGAGTTGAGTGCTGCGGTGATGGGCGCGCGACTGACAACTTCGCAAGGCGACGGCGAAGGCGTTCGCGACGGGATCAACCGCCAGGTTGGCGAAGATTCGCACTGCTGGACCAGCCGACCGGGCGACTGGATTGCCTACGAGTTCGCCGCCTGTGCGATCAGCGAGGCAACACTGATCCTTGATAGCGATCTTGCCAGAGATCCGCAGATGACGCACCACCACCCCAGCGTCGAGTATCTCTCGATGCCGCCCGTGCTGCCGCGGCGGTTTCGCCTTGAGATGAAGGTGGAAGGGCAATGGCGCCCGCTGGCGGCCGTCAGCGATAATGCCGACCGATTGGTGCGCATCGCCGTCGCGCGCACGGTGGAGGGGCTCCGCTACACGCTCGATGAAACCTGGGGCCTGGCCCCTGGCGGCTCGCGCCTGTACGCGTTTTACTTTGACTGCCTGCGCCATTGAAGAGGATTGGCCATGAAGACATCGACTTTTCTCGTACTGGCCCTGCTGGGGGCAAGCGTCTGGGGGGCGGCTGCGGATTCTCGGGGGGGCTCCGGAGCGTCCGCGACACGGGCTGCCGCCGCGACGGCAGCGAGCGGGCCACTGGAGGGGATGCTCGCGATGGCGGGACAGAACGAGAAGCCTTTTGTCGTCGTCGGTAACGATGGCGACGAGAAGGGGCAGGGCGTGCTTATCAGCCCGGACGGCTATGTGCTGACGGCCGCACATGTCACGTATGACGCCAAGACCAAGACGCATCGCGGTCGCATCAGCGTTTCGTTCCGCAAGAAGTCGCTGTCGCCGTGGCCGGGGGTGTTTCACCGGCACACCAACACCAAGGTCGACGCTGGGCCGACCGACTTCTTCGAAGAGGATTATCACTCGCGCCTGATCAAGCAGGGCGGCCGCGCGCAGATCGACGGCGCCGACGTGGCGCTGCTGAAATTGGAGACGACGGCAGAGGCCCTGCCGTGCGTGGACTTCTACTCGCAGGACAAGCCGGTCCTTCGTTTGGGCGACCGCGTTTATCTGTGCCATTACATGTTTCCGCTGCAGAAGGGCGACCCGACGTTCCTGATCAGCCCCGCCGAGATCATCGGCGCCGCCGAGACCACCATGGGCGTGCAGTATCTGGCCAAGGGCCTGGCGCGGTTCGGCTCGAGCGGGGCGGCCATTCTGAAGGACGGCAAGCTGATCGGCATTCAGTCCAACGCCTACACGGCCAATTGCGAACTGGGCGAGATGCCCTTGGGCCACTTCTCGTTTGCCCCTGTCTGGCGGGCAATGGTCGAGAAAGTCATCGAGGCCGACAAGAAGCAGCAGATCCAAACCTCCCGGCCCATTCGGGCTCAATAGCGATGGGGCGCGTTCTTGCCCGCCGCGCCTTCAGCCACTACAATACTTTGGCCGCATCCAGCGAAAGGTCTTCTATGTCTGGCCGGACGAAACCTCTTCCAAGCATGTTCCTGATTTTGGCTCTCGGCGCGCTCTGTGGCGTCTCATGGGCGGCGTGCCCGTGCGCCGCTCCCAAGAAAAAGAAGAAGGACCCTGCACCGGCCACGGCTCAGCCCGCGCCGGCCACAATCGACCCCGACACGGTGCTGGCGCAGCGGATTGACGCGCGGCTGGAATCGGCGCGCAAACAAATCGCCGACGGGTCATGGCAGCAGGTGTGCCTGGGCCTGCCGCCGCTGCTCAAGGTCGTCAAGAAGGATCCGCAGCGCAAGGAGATCGAGAAGCTGCTGGCGCAAGCAGATGCCGAAGGCGCCGAGCGCGTCAAGAACGCCGACAAGCTCTATGCGGAAAAGAAATACTCCGAGGCTCTTAAGGCATATCGCAATATCCTCGCCACCTTCGGCCAGCGCAAGTGCGCTGTGGAGGCCCAGACCGCTCTGGACAAGGCCGAAAAAGACCCTGCCCTCGCCGCGGCGCTGCGGGCGGCCAAGGCCCAGGACCTGGACGAGCAGGTGACGGCGGTAATTACCGCCGACATGAAGGCTAGGAACCTGTCTGCTCCGGCGACCAAACCCTCGCCCACCGAAGAGGGCTCGCTCATCATCGACCCGGACCTGCGATTCGATTACATCAAGAATCTCACCCCCGAGGCCGCCTGCCAGGCAGTCCAGACGCTCCAGACGCTGGCCGCGCAGTTCCCCCAGACCCCGGCCGGCAAGCAGGCGATCTCGGACCTGGCGCTGGTCAACTATGACCGGGATCTACAGACGAGGCTCAAAGCCGCCATGAAAGACGCCTCGGGCAAGAGGATTCTGGCGATGGCGCGGCAGTACGAACAAGCCGGTCGCGACGACGTTGCGATGGAGAAGTACCGCGAGTTTCTTAAGGGCAATCCCCAGGCGGACGAATCGCAGGACGTGGCGAAGCGAATCGAAGCCCTCGAAAATAGGGTTCATCCGGAATGAGCGTGCGCAGGGGTTGAAAGAACGTGGTCCCACTCGGTCCACAGCCAGCCCAACTCACAACTCGCCACTGGCCCCAGGCGTCATTGATTGAGAGTCAAGGTGAATGACGCGCCGGCGCCGGGCGTGCTTTGAGCCTGGATCGTTCCGCCGGCGGCGGTGACGATCTCGCGGCAGACGGCCAGGCCCAGGCCGTTGCCTTGCGAGCCGTCGGGACGCTGACCGGTGGTGAAGAACGGCTCGAAAATCTGCGGCAGGTTTTCGGCCGCGATCCCCGGGCCGTTGTCGGACACCTGCACGACGGTCTGTCTGCCCCGTGCGGCGGCCTTGATCTCGATGCGGCGCGGACCCTTGCAGCCCAGCAGCGCTGTGCGGGCGTTCATCAGCAGATTCAGCAGCACCTGGTGCAGTTCCACCGGCCGCGCCAGCGCCGTCAGGCCTTCGGGAATCTCCACCGCCAGTTCGATGCGGTCCTTGGCCGGGTCGCGGGCCATCGCCGCAAGCACGTCCTGCACCGCCTGGCGCACGTTCACGTGCGAAGCCTCGGCAGCGCCCGTGCCGCTGATGCCCAGAATCGCCTGGCAGATTTCGGCCGCCCGCGCGCCGCCGCTGGCGGCATGCGAGAGGGCCTTGTCCGTCAGGGCAGGGTTCTTTTTGGCCAGCGTGGCATAATTAAGGATGGGCGTGAGAATGTTGTTGAACTCGTGGGCGACCATCGCCGCGACGGTTCCGATCGTCGCCAGGCGCTGGGCGTGACGCAACTGGTTGGTCAGCGCCTGAACCTGCGCCTCCAGGCGGGCCACCTTCTCGGGGTGCGAATCTTTGCTTGCAGAAATAGCGGACACTCCGGCGAATCCTTTTTGCGACGCGGCTTCACCTTCGGCCGGCGCTTCCGTCGGCCGTACAAATGCTCTATTATGTCTATCGGATTTTGCACGCGGTTTCCTTGAAGGAAGGCATCTTGACGATGAATTCCGGGGCTCAACTGGACGCACTGGTGGAACTGGCCGAAAGCCTCGATATCGCCGTGCGCTGTATCGCCGGGCGCCCCGGCGACGGCGCCTCGGCCGGCGACCTGGTCTGCCTGAAGGGAAAGCTCGTGCTCTTCCTGGACTCGACCGCTCCGCCGGCCGAGCAGGCCGCCGCCTTGGCCGGCGCCCTGGCAGGCCGAAAAGAACTCCAGGACCGCTTCCTGACCCCGGCCCTGCGCGAGGCCCTGGACCGTGCCGCGGCGGCCAAATGCACCGCCGGGCCCGAATGAAGAAATGACCGCATGGCGATATTGTCACTGATCAATCCGCGGCGGCTGTTCGACCGATCGGGTCACGACCTGCTCGTCTTGGACGACGCCCGCCTCGCCGCTCAGCCGCCGGAGCGGTTTGCCCACGCCGGGTTCTCGTTGATGCTCGCGGCCGTCCTCTGGGGCGCCGCCGCCTCGTGGCTCTGGGGGGCCGCATGGAAGCTCTTTGGCGGGGTGGGCACCTCGGAACTGGCCATGCCCGCGGCCGTCACCGCTGGGGCCATCGTCCTGTGGCCGCTGCGGCGGTCGCTGGCGGCGCTGGTGGAAACATTCTGCGGACGCGACCCTGCGGTGCGGGCCGTGGGCGCCGCGGCGCTGATGGTGCTGCTGTTTGCGGCGATGTTCCACCTCAAGGCTGACTGGTCGCGTGGCGAATGGGCGCTGTGGCAGCCGATCGCCGGCATCCGCCCGCAGTGCAAAATCTACCGCGTGCTGATCCTCATGCCGCTGTGGGGCTGCTGGTCGATGCTGGCCGCGTGCCAGTTCTGCAAGAAGCCCGAGTCGGTCCCCGCCTTTATGACCGCGTTTGCCCGCTCGTGCGGGGCCGGAGCGGCGGCCTTGTGGCTGGCGGTCGCTCTGGCCGTCTCGATGGGCTATTACGGATACATGGGCGAGGGCGCTCAACTGACCATGGCCGGCGTCACCATCGCCACTGCCCTGGCGGGCAGCCTGGCCCTGTGCCGCGCCGACGGCGGGCTCGGCCGCCGCGCCCTGCTGGCGGCAAACGCCCTGACGCAACTGGTGCACCTGCTGACGTTCGTGGCGCTGCAAAACCTTGCCAATGCGTGAGAACGGGCGTATAGTACGTCACACGCTTAAGATGTCCCAAGGAGCCCTGGCATGAACGTGTATCAAGGCAATCTGGTGGCGCCGGCCGGCGCCAAGTTCGCGATCGTCGTCAGCCGCTTCAACGAGTTCGTCACCGGCAAGCTGCTGGAAGGCTGCCTCGACGGCCTCGTGCGCCACGACGTGAAGGACGACGATATCGACGTGGTCTGGTCGCCCGGGGCCTTCGAGATCCCCGTGCTGGCCCAGCAGCTTGCGGCCACCAAGCGATACGCCGCCGTGATCTGCCTCGGGGCCGTCATCCGCGGCGGGACGGATCATTATCAGTACGTCGCCTCGGAAGTCGCCAAGGGCGTGGCGATGGCCTCGATGAGCACCTCGGTGCCGTGCATCTTCGGCGTCCTGACGTGCGACACGGTCGAGCAGGCCGTCGATCGCGCCGGCGCCAAGAGCGGCAACAAGGGCTCCGCAGCCGCCGCAGCCGCTTTGGAAATGGCCAATCTTATCAGCCAGTTGCCCACCGCCGGCAAGCGGGGCAAGTGACGCTGTGATAGCCCGCCATCGCGCAAGACGCCTGGCCCTGCAGGGGCTCTGCTGCCTCGACGTGCAGGGGCCTGCGGCGCGCCCGAACCTCAGGGAATTCTTCGCCGATAGCGACGAAGACCCCGTCACGCGCAACGAGGCCGCCAAAATGCTCGACGTGGCGCTGCAGCGCCGCGACGAAGCCGACGCCATCATGACCCGCCACGCCAAGCACTGGGACCTGCAGCGCCTGGCGATGGTCGACCGAAACGTACTGCGCCTGACGATCGCCGAGATGCTCGACGGCCGCACGCCCGCCAAGGTCGCCATCACCGAAGGCATCAAGCTGGCCCAGGAATTTTCCACCGCCGAAAGCCCGAGATTCATCAACGGGATACTCGATGCCGTGGCGAGGGAACTGGGCGGAGAGAAACAAGAAGAATAGATCCTAGATCCTAGGTCCTAGATCCTAGGGAAGACGGGAACCTGGGATCGCGATCAGTATCGAACACCTAGGACCTAGGACCTAGGATCGAGGATCTGTTTTACGATCGAGGATCTGTTTTTGGCCCTATTCAGAAAAGCAATCGAGAAGCTCGCCGCCGGCCTCGCCCGGACGCGGCAGAAATTCGTCGGCTCGCTCAAGTCGCTGCTGACGGGGCGCAAGCTTGACCAGACGTTGCTGGACGATATCGAGGCCGAGCTCATCCAGGCCGACATCGGCGTCGCGGCGGCCACCAAGATCTGCTCCGACCTCGAAGCGGCCTTTAAGGACAAACGCATCGAGAAGGGCGACGACGCCATCGGGTTCCTCAAGGACGAGCTCAAGAAGTATTGGCCGCCGGCCGACCGCGCCGTGCGCATTGCGCCGCAGGGGCCCACGGTCGTCCTTGTCGCCGGCGTCAACGGAGCGGGCAAGACGACCTCCGTCGCCAAGCTCGCCTACCAGTTCAAGTCCGAGGGCAAGAAGGTCGTGCTGGCCGCGGCAGACACGTTCCGCGCCGCGGCCGTCGAGCAGCTGACGATCTGGGCGGGGCGCATCGGAGTCGAGATTGTTTCAGGCAAGGGAGCCGATCCAGCCGCCGTCGTTTTCGACGCCTGCGAGGCCGCCTTGGCCCGCGGGGCCGACATCCTGCTCGTCGACACAGCCGGGCGGCTCCACACGCAGGACCACCTGATGCGCGAGTTGACGAAGATTCGCGACGTGGTGGCCCGCAAGATTCCCGGCGCCCCCCACGAGGTGCTCCTGGTGGTCGACGCCACGACCGGCCAGAACGCCATCAACCAGGCCAAGGTCTTCTCCAAGGCCATCGACGTGACGGGGATCTTCCTGGCAAAGCTGGACGGCACGGCCAAGGGCGGCATCGTGGTTGCCATCCGCGGCGAGGTCAACATCCCCGTAAAGTTCGTAGGCTTGGGGGAGACCTACGAAGACGTAGAGCCCTTCGACCCCGAGCAGTTCGTCGAGGCCCTCTTCGCCTGAAACGCGTCGCGGGCGTCTCGCCCGCCCGCCGCGGGGGCATCTTGCCCTCGCTGGGGCGGTTGCGACTTTTGCACGCACGAGGGCTTAACCCTCTTGACAGAACCAGCCGATAGAGTGATGATAATACCTTCCGGCCCGAGGCCGGAAGCTGACTACCTTCCCCGATAGCTCAATGGTAGAGCGAGCGGCTGTTAACCGCTAGGTTCTAGGTTCAAATCCTAGTCGGGGAGTCCTTCGACTCGCTGCGCTCGCTCAGGACTACGTCCTTGAATAGTGGCGCCGGCTTGGTCGCAGGTGCATCTATTGAGCGGGAAGCGAGTCGAAGGATGCTGAGCGAACGAAGTGAGTCGAAGCATTCCCCGGCCCCAGCAACTGGTAATCCACTCTGGTACGTCTACATCCTCCTCTGTTGCGATGGTGCATACTACGTCGGCGTTACCATCGACCTTGAGCGTCGCTGCACGGAGCATTTCACCGGCCGTGGCGGCCATTACACCAAGTGCAATCCGCCCCTCCGCCTGGCATGGCACGAGTCTCATCCCACCCGTGCGGCTGCCGAAGCACGGGAACGACAACTCAAAGGCTGGACTCGCCGAAAGAAAGAAGCCCTCATAGCCGGAGACTTGGCACTGCTGAAGAGAATCTAGTGACCTTCTCTGCGCCAAGAGCAACGCCCCGAACTCTCCGACTCTCGCAACCAGCCCTCGCCCAGTTAACCGTCCCGTTCGACCGGAACCTGCTGCCATTTCGAACTCATGTCGGGTAACGTATTCGTCGGAATGTATAGAAGGAGCTGACTATGGACCTCGGCATGGACATGTGGAAGTACTTTGGCATCACTCACACTGACCACGCGGTCATGAACCCATTGAGCCTGGAGAAGACACGGGAGCTCGTGGGGCTCTTGCGGCTGGCGGATGGCGGGCGTGTTGCGGACGTGGCCTGCGGCAAAGCGGAGTTCCTCTGCCTCGTGGCCGAGGCGTACGACGTGACGGCCGCGGGCGTCGAGCTTTCGCCCTATACCATTGCGGCGGCCCGCGAGAACGTGCAGGCCCGCGGCCTGGGCGGCCGCATCGAGCTGCTCCACATGGACGGCGGTGAGTACCAGCCCGATGCACCGGAGAGTCTGGACCTGGCCTCGTGCATCGGGGGCTCGTGGGTGTACGGGAATCACAAGGGCACTCTGGAGGCCTTGACGAAGATGACCCGCCCGGGCGGCCTGGTGCTCGTGGGCGAGCCGTTCTGGGCGGCTGACCCCGACCCGGAATACCTGAAACTCACGGGCCAAGATCTCAACCTGTGCGGTTCCCACGCCGGGAACGTGGCCACTGGCGAGGACGTCGGCCTCGCTCTCCTCTACACTCTGGTGGCCAACCCGGACGATTGGGACCGCTACGAGGGGCTCCAATGGCGGGCTGCGGAGCGATATGCAGCCGCCCACCCGGACGATCCGGACGTGGAGGCCCTGCTCCGCAGCACCCGCAGGAATCGCGACGCCTATCTCCGCTGGGGCCGCAACTGCGTGGGCTGGGCGATGTACCTCTTTCGCAAGCCCTGAAACCCCACCCACAGACATTTCAAACTTGCCGCGGGTTGGTATTTCGTTTTGCGCCGGCGGGCTCTGGGCGGCTGGTAGAATTGAAATGCACAAAGTGGTTGGGGCGGATAGGGCCGTCATGTACTATCCGCAGGCTGAAGTTCGATGAGGTTTCCTGGTCGATGTTCCGGCGGTCGGGTTGCGGAGTTTTTTGCTGATGAATGAGGTCTACCTGGTTGTGCCACTGGCCCTGGTGGTGGTCGTTCTGGTGGCGGCCCTGCTTGACCGCTGGAGCGTCCCTGTCATTCTCATTGCGCTGGGGGCCGGCATCGTCTTCGGCAGCGATGTCCTGAACCTGTGGGACTTCAGCGACATCGCCCTGACCAATCATATGGCCAACATGGCGCTGGTCTTCATCTTGTTCCAGGGCGGCTTCAGCACCCGACGGGAGAGCTTCCGGGCCGTGGCGCTGCCGGCGGGAGGGTTGGCCACCTGGGGCGTTGTCCTCACCGCCCTGGTGACGCTATTGGTGACCTGGGGCGCGTTGGGCTGGCCGTTTGAAGAAGCAATGCTGCTGGCGGTGGTGATCTCATCGACCGATGCGGCCGCGACGTTCTCGATTCTTCGCCGCCAGTCCCTGCCATCGAAGCTTTCGACGACCATTGAGGTCGAAAGCGCCGCCAATGACCCGATGGCCATCCTCTTGACGCTGGCGGCCATACAGGCGTTCACGGCCGGGGGCACGCGGTGGTACTTCATGGTGCTGTCTTTCATCTGGAAATTCGCCGCCGGGATCGGCATCGGCGCGGTGCTGGGCTGGTCGGCCATCTGGTTATTCAACCGCCTCAGGCCCCAGGACCGGGGGCACTACTATGTGTTGACGCTGGGCGTGGTGCTGCTGATGTTCGGTCTGGCGGAACTGGTCCAAAGTAGCGCCATGCTGGCGGTGTTCGTTGCCGGATACATCATGGGCAATCAGCCCTTCGTCTACAAACAGGGCGTGGCAAACTTCGTTTCGGCGCTGTCCGCCGTGGCCAATACCAGCATGTTCGTGTTGATGGGGCTGCTGGTCTACCCGCACCAATGGGCGGACTTGTGGTTGCGGGGAATTATTCTGTTCCTGGTGTTGAGCTTCGTGGCGCGGCCGGCCGCGGTGTGGCTGGGGACGCTGGGCATGAGGCTGCCCGCCAGGAACAAGCTGTTCATCTCCTGGGCAGGATTGCGAGGCGCGGTTCCGATCATTCTGGCCACGTATCCTATGGCCGCCGGGCTGTCGAGCGGGCAGGAGATATTCAACCTGGTGTTTTTCGTGGTCATGCTCTCGGTGGCAACCCAGGGTTCCAGTCTGGGCGTTGTGGCAAAGTGGCTCGGTTTTTCGGCCAAGGCTCGTCCCAAGCCACTGTACAACCTCGAACTGGTCACCATGGCCAAGAGCGACATGGATCTTATCGTCATCGACATGCCCGGGCCTCAAGGTGCGCCTGGCCCACGAATCGCCGATCTGAAGTTGCCTCCCAGCTGCATCATCACGCTGATCACGCGTGGCAGCGAGGTCATTGCACCCAAAGGCGATACCCGATTGCAGGGGTGGGACCAGATCACGGTGCTGGCACACGTCAAGGACGAAGACCAGGTTCGAAGCGCGTTACTCCAAAACCAAAGGTCATCCCCCGCCGACGATTTCTCAGAACCGCGATAGTATCAAGATATTTCGGACACTACTTCAGCCCGAAGACGTTCTGTCCCTGGGCCGCCGGCGCGGCGACGGGCACGACTGCGATCTGGGCATGGCCTTCCTCCAGCAGCACGACCTCCTGGCCTTTGGCCAGCGGCAGTTCAAAGATTCCGCCGGCGCCGCCGCGCAGGGCCGCTTGGCCGCCTTGGACGCGCGGATTTTTCATGTCCAGTTTCACGCGGCAGGGTTGGCCGTGTTGGCTCTTGATGCGGACGGCGACGGTGCGGCCGCCGCGGCGGATGGCGCTGACGAGGAATCCGCCTTCGGCCAGCAGGTCGTGAAAGGCCGCGTCGGCCCAGGCGTCGGGCATGGCCGGGAAGATGTGGATCGCCTCGCCCCAGCTTTGCAGCAGCATCTCGTGGATGGCCTGCGCGGCTGAGAACGGCGTCTCCAGCACCGGCCAGCCCTCGTCGTACATCGTCGTGACGTTGATGTGGTCATTGGGCGTGGTCTTGAGGCCGTCGAGGTACTCCAGCGCCAGGTTCCCCTCGCCCAGCGCCGCCGCGATAGACGCCGCCCCCGTCCAGGTGTAGCCGCACTTGCCCTCTTTGAAGCCCACCCAGTGGCGCAGGGTCTTTTCGATAAGCTCCCGCGCGCCGGCCTGCTCGGCCCGCACCAGGTGCAGCGGATAGACCATCAGCAGGTGCGAGTAATGGCGGTGCCCCATGGCGAAGGGCGTGTCGCGGCCGATCATGTATCCGTTCTCGTCCACGGGGTAATCGACGAGTTGCTCGAGCACCTCGCGCCATCGCGGCAGCAGCGGGTCCGGCAGGGCGAACTGCTCGCACAGGGCGACGGCCGTCTGCAGGCACCAGCGCAGCAGCGCGAGGTTGTAGTTGGTGTCACAGGCCCAGCCGTACTCGGGCGAGAAGCTGTTGGGGATGTGCAGGCGGCCGTCGTCGCCCGGGGCGATCACGTGCAGATACGTACTGATCGCCTGGCGCAGCAGTGGGAGGAAGCGGTCGCGCATGCGGGGGGTGTCCATCGAGCGGCGCAGGATGCGCCAGTAATCGTGCAGCGCCCAGGGCAGGTCGCCCAGGCACTGCATGTCGAAGGGGCTCGTCAGGTCCGGCGGCACGACGGTGTACAGGCCCGCGCAGTCGCCGCCGAACTCCGGCGGCATGTTGGCCACCAGGTTCCCGCGGTAGCGGTCGAGGCGGCCGATGAGCGACTCGGCCAGGTCGAGCCGGTTCGAGTCGGCAGGCAGCCAGTACGTCAACTGCACGTTGAGATTGAACCACGCGCAAGGCCAGTGCGTGTGCTGGTACCACGGGCCGTTGTTGTCGATCATCGCCCGGTCGGCCCGCGTCGCGCTGGCGAACTTGTACATCTGGATCCAGTAGAACCCTTCCCAGTACGAATCCGGCACGCTGACGAAACTGGCCGGGTAGTACTCGTGCCACCACTGCCGGTGCGATTGGGCGAGCGTCTCCAGCGGCGTCGCGGCGCCCAACGCCACCTCGGCGCAGGCGTCGGCGACGGCCGTGTCTTGCGGATACGTGTGGGCGATGCTCGCCACGAGCGTGCGCCGCGCGGCCGGGCCTTCGATCACGCGCCATGCCGTGGCGGTCTGTCCGCCCTCGATCAGCCGCTGCAGGCAGTAGTCCGTCTGGCCGCAGCGGCCCAGCTCGGCGGGGGGGTGGGGGACGTAGTCCGGCTGGGCCCAGGACCGGGCCCACTCGTTCTCCTCGGTTTTGAGCGTCTCGATAGCCCAGGTGCGGTTGTAGCAGACGGCCTCCTCGGCATGCCACTCGATGCGGCAGGAGCGCTCGCCGTCGTCGGGGGCGATTTCAGCGAGCATCAGCATGCGATCCGCATGCACGAAGCTTCGCAGGCCGATGACACCGGCCGAGGTTGTCACCGTGCCCGTGAACTCGGCGTTCCACAGGTCCAGGCGGCCCTGGAAGCCCTCGATCGTCCCGGCCGTGCGCAGCACGAAGTGCCCGATCGGCAGGCGGCAGCGCCTCAGCCACGCCGCGCCGCCGGGGCGGTGGTCGTAAGCGTCGGCGCGGCCGACGTCGAACTGCAGTTCATTGCCCCCGCCCGCCTGGCGGATCATCACGCCGAGCAATCCGTTGCCCAGAAACGGCGCCTCCCACCACGCGTGAGGCGTCTTCGTCCAGATCAAATCATGCCGTGCCAGGAACGCGGACCAGTCTACAGTGCATCGCATACAAGATTCTCCGGCATCTTGCCCTCGTCTGGGGCACATTCAACTTCGTCTTCCGCGGCGGGACGCCCGCGACACGAAACCCGGCATTATAACGACAGTAGGCCGCCACGGGGTTCCTGCGGTAGAATCATTCCAAATCCGACAGGCAGACGACGAACCCCAAACAGTACCTGCAAGCGAGTACGTAATCTTCCCGCGTGACATAGGTGGGGTGCTGATATAGAATGAGTTGTTTGACCCTAAGGGCATGGAACATGGGAAAAACAGTGACAGGTGATCTGGGCCGGCTGACGGCGGCGATATTGGCCAACTACCAGACGGACGCGCGGACGCAGCGGATCGGGCATGGGTTCCAGCCCAACCGCCAGCAGATCGTGCAGATCGTCGAGGATATGCGGCGGCTGCTGTTTCCGGGGTTCTTCGGCGAGCGCGGGCTGACCGAGGGCAATCTCGGTTCGCACATCGAGCACCTGGTCGCCGAGATCCGCGAGAAGCTCGAGCAGGAAATCTACGCCTGCGTCTGCACCGAGCGCCAGTGCCCCACATGCGCTGACCCTGAGACCTGCCGTAACGACGCCGAAAAGATGGCCGTCGAGTTCCTGGCCCGCGTGCCGGCGATCCGCGACATGCTCGCCCTGGACGCCCAGGCCGCCTGGGACGGCGACCCGGCCGCCAAGGGCACCGACGAGGTGATCTACTGCTATCCCGGCTACTATGCCGTGACGGTCTACCGCATCGCCCACGAGTTGCTGGCGTTGGGAGTGCCGCTGATGCCGCGGATCATGTCCGAGCACGCGCACGGGGCCACCGGGGCGGATATCCATCCCGGCGCGATGATCGGCAAGAGCTTCTTCATCGACCACGCCACCGGCGTGGTGATCGGCGAGACGACGCACATCGGCGACAACGTGAAGATTTACCAGGGCGTGACGCTCGGGGCCAAGAGCTTCCCCAAGGACGAGCGCGGACGCATCATCAAGGGCCTGCAACGACACCCGACGATCGAAGACAACGTGACGATTTATCCCAACGCGACGATCCTCGGCGGCGAGACGGTCGTCGGGCACAACGTCACCATCGGCGGCAACGTGTACGTGACCGAGTCGGTGCCGGCCGAGAGCCTGGTCGTGCAGATGGATTCCAACATTCGCGTGCTGAGCAAGAAGAACCGCCCCGGCGCGTAGGATACGAACATGGCACTGAACTTTTCCGCATCCGTTGACGACGTGTTTGTCAATCTGAGCCTCCAGACGGTGGTGGACCTGCCCTCCAGCGGCGAGACGGTGCTGCACTTTTGCGACGCCGTCCGCAAGAAGTTTCCGCTGATGACGAGTTTCTATCGCCGCGAGGAAATGCCCGAGGGCGAAGGCGTTCCGGCCAAAGGCGCCGGCTTCGTGCTCGAGGGCGACCGCGACCAGGGAACGTACCAGTGGCTGGAGATCAGCGGCAACCAGATGACGGCGGGGTGGTTCAACCCCGACGACCTGGAGACCGTGTTCCAGATGCACGCGTGGCTGCTGGACCGCAGCACGTACTTCCTGGGCGTGACGGGCATCGACATCGAGAGCGTCGAGATCCTCATCGGCTTCAACCTCGAGTATCGCGGCAATCGCGACCAGGTGGTCGCGGCGGCGCTGCTGGACGGCTCGCCGCTGGGGGCGCTGCTGCAGGAGTCGGTGGGGCCGACCATCGAGTGCGAGCCGAACATCGTCATGTCGCTGGACGAAGACTGCTGCATGCAGGGCCGCCTGTACCTGGCAACGCGCAACAACAGCTACCAGGTGCGCACCGGCCGCTACAGCCCCGACCCCATCAGCGTGTATTACGCGGTGCGGAACTTCCCGCGGATGGGGCAGGTGATGGACGTCGCCCGCGACTTCCCCCGCCAGTGCCGCACCTGCGAGGACATGGTCCGCCGGGTCGTTGTGCCCAGCGTGGTCCGCCCCATCGCCACGGCCATCGCCGCGCAGTGATGTAGTAACCAGTAGCCCGTAGCCCGTAGCCGGTACCCAGGATTAGTCCCACCAGTTAGCGACGGGGCTTGCCCCACGCGTTTGCCAGAGGACCCACCAAGTGAGCACAAAGCAACCTGTCAGCATCACCTTCTGGAGCAAGTGCGCCCATTCGCCGATCGGGCCCGAGCTTGCGCAGGCGGCGCAGATCAGCGGCAAGGTACTGCCCATCGCGCCGGGGCGCGGGTTCTATGCCGGCACGCTTCAGGCCGATCAGGCCGGCGTGATGGTGCTGATGGTCAAGTCACACAGGCCCACGCGCGTCAGCGTCGCCGGGCGCAGCGTGGCTGAGGAGAATCTCTTCTGGCGCTCGTACCAGCGGCAAATGAAGTTCGCCATCGTCATGCCGGTGGCGGCGGGGCAGACGCCGCTGCTGGTCGAGGTGGGCGATCGGCCGTGGCAGCCGGAGTTCGTCGACGCCAACTGCCCCTCACGAAACCGCCAGAGGGTTTGCGACGAGATCAAGCGCCGCCACGGCGACGAGATCGAGATCGAAGGCTGGGTCGTGCCCGGTGCGGCCGCCCCGGCGGCGGTGCTGCGGTTCACCCCCGCGCAGTTCGTGCGCGACGGGGCGATCTGGCAGCACGTGTACGTCCGCACGCCGCGCGAGCTGGCCGGCCCGCCGTCGCGAGACTGGTCGGTCTACACCGGAGATGTGCAGGTGAAGCTCTCGACGCCAATCGGCCCCGGCGCGGGATTTGAAGATACGCCCATTGACGACGTCAAGGCCGGTCGGCGGCGGTTCTTCGTGCCGGTGGCTACGCTGGACAACCCGATCCCGCCGCTGCGCCAGGGCGGCGATGAGCCGCGACGTATCGAGCCTGAAAGCGAACAGGCCGGCGAACTGACGCTCACGCTGGCCAACGACGCCGGGGCTGTCGAACTGCCCATGCCCGTGTATGAGTACATCGGCCGCAACGCACCCGTGCGCGAGTTCCGCAAGCTCGAGTGGCCGGGCCTGGACGCGCTGCGGGCGGCAGCGCCGCAGCCGATCCTGCCGCCGCAGTGGGCGCACTTCCGCGAGTTGTACGATTACACCTGGGACGTGCTGCTGCGCCTGGTGCGGTATCCCGAGCCCTACAGCGGCCTGCCCAACTCGTACATGTGCACGGCGACGGAGAATTTCGGCACGCAGCAGTTCGTCTGGGACAGCTCGTTCACGACGATGGCTGTCGCCTACGCATGGCGGGCGCTGAACCCTTGGGCGATGCTGGACCTGCTCTACAGCCGCCAGTTCGACGGCGGGTACATCCACCGCGAGCACGAGACGCGCGACGGCTTGCCGATCTCGTTCGAGCCGGACTTCAGTCCCAACCCGCCGATCATGTCGATCGCCGAGTGGGCCGTCTTCAAGCTCACCGGCGACCGCGCTCGCCTGGCCAAGTCCCTGCCGATCCTGGCGGCCAATCACGACTGGCTGCGAAAGAACCGCCGCCTCGACGACGGGACGTACTGGACGACGGGCCTGGCCAACGGCCTGGACAACTCGCCCTCGCTGGGCGACGGCTACCCCTGCCTGACGGCCCAGATGGCCCACGAGGCCCAGACCCTCGCCCTCATGGCCGAGGCCGTCGGCGAGACTGCCCAGGCCGCGACGCTGCGGGCCGAGCACGCCGACATTGCCCGCGCGTGCAACGAGCGGCTGTGGAGCGAGTCGATGCAGATCTACTCGACGTCGCTGGCCGGGGGCGGGCACAATCCCAACAAGGTCGTCACGGCGTTCTGGCCGCTGTGGGCGGGCATCGTGCCGGCCGACCGCGTCGAGGCGCTGGGGCGGCACCTCAAGGATCCCAAGAGCTTCTGGCGGCACCACCCCGTGCCGAGCCTGGCCGCCGATTCGCCGCAGTTCCGTCCAGGCGGCGATTACTGGCGCGGGTCGACCTGGGCGCCGACGAACTTCGCCACGATCAAGGGCTTCGACCGCAGCGGCCGCCACGACCTGGCGGTCGAGACGACGGTTCGCCACCTGCAGTGCATGTACGAGGTGTTCAAAGACACCGGCCGCATCTGGGAGAACTATTGCTCGGAAGAGTCGAAGCGCGGGAGCTGGTCCGGCCCGGACTACAGCTGGACGTCGCTGGGCCCGGTGGCGATGCTGCTGGAGGTGCTGATCGGGATCGACGCCGACGCGAGCACCGCGACACTGACCTGGAACCCGCCGTCGCAAACGAACATCGGCGTGCGGAACTTCCCGCTAGGCGCGGCGACGGTAGAACTCGAACAGCGCCAGGCCGCAAGCGGTGCTTGGGAAATTATCGTCAAGACCGACCGCCCGATCACTCTGCGCCTGATGCGCGACGGTGTAACGCGCGAGATCGCGTGCAAAGCAGAGACCGCAATTTCGGATTTGTGATTTCGGATTGCGGACTCAAAGAGGCGTGAGAATCTAATCCGCAATCCGCAATCGAAACTCCCCAATCAAAAAGCCCCTGCGGTTGCAGGGGCTTTTTCATGCGTCGCTCTGGACTTGAACCAGAGACCCGCTGATTAAGAGTCAGCTGCTCTACCAACTGAGCTAGCGACGCGTAGACGTTTTATTTTAGTCAGGCCAAGCCGCGAGTCAAGGGGGTTTGGACGGCAGATCAGGTTATTTTTCTGCCGCGGCCGCGACGGTCGCCTTGGCCGAGGCGGGGGCGTGCGATTCGATGAAGCTCACGAGCTCCTTGAACCCGGTCAGCTTGTATGCGTCGAGCACGAGCGACCGCCCGCCGCTGCAGCAGAGGCGCAGGATCTTCTTGCTCTTGAGCTGCGAGGCGTCCAATGCCGTGATATCGCCCCATCGGATCTTTTCGCTGCCGGCAAAGCCGATTCCGTCGGCGTCGGCATGCACGTGCCGTCTGGCCGAGCGAACCGCCAGGCCGAGCACGACCAGGCCTGCCGGAATCAGCACCATGGGGCCGTAGTGATTGGAACTCCAGTTCAGCCAGACGTTGAGGTCCTGAGAGCGCGGGGCGTAGGGGTATTTTCCGGGGATGGGCTTGTCGAGGGGCTTGCCCGCGGCGTTGAGCGTGATGTCTTTGCCACCCTCGGCGAGATATCCGTCATGGGCGAACCACGCGCCCATGAGGATCAACAGTCCCGCCACGATCGACAGCCGAACGCAGAGGTCCTTGCTGGCGGTGGCAGTGACGCCCGACGGCGAACTGATTTGGGAGCTTTGAGTCATGTCGCACTCCGTTCTCTAGATTCTACGTTACCTGCGAAACGCCATTCTGCCAAGCCTTTTTTGGGTCGCCGCGTAGATGGTTTACTTTTTCGCCCGACACGTTGTTGACTTGCGCACTGCGCCTACTATGATTCGCATTGAGAATCGTGTCCCTTTACAGGAGCCGCCCAGATGAGTAGTTCCAAAAACGTAGTGGAACTGACCGACGACAACTTCGAGGCGGAAATACTCCAGAGCGACGTTCCCGCCCTGGTGGATTTCTGGGCCGAGTGGTGCATGCCCTGCAAGATGCTTGGCCCGGTTATCGACCAGTTGGCTGATGATTTCGCCGGCCGCGCCAAGATTGCCAAGCTCGACACCGACAACGCCCAGGAGACCGCGCGGCGGTTCGGCATCACGGCCATCCCTACGCTGATGCTTTTCAAGGACGGCCAGGTCGTCAAGAAGTTTGTCGGGCTGCAGCAGAAGGCCGACCTGAAAGAAGCCATCGAAGAGACATTCTAGGAAGCCTTCGCCATGACCGCTCTGTCGCGACAGGACGTGCGGGCGGTGGACCGCTGGGCCATTGATGAACTCGGAATCCCCGGCGTCATCCTGATGGAGAACGCCGGCCGGCAGGTAGCTGACGCCGCATGCAGGCTGCTGGGCAGCCCGGGCGCGCGGCGGGTGGCGGTGATGGCAGGGGCGGGCAACAATGGCGGAGACGGCTATGTCGCGGCCCGCCACTTAGCGTTGCGAGGCGCCATCGTCGCCACATTCATCATCTCCCCGATCGATCGAATCGAAGGCGACGCGCTCATCAACCTCAAGGCCATCCGCGCGCTGGACCATGAGATTTACGCCGTGACCGCCGATGCGGTGGCGGGCCTGGGCAAGCGGCTGGCGGAGTACGACCTGGTGATCGACGCCGTCGGCGGCACGGGCATCAACGGTCCGCTGCGAGGCGCCGCGGCGAGGGCGGTCGAGCAGATCAACGCGGCCGGGCGGCCTGTGGTCGCGGTGGACATTCCGACCGGCCTGGATTGCGACAGCGGCCTGCCGAACGACCCGACCGTTAAGGCGACTGTCACTGTCACGTTCGTCGCCCGCAAGATCGGCTTCGAGGCCCCCGGCGCCGCGGACTACACCGGCGAGGTCATCGTGGCCGACATTGGCGTCCCGTACCGCGCCTGACGAGCCTGGCATGACCGAAACCGCGGCGACATATCCAGTGACCTCCATCGACGATGGCCGCATCGGCGTCTATCGCAATCTCAAGGACCGCGAGCTCGCCCGCCTCGAAGGCCGCTTCATCGCCGAAGGGGAGATGGTCGTGCGCCGCCTGCTTGCCAGCCGCTACGCCGCCGAGTCGCTGCTGGTGGCCGAGAGGCAACTGGCCAAGATCCTCCCATTCGTGCCGCAAGACGTGCCCGTGTACGTGGCGCCGCCGGACCTGCTCAGCGCCATCATCGGGTTCAACTTCCACCTGGGCATCATCGCCTGCGGCCGCCGGGGCGAGGGTCCGGCACTCGACGAGGCGGTTGTGGGCCTGCCCCCGCACGCCACGGCCGTCGTCTTGTCGGAGATCACCAAGCCCGACAACATGGGCGCCCTGCTGCGCATCAGCAGCGCCTTCGGCGCCGACGTGGTGATCGCCGGACAAGACTGCTGCGACGCGTTCTATCGCGAGTCGATCCGCGTCTCGATGGGCACGATCTTCAGCCTCAATCTCGTGCGGTCGCCGGACCTGCCCGCCGACGTGGCGCGCCTCAAGGCCGCTCATGGGTTCGAGACGGTGGGGGCGGTCCTGGCCGAAGGCGCCGTGCCGCTTGCCCAGGCCCGCCGCAGCCCGCGCACTGCCCTGATGTTCGGCAACGAAGCCCAGGGGCTGCGGCCCGGGTTGGCCGACCTGTGCGACCGCAAGGTCGTCATCCCGATGCAACTGGGGACTGATTCGCTCAACGTCGCCGTCGCGGCGGCGGTGTTCCTCTATCATTACACTCAGGTTGAAGACGCGGGCGAGATGCCCGCGACACGCTGAATGCGCCTGCACGCTTGACTTGCGTGCGGCGCTTGTTTAGAGAATGACCATGACTCTACAGCAATGGACAGCCATCGGCATCTTTGTCGCGTGCTACGCGCTGTTTGTGGTATTTCCCACGCGCCGATCGATCGTCGCCTGCGCGGGGGCGGTCGTCCTGGTGGCGACCGGCGTGCTGCAATGGCGCGAGGCCCTGCTGGGGCAGATCAACTGGAACGTCGTGGCGCTGTTCTTCGGCACGATGGTGCTGGCCGATGTATTCCTGCAGTCGCGCATGCCGGCGGTGATGGCCGAGTGGCTCGTCGACAAAACGCGCACTGCCCGCGGGGCGATGCTGGCGATTTCCTTTCTGGCAGGCGTTATCTCCATGTTCGTCGAGAACGTGGCCGTCGTGCTGCTGATCGCCCCGGTGGCGATGAGCCTGACCAAGAAGCTCGAAATCTCGCCCGTGCGGCTGATGATCCTCATCGCCGTCAGCTCGAACCTGCAGGGCACGGCCACCCTCATCGGCGACCCGCCGAGCATGATCCTGGCCGGACACCTGAAGATGTCGTTCATGGACTTCTTCATCTACCAGGGCAAATTGGGCATCTTCTTCGCCGTGCAGGCCGGGGCGGTGGCGTCGCTGATCGTGGCGGCATGGCTGCTGCGCAAGTTTCGCCAGAGAGCCGAAATGCTGGCTGTGGAAAAGATCCGCTCCTGGGTGCCGACCGTGCTGGTGGTGGCGCTGGTCGCCGGGCTGTCCGTCACGTCCATCTTTGATCCGGGTTTCGTCTGGCTGGCCGGCACGTTCACGATGGTGCTGGCCGCTATTGCGATAATCTGGTTCCGCCTGATCGCCCGATGGGGTTCGAGCCGCGGCTTGGTTAAGTCGCTGGACTGGGACACGACGTTCTTCCTCATCGGCGTGTTCGTCGTTGTCGGCGGGCTGAGCCACGTGAAGGTCCTGGATGAGTTGGCAAGGTACATGTCGCAGACGCTGGGCAGGCATCCCTTCGGGGCCTTCGCGGCCATCGTGGGCGTCTCGGTTCTGGTGTCGGGTTTCGTCGACAACGTTCCGTTCCTGCTGGCGATGATCCCGGTGGTGGACAAAGTGGCCGTGTCAATCGGCGTGCCGGTGCCGCTACTGATGTTCGGCATGCTGGTGGGCGCGTGCCTGGGCGGCAACATCACACCCATTGGCGCTTCGGCCAACGTCGTGGCCGTGGGCATGCTCAGAAAGCAGGGCATGCCCGTGACCTTCCGCCAGTTCATGGGCGTAGGGGTACCGTTCACGATTGCGGCCGTCGTCGCCTCGTGCGCGTTCGTCTGGTTTCTCTGGGGGCCTTGACGGCCTTACAAGTCGCCGGGGGCGTAGTCCAGCACGGGCTTGGTCGGGGACCCGCCCAGCAGCAGTTTTGCCCGGCCGATCAGGCCCAGGTCGGCGCTCCACCGCCGCAAGGCCTCTTTGATCTTCACCACCGACGGATGGTCCTGTTCCCGGATTCTGCCCAGCAGGCTCTTGGCGATGGTGACATTGCCCGCGGTCAGCAAGGCCGTGACATAGTTGGTCTGGAACACCGTCGGCGTCCCGTCTGGAATCGTAAAGGCCCCGCCGGGATACACCAGGTCGCGGAAAAGGCTCAGAGCCTGGCCTACGCGACCCATGCGAAGCAGGCAAACGCCGCGGGCGTTGGCCAACCGGATAGAGTTAAATCCGCAATGACTGATGGCGCTTAGCGCCTCCTCAGGACGCCCTTGGTCCAACAGGGCGCCGGTTTTGGCGAGGACCGCCTCGATGTTCTGGGTGCTTGCAGCCGCCATGAAAGTACTCCCGAAACTGCGTGCGCGCACGCGTGACTGATGGTTGCTTTGAAACGCGATAAAGAAGGAGCCGGGAGAGTCAGATCGTCAGCAGGCTCTTGAGCTGCAACAGGGACGGGTGGGGGCAACCATTATCGGGGATCGACCAATAGGAGGAACCTTCGGTCCAGACATGGATGACCGGTCGGGTGATCAGTTTCGCCGCCCAGGCCGGACCGATGGGAGCCTTGCGCGGCATGGACAGCGTCAGGTGGCCGTCAGTGCGGCTGGTGAGAAACAGCAGGCACGTGCCGTCTTGCCTGGTCTGCAGGGCAGACCGATCATGATGCGATGATCCAGCGGGCGCGGCGTCGACCGGCAGGCCCAACGGGGCAACCGCCAGCAGCAGCACCAAGAACAGTCGCATCATGACGGGCAATGCGTTCATTCATTCACTCGGATTGCGTCATTGATCCTATCCGCTTTTGTGGCCGAATACAACGCGTCCAGCACCCGTCTGATCTCGGGCGAGTCCTCGTCGAGGAACTCCGCCCTTAGCGCCCCCGCGTGGCAGCGCATCAGCGACCCCGCCCAGTCGCGATGAAAACTCGCCCGGGCTGCATAGACCGTGCTGCGGCACGCCGCGTCGCGCACGACCGGCATGGCGCGGCCGGGGATGTTCAGCCCGCCGGCGGCAAGCCCGCCCGTGGCCGGGGCCAGCGCGAGGCTATGCGTTCGACACGTGCGGCGGCATTTGCCCGGGGCTGCCGGCTCGATGCGCCCCGACCACAGGCAGTACTGGCTGTGGAACATCGCGTGGCGCGAGTACACGCACACTTCCAGCGCCCCTGGCGGCAGGGCCGCGGCCATCGCTTCAATCTGCGGAAGGGCCAGGTCGAGCGAGGCCGTCACGCGGCAAGAACCACTGTCGAGCAGCCATGCGGCGGAGAGTTCGTTGGCGGCATTGAGCGAAGAATCTGCCACCAGCGGCACCTGCGGCGCCAGCTCGCGCAGGAGGCTCAGCGCGCCGGCGCTGCGCACGAGAACGGCAGCGGGCTCATGCTTAATCATCGCCCGCACGAGGTGCTCATCATCCTGCGCGACGATCTGCGGCGTGACGAGCGCTGGCCTGATGCCCGCCTCGCCTGCTGCCGCGAGCATGGGCGACAGAGCGTCTTCGTCGCCAGCCTCAAGATAGAGCGTCACTTGCTCAGGCGTGAGCTTCCGCATTGCCGCCCATTGCCCGACGGCCAGAACTTGTCCGGCCGTCCGTGCCAGTACGCAAAGTCCGGCATGGCTGTTCTTTGTGGCATGGCCGTCCCGGCCATGCTGTTGCCCCGGCACGGGCGAGACGTCTATGGCACAAAGCTTCGCCCGCCCGCGAAGCGTTGCAAGGGCGTTGATGTTAATGATGCCCCAACGCTGACGCTGGGCTGCCTGCAGGATGGCCACGGCGTCTCGGCGCATGCGGTTGAGTTCGCTTACCGGGACCATCACGTCCACTTGCCGCACGCTCTGGCTGTCGCGGCGCAGCTCCACCCCCGCCAGCTCATACGGCGTGTTGCCCAGGCGGGAGAACTGGGCCTGCAGAACCTCGATCGTCAGTGGATATTTCACCGCCGCCTCCAGCGGCGCATTTCCCGTCACGACCGCCTCGTGTCCATGGGATGGCACAGGCTTTCCAGCCTGCGAGTCCGCCGGCCCCACAGCCTGAAAAGGCTGCGCCACGTCGCGCAGGCGGATAATCAACGGCCGGCCAGGCGCCGCGTCGGCTTCAACCCACAGCGGACGCCGGCGCGCCGGGGCCAGGGACGCGAAGCCTCGGGCGATCTCCTTCTCCATCGCCGGGTCGTCGGTCTTCCACACGGTCCAGCCGGCCCGCACCCGCCGCGCGTCAACGCTGCCGCGGCCGAATGTCAGCTCGACGAGCGCCTTCTCGCGGTCGATCAGCCGCACGGCGTAGATACGCCCGCCTTGCTGTGAGGCCTCAGCCTCGCCGGGCGAGTCGAACGCCACGCCGTCGCCCGCCGACAGGTGCTCGCCCCGGTCCACCCGCACACGCACGCGGCCGTTGTTGTCGCCCACGACCGTCCCGCAACGCCGTCCCTGCTTTTTGGGGCTGCGCCCTTCGACCAGCGCGGCCGGGTCGTGCCCCTTGAGATACCCATGCGTGAACCCGCGTGAGAACGACTGCTCCTGCGCGCGGACATCCGCCTGATCGGCGACGAACGCCCGGCCGGCCAGGGCGGCGTCGAGTGCCTTGCGATACAAGGCCGTGACCGCGGCCACATAGTTGGCATCTTTGAGCCGGCCTTCGATCTTGAAGGCCTTCACTCCCGCTGCCAGCAATCGCGGGATCAGGTCATACGCCCGCAGATCCCGAGGGCTCAGCACGTGGGGGCGCCCGGCCAGGTCCATCGCCTTGCCGTCGACGAGGAGTCGCCAGGGCAGGCGGCAGGGCTGGGCGCAGAGCCCGCGGTTGGCGCTGCGGGCGTCGGCGCCGCTGCCGGTGCCCAAGGCGGCGCTGGCGTGGCATTGCCCGCTGTACGAGATGCACATTGCGCCATGCACGAAGACTTCCAACTCGACGCCCCCGGCCGTGGCGATGGCTGCGATCTGCTCGATCGACAGCTCGCGCGGAAGGATGACCCGCGAGATGCCGCACTGGGCCGCCCAGGCGATCGCCCGAGCGCTGGGCAGCGTCATCTGAGTCGAGGCGTGCAGGGGAAGCTGCGGCGCCATCTCGTGAATCAGCCGCGCCAGACCGATGTCCTGCACGATCACCGCGTCGGCCCCGGCGTCGGCGATGGCCCGCACGAACCCGTCGGCCACCGGAAGTTCCTCCGGGAAGATCAGCGTGTTCATCGCGACGTAGCCGCGCACGTTATGGTCGTGCAGCAGGGTCATCGTTTCGGCGAGGTTGTCTACGGAAAAGTTGGCCGCCCGCCGCCGGGCGTTGAAGTCTTCCAGGCCGAAGTACACCGCGTCGGCCCCGCTGACGATGGCGGCCTGCATGGATTGCGGGTCGCCGGCGGGGCTGAGCAGTTCCGCCGGCCGGTGCGCGGCGGGAGTATCGCTGTGGTGCGGAGGCTTCATCCCGTCCAGTATACCGCCTGCGATTGAATTGTGCCCGCGCGGCAATTGCTGCGCAAAAGGCCGTTTGCAGGATACTGGGATGTAGAGCGGGGCGGAACTATTGAAAGGGATAGATCAATGAGAGTATGGGTGATTCTGCCGGTGTTGCTGGCACTGTCTGGGTGCGACCGCAGCGGCAAGGCTGTCGTCGAGATCGACAACAGTCAGATGTTTCTGGTGCCCGGAGGGCCCATCGCCGTGGATCCGCGCGTGAGAGTCCGCGTCAACAAGATAGTCCGCCGCTCGGACGCCGGTTTTACAGTGCACCAGCGTCTGGTGATCGATGGCCCGATCAAGATTGTTCCTGACGAGTCGGCAGCATGGATGCGGCGTCCCGCTACGCAACCGGCGGGCACGAGGCCTGCCGGGCCATCGTGATACGCCTTAGCGGCGGTGGGTCGGAAAGTCGGCCTCATATCGCTTGAGCAGGGCGGGGATGTCGCTGGGGACGATGTATATCTTTCCGTGGATATCGCGCGACTCGCCCGGCGCGAGCGGGCCAAAGCGAAAGTCGCTGTGGATGCACGTAATCACGCCGGCGAAGAGCTCCTGGTAAGGCTCCCACGCCGTGGCCAGCACGAGCGACTCGTCGCCGCTGAAGCAGCCGATCAAACCGTTGCTGGGCACCAGCGGGCTCAGCGGGCGCGGGTTCACGTCCTCGCGGCAGACATGCTCGGGGCACCAGGTCTGCCCGGGCGTGTAGAGACCCTGCGTCGCCCAGTCGTGCGTCGGCAGGCGGGTCAACTCGCCGCCGAGAAAAATGAAGCACTTGCCCAGGTGGTCCATCTTGCCGCAGCAGTCGCACGAGCCGGCAAAGCGCCCGATCCGTATGCACGGCTGGGCCCACACCGCCTCCGTGGGCTTGTCGGTCGGGTTGCGAGCGGTCAGGCGGAAGTTCACCTCGTCGGTTCCGGCCGTGATCTCGTGTTCGACGACGGTCCCGTCGCAGACGCGGTGGCGCAGGCGCAGCCGGCTGCCGTCGTCGCTGAGGCAGAGCGTCTCCGCCTCATACATCATGGCCGTCTGGCCCCAGTCGCGATGGGTCGAACCGGCGCGGCAGTATGTTTCCAGATAGCACACGCCCAGAGATCCCCCGGGCAGCAGGGGGGTGTGGATGCCCAGCATGTTGTCGTTGAAGGTCAGGGTGAGGGAACTCATGGCCGCAGTATATCCGGAAGTGGGGTGCGACTGAAGACTATGCCGCCGCCCGTGTCGAGCTGCCGGCGGCCGCGGCGCCCTGCTCTGACACGTTCAGCGAGAGCAGCTCGGGACTGATGCGAAGCACGGGGGCCAGGAAATTGCGGATGGCGTTGCGCAGCGATTGCAGGGCGGCCTCGCGGCTGCGGGCTCGCGCCTTGCATTGGGGCATGGACGGGCACAGCGCGATAAAACCGCCGCGCGCATCCTCCAGCAGGATGACATCAAATTTCATCATGTCCTCTTCTCCGCACCAAGCGGGTGAGGCGTGCTTTCCGGCGTACCCTGACCTGAAACTTACGCGAGCCTCCAAAAGCTGTATCGACTGTCCGCGCGGGGCAGTTGAATAAGAAAAGAAGTGACCAGTAGCCGGTAGCCAGTAGCCCGTAGTGAAGGGCTCGATTCTTACTGGCTACCGGCTACTGACTACCGGCAACTATTCCCAATTGTCCGTGCGGAACGGCCAGGCGGGCAGGCCATCCTTGCTGACCAGCTTCGGCTGGGCAACATTGGACCACCCGAAGCGAACGGCTACGGGCGTGGTCACGTTGGCGGCGCTGACGACGACCGTGCTGCCTTCGATCTTGGCCGTGGCGGGGACGAACTTCTTGTCGGCGCCGGCGATCTCGAAGCAGGTCAGGTCCTTGGCGTCCTTGCTCGCCAGGGCGCCGCCGACGTTGTCGAATGTGATGACAGCCTGGCTGCCCTTGATCGTCATTGCCTTGAAGGTCGGTCCGGAGGTAACGGTGTCCTTGCGGGCGTAGGGCCCGGCCAACGCCAGCCGCGCCAGCCGCGCGCCGACATCCTGCTTGTCGATGGGGTGGATGTCGCCGATGTTGGCGACCAGGTCAGTCGTCTGGGCCAGGCCGGTGTTGGGGATGAGCTTGACCGAATCAAGCTGGGCCTGCCAGAAGATCGGCAGCGACTGCTTGTATCCGCTCCAGGGTGCGATCTGCACGGAGTAGAACGGGAAGTCGCCTTGGTTCCAGACCTTCCGCCAACCCAGGATCAGAGCCTTCATGCGCTCGGTGTAGAACGGGCCGTCGTTCTGCATGCAGTTGGTCTCGCCCTGATACCACAGGGCGCCGCGGATGGCGAAGGGCACCAGCGGGGCCACCATGCCGTTGAACATCGTCGCCGGACCAGGCTGGACCTTGACGGTTTTGAACCGCGGAACCATCTCGTACCCGGCTGCAACCGTCCAGGGCTGGATCGCCGAGCCGCCCCACGAGGCATTGATCAGCCCGACGGGCACGTCGAGTTCCTTGTTGATCATGCGGCCGAAGAAAAATGCCGTAGCCGAGAAGCCCTTGACTGTCTCGGGCGTGCACTCGGTCCACTGCGTGGCCACATCCGTCGCCGGTTCGGCGAACTGCACAAGCGGTACGTTGAACAGGCGGATGTTCGGAAGCTTGGCGGCGGCAATATCCTTGGCGGCGTCGCGAGCGCCGGAGACGGCCATCTGCATGTTCGACTGGCCCGACCCTATCCACACCTCGCCGACGAGAATGTTCGTCAGCTCGATCACCTGGGGCTTGTCGCTGCCTGGGACAGCCGGGGCCGTTACCGTCATCGTCAGGGGCTTGCCGACCTTCTGCGCCGGCAGAGTGAGCGTCCACTTGCCTTTGTCGTCAGCGGTCGCGGTCTTCTCGACGTCGCCGAGCTTGACGGTCACCTTGTGCCCCGCCCCGGCCCATCCCCAGATGGGCAGAGGCACGTCGCGCTGCAGGACCATGTTGGAGCCGATCACCGCGGGCAGATGCAGCACGCCCGCGGCGGGCGGCGCCGGCGGAGCGGCAGGGGCTCGCTTGGGCCTCGCCTGGAGCGAGAGCGAACCGGTTCCCATCGCAACAACCGCCGACAAAACCGCCAACCTGTGCCTGAGAGTCATCGTCAATTCCTTTCGCGTGTATGTCCTAATCGCGCCGCTTGCGGCTTAGCCTCTTTCCGCACAGCAGCGTGTTACTTCTGTTTGCCTTCCTTCAACTTACGCTCTTCATTCGCCTTGCGATACGCCTTGAGCAACGTGGTGACTTGCTCATCTTCAGGCCAATCGTCCTTGGGGCCCAACAACGCGCCTTTGAGGCTGCTGATCTTAGAGCCGTCCCAGACGATCGTCACTTTGCCCAGCAAGCGGCCATATCGGCCGGCCTTGATCAGAAAGCTCTTCTTCTCACGTCCCCACACGGTGCACGGGGCGCCATGCGAATGCCCGCCCACGATCAAATCCGGCGCGTCAGGACCGGAGCCTATCGCCAGGTCAGAGCCCTCGTCCAGATGCGTGATGGCGATGATGATATCGGCTTCCTTGCGGAGTTTGCGCACGTACTGATGTACGATCGGCACTTCGTAGTACAACTCAAAGCGATTCTTCTTCGTGTAGCGGACATCGGAGGACGAGACGCCGATGGCCGCCACCTTCACGCCCTGGAACTGGAACAGCTTGTACGGCGGAAATCGCTTGGCCAGGTCTTGCTCCTTCTCGCCGAACTTGACGTTGGCCATCAGCATTGGCATGGCCGGGTATTTCTCGCCCAGCTCGATAAGCCGCGCCTTGCCGTTGCCGTGGTCGTGATTGCCGAAGATCACGGCGTCGTACCCTGCCGCCATGGCCATGCGCCACATGGCCTCGGCACGCGTGATCCCCAGCGCCTCCTCGCCCGTGCCGGTCATGTCGCCGGCGTCGAGCAGCAACGAGTTGGGGTTCTTGGCGCGGAAGGCGCGGACGTAACCGATGACCTGCTGGAAGCCTTCCATGTGGTCGTGGATGTCGTTGGTGCCAAAGACGGTGATCGTCACCGGACCGGACGCGCTGGCCGGTTGCGATGCGGCGACTGGGGCCGCGGGCTGGTCGGCCCAGGTCAGGCCTATCGTCAAGAGCAGCGTAACCGCGGCCGCTAGAATCCAGATTCGATTGCGCATGGTATCTCCGCCCGAAGGCAGTTATTGAACCCGCGCCTATCACCAAGGTAGCGTCTTAGAAACGGCCGCCATGGCACCCCTGACGATTACAGCTCCACCGTCACCAGCGACTGACCTGGGATCTGCACCTCGACCGGCGGGCGGTTGTCGATGCAGAACGTGGCCTTCTTGGCGTTGGCGGTGTTGTACAGCACGGCCGTGATCTTGCCGTCGGGCCTGGCGAACGCCGTCACGCGGCGCAGGTGCAGGCAGTGCGTCGGCAGGCGGCGGCTGAGCGGCGCGATCGCCCGCGAGAGCAGCTTCATCACGTCCAGGTCCGGCCCGTACTGGAACGTGCCGCCCGCCCGGTCCACGACCACCAGCGAGTTCTGCCGCCAGCCCCAGCCGCTCTGGCCGGTCTCGTTGAGGATCATGTTCCAGTACGTGAAGTTGTCGCAGCCGGCCGTGATAAAGTCCCACACGTCCTCGTACAGCGCCGCGGCCTCGACGGGGCGGTTGAGCCCCATGTGGCAGTGGGATTCGGTGTGCATCATCCGCAGGCCAGGCCGCACGCGAACGAGGTCGACCATCTTCTCGGGCAGCTCGTACTGGAAGCCCAGGCCGCTGATGACGGCCGCAAAGGCATCGTCGCGCAGGGCGTGGAAGGGGTACAGCCCGCCCAGGCGCGTGTGCGTGCCGGCCCAGATCTCCGTCGTCAGCCCCGCGGCCTTAAGCTCGGGGGCGAGGTACTGGACGGCCAGCGCGTTCATCTGCTCCGGCGGCATGGTGCAGGTAGGGTAGCCCTTGCCGCATTCGGGCTCGTTCTGCAGCACCAGGCGCGTGATGGTGATGCCCTCGGCCGCATACGCCTGCACGAACATGCGGAGGTACTTGGCGTAAGCCGCGTACACGCGCGGCTCTTCGATCAGCTTTCCGCCGCCGACCATCTGGCCGTTGACCTTCAGCCAGCCCGGCGGGCTCCACGCCGACGCGTGAAGCCGCAGGTCAGGATTGATCTTCAGTGCGGCCTGGATGAACGGGATGAGGCTCTTCCTATCGCGGTCGAGATTGAAGTGCTTCATCTCGTAATCGCCGGGCGTGTCGTTGAGGCTGTACGCGTCGGTGGCGAAATCATTTGCGCCGATGGGCACGCGGCAGAAGGTGAACCGAGCGCCCTCGCGGCCGAAGAGCTGCTGCATGATCTCGTCCTGCTTGGTCGCAGGCAGAGTCGCCAGGGCCTGGTACCCGATCTCGCTGAAGGCCCCGCCCAGCCCGGTCATCGTCTGAAACGCCGGCTCGGTGAGGATGTCCAGCCGGATATCCTGGTGGCAGACTTCCTTGGCGTCCCACATGTGCTCGAACCGCACATCCTCGACCGCCTGCCACCCGCCCTCAATCGCCAACGACATCGCACTGACATCCGCCATAAACGGCTCCTTATTTTGGCAGCACTATAGCTGAAAACTTCCTGCTACGCACGATAAGAGCTTAACTCGCAGTTGAACATGAACCTTCAGTTCACTCTGCGGTTTCCGCGATCTTCGCGGTGAAATGCCCCGGGTAAAAGACGCTAAGCCGCAAGCGGCGGACGCAGCATACCTTGTCGCCAGCGATGGAGTTTCCTATAATCCGTCCTTGATCTTTGCCTCCTTCTTCTCTGTGCCTCTGTGGTGGAGTTTTTGGATATGAGCAAGATGTGCCAGCAATGCGGCGGGAAGTGCTGCCGCTATTTTTGCTTCCAGATTGACGAGCCCGACAGCTTCGACGAGTTCGAGGATGTGCGCTGGTACCTCCTGCACGAGGGCGTCAGCGTGCACATCGACGAGGGCGACTGGTTCATCTCCATCGCCAATCGCTGCAAGCTGCTCGGCGACGATAACCGCTGCGGCGACTACGCCGGCCGCCCGCTGATCTGCCGCAAGTACGACCCGAAGGAATGCGATTTTACCGATAACGAATACGGCTACGAGCAGGAGTTCCTCGCCCCCGAGCAACTCGACGCATACGCGCGGCAGACCCTCGGCGAGGAAGTCTACCTGCGCGAGCAGCAGCGCCAGCGGGCCAAGCTCGACAAGGCGCGGCACTGCGATGCTGTGGCTACTGTAAAGAAGCCCGCCAAGGGCAAGTGAGCGATCATGGACTTTCAGGCCGTCAAGGGAACGCGAGACTTTTACCCCGAGGAAATGCGATTGCGCAACTGGATCGTCGACGCATGGCGCCGCGTCTCGCTGCGCAACGGCTTTGAGGAATACGACTCTCCCATCTTCGAGTACCTCGACCTGTTCACCGCCAAGAGCGGGCAGGAGATCGCCGGCCAGCTCTTCTCCTTTACCGACCGCGGCGGGCGCAGCCTGGCGATCCGCCCCGAGATCACGCCCGCGCTGGCCCGCATGGTCAACGCCCGCGTCAACGCCCTGCCGCGCCCGATCAAGTGGTTCTCCGCCCCGCGACTCTGCCGCGCCGAGAATCCCCAGAAGGGCCGCCTGCGCGAGTTCTTTCAGTGGAACATCGACGTCATCGGCTCCGACGACACCATCGCCGACGCCGAGTGCATATTCACGGCTGTAGACTTTCTGCGCGAGGTTGGCCTGACGCCCAGCGACGTGCAGGTGCGCATCGGCAGCCGCCCGCTGACGGTGGCGGCCCTGAAAGCTTCAGGCGTGACTGATGACAGAATCGACGCGGCGCTGGCCGTGCTGGACAAACGCGCCAAGGTCGAAGACGCCGAGTTCGTGCGCCTGGCGAAGGTGGCGGGGATGGCAGACTCGCAGATTGACGCGGCGCGGCGGTTCCAGGACTGCCCGGCCTGTTCAGACGTGGCCTGCCTGTTGGAGGGTAGCGAAGGCGTCGCCCCCGCCGTGACGAATTTGCAGGAACTGCTCTCGCGCCTGGCGGTGATGGGGGCGGCCGAGTACTGCAAGCTGGACCTGGGCGTGGTTCGCGGCCTGGCGTATTACACCGGCGTGGTGTACGAGGTGTTCGACGCGGGGCAGTCGTTGCGGGCCATCGCCGGCGGCGGTCGATACGACAATCTGCTGCAGGTCCTGGGCGGGCCCGCATTGGGGGCGACCGGCTTCGGCATGGGCGACGTGGTGCTGGGAATCCTCCTGGCGGAGAAGGGCAAGCTACCTGCCTTGGGCGGGCGGCTGGACTTTTTCGTCATCGACGCCGAAGGCACGTTCGACAAGGCGCTGGCCGTCGTCGGCGCCCTTCGCCGCAGCGGCCTGTCGGCCGACTTCAGCTACAAGCGCCAAGCCATCGGCAAGCAGTTCAAGCAGGCCAGCCAGCGCGGCGCCAAGTTCGCCGCCATCATCGAGCCCGACGGCGGCGTGACGGTCAAAGACCTCACGGCAGGCACGCAGACCAAGCGCGGCTTGGACGAGTTTCTGGCGAACCCGACGTAGCACGGGCGTCCCGCCCCTGCATCCCTCATGCCACGTCAAAGATCTTGCCGGGGTTCAGAATGTTGTTGGGGTCCAGGGCCTTCTTGATCGAGCGGAGCATGTCCAGGTATTCGACCGAGACGAAGATCGGCATGTACTGCTTTCGCTTGTGGCCGATGCCGTGCTCGCCGCTGATGCGCCCGCCGAGGCTGGCGGTGAGTTCGTACAGTTCGTGCAACACCTTGGGCAGCAGCGTCTGCCACTGGTCCAGAGGCATGTCGGCGCCCTTGACGATGCGCGTGTGCAGGTTGCCGTCGCCGGCGTGGCCGTAGGCGGGAATGTGCACGCCGTGGGCGGCGGCGATGCGCCCCATGCCTTCCAGCAGTTGCGGGATGCTCGCGATGGGCACCACCAGGTCCTCGTTGGCCTGATGGGTCGAGATCGTCGCGTAGGCCTCGGGGATGTTCTTGCGGACGTTCCAGACGCGTTTGGAGGTCGTCGCGTTGTCGGCCACGAACACCTCGCTGGCCCCGGCGGCCTGGCAGAACTTGCCGATGCTCTCATAGTCGCGCGTGACCTGCTGCTCGTCGGGGCCGTCGAGGGTGATCAGCAGCATCGCCCCGGCGTCTTCGTAGGGCAGCGTCTCGTTGAGGTAGCGGCACGCCATGCGGATGGACTGCTGGTCCATGAACTCGATGGCCGCCGGCACGATCCCGCTGCCGGTCATGATGGCCGGGACGGCCGCGATGGCCGCGGCGGCGGTGGGGAACAGGCACAGCAGGTCGACGCTGGCCTTGGGCACCGGCAGCAGCTTCAGCGTGATCTTGGTGAACACGCCCAGCGTGCCCTCCGAGCCGATCATCAGTCCGATCATGTTGTAGCCGGTGACGTCCTTGATGAGCTTGCCGCCGAGAGTGACGATCTGCCCGGTGGGCGTGACCATCTCGATGCCCGTGACGTAGCGGGCGGTCACGCCGTACTTGACGGCCTTGCCGCCGCCGGCGTTCTCGGCCACGTTGCCGCCGATGAAGCACGTTTCGAGGCTCATGGGGTAGCCCGCGTAGAACAGGCCCAGCGGCATGACGGCGTCGTTGATAGCCGAGGTGACCACGCCGGGCTCGACGACGACCATCATGTTCTCGCGGTCGATCTCGATAATGCGGTTCATCCGGTCCGTCAGCAACACGATGCCTCCATGCAGCGGCACGGCCCCACCCGACAGCCCGCTGCCGGCCCCGCGGGGCGTCACCGGCACGCGGCAGCGGTTGGCCAGTTGCATGATGGCCGCGATCTGCTGCGCCGAGTCCGGCCGCACGATCGCCTCTGGCATGTGCGCGTAGCGGCGGTCGGGCACTTCGTCGTGCGAGTAGGGTTCGAGCTTCTCGGCATCGCCGAAGACGACGTTGGCTGAGCCCACGATGGCGCGAAGCTCGTCGGCAATCGATTCAGTCAGCGGGTTGTAGGTGTCAGGCATAGGGTTATTTTATAGCAGGGTCAGGGAGGTTACGTCCACGAATGTCGCGAATGACACGAATGGGGAAACGACGGGAGGAAGATTGGAATGATAGAAGGATGGAAAGTACCCTCTTGGGCATCTCCCCAATATTCCATTCTTCCAACATTCCTCTGGCTTCTCCCCATTCGTGGCATTCATGTAATTCGTGGACGTAACGCCTCTTGTTTTTTCCCGGTTGTTGGAAGACCATACGGCCATGAAAGCAGCTTTTCTGACAGGCATACGCCAGATGGAAGTCCGCGAGGCTCCGGTTCCGGTGATCGCGGGCGAGCATGATGTGCTGCTGGCCGTCGACACCGTCGGCGTCTGCGGCAGCGATGTTCACTACTACAACGAAGGGCGCATCGGCAGCATGGTCGTCGAGTACCCGTGCATGACCGGCCACGAGTGCAGCGGCGTGGTTGCCCAAGTGGGGCGCGGCGTCACGAATGTCAAACCCGGCGACCGCGTCGCGATCGACCCGCTGATCGTCTGCGGCCGGTGCGACCAGTGCCTCTCCGGGCGGCGGCACACCTGCCGCAACCAGCACTTCCTGGCGTGTCCGGGGCAAGGGCCCGGCGCCTTGGCCGAATACCTCGTCATGCCCGATTACTGCTGCTATCCGCTGCCGGCCGGCGTCGATCTGGTTCAGGCGGCGCTGTGCGAGCCGCTCTCGGTCGGCGTGTACGCTCATCGGCTCTCGACGCTGCCCGCGGCGGCGGTCGCGCCGCGTGCCGCGGCGGTCCTCGGCTGCGGGCCCATCGGGCTTTCGGTGCTGGCGGCGATCCGTGCCGCGGGCGCGCCGGTGAAAGTTTACATGACGGATCTGCTCGACGAGCGGCTGGCGTTCGCCGGGCGCTTCGGGGCCGACTGGACGGGCAATGCCCGCACCGGCGACGTCATCGAACAGATTGCCCGCCTGCAGCCGCACGGGCTGGATGTGGTCTTCGAATGCTCGGGCGAGCAGGATGCCATCGACGCCGGCGTGAGGATGCTCAAGCCCGGCGGGCAGCTCGTGCTGATCGGCATTCCCAAGGTCGACCGCGTGAGCCTGGTGATCGACCTGGCCCGCCGCAAGGAACTGACCGTTCAGAACGTCCGCCGCCAGAACGAGTGCGTCCAGGCCGCGATCGACCTGGTAGCCAGCGGCCGCGTGAACGTCACGCCGATGGCGACGCATCATTTCCCGCTGGACCGCGTGAAGGAAGCCTTCGACCTGGTGCAGAACTACCGCGACGGCGTGATCAAAGCGATGGTGCGGGTGAAGTAGCTATAGGGTCGGGGAGGGTACGTCCACGAATGTCACGAACCTGCCCGCCGTAGCCTTGGCGAAGGCGGATGACACGAATGAAGAAAGAACAAAGATGAGGGGGATGATGGCGATGCGGAACTATCAGAACCAGATTCTTTTGACCTTTCTGCTCTTGAGATCGAGGCTGTAGCGCTTACCTGATTCGCTGATAATGATGAGCTTGCCCTTCTCGATCGTCATGGTCAGGATGAAGATCCATGAGACATCTTCTTCCACAAATGGATTGATAAAGTTGGTGAAGATAGTCTTCTCCCACAGGAATTGGCGGCTGGCCTCACCCCATGCCTGGATATACCCGCGACGGCCATTGTCGTTAGGCGATACATACTTGATGCCTTCGTGAATCACCGGCGGCACTTTGGGGGGCAGAGTCCTTTTGGCCGATGCGGGCATGGCAGCCAGCGTCAACACCGTCAGCGTGATCAGGATTCTTTTCATGACATTGTCCCCAAAACATGTATCCTACCCAGTGGTTATATAACATAAACCAGGAGAACCCGAGTGAACAATCGCAATATCTTGATCCTCATTGTGCTGGGCATGGTTTTGCTTGCCGCGGCGCCAGCCGCCCAGGCCGGGCTGCACTGCCTGCCGATCATCGTTGAGGATCCCAAGCTCATCAAGCCTGAACAGCTCAAGCCCAACGCCACGTTCCACATTTCGGTGCCGGTCCTGGGCAAGGACACCCACCGCACGCGCGGCCATCCCACCGATGTCGCGATGTCGGTGCATCTGCCCGAGAACTACGACCCCAAACGGGCGCACCCGGTCATCGTGCACCTCGGTGGCGGGCAGGACGAACGCAAGTTCGTCGGCCGCTGGCAGTCCATCACCGGCAACAAGGATTTCATCGTCATGCTGGCCGGGTTCACCTCGATGCTGACCAGCGGCCCGCGCAACGCCTCGCAGATGGTGCGCGTCCTCGAGGCCGCCACGCCCATCAAGCACGGTGCGGTGATCCTGGCGGGCATCTCCTCGGGCAGTTGGGGCATGCATGGAAACTTCCGCCCGCAGTTCTACGACCGCGGATACGTGGACACGTTCGACGCGTTCATCTTCATCGCCGGGGATAACGAGAGGGATGTGATCGTCACCAAGGACAAGCTGCGCGGCCGTCCGGCGCTGTTCGTCGGCGGCAACACCGGTGGGGCGTTCGCCATTCAAAAGAAGACCAGCGAAGAGATCGCCGCGGCCGGCGGCGACGCGACGTTCATCCCCATGATGCACCATTACAGCGACTTCTCGCGGGATGTCGACCCGAAGATCATGGACTGGATCAAGACGAAGGTGCTGGCGCGCCAGGACAAGTACGACGCTTTCGACAAGAAGCTTTCGGCCGCGACCAAGGGCGACGACTACATCGACCTGCTCAAGGACGCCCTGCCGCACTGGTACGGCAAGTGCGTGGCGATGACGAAGTACCTCACGATGGCGCAGCAGGAAAGCGACGCGGGCAAGCGATCGGCGATGCTGGCCAAGCTCAAGGACATCCCGAACCTGCCCAAGACCACCGGCGGGCAGTACCAGGAAGCGCTGAAGTGGCTTAAGACCCAGAGCGGCTACGAGGCGCTGGTCAAAACGCTGGCGTTGTGCAACCCGTTCCTGGACCCGATTCCAGGCTACTTCAACGGATACGCTCCAGGCACGAACTTCCGGACAAGATAAAGACGCTCTCAGCTATCGGCTCTCAGCTATCAGCAAGACATGGTTTTGTCTTTGTTGATAGCTGAAAGCTGAAGGCTGACAGCCTCATTGCGGCTCGCCCAGCGACTCGACATCGTTCCGCATGCGCGTCAGCGTCGCCTCGTCGAGCACCAGGTCGCCGGCGCCGGCGTTGTCGGCGTTGTGCTTGGCCTTGCGGCCGCCGCAGAGGACGATCGTCAGGCCGTCCTGCTGCAGCGTCCAGGCGATCACGAGCTGCGCCAGCGTGCAGTTGTATTTCTTGAGCAGGTCCGCCCAGCCCCACAGCATGTCCAGCACCTTCTTGCGATTGGCGGGGGCGAGCCACGGCAGATTGTTGCGGTACTCGTCCGGGCTGAACGTGCTGGCCATCGTGATCGCCCCGGTCAGCAGACCCTGCTCCAGCGGCGAGTACGCCAGGGTTGAGATGCCATTCTTGCGGCAGTAGGGCAGCACGTCGCCCTCAATGTAGCGGTCGAGCATGCTGTAACGCGGCTGGTTGGAGTCGATGCGGCCGACCTTGCGGTACTCGTCCATCTGGGCCGGCGAGCAGTTCGAGACGCCGATGGCGCGGACCTTGCCGGCCTTCTGCAGGTCCACCAGGCAGCCCATCGTTTCGGCGATGGGGGTAGAGCCGGGGCCTTCCTCCTGCCAGTGCGTCTGGAGCAGGTCGATCACGTCGACGCCCAGGCGCTGGAGGCTCTCCTCGACTTCGACACGGATGGTCTCGGGCCGCAGGCAGCGGCGCACGGTGCGGCCTTCGCTCTGGAAGAACTCGAACCCGCGATTGTCCTTCCACCACAGCCCGCACTTGGTGGCCAGCACGACCTTGTCGCGGCGGCCTTTGATGGCCCGGCCGATGACTTCCTCGCTGCGCCCAAAGCCATACACCGGCGCGGTGTCGATGAGCGTGACGCCCATGTCGATGGCCGCCTGCACGGTGCGGATCGATTCCTCGTCATCGGTCTTGCCCCACCAGGGCCCGCCGCCGATGGGCCAAGCGCCCAAGGCAATCACCGAAGCCTGAATACCCGACTTGCCGATTTCACGATGTCTCATGCCAGCGTCTCCTTGTGAGCGTTGCGACAGTATATACGACAAGAGTTACGTCCACCAATGTCACGGATGAGAAAACAAAGAGGATGATGTTCTATTGTTTCGTTAGCGGCGGAACTTGCTCCGCGCGGTTGCTACGAAGGGGAAGTACCCTTTGACGGGTGCCACGCATCCCCTGGGGATGCGTGTCCCTGATCGTGAGGCAGGGATCGGGGAGCATGGGCGAGACGCCCATGCTACTCACGGGCAAGATGCCCGTGCTACTTCTTGAAGCGCCACTCCAGCGGGATGCTGATTGGCTCGCTCACCAAGCCGCTCTTGGCCACCGCCCAGACGTGGTAGCTCGGAACGTCCATGATCAGCCAGGCCCGGCCCAGGCCGCCCACCGGGATGACCCACCGGCCACAGGACGCGTCGTACGTCATGGCGGCGTCATGTACCGGGTATGACAGATAGACGCCTTCCAACTCCTCCGGCGGCAGGTCGACGCTGACGGAAAACTTCGTCTCAACGCCCTCGCACAGGTATGGCGGGTCAATCTGCAAATCGCAGACGACCGGGCGGCGGTGCGTGTCGGCCGGCCCGGTGAGCGTGCGCTGCGGCATGGAGGCGTCGAGCGGGGCATCGTAGATCACGCAAGAATCTATCTCGTGCCCAGGCGCGGGCGGGTAATCGAGGTACGGACCCAGGAACTGGTCGGCCGCGAGCGAGGCGAACTCCAGTCCGATCTCATTGCGGCGGCCCCAGGCCACGGCATCCGTCAGGTCGGCGTAGTAGATGTACTTCCGCAGCCATGCGTGCGTCTCGACGGGGACTTCCTTGCCGTTGACGCGCAGCGAAGCGGGGGCGGCTTTGTCCGCATCGACAAACGGCAGCACCAGCCACAAGCGGTCCGGGCGAGCCCAGGCGTAGTTGTCCGAGGGGTAATCCTTCTTCCACTTGGGGATCAGCTCCACGAATTCGTCCAGATTTGCCGGCCGCGCTGCCGCCAGCAGATCGCGAATCTCCGGCCGCGCCTCGAACGAAGTCTTCAGCACGAGCTTCTCAGCGGCCGCGTGTCGCGGGAAATCAAACGCGCTGCCGTCGGGCAGTCGCCAGTCGTCGAGGTATCGCGGCAGCGTCTGCGTGCCCTCGCGCGGTTTGTCGAACACGCGCGGCGGATTCTTCTCGTCAAGCTCGGCCAACTCCAGCAGCAGCACTTCGTATGCCGGAACGACCAGCGAGACGCGCTGGCCGCTGTCGAACACGCCGCGCCCGTGGACGTGGTCGAAGCGAAAGCGGCCTTCGCTGGGGTAGAGCTCGCGCAGCGTGAACTGGCCGGCGACATCGAGGCCGATCTCGTCGTTCAGGGCGAACTCGATCCGCGCCGGGCGCGGGCCAGGATTGACCAGGAAGATGAACCCATGCCGGCCTTTGATCCGCGCGTACCCGTCCACGCCGCCGACCTGCACCTGGCTGCCGAAGGGCACGTTGTACTGCACGTAGTCGAAGTTCTCCCGCGCCCACGCCAGCCACTTGCGGTAGAACTCGGTCATCCCCGGCACCAGCGAGAGGTCCTCGGGCAGGATTACGGTGGTGATGCTGCCCGCCGCGGCCAGGCAGCTCATCACGCTGAATTTCCAGCCGCCATGATCCCACGCCTTCGTCAGCCGCGTGTCGTGTACGCCTTCCTGGAAGCGGTGCACCATCGCGTGCGAGAGCACGGCCGGTTGGAAGCGGAAGTTCTGGTTCCACCAGCATTGCTGCCGCACGCCGTCGGCGTTCATGCGGTCGGCGTGCAGGTCGCTGTGCAAAGAGCACATCCAAAGGCCCAGCTCCCAGTACGACTCGTGCTGGTCGAAGTACTTGAAGCCCCACAGCCCGTGCTCCTTGCGGCCGTAGAAGGCCTGGTAGTACAGGCCGGGGAACTCCTCCTTGAGCCGCCGCAGGATTTCGGTGGCGCTGCGCCATCCTTTATAGGCGCCGTTGCCGGGCAGGTGCCCGTGCTGGTCGCTGTAGCAGAAGCAGCCGTTGCCGGGGCCGGGGTCCCACGACCACAGGCCCAGCTTGAACCGCTCGATGGTGTTGCGCTGCACCGCAAACCACCAGTCGGCGTATTCGTCGCAGGCGATGCAGTTCTCGGCCGCGACGTTGCCGGCGGCGTCGACCTTCTTCCACTGCGGCCGCTCCGGCGCGAAGGGCAGGGCGCAGGCGTTACCCTCGTGGCCGTGGCGGGCGCAGCCCATGTAATAGCCAAACGGAATGCCCTTGGCCCGCGCGTGGTCCATGATGTGCTGTGCGGCGGAGCCTTCTGGGCCCAGGTCCCAGTACGCGTCCATGTCGCCGGCAGGCTTGGTGTAGGGATGCATGGGGTTGAAGATGATCAAGTCGCCGCCGAGCTCGGCGAACATGTCGATCATCTTGGTGTGCGCGGCCTCCTCGGGCGAGTTGGCGGCGGGCATCTGCGGCAGGGGGTAGAAGAAGTTGTACAGGATGAAGACGAACCGCTCGACCCGTGGGTGCATGTAGTCCAGGGCGAACTTCTGCATCGCGCGGACTTCCGAGCGGTCGATGGGCACGTGCCCGTACGGGTTGCGAAACCGCGGCCGCTGGCCCAGCGTGGTGCGCGGGGCATGGTCGGTGAGCATCACGCCGCTGAGACGATAGACGCCGATAAACTGCGGCTCGGACACGTAGCCCTCGCCGCTCTTGAGAATGAGCGAGGGCTCAAAGGAGAACTCCGCTTCATTGCCGCCAAGTCTCGTGTGGAAGAACGGGTTCTCGATCCCGCTCATCACGCCGCCGCGGTCCCATCGCAGAAAGGTGACAGTAGGGCAGTTCCAGAACGTGTCGTACTGCACCGCCTCGCGCGGCGGCGCGCCGAAGACGGTCCGCCCCAGCACGATTTCGTAAATCGTCAGCGGCGTCTTGCATGGGGCCACTTCGAGCCACCGCTCGACATAAGCCCGCCCGGCCCGCAGGCGATAGTGCAGCGTCACGTCCAGATCGCCAGCGACAAATCGAAACGCCGCCTCCCCCTCGTCGGTACGAGCCTCGACACACTTGGCCGTCGCCGAATCCAGCGTTCCCCGGTCCGTGCGTACGGCGAATGAATCCGCCGAGATGTCGTATCGCTCGCCAGCCTTCGAGTTTTCAATACACGAGATGGTTCCGGAGGTACGTAGGTGCAACTCGATATTGTCAGTTCGCAACGTCCGCAAAGAAAACCTCCCTGGACCCAGAGGCAAATATCAGACCAGTAACCATAGTGTGCCATCGGTAAGCGGGGAATGAAAGGTGTTGCATCGTAAAATGAACCTCAAGGGACATGGAAATATACATCCTCCTTTGGACGACGTCTTTATCGTTGATTCCGGGAAGCAATCGACGTACTTTTTGTGGCGTTTCACGCCGGGCACGGTACCTGTCGGCTATAAGGGTGACAAATATGTTCTTCTATGTAGCGACGATTTTTACGGCAACAGCAACAGCTTCAAAAGTCCACGATATCGTCTGTGAAAGATGCGGCACCGGATTCTCGTACGAGCTGCGACGGGCGGCCACGGGGCATGGCCGCGCGCACTATTGTATAAACGAAAAGGGGGCGATGGACCAGGCGCAAACGCAACTCCTGAAAGCTGTCCAGGACCGGCTGACGGAAGAAGCGGAGCTGGTGCCCTGTCCAAAGTGCCGTTGGGTAAACGACGAGCTTGTGCGAAAATATCGGAATGCGAAGTACCGTTGGCTCCCGCGGCTCGCTCTGGTGATCGTTCCGCTCGGCGTTCTGACTGCTTTCTTTTTCGGGTACCTTCTGAGGGGTCATATGGGGACCGCGTCACCTCTACCTTTCTACCTGACGATAACGTTGATGAGCATAAGTGTTCTTTCGCCAGTCTGGGTCTACGGCATCAGGGCGCTGCTAAGACGTCGCATCAATCCCAACAGGACCTACCCCGGGCACGTGTCGGTGCCAATAGGGACGCCACCCGCTATTATAAAATCAATTGACCCCAGCACCGGCTGCCAGACTTTCCGGGTTGTACCGAGCCTTGATCCTGGCGAAAATCCCGCTGGCTGGGCGGTCTTCAGGGCGGGACGGATTGAGTTTCCAAAAACATGCTGGCGTTGCGGCGCCATTGAGGCAAAGCCATATGTGGCTCCGTGTACGACCCCGAAAAGGGCATTTCCCACTCATCTCTGCCGTTCCTGCGCATCCCGTACGCGGCTTCTCTGGCTGGCGAGCGTGCCCGTTGTCCTGGCGGTGATTCTTGGCCTTGTGAGCCTGGTGTGTCTGTTACTGCCGGGAGATGACATGGGACTAAGGATTGGCCTTCCAGCGGCAGGCGGCATATTCCTTTTCATATTCTCGCTGGCGATATTCCCGGACAAGATGAGTCGCCCATACCGTCTCGGGGTAATCGATGCAGCGCGGGGTATCTGCAAGTTTCGTGCTGCGAACCCGGCCTTGATGCAGTTATTGAATGAGCAAATTGCACGCATCGAATCGCGCCCGCCCGTGTCGGCACCTGTGCCTCCTCCACTTCCATCGCGTCCTCTGAATTGAGGCTAACCGCACGACACAGAGAGGCAGAGACAACGAGAGAGCGCGTTGGCAGAAGGGCATTCCGTTCTTCGGAGATTTCTCTGAGTCTCTATGTCGCGTCCAAAGCATCCAGGGCGGCGTCGTTGCCGCCGCACTCCAAGGGGGTTATCATTGGCTGCAGGAGTAATCTCATGAGCGTTCGCACGATTGGTTTGGTCGTTTTTGCGGCGGGGATGATATGCCCGGCGGCATGGCCTCAGCAGCCCGATGCGCCGCAGGCCGTCAGCGGCAAGGTGTTTCTGGATGCCAATGGCAATGGCGTGATGGATGCCGGCGAGCAGGGGGTCGGCGGCGTGCGGATTACCGACGGCAAAGAGTTTGTCGTCACGGGGCCGGATGGCGCATACATGATCCAGCCCGCGGCCGATCCCATGTTCAAGTACCGCCCGGCGCAGACCATTACCGTCTGCTGGCCGTCGGGCAAGTGGCCCACGGGGCGCTATTGGGTGCGGCTGGCGGACATGAAGGATCCCGCGGCTGTCAACTTCGGCCTGCGAGAGGACAAGCAGTCGCTGCCGTTCATGTATCTCCACCACAGCGACAGCCACTGCCGCTTCCCCGGCGGCTGCGATGTCTTCGCCGAGTTCGTCAACGGCCTGGGCAGCGAGGTCAAGTTCGTGCTCGACACCGGTGACACGAGCTTCGGCGAGAGCCCGCAAGGGCAGACCTTTGCCGTGCTGACCGAGGCCGAGAAGAAGTTCAAGATCCCGTTCATGCACACCATCGGCAATCACGACGTGGTGGCCCCGGGCAAGCCCGAGATCGAAGGCCACGGCGCCTGGACGAAGGACCTGGGCCCCATGCGATGGTCGTTCGATTACGCCGACGTGCACTTCACCGGCATCGACTGCTATGAGGAAGCTGTCCGCCCTGAGGTCGTCGAGTGGCTCGAACGCGACTTCAAGGCCCAGCCCAAGGGCAAACGCATCATCCTGAGCTATCACTACCCCAACCCCGATGGCGGCAAGTTCCACAAGCTGCTCAAGGACTACAACGTCCAACTCATCCACGCCGGGCACAATCATGCCAGCATCTACTGGAACTGGCATGCCCCGATGGTGACGGTCTTCGACTACAAGCCTCTGGGCGACTGCAACGCCGTCGTCGTCACCGACACTGGCGTCTACAGCGGGTACTACTGCCTGGGCGACAAGGGCAAGCCTTTTACGCACGGCCGCCGCTGCCCGATCAGTTGGGACACCGGCGTGTTGCTGCCGGCCGTCACCAAACTCTTTGGCAACGTGACGAAGATCGAGAACAAGCCGCTGGCCGGCGCGGGCGAGGCGATCCCGTTTGCGACGACCAAGGCCGTCATCCAGACCCAGATCGACCCCGGCAGCGCCAAACGTGTGGTGATGAACGTTACCGGCAAGGCCGGCGCGCTGAAGATCGAGTTCACCGGCGACCACCTGGCCGTCGACAGCGCGACGCTTCGGTTTGACATCAAGCGGCCGGACAAACTGCTCGACCTGCGGGTCTTCGTGCAGAAGGGGATGGTCAGCGTCTGGGCCGACAAGTATTTCTTCATCGAGAAGCATCTCGAGGCCGACTGCACGCCCGGGGCGGTCACGCTGTCGGCCGAAGGCGGCGCTGCGACGATCAAAACCCTGACCGTCAGCGAGGTCAAGCCCGACGCCAGCCCCGATGTCCAGCAGGGCGGTTATCACAACAACGGCATCGGCGGCCCGCGCCGCACGCCGGATTGACGCCGGGAGGGCCCTTTTCAGCACCGATTTTTCTTGTCCGGGCGGAGATGGGCCGCTATTATCGCTTCATCATCGAGAGTGCGCGAGGGTTCTGGCCCGACGACCGCACGGCAACCTGTCGCGAAGCGTTGCGTGAGCGATAAGGTGCCGCAGCCATCCCGCAAGGGGCCGATGTGACCCGCCGATTTCGCGGGTAACCAAGCCGAAACTTTGCGATGTTGGCGCCTCTCCCTGCGAGAGGCTTTTTTGTGGACAAAACAAATTTCGGATTGCGGATTGAGGAATAAGAAGGAGTACGCAGTAACATGACTGACTCAGCCAACTATCGACTGGGAACCAAGGCGCTCCACGCGGGGCAGGAACCGGACCCCGCCACGCTGTCGCGAGCCGTGCCCATCTACGCCACCAGCAGCTACCTGTTCAAGAGCACCGAGCATGCCGCGGCACTGTTTGGTCTGCAGGAGTTCGGCAATATCTATACCCGCTTTATGAACCCCACCAACGACGTGCTCGAGAAGCGACTGGCTGCACTCGACGGCGGCGTGGGCGGCCTGGCCTTCGCCAGCGGGATGGCGGCCATCACCGCTGCGGTGCTGACGATCACGCACTCGGGGCAGAACTTCATCGCCTCGACGAGCCTCTACGGCGGGACGTGGACGCTGTTCTCGCAGACGCTCAAGAACCTGGGCGTCGAGGTGCGGTTCTTCGACCCGGACAAGCCCGAACTGATCCGCAAGCTGGCCGATGCGAATACACGCTGCGTGTACCTCGAGTCGATGGGCAACCCCAAGAACGACGTGCCGGACCTGGCGACCATCTGCTCGACGGCCCATAGCCTGGGCCTGCCCGTGATCGTCGACAACACTGTCACCACGCCTGTGCTGCTGCGCCCGATCGAGCACGGGGCCGACATCGTCGTCTATTCGACCACCAAGTTCATCGGCGGACATGGCGTGCACGTCGGCGGCGCCATTGTCGACAGCGGGCGGTTCCGCTGGGCCGACGACCCGAAGCGATGGCCGGAGTTCTGCTCGCCCGACCCGTCGTACCATGGGATGGTCTTCGCCGAGGCCCTGGCGCCGATGGGCAACATCGCCTACATCATTCACATTCGCACGCACTGGCTGCGCGACACCGGGGCCTGCATGAGCCCCTTCGCCGCATTCCTGTTCCTGATGGGCCTCGAGACGCTGCACCTGCGCATGCCGCGTCACTGCCAGAATGCCCAGGCGCTGGCCGAGTGGCTCGAAAAGCACCCGGCTGTCGAGAAGGTGACCTACGCCGGCCTGCCTAGCAGCCGCTACCACGCCAATGCGAGGCGGTACCTGCCCGGCGGGGCCGGGGCGATCGTCGGCTTCGAGATCAAGGGTGGCAAGGACGCCGGCGTGAAGTTTATCAACGCCGTGAAACTGGCCAGCCACCTGGCCAACATCGGCGATGCCAAGACGCTGGTGATCCACCCGGCTTCGACGACGCACCAGCAGCTTACCGAAGACGAGCAGCGTGCCGCCGGCGTGACGCCCTCGTACATCCGCCTGAGCGTGGGCATCGAAGACGTCGAAGACATCCGGGCGGACCTAGACCAGGCACTCAAGGCCTCCCAGGCTTAACAACCGGATGAATGGATGGGTAGATGATTGGATGAATGGACCAACCATCCATTCATCCAACCATCCGTAGACGGTGTGACCATGTGTGCTGAGAATCTTCAAAGCAGTGATTCAATTCGCGGGGCGGGGCCGCTCCGCCATGCGCGGCGGGCAGTGTTCGATCAGCCCCTGGCGCTGGAGAAGGGCGGGCGGCTCGAGCAGGTCGAGGTGGTGTACGAGACGTATGGCCACCTCAACGCCGCAGCCGACAACGCGGTGTGGATCTGCCATGCGCTGTCGGGCGATTCGCACGTGGCACGCCATGACGAAGGCGACGATTCGGGCTGGTGGGATCTGGCCAGGTTTGTCGGGCCGGGCTGTCCGATAGACACCGACCGCTATTACGTGATCTGCCCGAATATCCTGGGCGGCTGCCGCGGGACGACCGGGCCGGGCAGCATCAATCCGGCTACGGGCAAACCGTACGGGCCGGCGTTTCCGACCATCACCATCGGCGACATGATCGAGGTCAACCGCCGCTTGATGCACCACCTGGGCATCGACAAGCTGCTGGCCGTCATCGGTGGCTCGATGGGCGGCCACCAGGTGCTGGCGTGGGCGGCGCGCTACGGCGACGAGATGGCCGGCGTGATTCCGCTGGCCTCTTCGGCGAGGTTGAGCAGCCAGGCGCTGGCGTTCGACGTCGTTGCGCGCAACGCCATCCTGCGCGACCCGAACTTTTTCGGCGGTGAATACTACGACAAGATCGCCGGGCCCAACGTCGGGTTGGCGATCGCCCGCATGATCGGGCACATCACGTACCTGTCGCGCGAGGCGATGCAGGAGAAGTTCGAGGGTGACCGCCTGGCCCCGCGCGACGTGGCGATCGAGTTCGAGAAGCAGTTCTCGGTCGGGACGTACCTGGGCTACCAGGGCGCCAAGTTCGTCGAACGCTTCGACGCCAACAGCTATATCGCCCTGTCGATGGCGATGGACCTGTTCGACCTGGGCGCGACGAGCGAGCGGCTGGCGGAGGTCTTCCAGAGCAACAACGCCCGCTGGTTGGTGGTGAGCTTCAGCAGCGACTGGCTGTTCAGTCCGTCAGAGTCGCGGCAGCTCGTCGAGGCGCTGATCAAGGCGCAGCGCCCGGTTTCGTACTGCAACGTCGCCAGCAGTTGCGGGCATGACGCGTTCCTGCTCGACAACGAAGTCGGCGTCTACGGCGAACTGGTGCGCGGGTTCCTGGCCGACCTCAGCGGCGACGCCCAGCCCGAGGAGCCCAGTGACGCCAGCGACGCTTGGGGCATCAGCCACACCAACATCTTCAGCCCCAGCCGTCCGCAGCGGCTGGACTACAGTCTCATCGCCAGCCTGATCGAGCCCGGCGCCAGCGTGCTGGACCTGGGCTGCGGGTCCGGCGGGCTGCTGACGCAGCTTCGCCGCGGCGGCCACAAGGTGCTGCACGGGCTGGAGATCGATGAGCAGGCGATTATCGCCTGCGTGCGGCGCGGGCTCAGCGTGATGCATGCCGACTTGAACAACGGCCTGCGGTCGTTCGGGGAGGGGCAGTTCGACTGCGTGGTGCTCTCGCAGACGCTCCAGGCCATCAAGGACGTCGAGCAGGTCGTCGCCGACATGCTTCGCGTGGGGCGGCGGTGCGTGGTGAGCTTCCCCAACTTCGGATATCGCAAGCTGCGCGAGATGCTCTACTACGACGGCCGCGCGCCGCGGAGCGAAGGGCTGCTGCGCTATACGTGGTATAACACGCCCAACATCCGCTTCCTGACACTGGACGATTTCGAGGTCTTCTGCCAGGAAAAGGGCATCACGGTCCACCGCCGCCTGGCCTTGGACACCGAGCAGGCCAAGGAAATCACGGTCGACCCCAATCGCAACGCGGACTTGGCGATCTTTGTGCTGAGCCGATAGGACTATAGGACCAATAGGACTTATAGGACCTATGAAACCGCAAGGTCCCCGTCATATAGGCCCTATTGGTTCCCATAGGTCGTTCTATCTCGTGACCGCTCCCGGCCAGGGCTTTTGCGGGAACGGACGCCCCAGCAGCTTGCCCAGCGCTGTGTGCACGTCGGCTGAGCGCATCAGCGGCGGCAGGGGGCCGGCGGTGGACATGGCGAACGTCGTGCTGTTGATCTCGTTGAGGCCGCCGTGCGTCGAGGCTATCTTGATCTTCCCGTCAAAGTATGTCGCCCCGTAATAGCGGTCGTTCGCCAGCGAGGCGATCACGTCGGGCGGGTTCTTCACCAAGGCGTGATGCGCCCGCCAAAGGCGTTGAAGCGGGATGGGATAATGATGCTGTCCGGTCAGGGCCAGCATGTCGTCGGCCGTATATGTTCGAGAGAAATCCGGCAGTACGCCTTTGAGCTTCAGCGGGTCGCCGCTGTCGGGGCTGTAGCGGTACGCTCCGTTGACGCAGCGGACGTAGGCCTTCTGGCCAAGCGTGCCCAGCACGGCCACGGCGTCGCCGTCGACGTAGCTGACAAGCTCAACGCCATTGATGGCGATCAGGTCCCCCGCCAGTTCCGGCGGGTTCGTCGTGACAAAGTTCGCGACAGTCACCAGCCCGAACGACACGGGCACGACACTCTTGCGGCCCGTGAGCGACTCGCCTACGTGCCAGCCTCTGTCTCCGAGCAGCTTCTCAAACTCGATCCGGGACGCGGGCATATAACTGTGGCCGTGATCGGACAGCAGCGTGATCTTCACCCGCCCGCGGCGGGTTTGCAGGGCCTGGAGCACCATTCGCTCGATGCGCTCCAGGCAGCGGCGCTGGCCTTGCTCGCCGTCGGCGGTGCTGACGCCGGCCGAGCTGACGAAGTACGCCAGGAACTCTCGCCGCGGTCCGGAGGCGGCGCTGCGTTGGAAGGCGGCCATGCACGTGTCGGTTTCACTGAGGAAGGTGTCCCACGGCGCGATATAGCCGATAGCGTCGGAGAACGTGTTGGCGCGGTAGTCCAGGATCTCGTTGTAGGGTTCATTCACTCCGGCAAGATATTCGCGCGGACCGCCCACGAGCAGGTTCTCCGGGCGGCTGAAATACGCCGCCTCGAAGGCCCGGCAGGGCGGCCCGTGCAGGAGATCCTCCATCGCCGGATCCGTCACGGTCGGGTAGGGCGCCACGACGCGCGAGGGCGGGTAGAACACCCGCAGGTTCTTCTCATCGTAGTAGCGCTGCACCACATCGAATCCGAATCCGTCGAGAATGAGCACCAGGTGGGGGCACTGGCCGGCCGGGATGTCGTCGAGCCGGATGATGTCCGTCGGCTTGGCGCTCTTGTCGGCGGCGTATCCGATGCGGTCGGCTCGTCCGGCGGCGTCGACAAAAAGGAAGAAATCCTGCACGGCGTCATCGTTGGTGTCGTACGCGCGAAAAGCCCCGCTGTCCAGGCCGTTCGGGGCGCTTGGGCGGGCGGGGAACGTGATAATCTTGGCGCATCCGCTGAGAAACAGGACAGCCGCGAGCCCCACCAGCGGGGCGAAAAGGTTCATTCGCATAGGCAGCCTCCGTGAGGATTGTATCCCCGTGAGAAATGGGCCTTCCAAATTTTCGCGCGGCGTGGTTACATCTAGCGCCATGCGTGCCTTGGTGTACGACATAAAGCCCGTCGGCTGGGCGGCCTGCTGGGTCCTGCGGAAGGTCTGGCGCCGCTGCCAGCTTACCTCCCTGAACGGCCTGTCGCTGCGCGATGTGAGCCCGCCGCCGCTGCCGACGGACCAATGGGTGCGCGTCTCGACGCGGCTGGCCGGAATCTGTGGGACCGACTGCGCGATCCTCGCCCAGAAACAGGTTCCCAACTCGATCCTCCAGGCGTTCAGTTCCATGCCGTTCGTGCTCGGCCATGAGAACGTGGCGGTCGTCGAAGAGGTCGGCGGCGGCGTCAGCAAAGACTGGATCGGCAAAAGGGTCTGCGTCGAGCCCAGCCTGTCCTGCCCCGTGCGCGGGATCGATCCGCCCTGCAGCGCCTGTGCGGCTGGCAATTACGGCGCGTGCGAAAACTTCGGCGCCGATGGCGCGGGCGACTCTCGCCTGCCGCCGGGCACCAGCCTGGGTTACAACCGGGCCACAGGTGGGGCCTTCGCCGATTCGTTCATTGCGCACGCCAGCCAGCTTGTGGCCGTGCCTGACTCTCTTACCGACGAGCAGGCTGTGCTGACCGACCCGCTGGCCTGCAGCCTCCACGCCGTGCTGCGATCGGAGCAACTTGGCGGCGCCAAACACGTGCTCGTATACGGCGCCGGCATGCTCGGCCTGGGCGTCATCAGCGCCCTGCGGGCGATGAACTACTCCGGAGAGATCCATGCCCTTGTGCGCCGGCCCAGCCAGGCGCGGATGGCTGCGGCGATGGGGGCCTCGCGATGTCTGCAATTGCCCGATGATCGCCGCGGGCGCTATGAGGCCGTCGCCGCGGTTACTGGGGCTGATATTCACCGCGTGCGGTTTGGCAATTACACGCTCACAGGCGGCTACGACGTCGTCTTTGAGTGCGTCACCGGCAGGCAGAGCCTGACCGAATCGCTGCGGTGGACGCGAAGCCGCGGCGAGGTGATCTACGTCGGCACCGGGCGGGGCGCCGGGGCGGACCTGACCGCCCTGTGGTTCCGCGAGCTCAGCGTGCGGGGCGCCTACGGGCGGCAGATCGAGCGAGTCGGCTCGCGCCAGATCGCCACGTACAATCTCGTGCATGAACTGATGGGTCGAGGCGAGCTCAAGACCGAAGGGCTGCTGACGCATACGTTCGGTCTGGACGACTACCGCCGCGCGCTGGCTGTGGCGATGCATTTCGGCGGCGGCAGGGCGATCCGGGTGGCGTTTGACTTTCGCAAAAAATAGAAGGGACGATTATGGCCGCCAAAAGCAAAGCGATCGTGGGCGTGGTGATGGGCAGCGACAGCGACCTGGAAACGATGAAGCGCTGCCTGGGGCAACTCGACGAACTGGGCGTGACGTATGAGGTGCGCGTCCTCTCGGCGCATCGCACGCCGGACGAGGCCCACCAGTACGCCGCCGCGGCTGCGGGGCGCGGGCTCAAGGTCATCATCGCCGCCGCCGGTATGAGCGCCGCCCTGGCCGGCGTGATGGCCGCGGGCACCACGCTGCCGGTCATCGGCGTGCCCATGGACAACGGATCGCTCAACGGGCTCGATGCGGCTTTGAGCACGATGCAGATGCCTCCCGGCGTGCCGGTGGGGTGCATGGCTATCGGCGCCGCCGGGGCGACCAATGCGGCGGTGTATGCGGCGGCCATCATCGCCCTGGGCGACAAGGCGCTGGCCCGCAAGTTGGCACAGTACAAGAGCCAGCAGCGGGACAAGGTCCTTCAAAAAGATGCCAAGGTTCAGGGTTCGCTGTAGCGGCCGCTAGAGGATCGGCGTGGCGCCGCGCGGATTGACTTTCGGCGCCTGGACCGGTTTAGCAATGGCGCTGAGCTGGCCGGTGCTGGTGTTGTAATACCACCCGCCCGAGCCCGACGTGGGCGCCGGCGAGGCCGTGCCGTAAATGATCGTCTTGGCCAACGAGGTGGATCCGTTGGGGTTCTTCGGCCACTCGGGCAGATACGGGCCCAGCGTTCCATCTTTGGTGATGTTGCCGTGGACGTCGGTCTTGGATGTCAGACGCGTAATGACATTGGCGGTGTCAAGGGTTCCGCTGGCGTTGAGATGCGGGCCGCGGTCGGCGTGCTGAACGGTGTATAGGCCAATAGCTTTCTGGGCCGTGGCCAGGTCGACCGCCAGGGCGGCATCGCGGGCGTCCTGGTTGCTGCTGGCGAAATTGGGGATCACGATCATCGCCAGGATTCCCAGAATCACCACGACAATCAGAATCTCCACCAAGGTAAAGCATCGCGTCGGACCCGGCCTGCCCTTACGGTTATACGTGATATCTCTCATAGTTCTCATCGCTCCGGAGGATCAGAGCCGCACCAGGACGGTCTGCCCGTCAATGTTCAAGAGCACCGATTGCTGATCGATTCGCACGACCGTCGCGCCGTCGATCCGGTCGCCGGCTTGCAGCGCGTGACCGTTGATGATCGCCGCTGGACCGGACGGCCCGCACATCACGCCGCTAAGCTTGAAAGAAGCGGTCGCAGGCCGGGTGGGGGGCGCCGGGGGCGCGGGGACGGGCGCAGTCCTTTTCGCGGCAACGCTATCCGCTGCTGAGGCGGTAGAAACTGCCGGGGGGCACGCGGGGAGAGGACTGACCTGTGTTGCGGCCGCGGGTTGGGTTGCCGGCGAGGGAAGGTAGGTCTTCAGTCCGGCGAGTGTCTTTTGCTGGGCGCTTTGCGCCTGGGTACTGAGCGGGTGCTTGCTGGGCGCAGCGGGGGGCATCGCGGCGTGCGTCTGGGGCGCAGTCGCGAGGACCAGGGGGGCCTCCGCGACAGGGCGGTGGAAGGCGGCCAGGGGCGCCAGGAGGGCGGCGCCGCCGAGAAAGAAAATTACCAAGGCGATCTTCGCGGCCAAGCTCATGTGGCGGGGGCTGGGTCGCGGCGAGGGGCATCGCGGCAGCGGCGTCCCGGCGGCCGCGGCGCCTCGGGCCTTTTCGTATTCCGCACGCTTGAGTGCGTCGTTGATCAGGCTCATGCCATGCTCCCCTTGAGTTCGCGGGCGGCGCGGCGCACGAGGCGGCGGCTGATGGCCGGCGTCTGGCTGACGTAACCGGCCAGCAGGGCCTTGTCGCCCAGGGCGTTGATCAGCCGCGGGGTGCCTCGGGCGAATCGGTGGATCGCCCGTACGGCGGAGGGCTCGAAGTGCAGCCCGTGAGAACTGCCGGCCAACCCCGCCACGTTCAGGCGGTGGCGCAGATATTCGCCCGTGTCGGCGCGAGACATCGTGCCCAGGTGGTATCGCACGGTGATGCGCTGTGAGAGTTGTCGCAGGTCCTGCCGCGCAAGTGTGCGAGCCAGTTCCGGCTGGCCTACCAGGATGATCTGTAGCAGCTTCTGTTTCTCGGTTTCGAGATTGCTCAGCAGCCGAACCATCTCGAGAGCCTGTACCGACATGGTCTGGGCCTCGTCGACGATCACGACGGCGTCTTGCCCGGCGCAGTTGACCTCGAGCAGGTGGTAGTTGATGGCCTGTAGCAGGTCGAAGTGGTCGCGTCCGGCGCCGACGAGCCCGAACTCCTGAGCGATGGCGCGCAGCAGGTGTGTCTCGCTCATGGCCGCAGGGTTGAGGATCAAGGCGGTCTGGAACTTCTCGCCCAGGTTGTTCAGCATCGCCCGGCAGAGCGTGGTCTTGCCGGCCCCGACTTCGCCTGTCAGAAGAATGAACCCCTTGCGATGCCGCACGCCGTAAAGCAGATGGTTGAGGGCTTCCTGATGCTGATCCGTCAGGTAAAGGAACCGCGGGTCAGGCGTGATGTTGAATGGCTCTTCTTTGAGCCCATAGAAGTCTATATACATGCCGCCAATCCTCGATTTCCATTCGCGCGGCCGGCATGTGGTCCATCAATGCCGTGTTACGTTCTTCGACCAAGTCTGCAGGAATGCTTGATGGTTTCGGCCGTTGCTCTCGTGCCGGTTGTCTGTGCTGCCAGGTTTGTATAGCAGCCGCTGAGGTCACAGAGGACGCTGAGGCGTGAGGAAGAATGAACTGGCCCGCGCAGCGGACAGTTGAATTCTATTCCTGCTTCCAGACGTAGGCGTCTTGCGAGATCTGAAATTCAGGATAGCCCTCGTCGGAGGCATCTTTGCCGATTGTCACGCCCCAGGACCCCAGCCTTCCGGCGCCCCATCCAACGCGAAGTTGTCGCTTTTCCTCGTTGAAGATGAACGAAGGCTGATCAATGGAGGAACTATCGGGATAATCCGCATCCACTCTTGCAGCGAGGAACCCCAGGGCCGGAGGCAGATCCGCTATCGGAACATGGTAGAACTGGTACTCTCCCTGAGGAGAACCCTGAGGAATCGAGTATGTCTGGGTCCACTGACAGACCGATGGAACATCAATGTGCCCCTGCGCCCAGAGGCGAAGTCCCCTGAGGTATGAATCCACCCAGAAAGGAGATGGGCTGCAATAGGCAACCAGCCACAGCGAGAGAATGCTCAATGTCGTGAAGAATCGCACCTTCCGCCAGCGCACGAACTTCCAGATCAGTCGACCTAGCAAATAGGCGGCCCCGATCGCCACAAGAAAGGCAACCAGAAGAAGCAGCGGAAACAAATACGCTATCGTCAACGGCCCATAGCCCAGAAGTCCCTCGATGAAGAGATCAGGCTTGCACGCCAGCAGGGCCGCGACAGCGAAGACAATCACAACTTTCGGAATGGTGCGACGACGAGACAGCGGCGTTGAGCCTGGAACGTTGTCGGTGGCTTGTTGAGTGTCCATCACTTATCCAGCCTGCGTTAGCAGCTTGTGCAGCGCCGGCAGGGTGGCGCGGTGGTCGCCGCGGATGTAGAAGCTTGTCCCGCCGTCGGCAACGGTTCGCACCAGCACGGTCTTGTACGGGCGGTAGTAGTACTCGAAGCTGTCCTTGGGGGCCTCGGCGTGGATGTCGCCCGACAGCGGCAGCAGGTCGAAGACGGCTGAAGTGATGTGGCGAATCTGGCGGCCTTGCTGGGCGGCGGCGTTGCGCGCCATCGCCAGGGCCTTGAGGTAGACCTCCGGCCCCATGACGGCGGTGCCGTAGCAGAGGACGACGCCGTCTTCGATAGTCTCGATCGCCCGCGCGAGGATCAGGAAGTCGCGGTAGCTGGCCTCGCCGATCGCCGCGCCGTCGCAGTTGGGGTGCTCGTGCACGATGTCATATCCGATCCCCACATGCACCGTCGCCGGCACGGAGGCTTCGTAGGCGGCGGCGAAGATCGAGACGTCCCTGTGCGGCAGATTGTCGCGGCCGATCGCATGGCCGACGGCCTCGCCCAGGCCCAGCCCTTCAGCGTTGCCGGCCTGGACGATCTCGTTGAGCTCGCCGGTTTCCTTCCACAGGCCGAACTGCCCGGCGCGGATGTAGTGCGCGACCGACTCGGTGCTGGCGCCGATTCGGGCCAGCTCGTAATCGTGGATAGCGCAGGCGCCGTTCATCGCCAGGGCGCTGATCCAGCCGCCGCGGATCAAGTCGATCACGTAACGGCTCAGCCCCTGCTTGATGACGTGCGCGCCCATAAACATCACCCTCCCGGCGCCGCGGTCGCGGGCGGTCCGCAAGGCCGCCGCCACGGCTGGCAAGTCCGGATGCGCGAACGGCACGGGGCGCTGTCCGATCTGGAGCATGGCGGACAAATCCATCTCATGGCGCCGCTGGGCCAGCGGTTGAACATTCAGGATGCTGCGGTCGAATAGTGGGTATTTGCTGGGCAATGTCGCTCTCCCGTCTGGCGATAATTATCCTCAAATGCGGGCGAAACGCAATATGCCGCAGCAGGCGGCGTTGGGCCTTGTGATGCCGGACGAATGCGCCCGGCCGTGATCGATGACTTGTCAGGAGCGCAGCGATGAACAGGACATTGAGCTGGGTTGCAGCGGCGTGTATCGCGATGACGGCAAGCTATGCGATGGCCCAAGCCGAGGGCCAGGATGGCGGCCCGCCTCAGGCCGAGCAGCCTCGCCCGCCACGATTCGACGGGCCGATCCCCGATCGCGCCCTGGCTGCGCTGGATCTGACGGCCGAGCAGAAGAAGCAGATCGAAGAGATCCGAACCGCCAACAAGCAGGCTATGGACGCCTGGATGAAAGAAAACGAAGCCAAGCTCAAAGAAACCATGGATAAGGTCCGCGCCGCCGAAACTGCCGGCCAGACCGACCAGCTCAAGGAACTGCGCGACCAGGTCAAGACGCTGTACGAGTCGCGGCGCGAGTTGGCCGTGGCGTGCAACAAAAAGATCGAGGGCGTACTCACCAATGAGCAGAAGACCAAGATGCGCCAGACTCGCTCCAGGGGCGGGCAGGACAGGCCCTCGAACGGCCGACACAACCAGGAAGGGCAGCAGGGCCAGGCGGGACAGGAGGGGCAACAAGGCGGCAGGAGCGGCCGCCGCGGCGACGAACGCCAGGGTGGACAACGAGGCCCCGGTGGAATGGCCCCGATGGGTGGGCCGATGGGCGTTGCCAACCTGACGCCCGAACAGCGCCAGAAGATCCGCGCCATCATGGAAGAGGCCCAGAAGAAGATTCATGACGAAGTGCTTACCGACGAACAGCGAAAATCCATCGACGAGATGAAGGCCCGCTTTGTCGGCGGCCAAGGCGCCACCAGCCGCCCAGCACACGTTCGCCGCGACGGCAACGAAGGCGCCGACCAAGGCCGCCAAAGACCCCAAAGGGATCGTCGCCACCTTGGCGCCAACGCCAACGAAGGCGGCAATGCCGAACCGGCCCCGGCGCCGAACGAATAGACCTGTTCAGTCGCTGCCCTTGCTGCACTCACAATCCCTCGTCGCGCGCTGCGCAGCGGGGGATTGTTCTTTCGAGAGGATTCCCAAAAACCACCGCTGTCCAACGCCGCGGAGCAAGCTCGGCCGCTAACGTGCGCGTCTGTATCTTGTTTGGTTAGCGGTCGAGTCTCCACGGAATATTCGACTTGCTCGACGGGATCCTTCCCCAACCTCCGCAGGCAATGCACCCCAAGCTGGCCTGGGGGAAAAATCTACAATCATTTAGGGACTTATGGCCGGAGGACTTCCTACGATTATTACATGAGGCGTTGAAGTCGGCGTACTTTTGTTCCGATTACTAGACGGATGAGTTTTTGTGAGGAAGGCCATTATGGTTACGGTTCGGGACAAATGGGTTGAGTTCAATTTCTTCCGGGCCGGAGCGAAGGCTGTCTTTCTGGCTGGCGATTTCAACGGCTGGCGGGATGACGAGTTGGGCATGACCAACGACGGCCGAGGCAACTGGAAGGCCCGCCTGAAGATTCCTGCCGGCGAGTTCAAGTTCCGCTATTGCGCCGACGGGCAGTGGTTCACCGACTACGCGGCATTCGGCCTCGAACCTGGCCGGTTCGGCATGGACAGCGTCGTCCGCGTGGCCGAGAAGGCCCCCGCCCTGACTCTCAAGAGAGTTCGTCCAGCAGCGATCCATCACAAGAGAAGCTTCGCGGCGTAGTCTGCCTTTCGGCGAAATCGGACGAGGTACATGGGACGGGGAAATTAGGAATCCCCATTCCTCCAACCCTTTGTGGTAAGTCTCCGACCTGAATGGATGCTGGAATCAGTCCAGCCCACAGCTACTTCTCCTCTTCCTCTTCCTCTTCCTCTTCATCATCCCAGCCATCCTCGTCATCGTCGTCATCATCGTCGTCTTCGTCATCCCAATTGTCGTCATCGTCATCCGAATCTTCAGACACGGTGTCCGCTTTGGCCGGGTCGAAGAACTCCTCCTCCGCCGGGCCCGAGGGCGCCTCGCTCGCCGAGGCGGTGGCCGCAGTTTCCTCCGCCGGTTCGCCAGCGGGCTGTTCCTGCTCCGGCAGCGGTGCGTTGGCGTCGCCTTCGGGTGACGTCTCAACGCCCCCGGGTTCGCCCTTGGGCGGGACGGGCTTGTCGCCGCTGCGCAGTTCTTCGACGTTTGGCAGGTCGTCCAAGCCGGCCAGGCCGAAGACTTCCAGAAATCGTCGCGTCGTGCCGTAGAGCATCGGCCGTCCGAGCACTTCGGCGCGTCCGACGATCTTGACGAGTTGCTTGTCGAGCAGTCCGCGGAGCACCTCGCCGCAGGCCACGCCGCGGATGGCCTCGATGTCGGCCCGCATAACCGGCTGGCGATATGCCACAACGGCGAGGGTTTCCATCGCCGGCTGCGTGAGCTGCGTCTCCTTGTGGGCTTGGAGCAGGCGGTTGAGCACACCCTGGTGCTCGGGCAGCGTCATGATGAGAAACCCGCCGGCCACCTCTTCGATGCGAAACGCCGCGCCGGTCTGTTCGTAGCGGACGTTAAGGGCGGTGATGGCGCCGCGAACCTCGGCCTGGGGCAGTTCGGCCACGCCCGCCATTCGCGCAGCCGTCAGCGGGGCGTTGCTGGCGATCAGCATGGCCTCGATCGTCGCCTTCCCTTGCTCGTCGGCGGGGGAGCTGGCGGTATCGGCAGTTTCCTCTGACGGGCTCTGCGGCATGGGAGCGTCGATTTCCGGGGCGTCATCCATGCGAGAGAAGGTATCGGCCCGACCCTCGCCGGTCAAGGGGCATGGCCAAGCGTGGCGCGCAAGGCCGAAAGCCTGGAGAGCCATGGCCCTCTCGAATCAATCGTGGCTGTCAGGTTGAAGCCCTCCCGCCACGGCACCGGCGCCTTCCTAGTCCGCGATCTCTGCGGTAAACCGGGCGCGGTGTTCGGCGCCGTAGCGGATGGATTCGTCGAGATACGCCTCGATGTTTTCAAAAGGCGTGCCACGAACGATGCCGTTGCCGGCGGCCATGCACATCCCGCCGTTGCGGGCGTCGAAGGTGTCGATGAGGTGGCGCACCTCGCAACGGACGTCCTCGGGCGTGCCTTCCTGCAGGATGTGCTGCACGTCGAAGCCGACCAGGAACGTCATGCGGTCGCCGAAGCGCCGGGCGACGACGGCCTCGTCCATCGTGTGTTTCTGCACGGGGTGGAAGACGCTCACCCCGGTGTTGATCAGGTCGTCCATGATCTCGGTGTTGTTGCCGCAGGAGTGCAGCCAGAAGTGCATGCCATTCTCGCGACACAGGCGGCCGATGCGGCTGTAGTACGGTTTCAAGAACTCGCGGAAGTGGTCGGGCTTCATCATGAGCTGGCGCTGATTGCCCAGGTCGTCGCTGGTCCAGAAGCCGTCGGGCTTGAAGGTGCGGATGGCGCGGCGGATGTAGCCCTCATACAGGGTGCACAGGGCGTCGTGCATGCGGTGCACCTCGTCGCCGTGGAGGTAGTAGTCGGTCATCAGCCCTTCCATCCCGCGCAGCGACCACGGCCGCTCGAAGAACAGCCCCCACCAGCCGAAGAGCATGTACCGGTTCTGGCGGCGGTTCGCATCGACGTGCTCGATCCCGTACAGCGGCAGGGCGGGGTTCTCCGGGTCGGGCAGCCTGGCGATGAACTCGTCGAGATGCTTCCAGTCGGGGATGACGGCGTTGGAGTCGTGGCCCGCGCCGGCGCGCACCTTCCAGGACAGCCCCATCGCGCCGGTGTCGAGGGGGTTGATCATGACCTCGCCGAAGTCTTCGGGGTACTTGTTGAGCTCATTCAGCCTGGCGCCGTACTGGTCCCAAAGCCCCTCGCCCCACCATCGCGAGCGGATCATAGGGATGCGGCAAGGACCCTTGCGTTCGACAGCCTTGATGACTTCCTCACGGGGCAGTGGGGCGTAAATGTCGGTCATTCGTTATTCCTAAAGACGCCAAGCCGCAAGCGGCGAGGCTATTCCATTATTCCATTGATCCATCATTCCGTCGTTCAGCTCTTGAGTTCCTTCATCACTACCGCGTCACGAGCGGAGAGGTCGGGGTATTCGCTGTCGGAGCCCACGTCTGGGCGGCGCTTCCAGCTTCGGGCGCAGCGCTTGTATTTCTCACGCGTGTCTGCGACTTCCACTTCGACTGTCGCGCCCTCGCCTAGTTCTGCGCGCTCGACGCGCGCGTAGCCGACGCCCAGCAGATCTTCCAACTCGCGGATGTATGTTTCGATCAACTCCGCTGCAGCGTCGCTCCCGGTGGCCACGCGGAAAACGGCCTCGGCGTCCAGGGAGTTCTTGACGCCCTCGCTGCGGAGCTTCTCGAGCTTGACGAGGCCCTCGGCGCGCAGGTCCATCAGGCGGTCCCAGATCCACTGCGGCCCCGGCTGGAGCTGGTCGCCGGTAAAGGTGCCCAGGTCGATATTGGACGGGCGCATGTCGTCGGCGATGGCGAGCATCTCGGCGTCGGCGTCAGGCAGCAGGGCCAGGTGCACGCTTTGCGGTTCCTCGGCGGGGCGGTTGGGAATTGCTGCCCAGGCTTCTTCAGCCGTGTGCGGCATGATCGGCGCCAGCAGCTTGACCAGCGCCATGAGTATCTGATGGATGACAGTCTGCGTGGCGCGGCGGCGCAGGGCGCTGGGGCTCTCGCAGTAGAGGCGGTCCTTGACTGCCGAGAGGTACACGCTGGAGGCCTGCACGGTGCAGAACTCGTAGATCATTCGCGTGGCGCGGTGGAACTCGTAGGCGTCGTAGGCCGCCCGCACGTCGCGGATCAGGCGGCTGAGCTCCAGGCTCATCCAGCGGTCGACGCTGTGGTCGGCTGGTTCAGTGGCGTCGGTGGCGGGGTTGAAGTCGAAGCACGAGCCCATGCAGAACCGCAGCGTGTTACGGATCTTCTTGTACGCCTCTTCGGCCTGGAGGATCAGGCTCTCGCTGCAGCGGATGTCGTCCTGGTAGTTCTGGCTGGCGACCCAGAGGCGCAGCACGTCGGCGCCGCGCTTGTTGAGCTGCTCGACGGCGTCGACGGCGTTACCGAGGGACTTGCTCATCTTGTAGCCGTCTTCGGTGACGACGAACCCGTGCGTCAGCACCGTCTTGAACGGCGGTTTGCCCTCGGCGCCCAAGGCCGGCAGCAGCGAGAGCTGGAACCATCCGCGGTGCTGGTCGGAACCTTCCAGGTACAGATCGACCGGGATATCGCCGACGAGCCCTCGCTGGATGGCCGCGGCGAACCAGCTCGAACCCGACTCGAACCACACGTCGAAGATGTCGCCGCCCTTTTGCAGCGAGACGATGGGAAACGTCTCGGGGGTGGCGACGTATTCGTCGGAGTCGATGTCGTAGCCGGTCAGCAACTCGGCGGGCGTGCGCATGAACCAGGCGTCGGAGCCTTCCTCGGCGATGACGGCCGCCACGGCGCGCACGCTGTCGGCGGTCATCAGCACCTCTCCGTTCTTGTTCATGAAGGCGGGGATGGGCAGGCCCCAGCTTCGCTGGCGTGAGATGCACCAGTCGGGGCGGCTGGCGAGCATGCCTTCGATGCGGTTGCGTCCCCATGCGGGGATGAACCGCACGCCGCCCTGGTCGAGGTCGCGCGTGCAGACGTCCAGCGCCATTTTGCGCAGCGAGGCATTGCCGCCGGCGGGCATGGTGTCGACTCCGATGAACCACTGCTCGGTCGCGCGGAAGATCGTCGGCGTCTTGCTGCGCCAGTCGTGCGGGTACGAGTGCGTGATGGGTTCCTGCAGCACCAGCGTGCCATCGGACTTGAGACGCTCGCAGATCAGGGCGTTGGCCGCCCACACGCCTTTGCCTCGGATGAACTCGGGCGCGCTATCGTCAAACGTGCCGTCCGCCTGCACGGGGCAGTAGATCTCCAACCCATGCTTGAGGCCGCTGGCGTAATCCTCCAGCCCGTGCCCCGGCGCGGTGTGCACCAGACCCGTGCCGTCATCAAGCGTGACATAGTCGGCTGCAATCACCGGGCAAGTCTTGCCTTCCAGCAGCGGGTGGCGGTACGTCAGGCCGGCGGCCAACAGGTCCTCGCCGGTGAGCGTGGCGACGACGCTGTAGCTGCGGAGGTAGTCGCCGCGCGCCGCCTTGACGGCCGCCAGCACGGTATCCATGCGGGCTTTGGCCATCACGAACGTGATCGGCCCGCCGGCGGTCTGGCACGCCACGGCGGCGTATTCGATGCCAGGCCCGACCGCCACCGCCAGGTTCGCCGGCAGCGTCCAGGGTGTGGTGGTCCACACCAGCAGGCAGACGTCGCCGGTAACGCCGTCGAGTTGCCCGTCCGTCAGCGGCAGGGCAACGTACACGCTGGGGTCGGTGCGGTCGTGGTATTCCAGCTCGGCGTCGGCCAGGGCGGTGCGGTTCTCGATCGACCAGTGCACGGGCTTGAGCTGGCGGTAGACCAGCCCCTGCTCGATGAGGCGGGCGAAGACCTCCAGGACGGCCGACTCGTACTGCTTGTCCATCGTGATGTACGGGTGGTCGAAGTCGCCCATGACACCGAGGCGCTGGAACTGCTCGGCCTGGATCCTGGCGTACTTTTGCGCGTGTTCGGCGCAGAGGCGGCGGATGACCGTCGCGGGCATGGCGTGAATCTTCTCCCCGAGTTGCTCGACGATCTTCTGCTCGATGGGCTGGCCGTGGCAGTCCCAACCGTGGACGTACGGACCGGTGTTCAGGCCGGACATCGTCTTGATGCGCACAACCATGTCCTTGAGGACCTTGTTGAGCACGTGACCCATGTGCGGCTGACCGTTGGCGTACGGCGGGCCGTCGTGCAGGACGAACGCCGGCCCCCCGCGCCGCGCGGCGCGGATCTTGCCCTGCAGGTCTTCCTGCTTCCACTTGGCCTGGATGGCGGGCTCTTTCTGAAGCAGACCCGCCCGCATGTCGAAAGCCGTCTGGGGCAGGTTCAATGTGTCCTTGTACGCGTTCTTTTGCTCACTCATCGCTGACTCCCAAACCAAGGTGCCGTGGCTGCAGGTCCCGAGGACCGACTGCCACGACTCATTGCCTGTCGCCGCAGTGGCTGCGAGGCGGCACCGAACCTGTCATTATTATCGCACCGTCATGCCCCGTCAATGCGGCGACAGCAGGTTGATTCTTCGCCAGGCCCCACTCTCGAACCGCATGGCGAAGAGCAGACCCAGCAAGATCACGTAGATCGTCCCGACGATCCACGGGCCGATGCTCCCCAAGGACGGGAAGAAGTTCACCACGGCAAAGCCGCCGCCCAGCACCACCAGCGCGAACAGGATCAGCGTCATCAGCATCGCCCACATCGTGCTGCCGGCCCCGCGAAGCGCCCCAAGATAGATGATCCCCACGGCGTCGAACAGCTGGAAGACCGCCGCGCAGATCATCACCTTGGCGCCGATCTCGCTGACGGTCGCGGCGGCCTGGGGCGAGTAAGATTCGCCGCCGTACACGAGGAAGAACGCCACCAGGTCGCGGCGGTAGACGAGGAACAGCGCCCCGCAGAGGCCCATGTAGACCATGGCGATCAGCAACCCGGCGTGGGCGCGGTGCCGGGCCATGTGGGGCTGACCCTGGGCGATGTAGCGCCCGACGATGGCGGCAGTGGCGGCCCCGATGCCGACGGCCGGCATGAACGAAAGTTGCATGTACCGCATGGCGATAGAACCGGCGGCGATGGCGCCGTCGCCGAACTTGCCGGCCAGCTTGCCCACCAGCACTGTCCAGACCACGATGTCGATAGTGAACTGCAACCCCGCCGGCCAGCCCAGACGCGCCAGGTCGGCCACGTGTCGCCATCGCACCGCCCGGAGCAGTCGCGAGCCGAACTGGCTGTGGATGCGCTGCGAAAGGAACGCGCCCATCATGATGCCTATCAGCAGCACCCAACCTACGACGGTAGCGATGGCCGCGCCCCGCAGCCCCATCGCGGGCATTCCCCACTTGCCCAGCACCAGGACGTAGTCGCCCACCAGATTGGCGAGGTTGGCCACGATGGCAGCGACCAGCACTACACGGGGGCGATGGGCGCCGTAGAAGAACTCTGCCAGCGCCCGCGCGCCCAGGGTCAGGATGACCGCGAATGTCATGTACTGGAAGTAGATCACCTCGAGCTGGTGTACGGCAGGCCCGTGTTCAGGGTAGAGCCACCGCAGCAAGGGGTCGGCTGCGAAGCCCATGGGCAGGACGAGGACGTAGGCGATGAGACCCAGGAGCATTCCGGCCCAGGCGTACTGCCCACAGCGGCGGTGGCGTCCGGCCCCGTAGTTCTGGGCGACGTACGTGCTCAGCACGCCGACCATGCCGCTGGCGAGGCTCTCGGGAATGAACGACGTGATGCCGCCGACGAACTGTGCGGCGACGGCGTCAGGGCCGGTCATCGAGACGAACCAGCCGTCGACGAAGCGCATGACGGTGCTGTTGAGCAGCGTCAGGCTGATCGGCCAGCTCAGCGATACGACCTCCAACAGGCCATGGCGAGGTTTCGCGTCCGGCAAATCCAAGCGGCGGTCCTTTCGTGCAGACAGGGTAGTCTAGCAGCGAAGGTTGGAAGACCCAGCCTCAGGCGAAGAATCTCTGCGGCGCCGAGGTTCTGCTTACCCGGTGATCTTGGGGATCATCATCAGCATGAAGACCATCGTGAAGATACCGACGGTCTCGATGATGCCGATGGCGATCAGCAGGAACGCCAAGCCCTTGCCCTCGCCTTCGCTGAGGCAGCGGCATGCCGCGGCGCCGATGAGACCCTGGCCCCAGGCCGAGAACAATTCGCCCAGACCGGTGGCGATGCCGATGATGAGCATGAGGCCGGCGTTGGTGGCCGCCAGCGGCAGCTTGTCCGCCAACTGGATCATCACGATCATGGCATAGAACGTCTGGCTGATCGGGGCGCCGATGAAGATGATGTAGTTGAATCTCAGCGCCAAGCCGCCCTTGGCGTCTCTGGCCCAAGCGCCGGCGGCGGCCTTGCCCGCGGCGTTAATACCCAGTGCCGATCCCGTTGCCGCCAAGGCGAAACCCAGCACCACGCCTAATTGTCCCAGAAACGCCCAGTTCATTGTCTTCTCCTACGCGGTTTTTCGCTCGAAGGGTTGGTACGGATGCCCGGACCATTCCATGCCGAAGTTATTCGAGAACTCCAATACGTTCAGTCGCACACCGTGTGCGAATAGCGCGATCATGCACAGCCCGATGTTCAGTCCATGCCCGAAGATCAGGATCGGAACCATCAGGATCGGCCCGGCCCCCACGGCCAATTCATTGAAGCTCATCGCCAGGATCGAACCGGCCAGACCCACGGCCATCAGTCGCACGTAGCTCATGATGTCGGAGAAGGTGCCCAGCATCGACAGGGGGAAATTGGCCAGCCCCAAGGCGATAGTCTTGAAGATATTCCGGGAAGGCGCGGCGAAGCCGATGGCCAGCACACCCCCGGCGATCAGCAGGTACGGGTACGCGGTCTGCCAGTTGATCGCCCCGCCCAGGACGAAGTACAGCACCGCTCCGTACATGCCCCACAGGAAGATCGACCAGCCGACCTTGCACAGGTACGTGAGGCTGGGGTAGAGCAGGACGGCCCGCCAGAGCTGCGCCAGCGAGAGGTGAATCACGCCGATGGTGAAACTCAGTCGCATCAGGAACTTCATGTCTTCGTCTTTGAGGCTGACCGCGATGGGCGGGGGGCGGTGGAAAATCATCACTGCAAGGTCCATTCCGAAAAAGGACCCCGTCAGGACGCCCCAGACGACGCTGGCGCCGCCGATGACGATGATCAGGTCGGTAAAGTGCTTGCCCAGCGCGGCCGCGGCCTTGCGGTACAGCAGCAGCGGAAGCACCACGAACAGCAGCCCGTACCCGGCGTCGGAGAACAGCATCGCCGCGAACAGCGGCAGGGCGATCATGAACGCCACGGACACATCGTTCTCGCGATAGCCCGGGCTCAGGCCCAGCACCTTCATCAGGCCCAAAATCGGCCTGGCCCAGCGAGGCGGGCACAGCAGCGTGGGGGGCGTGTCGGTTTCGTCGGGGTCGGTCGCCTCGACGGCGGCCTTGATGCCCAGTTCGGCCAGCGTGGGGGCGATGGCGTCGACGCGCTGAGCGGGCACCCAGCCTTGGACGGCAAAGAGCGAATCGCTCACCAGGGCGCCGCGGTCGGCGACGGCGAAGCTCGCTTCCTCTTCCAGCCTCGCCAGATACTGCGCGATCGGCTTGCTCAGATGCGCCAGTTGCCCCAGGCGGGCGGCGTCGGCCTTGATAGCCGCATCCAGCGTGGCGGCCTCGGCGCGGATCGTCGGGCGGTCGCGCGCGGGCAAGGAAACCTCGATTGCCCCTGGCGGCACCTGCAGCGCCGCGTCGCGGGAAACGACGGCTACGAGAACTCTCTTGCCTGGCTGGTCCGCCAGTTCCTGCACGAGTTCTGCCTGAACCTCGCCCAGGAGCTGGCGGGGGATGCTGAAGAACCGCAGCGGCACGCCGGCGGCGGCCAGGGCGTGGAACTGCTCCAGGCGCACGTCGCCCCAGTCGGCAAGCTGCTCGACCTGGCGGTGCAGCATCGAGAGGCGATTGGCTTGCTCGGCCGAGCGGCGCGAAAGCTCGATCGTCTCAGTCACGGCTGCGGCGGGAGAGATCTGGGGCGCTTGTCCAGCGGGTATAACCGCAGCCAGCGTCTGCAGCGCCCGGCGTGCGGCGTCTTTGGCATTGACGGTCTGCTCGTCGGGCTTGGCGCGGGCGGGGTCGACGGGCATCAGGTGCATCACGCCGATTTCGGCCAGGCGGTCCAGCAGGGCAATGCGGTCGCTGGCGGCGGCCACGACGAAGACCTTCTTCATCTGGACGATCATGGCTGGGCCTCCGTCGCGGCGGCAGGCTGCGATTCGCCCTCGGCATCCTCGGCGGTTTGAAAGTCGGAGTCGGCGAGCTTGTTTTTGGCGATCTTGGCTCGTCCGACGGCCGCTGTCATTTCGTCGCCCAGCTTGATGCGGATGACGCGGATGATTTCGCGCGTGCGGGGGATCTTGACCTTCTCGAACAGGTTGACGCGCTGGATGATCTTGACCAGCTCGCGCTGCAGCAGAAGCTGCTGGCGGTGCAGGATGTCGGCACGGGCCTTGAGGGAGCTGACGGCCCGAAGGTCGGCCACCGCCCGATCCACCCACGCCGGCGTGGCGAAGAGGCTGTAGTCGGCCGGGGCGAACTCGACGCCCTGGAAGACGGGGATCGTCACGCCGGCGATGTTGGCGGTGGAGGTTTTCACCGTCGCCGGCTCGGCGAGGGCGGCCACGTTGACGCCGGCCCGGTCGGCCATCACGGCGCTGTATTGCTCGAATGTCTGCTGCGCCGCCTGCACGTCGCGCAGGGCCTGCGCGGCATCGCGCTGCACCTGCTGCACGGTGCTCTGCAACTGCTGCTGCTTGAGCTTGAGCATGGGCAGGTAGCGCTCGAAGCGGTGCAGCGCGTCGCGCTGCCGCTTGAGCTCGGGGCGAGTCAGTTTGACCTTCTGTGCCATGGTTATTTATTGGGCGGCCGCGGGCTGCTTGTCCAGCGGCTTGGGCCAGTGCTTTTCCAGGATGCTGCGACGGATGCCGACTTCTTCAGGCGTGAAGGAGTCGGCGAGGATTTCCCAGCAGCGGTCGAGGGCGTCGAACAGCGGGATGTTCACCCGCAGGTCCATGATGCGGCTCTCGAAGGCCTTGCCGTAGTTGAGCAGGGCGTGGTCCCACTTGGAGACCTCAAAGCCCATGTCGCGTTTTTCGCGGCTTTGCACGCACTGGGCGTAAAGCTGGATGCACGAGGTCATGATCGCCCGGTGGTCGTCGCGTGTCTTGCCGTTGACCTGCTGCTTGAGCCGCGAGAGCGACCCGAACGGCTCGATGCGCCCGTTGCGGAGATAGAACTGCCCTTCGGTGATGTAGCCGGTGTTGTCGGGCACGGGGTGCGTCACGTCGTCGCCAGGCATCGTCGTGCACGCCAGCAACGTCATCGAGCCGGCCCCGTCGAAGTCCACGGCCTTCTCGTACCGCTTGGCCATCTGCGTGTACAGGTCGCCCGGGTAGCCGCGGTTAGAGGGGATCTGCTCCATGATGATGGAGATTTCCTTCAGCGCGTCGGCGAAAGCCGTCATGTCCGTCAGCAGCACCAGAACGCGCTTGCCCTGCAGGGCGAACTGCTCGCCCACGGCCAGGCACAGGTCCGGCACCAGCAGCGTCTCGACGACCGGATCGGCGGCCGTGTGGATGAACATGATCGAACGGCCGAGCACGCCGCCCTCGTCGAAGGCCTGCTGGAACTTGAGGTAGTCGTCGTGCCGCAGGCCCATGCCGCCCAGGATGATGACGTCGGCCTTGGCCTGGAGCCCCACGCGGGCCAGCAGTTCGTTGTACGGTTCGCCGGCAACCGAGAAAATTGGCAGCTTCTGCGACTCTACAAGCGAGTTGAAGATGTCGATCATCGGAATGCCCGTGTGCACCATCTTGTCGGGCATGAGGCGCTTGACCGGATTGACGGCGGGGCGGGCGACTTCGATCATGTCGCCGACGACATCGGCGCGCCCGTCGCGCGGGCGGCCCGAACCGTCGAACACGCGCCCCAGCAGGTCGTCGCTGAAGGGCACCTGCATGGGCCGGCCGAGGAAGCGCACGCGGTCGCTGGTCGAGATGCCCTGCGTGCCCGTGAAGACCTGCAGGCTGACCTGGTCACTCTCGAGGTGGATCACCTGCGCCAGCGAGGAGCGCCGCTGCGAGACGATCATCGCCAGCTCTTCGTAGCCGACGTTATCGGCGGCGACGGTCACCACGTTGCCGGCGATGCGCATGATCTGGTTAAAGTATTTTCTCATTCTTGTGCAATGCCTTTCGTGACGATGAAGCGGGCGATCCGCTCTTCCAGGCTCCGGTATTCCTCGCTGGCGCCCTTGGCGTAGTTCCAGTTGCGGAAGAGGTCGGCCGCCGCGACCATCGTCGTGCGGGCCTGGTCTTTGCTGTCAAAGGGGAAGTCCAGCCGAAGCACCTCGACCACGCGGGCGAAGACCGCCTTCTGGCGATCGGCGGGCGTGGCGGCGTCGACTTCGTCGAAGGCGTTCTGCTGCAGGTAGCAGTCGTCGAAGAACTCGGCCTTGAGCATGAGCAGGAAGTCCTCGACGCTGGTGCCTTCCTCGCCGACGACCGTCATCATCTGCGCCACGTCGCTGCCGCGTTTGAGCAGGTCGCGCACGAACGACACGTCGGCGGCGTTCATGATGCCGGCGTACTTGCTCCAGGAATCCAGCGGGTCGATCGCCGGGTAGCGGCGCGCGTCGCTGCGGGCGCGCGACAGGCCGTGGAACGCCCCGACCACCTTGAGCGTGCCCTGCGTGACGGGCTCTTCGAAGTTGCCGCCGGCCGGGCTGACCGTGCCGCCGATGGTCAGCGTGCCGATGCGCCCGTCGTGCAGTTCTATCGCGGCCGCACGCTCGTAGAAACCGGCGATGCGGCTTTCCAGGTACGCCGGGAAGGCTTCTTCGCCGGGGATTTCCTCCAGGCGGCCGGACAGCTCGCGCATGGCCTGGGCCCAGCGACTGGTCGAGTCGGCCAGCAGCAGCACATTGAGGCCCATCTGGCGGTAGTACTCGCCGAGGGTGGCGGCCGTGTAGACGGAGGCCTCGCGGGCGGCGACGGGCATGGCCGAGGTGTTGCAGATGATGATGGTGCGTTCCATGAGGCTCTTGCCGGTGCGCGGGTCGGACAGCTGGGGGAACTCGCGCAGGGTCTCGACGACCTCGCCGGCCCGCTCGCCGCAGGCGGCGATGATCACCACGTCGATCTCGGCGTGGCGGGAGGTGATCTGCTGAAGGACGGTCTTGCCCGCCCCGAACGGTCCGGGGATGCAGTACGTGCCGCCGCGCACGATGGGGAACATCGTGTCGATGATCCGCACGCGGGTGACCAGCGGCTCGGTGGGCATCAGGCGGCGGCGCGAGACGTTCAGGGCGACCTTGACCGGCCAGTTCTGCTGCATCGTGACGCTGTGGCGCTGGCCGGTCTCGTCGCTGAGCACGGCGATCTCGTCGGCGATGGTGTACTGGCCCGCGGCGACGATCGATTCGACCTTGCACCGCCCCTGCAGGGCGAAGGGCGCCATGATCTGGTGCGTGAAGATGCCCTCGGGCACGGTGCCCAGCGTCGCGGCGGCGGCGACGCTGTCGCCCACTGCCGCCTTGGGCGTAAAGTCCCACTTGCGATCGATGTCGAGCCCGTGGATGTACTGGCCGGGCTGGAGGAAGAAGCCGGCAGACTCGGCCAGCTTGGGCAGGGGGTTCTGGAGGCCGTCGTAGATCTGACCGAGCAGGCCCGGACCCAGGACGACCGAAAGCATCTCCTGGCGGAACTCGACGGCGTTGCCGACCTTGAGCCCGCGCGTCTCCTCGAAGACCTGCAGGTCGGCGCGCTGCCCGCGGATGCGGATCACTTCGCTGAGCAGGCGCGCCCCGTCGCTGCGGCAGCAGTACCCGATCGAGTTCTGCACGACCTGCCCCTCGATCTGGGCGATCACCATGTTTCCGTAGACTGCAACGATTCGTCCATTCACGGGATTGTCCTCATGCCGGCCGGGCCTGCCGGGCGATGCCCTGGCGGCTGATCCGGTCCCACCGGGCCAGCAGCAGCAGGCGTGCGCCGTAGGCGACCAGCTCGTCATCATCGAACGTAAACCACGCGTCGTGGCTGGAAATCCAGTCCCAGCGGTGATGATCAAGAACGTCAGCCGCCGCCAGCGGCGTGGGGGCGGCTTTCCAGTCGGCGATCATCGGGTCGAAGTTCGCCACTTCGGCCAAGTCGCCGGCGACGAGATAGGGCTCGGCGTCGAGGCCCAGTGCGCGTGCCCGCGCGGCGGCCAGGGCGTTCCGCAGGGCCACTTCGTGGGCGACCCACAGGGCGAGAAACTCGCTGCCCACCCGCGCGGCCACAGCGGCGGCGTGGCGGAAATAAGTTTCCCAAAGTGTGTCTTCGGACGCGCGGGGCGAGGCGCCGCCGGCGGCGCCGACCAGGAACTCCGGCAGCGGTTGTTGATCGCGCAGTTGGGCCGCGGTCAAAACGGCTGGCTCGGCGGCGTCCACCTGCTCGGCCAGGATGCTCGAGCGCTGGAGCAGATCGTCGCTGAGGAAGATGGCCTCGACAGCCTCGCGCGCGGGGGGGCGGTCCGACACGTGGGCCAGCATCGCCGCGGGCGTCATCGGCGGGGGAGTTCCCAACCGCCCAAGGGCAGGCAAAGCTGAGATCAGGTAATAATTGTCGCCGGCCATGCTGGGTTGATCCTTCAGTCAGCCTTCTTCATGACCTTCTTGAGCGTCTCTCGCAGGGCGGGGGCGACCAATTGGGTGAGAGTGTCGGCTATCGATTCGGCCGTGACCTCGACGGTGGCACCCTGCACGGTGAACTCGAAGCCCGACTGGGCCAGCGTCGCGTTGAGGTCAAAATGCCCGCGGAGCTTATCGACGGCCTGGCTGCCAATTTCTTTCATCGCCCAGTTCACGAGCTTGTCGCGCATCTCGGGCTTGACGTTGGCGACCAGCCATGCCTGGCCTTCCTGCTCGGCTTTGACGTACGACAGGACGATCTCGTGCAGGAGCTTGCCGATGAGATTGGGGTCTTCAAGCTGCCGTGCGGCCGCATCTACCAGGACGAGGCGCGCCGCCCGCACGACGGCCTCTTGGAGTTTCAGCGCCGCGTCTCGGCAGGCCAGTTCGAGCTGCGTGTTGGCGCGGGCGAGGGTTCCTGCGGCCTGGGCTTGCGCTTCGTTGACGATCTGCTGGCCTTGGCGGCGTGCGTCGTCGAGGATTTTGGCGGCCTGCTCATTGGCGGCGTTGATGATCTGCTCGGCTTGACGGCGTCCGGCATCGACGCCTTCAGTTTGCAGCTTGGCCACGAATGTCTCAATGCTTTGGGCCATACGGCGGGCTCCTGGAAAGAGTAAAATCGTCTCAACAGAGGATAACACGACCACCGGGCGCTCAACAGTAGTTTTCGTCCGTTTCGGCCAAACCTCAAGAAATCATTTCCGGATGCCGGTCATGATCTGGAGGCGGCCTTTGGCTTCCTTGCGTTTGGCGTCGGGCATGGTCATGGTTATCTGCAGTAGACCCGCGACCGGGGCCTTGAAGGAACACTTGGGTTCGATGACGAACGTCTTGGCGGGCAGGGTGCTGATGCGCCCGTGCAGGACAATTCCCTCTGCCGGGATGCCCTGGGGGCCAATCACTTTGCCGTCCAGGGTCCAACTTCCCGTCACCGTGAAGTCGACGCTCTGCCCTTCGGTCAGTTGGACGACCGTCATCCACTGCGAGTTCTCGACAGGGCACTGCACCGCGCGTTGCCAGGCGTAGTCCACCGCCGGCGCCGCGGCGTGGGCGGGCTCGGGGGCGTGCCCCGCTGCCGCAGGGGTGTTGACGCCGGCCACGGGCGGTACCGGGTCCTCCATCGTCTCTTTCGGGTCGGGGCTGATACCGGCGGCCTTCAGGGTCGCCAGCGCCTCCGGGTGCGTCGGCTCGAAGCGGCAGATGAGCTTGTAGGTGGTGATGGCCTCGGCGAGTTTGCCCGTCTGCGTGAAATTGTGGGCCTGGGCGACCAGGGCCCGCACGGCAGTCTTGTTGGCGTTGTCCACCGACTGGTCTCGTGAGCGGCGAGCGGTGTCGACCGCCGCCTTGAACTGCTTGTCGGCCGATTCGATCTGCCTGGCACGCACGTCCATCACGGCCGCCAGGGCCTTGTTCTCGACTGTGGCCGGCTGCGTGGAGGGGGCGGCTGAAGGTTTGCTGATCAGCAGGACCAGCGGGAACAGCATGGTCATCATGATTGTGCCTCTCTAGATAATCTTGAGGAGCTTCATGGCGTAAACAATCTGCTGGGCAATCTGGGCCAGGGTGAACACGGAACAATCATAGGTCAGATTGAAGCACGGTTGTTGTGCGCCGGACGTTTCGTACATTCGCCGCAGATACTCTCGTTCCTCTTCCATCGCACGGATTCTCAACCGCGCCTGGGTCTCGCCCAGCCCCTCGCGGAAGGCCACCTGCTTGACGCGCCAGTTCTCCGGCGCCTCGACGCGCACCGACAGGCCGTTGGCGAGGTCCTGCGTCGCGCCGCTGGCCCCCTGGCCGATCAGGATGGCGTGCCCTTCAATGGCCAGGCCGCGAATGATCGTCGTGATGCGATTGCGGATCGCCTGCCCTGAAGGGGTCTGGTCCTTCGAGAGCGATCGAAAGAGGCCTTCCAGGAATCCGGGTTTGGAGCGGCGTTGCTTTTCGAGGAACTCCTCGGCCACGTTCGTTTCGGTCGCGAGTCTGGAAAGGATTTCCCTATGGTAAATCTTCCAGGTCCGCTCCGAGGGCGACAGGTTCTCGTTGAGAATCTCCATCAGCAGCAGGCCCAGCGAAAACCCGTAGCATCCTGCTTGGCGTGAAATCGTGATGAACGGACCGGCGTTGGCGGCCTCATCTCCCTCGACGGCGCTGCTGTTCATGTGTTCGGATAACGATATCTTGGCCATACGCAATCCCTTTTAGGCCTCATGTGCCTGCCTTATTTTACACTGGCAGGGGAACCGATGCCAGCGCTCAATGCCCGCGGCGCAGGCTTTCTTGTGCTCGATTCAGGCGCCGTCTACACTTGTGCCGAAGGCTTGGCGCGACCGTTATGCCCGAACGTGCGGTCGGCGTCGAGCTTGCCGAAGATCATCCGCCCCGCCGACGTCTGGAGCACGCTGGTGACGACGATCGTGATCTCGCGCCCGATGTGATCGCGCCCCTGCTCGGCCACCACCATCGTTCCGTCGTCGAGGTATCCCACGCCCTGTCCGGCGTCTTCGCCGGGGCGCAGCATCTTGATCTTCAGCGTCTCGCCGGGCAGCAGGACGGGCTTGAGGCCGTTGGCCAGGTCGTTGATGTTGATGACATCTACCCCGCGCAACTGGGCGATCTTGTTGAGATTGTAGTCGTTGGTGACGACGCGCGCGTTGAGATGGTGGGCCATGGCCACCAGCTTGGCGTCGACCTCGCTGAGGATCTCGACATCCGGAATGCTCAGGTCCGAAATGACCATGTTGAGCTTGGGGTTGTCCTGGAGTTTGTCCAGCACGTCCAGGCCGCGGCGGCCTCGGTTGCGCTTGAGCTTGTCGGCCGAATCTGCGACGGCCTGCAACTCCGTCAGGACGAATCGTGGGACAATGACCTCGGACTCCAGAATTCCCGTGGTGGCAATGTCGGCGATGCGCCCATCGATGATGACGGAGGTGTCCAGCAGCAGCGGGCGCGGGCCGCGCGACTCCTTGGCGAACTCGACATAAGGAATCACGAAGCGGAAGTCGTCTTTGGTCTGCAGCACGAACGTCACGCACAGGAACACCGCCATGGCCCCGACGAGCACCTTCACCAGCGGCACGGCCAGCTTGAGCCCCTGGTCCTGGTTGAAGATCGGGAAGATCTGCGAGACCAGATCGACGATCAGGCCCAGGCCGAAGGCGATAATCAGCCCGCCGATGAGCCCGAAGAACAGCCCGCTGATCATCTGCAACCGCTTGCGGCGCCAGAGGATGTCCACCAGCACCAGCGCAAAGGCCGACAGGACCGGAATGGTGATGTAAAGGATAACGTAGGCTGGACCGCGGGAGGTGACTTCGCCCTGGGAGGAAGCGTCTTTCTGGAATGCAAAGAACGTCGTCAGCGCGATGACGATCAGCAGAAAGATCATGCGGATCAGGTGCAAGACCATGTCGGATATCCGTCCATTATTGAAATAAGATCAGCCCATTACGGGTCTAACCCCGTTGAGCCCAGATCATACCTCGTCTCTGGAAAGATTCAACCGCGTTTCCGGCGGCACAGGCTTTCCAGACCGCGACTCTTTCTCTCCACAGCCTGGGAAAGCCGTGCCACGTCAGCAATCCTACGCAAGCGATTCGCACAAAGTTCGATAGTTGCAGAAATTGCAGTGCTCGCTCGATCGGCGGGTGAACCGTCCGCAGCGCCGCATTGCCAGCAGCTCGCCCGCCATGGTTTCAATTTCCGCCCGCGCCGCCTGCGAACACTCGCCCGCAAAGACGCACGCCGCCACGCCCGGACGCAGGAAATACAGCGTCGCATCGGCTGGAGGCTCGTGAAGCAGCGCCCTCGCCGCCAGGGCGTACGCCGCCATCTGGAGGCGGTATCGCCGGGCCTTGGTCGCCACTTCGGCAGCCGCGACGCGATCGCTCTTGTAATCGACAATGTGCCAGCCGCCCTCGTCGCGGTACAGCAGGTCGATCTGCCCCCGTAGCGTCAGTGGGGCGACGTCGAGGGTGAAGGACAACTCCGTCAGCCGCTGCCGGGCTCGCAACAAGCCCTCCCAGAACGGCTGGGCGGTGAGACGGTCGAGCATGTCCTGCAGTTGGGCGGCGGCCTCGTCGGCGTGGGAGGCCAGGTCCATTTCCAACTGCGCCGCTGCCACCGAGACCAGTTCGCCCGCCGGCTGCATGGCCGCCGCGTCAAGCAACTCCATGCAGCGGTGGAACAGTGTGCCTTGCTGTGCGGCGTTGAGCCCCGCGATGGCATCGGTGGGCGGGGCAGCATGTTCGCTGATGGGCGCGCGGCCATGAATGTCCGGCACGGCCAGTTCGTACCGCCAGCGGTAGAGCATGGGACAGGTCTGAAAATCAGCCAGTGCGGTCACCGCCACCGTCAGCCTCGCATTGTCCGCCGGCAAAGCCCCCAACAGCGCCGGGCGCCATGGCGGCCGTTGTCCAGCCAAACCTTCCTTGCCCGCGGCGCCCAGAATCTTCGCCGCCAACTCATCCCCGTCCGTCGACTGTGCCAGCAGCTTCGCCCCGCCGCGAGCTGCCGCTTTTGCACGGGGCATTTCTCCCGCAGCGGCGCTGCGGACAGCCGCCACGAGCCCCTCACCATACGGCAGCGTTTCACGGCCCGAGTCGATCGCCGCGGCGATCCCCAGCACGGAGTCCATCTCCGCCAGCGGACTGTTGGAGGGTTTGAACTGCCCACTCTCGCTACGGACGTCGGCCCCGACGAGGATCAGGTGGTCCTGGTGCCGCGTGACGGCCACGTACAGGCGGCGCAGGTCCTCGCGGCGGTCTTCGACGGCTTCGAGGCGGCGGGCCAGGTCGTACATCAGCGGCGTCTCGGGGCCATCCTCGTCGTCTTCCTGCTGCGGTTTGCAGGTCAGGCCCACGTCGGAGCGGCCCAGCACCGAGGCGGTGGAAGGGCGGCTGCCGGAACTGAGGTCCGGAACGATCACCACGGGGAACTCCAGCCCCTTGGCCTTGTGGATCGTCATCAGGCGAACGACGTCCTGCTCTTCCGCCGCCACCGCCGCCTGCTCGTAGCGCGAGTCGTCGATAATCATCTCGCCGGCCTGGGCGATGAAGGCGGCCAGGCTCATGCCGTCGGACGAGGCCCGCCGGGCCAGGTCGATCAGCATCCTCAGGTTGCCCAGCGGGCGGCTGCCGCGTCCCTGAGCCAGCAGCGAGGCTTCAAATCCGGTCGTGGCCAGCAGCTCGCTGATCATCGCGTCGATGGCCATCGCGTCCTTGGCTGCATGCAGGCGGGTGATGCACGTGACAGCCGTCCGCAACGCGGTGGCGTCGCCGGGCGGCAGCGAGTCGGCCAAGTCCGCCCCCTGGAGCGAGTGCAGGTACGGGCGGTCGCAGTGCGAAGCGATGTGCATCAGGGCGTTGTCGTCCAGGGCGAACATGCTGCTGCGGAGCACGCCCATCAGAGCCACGTCGTCAAAGGGATTGTCGATCACGCGCAGGGCGTTGAGCAGGTCGAAGACTTCCTGCTGTCGGAAGAAGCCCGTGCCGGCAACGACGTAGTAAGGGATGTCGCACGCGGCCAGGGCCCGCTCGAAGTCCGGGCTGGGCGTCATGCGGGCGAAGAGGATGGCGATGTCGCGGGGGCGCACCGCCCGCCAGTCGTTGGCCTGGCGGTCCCAGACGAGCTTCTCCTTGTTCGCGATCATCCGGTGGATTCGCTTGGCCGTCAGCACCGCCTGGGCCTGGGCCATGGTGCGGGCGTCGTTGCCGGCCTCGCCCTGCGGGGCGGCCAGCAGGATCTCGACCGAGGGCCCCGACGGCAGCTCCTTGCGATTGGCGATGACGGGGGCGTACTGCTCGCCCAGCAGCGGGGCGAAGAGGTGGTTGACGAACTCCAGCCCCGCGCGGTGCGTGCGGAAGGAAACATCGAGGCTCTTGTTGCCCTCGCGACCCAGGCGCATGCAGAGCTGCTCGAAGACCTCGACCTGCGCTCCGCGGAAGCGATAGATGCTCTGCTTGGCGTCGCCCACCAGGAACAGCTTGCCCTCGGGAACCGCCCCGCCCTCGCCGCGGCCGCAGATCAGCCAGTTCAACAGCCGCATCTGCAGCGCGTCGGTGTCCTGGCACTCGTCGACGAGGTACTGGTCCGCCTGGCGGGCGAGGCTGTCTCGCACGGACGGGTCGCTCGCCAGCAGCGCCTCGGTGCGGATGAGCAGGTCTTCAAAGTCCAGCAATCCCCGGGCGCGCTTGCGGGCGTCGTAGATCTTCGTCGCCGCTACCGCCGCCTGCGCCAGCGTCGCCAGCAGTTCCGCCGCCTGTGCGTCGGCCGGACCGGTCTGGCGGGAGAAGATCTCGTATTCCGTTTCAAACCGCTCGCGCAGCAGCTTGATCTGGTCGCGGACGGCCTTGGCGGCGCCTTTTTCGCCGCCCCAGCTTTTGTCGGAACCAACCGCCCCGGGGCGAACTGCGGCCATCTGCTCGAACGTCTCGCGCGTGCGCGATGCGGCGTTGCTCACCAGGCGCTGCCCGAGCTCCAGCGCCTGCTCGTGAAACGCCAGCAGTTTGTCCGCCGGCGAAGTGCAATTGAACGTCGCCAGCTCAGCCAGTGCCGTCCGGATCACCGCGTCATTCTCCACCCTCTGCCAGGCGGCGCCGCGAAGCCGCGGCAGGGCGTCCTGCCATCGTTTCAGCGTGATGGCCGGGTCGGTGAAGTCTGCAGGGTTGAAGCGGCTGCGTATGTCGACGAGGTTTCGCACCTGGTCGAGCACGCGCTGGAACGTGCAAACCGCCAGCAGGTCGGCGATCTCCTGCCCGCCGCCCTCGACGGCCTCGAGCACCGCCTGCTGTGCGGCGTCGGCGATCATCGAGCTGCTGAGCATTTCGTCGGCGCAGACGGCAAAATCCGGATCGGCTCCGGCCTCGATGGCGCGGCTTCGCAGCAGCGCCGAGCAGAAGCTGTGGATGGTCGAGATGCGCGCCTGGGGGAGTTGCGAGATCCACTGGCGGTATTGCCGGCGCGCCTCGCCGGTGGTGCGGTGGGCGGCCTTGGTCAACTCTCGCCGCACGCGCTGGCGCATCTCGGCGGCGGCTTTCTCGGTGAACGTGATGGCCACCAGGCGCCCCAGGGCGTTGGCGGGGTCGGGGTGTTCTTCAAGCAGCCGCGTGAACCGCAGCGCCAGCACGAGCGTCTTGCCGCACCCGGCCCCGCTGGATAGCGCCAGGCTCTGTCGGCCGTTCTCAACGGCCTGGGCCTGGACCGCGGTCAGTTTAGGCACCGCCTCGCTCATGGGCGACCCTCCCCCGCGTCACGGGCGTCTGCGGCGGCCTTGATCTCCTGTCGCGCCTCGACGAATTGGCAGATCTGGCGATAGTCGCAGTAGTCGCACCCGCCGGCGGGCATCAGGTCGAATCGCCCCGAGCGGATGGACTCGACCGTGCGCCCGATGGCCGCCAGGGCCTCATCGAGCTGCTCAGCGAAGGCATCGTTGATCTTGTACTTGCCGCGCGAGCATGCGATCTCGGCGAAAAACAGGCGCCGGACATTGCCGCCGCTGACGTGGTCGAACAGCCCGCCGATGCATCTGGCCCCCAGCAGCACCTCGGCGGCCTTGATGTAGACCGGCAGTTGCACGTTCTGGGCGGCCTTAATGGCGTCGGGTCGCGGCAGGGCGCCGGTCTTGTAGTCGACGACCATCAGCCCCTCGTGCCCCTCGAAGCTCACGCGATCGACGCGGTCGATCTTGCCCTTGACGCGCACGGTCCCTGTTGGCGTGGCGATGCTCACGGGCTCCTTCGTGCCAGCCGGATCGGCCGGGCCCTCGGCCGCACGGGCATCGAGACCGAAACCCAGCTCGAAGGCCATCGACTCGGCGGCCAAGGCGTCCGGGGATGAGCGGGCGGCGAGGTAGTCGCCGATGTCCTGGTGCATGCGCTGGCGCTGCAATTCCCACAGGCGCGGGTAGGCGGCGTACTTGGCGCCCAGCACGTCCGAGGCCTGGGCGACCGCGTCGGTCAGGGCAGCCGCCAGGGCATCGGCGCCGACAGCGGCCAGCCGCACCGCTCCGCCGTCACGCAGGCGCATCATCACGCGGCAGAGCACCTCGTGGCAGAAGATTCCGCGCTCGACCGGCTCGATGCGGCGCTGCGGCTCCTCCAGCGGCTCCAACTGCAGCACGTACTTGCCGAAGAACCGCCACGGGCACAGACCGAACGTGTTGAGCTGGCTGGCCGAGAATGCATGGGCCTCGCCGAACTGCTCGCCCAGCGCCGCCAGCAGCGACGGCTCGCTGATGCGACCGTCATAGGCGTCGCAGGGCGAGCTGAGCCACCGGCGGTGGCGGGCCCAGATGCCCCGCGCTGCCAGCGTCACGGCCGCCCGTTCGTTCGCCGCCGCCCACGCCAAGGCGCCCGGCGCGGGGGGGCTATGCGAGTCGAACAGGCCCGCCAGCGCCGCGTTGACCGCGTCCTGGCGGCAGGCGATTTCGGGCTCGGGCGGCACGAAGGCGCCGGGCGGGATATTGTCCTCGCACGGCGAGGCGATGCACTCCAACAGCGATTCGAGGAACGGCCCGCGGGACCCGGCGCGCCCGCCGGCGTCGGTGTGCTGGTATGTCAGCGTCAGGCTTTGCTCCGCTCGCGAGATCGCCAGATAAAACAGCAGCATCTCGCGGGCCGTCAGGTCGCTGCGGCTGTCAAGTTCGAGGCCGCGCGCCGCCCAGGCCGTTCGGTCGGCCTCGCCCGCTAGCGGGCTTTCGGCGGCCGCGGGCGGAAACTGCCCCTCGCCCAGACCCAGGATGAACACATGCCCGTACCGCACCGCACGCGCATCGAGTACGTCCAGCACATCCACCAGCGATTCGGTCCGGGCGGGTTTGGCCGCGGCCGCACTCAGGGCGATGTGGAGATTGGGCAGGGAAATCTCGCCGTCCAGGCCGGTCAGCGCCTCCTCCATCGCCGCCAGCGCCCGCAGGTCGCGGGCGATCAGTTCGCCGCTGGCATGGCTGTACGCAGCCTCGCACAGTTGCAGACCCTCCGCCAACGCAGCCAGTCCCGGCGTGGCACGAGCGTCCCGCCCATGCGGCATGGGCGAGACGCCCATGCCGCTTGTGAGGTCGAAGAGACGTTCCAGCATCTCGCCTGCCCGCAGGATTTCATCGCGTGAACAACCGAGCGGGCCGAGTTTGACCGCCGACTCCTCTCCATCCTCTTTGTCCGCCGCGGCACGGGCCGCCCGGGCTGCGTATAACTTCACCGCCTGCGCGTAGGTCGCGCGGCCTTCCAGCACGTTGCCTTGGCGGATGATCATCTCGGCGACCGCGGCTGTGGCGGGAGTGAAGTCCCCCAGTGCCTGCGGGCGAAAATAGCTGCTGCGCAGCACCGCCAGCACATCGGCGAACTCCTGCCTGGGGGCGATGGCGGCCGCGGCCAGAAGAAACCGCACGATCGGCTCGTCGGTCAGCGGCGGCGAAGGGTGTGCGATCGGGATGTCGCAGGCGGCAAAAATGCGCTCGACGGTTGGGCGGTAGGCTTCAAGCGAGCGGGCCAGCACGGCGACGCTTCCAGGTGGCAGAGGCGTTCCAGCCCGTGAGTCTTCGCCAACGAGCAACTTCTTGACCGCCTGCGCGACGGCCCAGACTTCCGCCTCGGTCCCCGGCGTGGCGATCACCCGCAGACCACCCGGCGATTTCATCGACGGTGCGTCGGGGGTAAATGTCTTTTCCGCCAGTTCCGCCAACTGGCCCGCGCCGGCGGGGGCGTCCAGGCCGATCTCTTCCAGGTCGCGCCCGAAGGTCTTGCGGATCTTGTCCAGCGTTCGGGCCGTCCAGTGCCACATGCGTTCGCGGCCATCGTCGGCCCAGGGCAGCGTGATCACTACCCGCTGGGTCCGCGCCGCCAGCAGGCTCAAAATCGCAAGCTGCGTGGGCGTGAAGTCCGTGAAACCGTCCACGACGGCCGCCGCAAGCGTTTCGAGGCCGGGCAGTCGCTTGCCGTTGCCGGCTGCGGCCAGCACGTCGTGGGCCTGCCACATCTGCCCCTCAACGTCGTAGAGACCCTGCTGCAGAAGATGATCCTGGTAGCGGCGGTAGACCGCCAGCAAGTCGCGGCACTTGGCCGACCCGCCACCCACGGCCTTTGCCAGCGCCCCGGGCTCGACAGCCGCCCGCTTGAGCTCCGCAATGGCGCGATCCAGTGCCGCCACCACGCCCGGCGTGTCGACGACGCTCTCCAGGGCCTCGAGCTTGCGCCCAGCCGAGAGCTCATCCACAATCCGCCGCAGGAGGATCATCCGCGCCGGCCCGCTCATCAGTCGTCCCGGCGAGCCCGATGCCGCCAGCACGCCCTGGGCCAACTCAGCAAACGTCTGCACCATGGGTGCTACGAGCACACCCCCGCCAGCCGCCAGCAGGTGCCGCTGCACAGCCGAGCCGGCGGGGGCATTGGGCACCAAGTACAGGCACCGCCGCGAGGAGGTCGGCTCGAACGCGCGGTAGAACTCCAGACACGCCCGCGTCTTGCCGGTCCGGGCCGGGCCGCGAAGCAGCACCACCCGACAGGAACTGCCGCCAACGCGCCCCAGAATGTCACATGCGCCGCGATCCATCGGCCGACATTCTGCCACGCCGTCTATCTGATTACAACAAGAGGACCAGCCGTCAGCAGCGAAAGCTATCACTGATCATGGGGCGTTCGAGCGTCACGCTGAAGCCCATCGCGACCATGCCCCATGTCTTTCACTTCGTGACGGTGACCGCGTCGATGGTGAAGTAGCCCAGCGTGCCGATGAGGCCGAAGAAGTCTTCGGGGTTGCCGTCATTTTCGGCCAGCGTGATGTGGCGGGCGTCGAAGCCCTCCAGCGCCGCATCCATGCCGATCCACTTTCCGTCGAGGAACACGCAGTACCAGGCGTGCGGTGCGAAGACGTCGCGCAGCTTGCCCATCGTGGGCACGTAGCCCAGGCCCACGGCCACACGCGCGGGGATCCCGCTGGCGCGGCAGAGGGCGGCGGCCAGGACCGCGTGCTCGGTGCAGTCGCCCTGGCGGCTGTCGATGACTTCGGCGGCCGTGGCGTAGCCCACCGAGAGGTTCTTCTTCTTGATGTAGGTTCGGACGAACTGCTCGATGTTCCTGGCAGCGGTGGCGGCGTCGGCGGCCTTGCCGACGGCCTTGTGGGCCAGGGCCTTGACCTTGGGGTCGTTGCACTGGAGGTAGTCGGTGGGTTTGAGGGCATCGAGCGCAGCCTTGCTGCTGCCGCGGTAGGGCATGGCGCCGCCCCTGGCCACGCGCAGAGGGCGGACGGTCACGGTTATCGCCCCGCCGTCGGTCTTGACCGTCTGGTTGTCGGTGCCGGGGAACTCCAGCTTGGCCTCGGCGGCGGAGGGCTTGAGGCGGTAGCTGACAGCCGTGGCTTTGCCGGCCTCGTCCAGCGGCACGGGGCTGGTCAGGGCGAGCTTGGTCATGAAGTCGACGGTCTGATTGCGGCTCAGGGCGAAGGCCTTTTCGCAGGCGACCATCTCGACGCGCATGCCGACCATTGGCATGACGCTCTTGAGGGTGTTGAAGTCGTCGTCGACGTAGTTGGTGGCGGTGATCGTGCTGCCCGAGGCCTTCATCGTGGTGGTCATCTTCGTCAGCGACACGACTCGCCCCAGCAGGTCGACCTGCTCGCGATCGCCCACAACCACGTGCGTGGGCGTCAGGCTCTGCATCGTCGGGTCGAAGAGCGGGATGGTGTACGCCGTGCCCTTGGCCAGACCGTGCCTGGCCAGGATCAGCCGCTGCCCCTCGGCCAGCACCGCCCCGCGCGGCCACGCGAAGGTGCGGGTCTTCGTATCCGGCGGCTGGCCGGTGGTGACGACGGCCCGGCCGGTCTTGTCGATCATCCCGCGCACGGTCTCTTTGGAAAAACCCATGTCCATGGAGGCGGCGAACGAGATCGGCTGCCCCTCGGTGGTTTCGACGCACGTGACATCCTGCGTGACGGTCAGCGAAGTGCCCAAGCGGCTGATGGTCATCTGCGTCTTGGAGGTGGTCTCGACGTTGCCGCCCTTGAGCGTTCGCCGCGTCGCGACGTGGCCGATCTTCTGCCCGTCCAGCAGCACCGCCATGTACTCGACAGACCCCTTTGTGGCTGGCCGAGTGGCCTGCGCCATCGCCGAGGCGCACAGAAGCAGCAGTGCCGCGGACATCGCAATCAGCCTGTTGGTCATGTCGATCCTCTTCCCCGACTCTTGCTAGCAATAATACCTATCCAGCACCGCGTTCCAGTCGGCGGTGTTCTTGACGGCCACAAACGCCACGCGCAGCTCCCGAGCATGGGGGTGGTTGCGGGCGTACTTGATACCGAACTTTCGCATGATCTTGGGTCCCCGTACCGGCCCGTGCAGGTCGCAGGCCAGAGCGTAATGCTCTTCCATGATAGTACGCTGCTCGGCCAAGGTGGGGCGGAAAGGCTCGCGCCCAGCCGCCAAGTCGGCGAACTGGCGGAAGAACCACGGGTTGCCCAGCGCGCCGCGGGCGGCCGCTACGCCATCCACGCCGGTCTGCTCGATCATTCGCAACGCGGCAGCCGGGCTTGATGCGTCGCCCGAGCCGATCACGACACGATCGGGGAAGGCCGCTTTAACCTGGGCGAGGAACTCCCAGTCGGCCGAGCCGCCATAGAGCCCCTCCACGCTACGGGCGTGCACGCAGATCGCCGCAACGCCCATGTCAAACGCGCCGCGGGCAATCTGCCAGAACGACTCGCGGTCGCCTGCGTCGCGGGAGTAGCTGCTGCGAAGCTTGAGTGTCAGCGGCTGTGGGGCCGCGGCCTTGACGCGGCGGATGATATCGAGCACCTGCTCGGGGCGCTTCATCAAGAACCCGCCGCGCTTGCGGCGGATGGCCTTGCGGACAGGGCAGGCGAAGTTCAAGTCGATCACCTGGTACTCCTCAGGGGCAAGGCTTGCGGCGGCCTCGGCCATCACGTCCGGATCGTTGCCCAGGAGCTGTCCGGCCAGCGGTTCGTCATCGGGCGCGGTGGCCGCCAAACGGTGGCGAAGCTTCCGCCCGGCCAGCAGGCTGCTGTCGAGCATGACCTCGGTGGCGCAGAACGGCGCGCCGAGCTTGCGGCAGATGCGTCGGTATGCCAGGTCGGTGTAACCGGCCAGCGCCGCCAGCACGACCGGCGAGCCAATTTGCACCGGGCCGATGGATAACGGTTTGAAGGTCACAAGGGGCATTCAATGAGTATAAGCTCTTGGGGAAAGAAAAGGGACCCAAAGGACTGGAAGGACTGCAAGGACGGGGTTCAAGCCCGAAATCCGCAATCCCAAATCCGCGATGGTCGCGGCGCGCGGTAGAACGTATTATCTGCGTATGGCTCAAAGAGCAAAGAAGACGCTGGTGGCACTGGTGTCGCTGGGATGCCCCAAAAACCTCGTCGACAGCGAGAAGATGATGGCCTCGCTGGCCGAGGGCGGGTGCGTCGTCGGCGCGCCCATGGACGACGCCGACGTGATCGTCGTCAACACGTGCGGGTTCCTGTCGGCTGCGCGGCGGGAGTCGCTGGAGGTCATCGCCGAGGCGGTGGCCCAGAAGGCTCGCGGGCGGGCGCGGCGGGTGGTGGTGGCCGGGTGCCTGGTCAACCGTGATGCGGAGAAGCTCTTCGAGTTGGCGCCGGGCATTGATGCCGTTGTTGGGGTCAACGATCGCGACGAGATACTCGCTGCCGTGATGGGCCGCGACGAGCAGCAGTCCCTGCTGACGCTCGATAGCGGAGCGGCTGTCAGCGACGCGGGGCGCTTCCGTTTGACGGCCCCGCACACGGCATATCTGCGCATTAGTGAGGGGTGCAGCCGACGGTGCAGCTTCTGCACGATCCCGGACATTCGCGGGCCGCTGCGGTCGAAGACGCCGGCCGCGGTGATTCGCGAGGCGCGTGAGCTGATCGACAGCGGGGCGGTCGAGCTGAATATCATCGGGCAGGATACGACGAGCTATGGGTATGATTGGCGCGGCAGGCGCGTCGGGGAAGAAACATCCAAGGCGTCGTCGTTACCGCCGCACTCCATGGGGCTGGCGGACTTGATGGGGCGGTTGGACCGGCTTAAGGGCGTGCGGTGGCTGCGGCTGCTGTATGCGTATCCCAACCGCTTTGACGATGCGATGATCGACTGCATGGCCGCGGCGGATCACATCGTGCCGTACGTGGACATCCCGCTGCAGCATATTAATGATGCGATTCTCAAGGCGATGCGACGGGCCGTGACGCGCTCGGCCATCGAGCGCCTGCTGGAGAAGTTGCGGCGGCGGGTGAAGGGTATCGCGATCCGTACGACGTTCATCGTCGGCTTTCCCGGCGAGACGGACAAGCAGTTCGAGCAGTTGCTGGGTTTCGTGAAGGATTTCCGCTTCGACGCCCTGGGCGTGTTCGAGTACTCGCGCGAGGCCGGGACGCCCGCGGCCGAGATGGCGGGACAGATTCCCGCCGCCGTCAAGCGCCGCCGTGCGAGGGCGATCATGGCCGCCCAGCAGAAAATCGCGTTCGCCGCCAATGGCAAAGCGGTGGGCAAGAGTTTAGAATGCCTCGTCGACGGCCTCGACGGGCAGGGGCGATGTGTCGCCCGCCATCGCGGCCAAGCGCCCGACATCGACAGCGTGTGCTACCTGACACAGCCCCGCCAGGCCGGCAGCATCGTTACTGGCACGGTGGTTGGCAGCGACGGATACGATCTGGTCATCGAACCTCGGTGATTGAATGCCCCGCATGAACTGGAAGCTTCCCAACCAATTGACGCTCGGCCGCATCGTGCTGGCAGCGGTGTTCTTCGTGCTGCTGGGACTGTACGAACAGGACACGACGTGGGGCCCGGCGCTGCTGCGGGTGGCGTTCGTGTTGTACATCGTGGCGGGCATTACAGACGTGCTCGACGGGTATTTGGCCCGCAAGATGAACCTGACTAGCGCGTTCGGGCGCATCGCCGACCCGTTCGTCGACAAGGTGCTGGTGGTGGGCGCGTTCGCGATGCTGGCGGGATCGAACTACACGATGAGCGGCGAGGCATCGCCTGCCGTCGGCACGATGCTGGATATCGGGTTTGTGAAACTAACCGCATACACCGCGACGCTGGGCTTCCGCGAAGCGAATATGCCCCACTGGCTGCACGGGGACATGGCTAGCGGGGTGCAGGCGTGGATGGTCGTGGTGATTCTGGCCCGCGAGTTCATCGTCTCGGCCGTGCGCGGTTACAGCGAATCGTGCGGGATCAAATTCCCTGCCACGTACGCCGGAAAGATCAAGATGCTCGTGCAGTCGGTGGCCATCTGCGTGGTGCTGGAGCAGTTGGCCGACTTCCGGAACGTCGAGTGGGCGTTCTGGCTCAAGACTGCCGCAGTATGGCTGGCCGTCATCGTCACGGTGATCAGCGGTCTTGCATACGTGGGCAAGGCCCGCAAGCTGCTCATGGAGGGCGCCGCCGGTGCG
>JBDKRA010000037.1:0-95047 GCA_039683615.1 Phycisphaerae bacterium
GAAATGGGCGACATGGCCGAGAAGCTCTCGCAGCAGAAGAAGGTCGCCAACAAGCCGCTCAAGGAAGCGCTCAAGGAAGCGGCCAAGCTGAACCCCAACCTCGACCGCGCGCCGCAGCAGGAGTTCATCCCGCCCGAGACGACGCCGATCTTCCCGCCCAGCAACAAGCCGCCACTGCCGCCGCAAATCGCCGGCGGGGGGGCCATGCCCCAGCAGCGAAAGATGGACAAGAGCGAGGGCGGGGCGCAGATCCCCATCCCGCCGCAGACCCAGGGCCCGCAGAACCCCGCCCCCGCGGTCGGGCAGGCCCAGGATACCAACAATCCGCAGGTGCAGAACCCTCCGGAAGAGGGCGTCAACGCCTCGACGGTGATTCAGACGGCGCCGATTACATCGCCGGCGCAGCCGGCAGCGCCGCCATCGGCCCCGGGCGTCTTCGAGCCCAACACCGGCAAGCCCTCGCCGGCTACCCCGACCGGGCGCAGCACGCCGCCGCCTCCGCCGCCGGCGCCCAAGAAGCAGGACAAGCCCGCTGAGAAAAAGGATCCGACGGACAAGAAGCCCGAGGACAAACCTAAGGAAAAGAAGAAACGCACGATCACCGAGCCATCGGACCAGCCTCCGCCGCCGCCCAAGCCGCTGGGTGACCAGTTCAAGCCCGTGGCGCCGGAAGAGACGGCTGAGCAGATCGCTTCCAAGCCGGTCGTCGACAAGGCCCTGGAAACGCTGGACAAGAACGGCGAACTGCCCAAGAAGGAGGAGGAGAAGGGCAACGAGGACGAAGAAGTCGAGATCGTCAAGGCCCCGCCGCCTGCGCCGAACCAGGAGAATAAGCCTGATGACAAGCCTCCGCCGGGCAAGACCGGCACGACCCCCGGCGACCTGGGCATGGGCCAGGGCACGCCGGGCAAGGGCGTCGGCGGCGAGAGCACCGGCAACCCGACCGAGGACCGCCCGCAGAAGGGCAACCAGCACGGAAAGTTTGACGGCAAACGCCCCTGGGCCAAGGTCGGCAAGATGGACGACCTGATCCCCAAGGGCGAGGCGCTGCCTCCGGGCTTCAAGCCCGAGCCCAAGAACGATGAGCCGCCGGAAGATCCCTTCGCTCTTCCGGAAAAGGCCAAGCCCAACGTCACGCCTCCGGACGTTGACCCCAACGCCCCGCAGAACTTCGGCGGCGGCAAGGGCGGCGGGCTCAACAAGCCCGGCCGTCGCACGGCCGACGCGAAGGTCGCCCCCAAGAAATACGACGACAAACCGTGGTTTGCCAAACTGCCGCCGGAGTTGCGTGCGGCCATCCAGAGCAGCGCCAAGACGGACCCGCCGCCTGGATACGAAGAGAAGCTCCAGAACTACCGTCAGAGCGTCAAGTAGAACGGACCGAAAAACGGGCCCAGTGCCCAGGAGTCGATAATGAGCGAGCAGCAGCTTTCCAAAGACGATATCGCAGCAGTGCAGACCTGCCAGAAGGCCTACGAGACCATCCGCAAGGAACTGGCCAACGTGATCATCGGCCAGGACCAGGTGATCGAGCAGGTGCTGATTTCAATCTTCTCCCGAGGCCACGCGCTGCTGGAGGGCGTTCCGGGCCTGGCCAAGACGCTGCTGATCAGCTCGATCGCGCAGGCGCTGCACCTGACGTTCAAGCGCATCCAGTTCACGCCTGACTTGATGCCCAGCGACGTCACCGGAACCGAGGTCATCCAGGAAGACCCCAACACCGGCAAGCGTCAGTACCAGTTCCTGCCCGGGCCTCTGTTTGCCAACATGATCCTGGCCGACGAGATCAACCGCACGCCGCCCAAGACGCAGGCGGCCATGCTCGAGTCGATGCAGGAGCGACAGATCAGCGCCGGCGGCACGATCCACACGCTGCCCGCGCCGTTCTTTGTGCTGGCCACGCAGAACCCCCTTGAGCAGGAAGGCACGTACCCGCTGCCCGAGGCCCAGCTCGACCGCTTCCTGCTGTATATCAAGGTCGATTACCCCACCGGTCTGGAAGAGTGGGAGATCGCCCGTCGCGTCACCACCGATTCGCTGGGCAAGATCACGCCGGTCATGAGCGGCCAGCAGATCGTCCAGGTGCAGGACTTGGTGCGCCGCGTGCCCGTCAGCGACCAGGTGCTCGGCTACGCCCACGCCCTGGTGCGGGCGTCGCGACCGCGGACGAAGGAAGCCCCTGAGTTCATCAACAACTGGGTGAACTTCGGCGCCGGCCCGCGCGGGCTGCTGACACTGGTCACCGCTGCCAAGGCAAGGGCGATCCTCTACGGGCGTTTCCACGCCACCACCGGCGACGTGCAAGCCGTTGCCCACGCGTCGCTGCGGCACCGCATCGCGGCGAACTATCCCGCCCAGGCCGCCAACGTCGGCAGCGACAAACTCGTCGACATGCTGGTCGAAGCGATCCCGGCTGATAAGCAGTATCAACCTCCTGTTGCTTGACGGGACGGGGAGGGGAGAGCTGGATTACGCGGATTGAAGGGATTAAGAGGATTAGAAACAAAGACGGGGACGGGGGGAGTGCGGGATTACGAGGATTTAAGGGATTAAAAGGATTAAGAACAGAGACAAAGACGGGGAGTGCGGGATTACGCGGATTTAAGGGATTAAGAGGATTCGGGACAAAGATGAAGACTGCGACAGATGTCAATCAGTTCTCTTCTTTCTTAATCCTCTTAATCTTCTTAATCCCCTAAATCCCCTAAATCCCGCACTCCCCGTCCCCGAACCTGGATGATTGCTATGGCGCAGACATCAATCTTAACGCGATACTTGAGCCCGGCCGTGCTGGCGCGGATGGCCGATCAGCGGATCGAGGCCAAGCTGCTGGTCGAGGGCAACCTGGCTGGGGCTCACAAATCGCCGCGGCACGGCTTTGCCGTCGAGTTCGCCGGCCATCGCGAGTATGTCCCCGGCGACGACCCCAAGCACATCGACTGGCGCGTGTACTTTACCCGCGAGAAGTATTTCATCAAGCAGTACGAGATGGAGACCAACTTCGTCTGCCACCTCGTGCTGGACGTCAGCGCCTCGATGCGATACGGCGAGGGCAGCGAGCAGAAGATGCAGTACGCTGCCGAGATGGCCGCCACGCTGGGCTATTCGGTCGTGCACCAGAGCGACAAGGTCTCGCTGACGACCTTCGATCAGGGCGTCGTCGACCACGTGCCCCCCAGCAACGCCATGGGGCAGGTCATCCGCATGACGCACGTGCTCGACCAGATCGAGCCGGTCAAGAAGACCGACCTGGGCGCCAGCCTGCAGGTGCTCTGCGGGCGGTTCAAACGCCGCGAGATCGTCATGATCTTCAGCGACTTCTTCTCAGATTTGACAAGCCTGGAAGGCCCGCTGCAGCAACTGCGCTGGAACAAGCACGAGGTCGTGCTCTTCCACACGCTCCATCACGACGAGATTGCCTTCGACCTGGCGGGCATGGTCAAGTTCGTCGGCTTGGAGAGCGACCAGAATCTGCTGGCCCAGCCCGACGACCTGCGCAAGAGCTACCTCGATGCCATGGCCGCCCACACCGCCCAGCTCGAAGACATCTGCAACCGCAACCAGATCGAGTATGTCCCCGTCGACACCAGCCGCGACATGGGCGAGGTCCTCTGCGACTACCTGCACCGCCGCAGCCTCCTCAACCGCGGGCGGTAGAGTAAACAGGAAAAATCGGATACGTCAAAAACTCGTCGGAAAGCAGTCCGCGTTCATTTCTCGCACATTTTTCGGCTGTCGCCCCGGTTTTTCTCTTGCGAAATTTCCGAGGTCGGTTTAATATACCCAGTGCACATCGTGGCGGCAGGAAACCGCCGTGTGTTTTGTTCGCTGGAGCAGAGGTGCCCAGCCGCAGTTTCAAGCGTCTTTTTGGGCTGGTGAATGTTTGAATAAGGAGAGGATTTGTTCGCGCGACAAATCCTGTCCGAAGAAAGAGGAGACCTGTCATGAGGAACGCTGCAACGACCGCCCCCGTCCTGGCAATGTCATTCTTGATTATGTGCCTGGTGGCTGTGGGACCCGTTCTGGCTACAGACTATACCTGGAACACCGGGTGGACCAACAACAACTGGATGGACACCGCCCAGTGGGATCCCACCCCGGTGGACTTCAGCAGCGGTAACCTCTTTTACATGAACAGCGGCGACCGCGCTTCGGCCAACGGCGGCACGTTTGCCGACCAGTTGACCTTGTACGCCGGCAGCGAATTGCATCTGGACGGCGACCAGTCGGCCACGGCGAACAACCTGGTGCTCGACGGCGGCACGTTCAGCGGGGAGTACCGGACGAACCTGTATGGCGCGATCAATGTTGCCAGCGCTTCTATCCTGCGCGCCAACTATAATGGGTACCAGTTCACGATCAACAGCGAGCTCAATGGCTCGGGCAACATTCAGAAGACCGGCTCGGGATACCTCCAACTCGGCTCGACAAGCGGCAACTGGTCGGGCACGATGACCGTCGATGAATCGTACGTGGAGTTCACCAGCAACCGCAGCGGCCTGAGAAACGGCACGTTGAACCTGGGCACGGCCTATGGCGCCGGCACGCTTCACCTGATCAACGGGTTCAATTCCGGCACCGTGAATGTGAAAGCGGGAGGACTGGCCTGGCTCAATGGCGACGAGTCGGGCGACGTCACCGGCGGGACGCTCAACCTCGACGGCGGCGAGATCCGCGGCGAATTCCGGACGAATCTGTACGGCCCGATCAACGTCCTCAGCAACTCGACCCTCCGCGCCAACTATGGCGGGTACAACTTCCGCGTTCACACCCTTAACGGCACGGCCGACATCAACAAGACCGGCGACGGATATCTTGAACTGGGCGGCCAGGGCGCCGGCATGGGCAACGTCAGCACGGGCGACTGGTCGGGCACGATGACCATCAGCCAGGGCTACGTGACGTCGGTGAATCGCAACAGCCTGGGCGGCGGCACCATCAAAGTGGACGGTTCCGGCGGGTATCTCGAATGGGGTTCGGGCTTCAATTCCGGCACGATCAACATTCTCTCCGGCGGCTCGGCCCGCATGAGCAACAACTTCAGCGAGACGAACGTCTCCGGCGCGACCGTGAACCTCAACGGCGGCGAGCTGTTCGGGCAGGCGGCCACCCGCATCTACGGCGACATCAATATTCTCGGTACGGCCTCGACCATGCGGGCCAACTGGGACGGGTACAACTTTGAGCTCATGGGCTCGCTGCACGGCGAAATGGGCGTGGCGGTCACCAAGACCGGAGACGGGCGCCTGGTCCTTTACGGCGACAGTTCGAGCACCTACAGCGGCATGTGGGACGTGGCGTATCGTGGCTTGTGGCTGGAAAACAACAACGCCCTGGGCAGCGCCATGACCAGCCTGACGATCGAGAACGGCGGCTTCGTTCGATACTCGGGCACGACCAATGCATTGAATGTCATCAGCCTGACCTTGGGCGGCAACACGTTTGACGAAGGCACGTACAACATCGCCAATACGTATTTATCCAACCAAGGCAACCTCATCAACTTCGCCAGCTACTTCAATGTGGATGGCGGCAATGCCGGAACGATCTACAACGGCCTTTACACGATGATCTGGAACGCCGGGGCCGACGGCAATTGGAGCGACTCGACCTGGACGAATCAGCCCCCGACTTATCCCACGGCCAACGAAAAGGCGCAGATTGACACAGCTTACAAAGTCACCGTTGACGACGCGCAGGCGGCCAAGGCTGTGGCCCTGAGCAACGGCGGGCAGTTGTACATTGCCCCCACCGGCACGCTGACGATCAGCGGCTACCTCAATGCCACCTCCGACGCGGGCACCAAGGTGATTGTCGACGCCGGCGCGACCCTCGCGGCCGGCAAGGGCGCCGTCAACACGATGGACCTGCTGGGCAGCGCGACGGTTGCCGCGACCACCGCAGGACAGGATCTGGCCGTGGCGGAGTTCACAGCCTCGACGGCAGGCACCGTCCTGACCAAGACCGGCGCCGGAACGCTGGCCTTGGCCAACAGCGGTGACGCGAACTTCCTGTCCAACACCACACTGGAACTTCAGGGCGGCCTGGTGAAGTTGACCGGCGAGACCCTGCATGGCGCGACCATCAATCCGCTCAACGGCGGCGGTCTGGCGATCAATAACCCCACGGCCGTGGACCTGACGGCTCAGAACTTCCAGGTCACTGCCAACGGCGGTGAACTGCAGGCTACCACCGCGGATGTGGCCTTCGGCAGCGTCACCCTGGCCGACGGCGCCGAGCTGCGCGGCAGCGGCGCCGGCAAGGTCAGCGTGACCGGCACGGTCCTGGCCGGGGCGGGCAAGAGCGGCACGCTCAACGCTGTGAACACCGACCTCAATATGGGCGCCTATAGCGACGGCGGCGCGGCCCAGACCCTGAACATCAAGGGATCGGGCGCCGGCCGAGTCGTTATGGACAACAGCGCCGGCGGCATTTCGGCGGCCAATTCCAGTATCGTGGTCCAGAGCGGCACGCTGACCGCCATCGGCACGGCCACGCATGATGCCACCGGCGGCGCCACCACCGTCCAGTTGGCCGGAGGCAAGCTGGAACTCAGCGGTGTGCCCACCATCGGCTCAGTCAACAACGCGCTGACCGCGGGCATCTATTACAACGACGGCTGGAACCCCGATCCGCAACTGCTCTTTGAGAAGCCGGGCAATCTGCTGACGCAGGTGGCGGCCGAGACCGAAGAGGATACCGGCAAGGGTATTTCCAACGGACCAGGCATCAACTACAACGGCAATTTCAACCTGCTCTTCCCCGGTCAAACCCGCACGGAGAACTTCCAGGTCGCCTGGACGGGCTACTATAAGGCCCCCGAGACGGGCAATCAGTGCTTCAATTCGTATTGGGGCGATGATGCCTACACGATGTACATCGACGTGAACCAGAACGGCACGTTTGAAGAAAACGAGAGAATCTCCGGCAACTGGGGCGGTCCGCAGTGGGTCAATTTGACGCAGAATGAGAGCTACAAAGTCGCCTTTGGGTTTGCCGAAAACGGCGGCGGCGAGAACGTCGGCTTCCAGTTCTGGACGTCGGCGCTGGGGTGGCAGAATATCAATCCCAGCGCAGCCAATCAGGCCGGCATGTGGAGCTACATCGGGATGACCTATGGCGAAGTGAGCACCTCAGCGAACCTCCTGGTGACCGCCAGTTCCACGCTGGAAGCCAATTCCGGCACGGCCGTGGATGTCAGCGCGGTGACGCTCAGAGACGGGACGCTGACGATCCAGGGCACGGCGCCGCAGGTCAATATCGGCGCCTTGAGCGTTGACGCCGCCGCGGGCAGCCAGGTCGGCATCGGCGGGGCGATCCCTGTGTCCGTTACCGGCGCTCTGGACGGCAACAGCGTTGCCACCACGATCGCCAAGACCGGCAGCGGCACCCTGATCCTCAATGCGGCGGGCGTGAATCTGGAAAATACCACGATCGACGTGCAGCGCGGCACGCTGGTGGGCAACGCCGCCGGCGCGATGGGCACGGCGGCCATTAAGCTTACCGGCGGCTACAACGGCAGTTACGTCGGCGGCAGCCTGGTGCTCAACAGCCCCGACGGCTTGGCCACGACCTACGACAACGCCGTGACCGTTCAACACGTGAATCTGGGCAACGGCGATTACGGTCACCAGACGGCCGCTATCATGGCCTCGGGCGGGGCCATCACGCTGGGCTCGGCCGGCAAGACTCTGACGGTCGAAGCCAACTATGACAACCGCCTGACGCTCCAGGCCCTGCCCGGGGCTTCGTTGGAGATCGCCAGCGACATCGCGGCCGGCTGGAACTCCCGCGTGGGCGTCTACAAGGGCGATGTGACGTTCGCCGGGACCGGCACACAGAGCTTCTACCATCTTGGCGTGAACGAGGATGGCAGCGGCAACCGCAACGATGCCGGAAACTACGGCAAGCTGACCGTTGACGGCCCGCTGGTCATCAGCGGCGAGTGGCTGCAGGTGCGACAGAACGGTCAGTTGATCCTGAATAACTCCCTTGACGTCGGCTATGCGAACTTCGAGAACAATGGCAGCCTGGTGCGCAACGGCACCGGCACGGCCGGCGACGTGACGATCCGCAACCAGATGAACCTGGGCTACGGCTACACGATCGACACCAGCGCCGCGACGGGCACTGGCTCGACCTTCACGGCCAACGGCGCCAACCTCTACCTCAACAACGGCTCGACGCTGAAGGCCGACAACCAGATCGCCGCCAGCTACATGGAGGTCAACGGTGGCGCACAGGTGACCGGCGACGCCGGGTTTGACGTCAGCGGCACGCTCGTCCTGCAGGGCGGCACGCTGACGACTTCCGGGACAGTCAACGCGCAGAACCTGAACCTGTCCTCCGGCACGTTCAACCAGAATGGTCAGGCCATCAGCATCAAGGATGGCGGCACCCTGACCGTCGGCAACGGCTTCAATCTGAACCTGACCAGCGGGGCCGCGCTGACCATGGGCAGCGGCGCCAGCCTGAACATCAATGGCGGCGGCACCGTCACCACTGACCAGGCTCTTCATGTGTACAACCTGAACATGGACGGCACGCTGAACCTCACCGGCGCCACCCCGGACGACCGCAACCTCCAGGTCGACGGGCGGCTTTATGTCGGCGGGGCCGATCTGAACATGACCGGCTCGAACCTGGTGACGACGCTGGGGCAGACGGACATCGAGATCGCCTCTGGCCGCACCCTGACTGTGGATGACGCCTTGAGCGTTCGCCAGCTGACGATCAACGGCACGTTGGTCCGCAACGGCGCCGGGGCGGCAGGCGACATCACCGCGACAGGCGACCTGAACCTGCGCGGCAGCGACCTGAACATGACCGGCTCGACGCTGGCCGTGGGCGGGACGCTGAACATCGAGAACCGGACCGTGACGGTGGATGCCGGCCAGGCCAACCTGCAGTTGGGCCGCCTGCGCCTTGCCAACGGCACGATCAACGCCCAGACGATCACGGCCAATACGTACGGCTTCAGCGGCGGCACCGTCAATGCCAATCTGTCCGGCGGCGGCGGCGACAGCTGGATCTGGTTCGACAACGGTCTGACCGTTCTTAACGGCACGACCAACAATACGGCCGCCAACTGGATCCTCAATGGCGCCACGGTTCGCGTCAAGCCCAATGGCAGCAACCTCAGCACGACCAATTGGACCACCTTCTACGGCGGCGGCCCCAACCTGATCGAGAGCAGCGGCACGCTGGCACTGAATATCGGGTACAGCGCCGGCAACGTAAACTGGAACTGGGGCCAGGGCGGCTTCTCCGCCTACGGCGGCGACCTGGCCGTGACCCTCAATGGCGGTGCTGCGATAACATGGTCGGACAATGGATCGGGCTTCAACGGCCAGCAGATCTACCTGGGCTCGGCGTATTCGACGCATAATGTCACGTTGACCAACAACATCAACCTCAACTGCGAGGGGAACGTCAATACGCCAAGCCTGACCACCCTGGCGACAATGTCGGGCAACCTGACCGGCGGCGGCATGCTGGTCAAGCAGGGCGCCGGCACGCTGCTCCTGACCGGCGACAACAGCGAGCGGACCGGCTGGACGCGGATCCACCGCGGTGCACTGGATGTCGGAACGAATGGCGCCGGCTTGGGCAGCGGCTGGGTGTGGTTGTATGCCGACAACGCCGACAACACCAACAAGGGCGCCGTCCTGCAGGCCAATGGCACTCTGAACATGAACATCGGCTGGACTGAGTCCGGCGCCATCGGCTGGGACAGCAACGGCGGCGGTTTCGCCGCCCGTGGCGGCGCGCTGACGGTGAACCTCGAAGGCGGCGCGACGCTGTACTGGAACAACCAGGACAACGGTTTCCGCGGCACGAGGCTGATGTTCGGGTCGACCACGGCCGACAACGTCGTCACGCTGACCAACGACATCGACGCCCAGAGCGGGTATCGGTACATCCATGTGTACGACAACCCGAACTCGACCGCCGACAAGGCCGTCCTCTCCGGCGCCGTCACGAACCTGTGGGGCCTGGAGAAGCGTGGCGACGGCGAACTGCAGATGAACGGTTTCGCCACCATGGGCGAGCACGTGCGAATCTATGACGGCGGCACGTTGAGAGTGATCGGCGACCTGCGCAGCGGCAACGCCTACACCGGCACCGACCCCCGCTACGTCGGGGCCTCGGATCGCGATATCTATGTCGGCAACGGCGATGGCAACTACACCGGCAACAAACTGATCGTGACGGGCAACGTTTCGGCAAATTACTTCAACGCCGATAACCGCCCCGGCTCGCTGGTGGACATCAGCGGCAACGTGGCGACCGAGTACCGGTTTGAAATGAACGCCGGCACCGGCCACATCGGCGGCAACCTGCAGACCGGCGAGCACGTGTATCTGCGGAATGCCACAGTCATGACCGTGGATGGCAGCCTCCGTGCGGGCGTGGTTCAGACCCAGGGCAACGCCGACCGCGGCGTTTACCTCGAAAGCGGCAGCCGCTTGAGCGTAGGTGGTAGTCTGCAGGGCTGGCACGTTTACACCGACGGCACGGCCGGCACCGGCTACACGGTGGGCGGCGACGTCAGTGCGTGGCGGTTTGAGCTCAACAAGGGCACGTCGTCTGTCGGCGGAAGCATCATGACGACCGAGCACCTGTACGTTCAGAACGGCAGCCAGTTGACCGTCGGTGGCAACATCGCCACCCAGGGCAACATCTACGTCCAGAACAACGGCGGCGGGCTGCTGGCCGTCAACGTTGCCGGCGAAGAGGGCAAGGGCATCATCCAGCTCGGCACCTCGGGCAACGGCAGCATGTATGTAGAGAACGGCACGGCCGAGAACCCCAACCGCCTGAAGGGTAACGGTTCCATCACCGGCAGCCACATTTATTTCAACAACAATGCCGGCCTGGAAGGCAACTGGGACATCACGACCAGCAACCTGGTGCAGATAGCCGGCAATGCCTATGTGGCCCCGGGCAACAGCATCGGGACGATTACGGTTGATGGCAACCTGCAAATGGACAACAACTCCACCTACAACTGGGAGTTGGGCAACGGCGTTGCCGACCTGATCGTGATCAACGACGGGCGTCTGACGCTTCAGAACGGTTGGAAGCTGGTTCTGGATGGATACGGCTTTGACAATGCCAGGCTTGTCGACAAGCTGTATCTGTTCCAGTACACCGGTACGACGGATTGGACGCAGACGCAGTTCTATGCTCCAATCTGGTCGTTGGGAACCACCACCGACGAGCGGTGGCATACCGAGAGCCTGGCCTTCGTGCAAGATGCCACTGGCATCTACATCACCGGTCTGAAGGTGGACCCGATTCCCGAGCCGGCGACGATGGCTCTGCTGGCGGTTGGAGCGGTGTTGATGGTGATCCGACGTCGTCGTCGCGTGGACTGATCCCGCGAGCCGCGTCGAATTGTTGAGATGAACGGGCGGCCGTCCCGCGTGGGACGGCCGCCCGCGATATTTGACGGGGGTGCGATACAAGGCAATCGAATCCAATTTTGCAGGGAGGAGAAGGTCCATGCCGATGGGGAAATCCTAAGCCTCAAACTCTAAATCCTAAACAAACTCAAAGTCCAAAGCTTCAAGGTCCCAAACTTTCGCGCGTTCCCGCAAGCCTATGACCGCTCTGCGAGCTTTTTGACTTTGGGCGGCAACAGGCCCTGGTGTTGATTTAGAGGCGATCCTCCTGGCGTACGGTATCAGATATTGGATATCCCGCATCGTGGGTGCTAGAATCTGACCCTTCATGAACGAGCGGCACATACAAGGCTTGGAATTGCTGATCTCGCAGATGCGCGGGTGCGTGCTGACCATCGGCAACTTTGATGGCGTGCATGTGGGCCACCGTCACATCATCGCCCGCGCGCGGGCGCTGGCCGATGGCGAGGGCGCGCCCGTCGTGGCCATGACCTTCGACCCGCCCCCGGACCTGGTCATGCGGCCCCAGGACGCTCCGCTACGGCTGACGCTGCCCCAGCGCCGCGCCGAGTTGCTGCTCGAAGCCGGCGCCGACTACGTTGTCACGGCCCGCGCGGACAAAGCCCTGCTGGGCCTCTCGGCGGAAGACTTCATCACGCGGGTGATCGTGGATCGCTTTGCGCCGCGGCACATGGTCGAGGGCGGCAACTTCTTCTTCGGGGCCGCCCGGGCGGGGAACATCGAGCTGTTGCGCCGGCGCGGCGCCGAGTTGGGCTTTTTCGTCCACGCGATCGATCCGGTGCTGATCGAACTGGGCAGTGAAACCGTGCAGATATCCAGCACGCTCATCCGCTCGCTGGTGGCCGCCGGGCGCGTGGAAGACGCCGCCCGCTGCCTGGGCGGGCCTTACACCCTCCAGGGGCCGGTCGTGATCGGGCGGCGCGTCGGGCGCAGCCTAGGCTTTCCAACGTGCAACATCGACATCGGTCCCCTGGTCATGCCCGCCCAGGGCGTCTACGCCGGATGGGCGCGCGTGGCCGGGCAGGGCAGTGCGGCCGCAGTCAGCATCGGCACGCAGCCGACGTTCGACGGCGACGAGGTCGTCGTCGAGGCCTTCCTGCTGGACCTTCAGGACAGCGTCTATGATAAGATGATGAGCCTGGGCCTGCTGGCACGCCTGCGCGACCAGCAGAGGTTTGCCGGCCCCGAGGCCCTCAAGACTCAGATATCCAAGGACGTGCAGCGTGTGCGCGAAATCTGCAAACGACGTCTTTAGCCTGCTGTGCGACCGCCTGACGGGCGCACGGTCGCTGCTTGTCACGACGCACGCGCGCTCCGACGGCGACGCGCTGGGCTCGATGGCCGCCCTTGCCGGCGCTGCCCGTGCCGCCGGCAAGAGCGTCGCCTGCGTTTTGCCCGACGCCCTGCCCGAACGGTACGGATTCCTGTTCCCCGATCAGAAGATCCCTGCCGGCGACCGCTTCGCCGCGCTGGCCGATGCGGCCGACCTCGTCGTGATCGTCGATACGTGCGCCGCCAGCCAGCTCGAGGGAATCGCCGAGGCTATCGTCGCGCGACGCGACAAGGTGGCCGTGGTGGACCATCACCGCACGGTCGACGACCTCGGCAGCGTGCAGTGGATCGACGCCTCCGCTGCCGCGGCGGGAATCATGGTCATGCAGGTCATCGAGCACCTGGAGTGGCCGATGCCCCTCGCCGTCGCCGAGGCGCTGATGGTGGCCGTCACCACCGACACCGGATGGCTGCACTTTGCCAACACCGACGCTGCCGCCCTGCGGGCGGTCGCCCAGTGCGTGGCCGCCGGCGTGCGGCCGGACCTGCTCTACAAAAAGCTCTACCAGACCGACCGCCCCGAGCGGCTCAAGCTGATCGGGCGGGTGCTGGAGAGCCTGGAGTTGCATTGTGACGGGGCGCTGGCGGCCATGACCATCCGCAAGAGCGACTTCCTGGCTACCGGCGCCACGTGCGAAGAGACGGAGAATCTTGTCAATGAGGCCCTGCGCGTCGCGTCGGTCGAGACGGCCATCATCCTGGTCGAGAACGGAGCGCTGGTGCGCGTGAGCCTCCGCAGCCGCGACGCCATCGACGTGGCGGAGATCGCCCGCCAGTACGGCGGTGGCGGCCACCGCCGAGCCGCCGGCGTGCGCCTGGCCGGCGATATCGACGAACTGAAAACCCAACTCGTGCAGCGCTGCACCGTGGCGCTCAAAGCAGCCGGCGTCGGGTAAGACAAAACCTACCACAGAGACAACGAGAAGAGCTGAGGGGGTAAAAGCAAGATTTCGATACTAACAGTTTGTTTTTCACATCGAGTTTTGTTTTTACCCTCATCTTCCTCTGAGACTCTGTGGTAAGTTTTTTTCAGAACGCCGCTTGACAGGAGCGGCCGGAGGGGCTAGAAGAGTCCCATCAGCAGGTGTTCGTCGACGACGAACCCAAGGGAAGGCCGTGAAAATCGGCCGCGGACGCGCCGCTGTAACCGGTGACGACCGCTGCACAGGCCACTGGATCGTTGTGTTAACGGTCCGGGAAGGCGCAGCGGAAGGTAGACCCGGAAGCCAGAAGACCTGCCTGCGGATAACCTGGTGCACCACCGCGAGTGAGTGGGTGCCGGTAACAATCCGCCTTCCAGCGCATTGTCCCGGAACTTGCCCCCGCGAGTGTCCGGGATTTTTGTTTGCCGCTCGCGAGAGGCGGAAAACGGGCCCGTTTCCCTCTTCGCGCCGGCACTTCAAGAACTCCCCCAGGTTTCTGTTCCCCGAGACGGTCCGCGTGCGGGCTGTCTGTTCCGTCTGTGCCCGAGGGCACAAAAGGAGTTGTGAGATGTTCGGACGTAAAGGGTTGTTTCGTGCAGCAGCGGTGTGCAGCGTGCTGGCCTTGGCCGCGTCGGCCCAGGCCGATGTATTTTCAGGCATCGAGGTTAAGTCGTGGACCGGTGATATCAACGCCCAGAACAAGGCGCTGCTGGTACTGGATTTCAGCCATTCCGCCATACCGGGCGGATCGTACGCCTTCGGGTATCGCTGGAATGATGGCGACACTGTGGCGCGTGTTGACGACGGTAGCGAAGGCTACGATCCTTACGTCAACGGATACACTGACAGCTGGGGCACGACGCACCCGGCTCACGGGGCGACGGTGGACGCTGGGTCGTCCGAGGCCATGCTGATAGTGCTGAAGACCGCGAATGTGATTGGCGTGACCTATCACACGCACAAAGATTACGGATTCGGGCTCGACGGCCTGTCATACAACGGGTCAAGCATCATGGCTTCCGATCCGTACTGGATGCTGGCATATCCGTCTTTCTGGTGGGATGGCAACGCCTCGTACCAGGACTTCGGCGGCAATACGCAGCCGGCGGTCGCTCCCAACGGCGAACTGACCCCGTCCCAACTCGGCGTGGGCATGCGTGATCTGGCCAACGGTTTCATCGACGCATGGGTGCAGGAAGACGTGCTCTCGCATGGTTACAATCAAGTGTACGTGCCGCTGATTCCCACGACCAACGCCCCCGAGCCGATGACGCTGGGGCTGTTGTTGGTCGGCGGCTTGGGACTGCTGCGCCGGCGCAGTGCGTAATTCGATAACCTCCCAACAGACCGGACCCGGGCCCTTGCCATGGGGCCCGGGTTCGGTATCGTTGGCTTAAGATTGAGATGATCCAGGCAATGAACAAGACGATGCGGTCCGGCCGGCGCGGCTTCACCTTGATGGAGCTGCTGACGGTGATCGCCATTATCAGCGTGCTGACGGCGATCCTGATTCCGACCGTCTCGGGCGCTCTGGAGTCGGCGCGGGCCGTGCAGTGCCAGACGAACCTGCGCTACATGGGCACGTCCATCAACAATTACCGCCGCGACCACGCCGACCAGTTCCCGCCGTATCGGGCGGCGTACACGACGGCGTATGAAGGCACGCGGGCGTTTACGTACATCTACAGTTGGGGCGCGGCCACCAACCCGGTCAACCAGCGAGCCAGTTGGATGTATCCGTACTGGGACTTTCACTGCCTGCTTTGCCCGTCGATGAACTGGAAAGACGTTGTGCCCCAGGCGGGGATCATCGAGCCGACCACGACGTACGGGTACAACGCTTTCTTCCTGGACGGCAAATTCATGACTCGCGTTGGGGCGCCCACGATCGAGGTTGCCCGCAAGACCGGCGCCGACATCAAGCGCCCCTCGCAGTTGATCGTCTATGCCGACTCGGCCTTGTACTGGGCTCCGGCCAGCGTGCCGATCTTCCAGAACAGCACGTACCTGGAGCCGCCCGTACCCGGCGCCGGCGGCACGGTGACGCCGACCAACCACTTCCGCCACAGCGGCCAGTGCGGCGTCTTGTTTGCATCGGGCAGTACCGGCTCGCTGCCGCCGGGCCAGGGCATGCTCCTCAACGCGCAGCGCAAGCTGGGATTCGTCAGCACCGTCAATGACCCGTACTATTCCAATTAGCCTGCTGGCGGGCGTTCTGGCGGCCGTCTGCGGCTGCTCGGGCGAATATCCGCGCAAGGAACTCGGCGGCGACTCGCCGCGGGCGGTGCAGGTCAAGGACATGATCACCAAGCTCCGCACGGCCTCGGCGGAGGAACTCGACGCCGTGATCGCCGCGCAGGTGGTCGCTGCCGGCCCCAACGACGGTGGGCGGCGCGAGATGGCGGTGTTTACCCTCAAGCAGATCGCCAATGCCTCGGACGTGCAGATCGTGATGCTCGACCAGTATGGCAGCGACGTCGTCCGCGCGACCCTCCGCCTGAGCGACGACATTCAGCCGCGCACGCTCTGCATGATGCTGGTCAGCGGTCCCCAAGGCCAACTCCTCTGGGCCGGACCCGGCTGAGCCCTCGCTCGCAGTGGCCGCGCCAGCGGCTGCAATTCACGCCCTCACCTTTCCTTGCGATTGTTCCCGGAGCGGGGCTATGATGGGTTTGACATTGTGCCGCTGCGACCGCAGCATGCAAGGAGTTGGCGATGAAGCGACTGTTCAGGGTGGCGATCAAAAGCGTTCTTGTTCTGGTGCTGGCCGGATTTGTTGTCCTCCTGATGCTCTACCTTGACGGCGTCTTCAGCCCGAAGGTCGCTCCCGACACGGGCAAGGAAATGGCGTCGGCCGCCCGCAGTGCGCTGGCCCGGCCGCAAGCGTCGGCCGAGGCCAGGCTGGTCGACCTGCCGCTGGTCGAAGAGGCGCCGGGGACCATCCGTCCGCTGCGGGAGACGGCGTTGGCGTCGAAGGTGCGCGAGCCGGAGAAGGTGATCGAGGTCAACGTCATCGCGGGGCAGGAAGTGCATAAGGGCGACGTGCTGGTCAAACTCGACCCGTCCACCTGGCAGAACCGCCGTGAAATGGCCCAGGCCAAGCTGAGCATCGCCCAGGCCTCGCGCGACGAGGCGCAGAAGAATCTCGATCGCATCAAGGAGGCTTTCAGCAAGAACGTCGCCACTGCCAGTGAGGTCGATACCGCCAGGTACCGCCTCGAAGGCCTGGCCGGCGAGGTTGTGGCCGCACAGCGGGCGCTGGATGAATCGACACAGAATCTCAGCTACACCGAGATTCGCTCGCCCATGGACGCGGTAGTGGTCGACAAGCGCGTGGACATCGGCGACACCGTCGCGCCGGGGCAGGTGCTGGTGAGCCTCTACGACCGAATGCAGATGATTGCCAACGTGCGCGAAGGCCTCATCAAGCGCCTGGCCAAGGGGCAGGACATCGACGTGGTCATCGACGATCTTGGCGGGCCCTGCACGGGCACAATCAGCGAGATCGTGCCCCTGGCCGACCCGCTCACGAGAACGTTCCAGGTGAAAGTCGTCGGACCGTGCCGCAGCGGCGTGAGGCCGGGGATGTACGCCAAACTTCGCGTCCCGCTGGGCCAGGCCAAGGTGCTGGTCATTCCCCCCGCGGCCGTGGAGCATGTGGGACAGTTGACGATGGTTACGGTGGCGGGTCCGCGGGGCCTCGAGCGGCGCAGCGTGCAGTTGGGCCGCTCTCTCACCATCGATGCCAAGCCCCAGGTCGAGGTGCTGGCGGGTCTCAAGGGCGGCGAGAAAGTGGTGCTGCCGGCGGGAGAGGCCCAGCCATGAGCGACCATTCGACGCAAGGCTCGCCCCGGGGCGGCGGCGGATTCACTAACGGGATCGTCCGCACGTTCCTCGACAGCAACCTGCCGATGATCCTGCTGATCCTCTCGATGGCCATCGGCGCCACGGCCTTGATGCTCACGCCGCGCGAGGAAGACCCGCAGATCGTCGTGCCGATGGCCGACGTGTACGTGAACTTTCCCGGTCACAGCGCCGCGCAGGTCGAGCAGCTCGTCAGCACGCCGCTGGAGCGCATGCTCTACCAGATCGATGGGGTGGAGTACGTCTACTCGATGTCGCGCCAGGACCAGGCGATCATCACCGTTCGCTTCCTGGTGGGCGAAGACCGCGAACGCAGCCTCGTGAAACTGTACAAGAAGATCGACGAGAACGTCGACCTGGCGCCGCCGGGCGTGACGGGCTGGGTCGTCAAGCCTGTGGAGATCGACGACGTGCCCATCGTCACCCTCACGCTGCAGGGCGCCGGCAGCGACAGCTACGCCCTGCGCCGCCTCGGCGAGGAAATGGTCGCTCGCCTCGCGGCCGTCCCGGACGTCTCGCGAGCCTACGTGGTGGGCGGTCAGCCGCGCAAGGCACTGGTCTATCTCGACCGCCAGCGGATGCGCGGGTTCAACGTCGCGCCGCTGGAGATTCAGCGCGCCCTGACGGCATCGAACGTGCGGCTCACCGCGGGTGACTTTACGCGGACCGACGAGGAATACGCCGTCGAGAGCGGACGCGTCTTCGAGCGGGTCGACGACCTGCGGCAACTGGTGGTGGGGGTCTTCAACGCCGCGCCGGTCTATCTCAAGGACGTGGCCGACATCAAAGACGGCCCCGACGAGGTCGTCTCGTACGTGCGCCACTCCTGGGGCCAGGGACGCGGGTTCGAGGCCCGGCCGGGGGCCACCGGCACGCTGGTGGGCCAGGCGGCCTCGGGCTCCGACGCCTCGCCCAACTCCCAGCCGGCCGTCACCATCGCCCTGTCCAAGAAGAAAGGCGCCAACGCCGTCGCCGTCTCGCGGGATATTCTCGCCGCGGCTGCGAGGCTCAAAGCCGACGTCGTTCCCGGCAACGTGGACGTGGTCATTACGCGCAACACGGGGCTGAACTCCGACGAAAAGGTCAACGACCTGATCGAGGCCTTGGGCGTGGCGCTGGTGCTGGCGGTGGTAGTGCTGACGATTTCCATGGGTTGGCGCGAGAGCCTGATCGTTGCCCTGGCCGTGCCGGTGGTGTTCGGCCTGACGCTGGGCGTGAACCTGCTGGCGGGCCTTACGATCAATCGCGTGACGCTGTTCGCGCTGATCCTGTCGCTGGGCCTGCTCGTCGACGACCCGATCGTCGACGTCGAGAACATCGTGCGCCACTTCTTCCTGCGCCGAAAGGCTTCGCAGGAGATCGTGCTCGAGGCCGTCAGCGAAATCCGCCCGCCGCTGATCTCGGCCACCCTGGCCGTCATCGCCTCCTTCCTGCCGCTGCTGTTCATCACCGGAATGATGGGCCCGTACATGAGACCGATGGCGATGAACGTGCCCGTGGCCATGCTGATGTCAATGGTCGTCGCGTTCACCATTACGCCCTGGCTGGCCTACCACCTGCTGCGGCGGCGGTACAACGCCATGGGCGGCGGCGAGGCGGCCCCGGCGGACCCTCATGCCACCGGCGACCTGACGAGCACGCGGATGTACCGCGTGTTTCGCCCCATCATGCACGGCCTGCTGCGCACCCGCCGCGCGAGCTGGGCATTCCTGGCCGTCATGGGCCTGCTGCTGATGTTCGCCGCCGGCCTGGCCATGATGCGCGTCGTGCCGCTGAAGATGCTTCCCTACGGCAACAAGAGCGAGCTGCAACTCGTGCTGGATTTTGATCGTGGCACGACGCTCGAACGCGCCGATGCGGCCGTACGCGATATGGAGCGGTATCTCGCCGCCGTCCCTGAAATCACCGACTATACGTCTTATGTCGGTCTGGCAGCGCCCATGGACTTCAACGGCATGGTCCGCCATTACTACCTGAGGCGCGGGGCAAACGTGGCTGACATTCAGATCAACCTCGTCGGCCGCAAGCACCGCCATGACCAGACGCACGCCCTGGCCCTGCGGATGCGCAATGATCTGACGCGCATCGCCAATGAGCACGCCGTGCGCCTGAAGATCGTCGAGGCCCCGCCCGGACCGCCGGTGCTCTCGACAGTGGCGGCCGAGGTGTACGGTCAGGAGAACACGCCCTATGCCGAGGTGGTTTCCGCGGCCGCGACCGTGCGACAGCGGCTGGCGAAGGAACCCGGCGTCGTCGATGTCGACGACATGTCTGAGGCCATGGAGGCGAAACTGCGGTTCGTGCCTGACCAGCAGAAGGCGGCGCTCAACGGCATCTCGGTGGACGAGATCGCCCGTACGCAGCAGATGCTGCTGGGCGGCGCGACGGGCGGCGTGGTGCAGCAGCGCGCGGAGCGAAACCCGCTGATGATCGATCTGCGCCTGCCCCGGGCCCAGCGATCCAGCGAGCAGGACCTGGCCAACGTCTCGCTCAAGAGCGCCTCGGGGGCGATGGTCCCCTTGGCCGAGTTGGGGCGATGGGACGTGGTCACTGCCGATCAGACCATCTACCACAAGAATCTGCGCCCGGTGATGTACGTTCTGGCCGAGATGGCCGGCCGTCCGCCGTCTGAGGCTGTGCTGGATATCCAGGCTGATCGTCGCGACGCGGCCTCCGCCGCGCCGGCTGAGCCCAAGCCGCTGGGGCGGCGCTCGTACCTGTCCAACGGCGGGGGCATTGCTTGGGCCGTGCCCGCGGGCATCGACGTCAGCTTCACCGGCGAGGGCGAGTGGAAGATCACGCTGGATGTCTTCCGCGACATGGGCCTGGCATTCATCGCGGCGCTGATCGCCATTTACATCCTGTTGGTGCACCAGACGCGCAGTTTTGTCATCCCGCTGGTGGTGATGATGGCCATTCCCCTGACGATCATCGGGATCATGCCCGGCTTCTGGCTGCTCAATGTCATCAGCGGCGGCAGCGTGGGCGGGTTCCCCACGCCGACGTTCTTCACCGCCACGGCCATGATCGGCATGATCGCCCTGGCGGGGATCGTTACGCGCAGCTCGATTATCATCGTGGACTTTATCCACCTCTCACTGTCGCGCGGGGCGAACCTCAAAGAGGCTATCATGCAAAGTTGCGTGGTGCGCCTGCGCCCGATCCTGCTGACAGCCGGCGTGGCGATGCTCTCGGCGCTGCCCATCGCGACAGACCCGATCTTCTCGGGCCTGGCGTGGGCATTGATCTTCGGCCTGCTGGCCTCGACGGTCTTCACCCTGCTGGTGGTGCCGGTGGTGTATTACCTGCTCTATGCCAACAAACCCGGCCACGGTTTGCCGCCACAAGGGCCAGATATTGACTAGTTGACGCTTTTTTTCAGGTTCCTTGTTGACTAAATGCGAACTTGTGATAATTTAATATAGCTGTTTGGGGCCGAACGCGGCCCGACGGCAGGTTCGTGGAGGCGACCCTGCAAACACGTGGCTCGGAGGAACCACACAATATGTAAGGGAGGCTGTACAGTGATCAGTCGTGTCCTGACGAGTGTATCTTTGGCAAAGATCTCTATCTTGGCCATCTGCCTGACAACTTCTGCCTGTCTGGCCGATGCCGTGACTGCGACGCCATGGCTGGCCGGTGTTACCAAAGACAGCGTCTATGTATCTTTGGAGGCGAACTCCACAGCGACGGCCAGGGTTGATTTTGGATTGACCTCTGCCTACGGGATGACCGCTGAAACACAGAACGTCCAAGCCACTGACGCGCCCACCTATGTCCACAATATCAAGTTGACCGGGCTGTTGCCCAATACACAGTACCACTATCGCGTCACTCAAGGCGCTTCTGTCTCACAGGATTATTCGTTTTGGACGGCCCCCTTGGCGGGCACGACCGTCCGCTGGGGATTTGCCGCCGATTCGCGCTCCGGCACGACGGTGCACAACATCATAGCTTCTGGCATTGCGTCATACCAGCCGCGGATGATGGTATATGGCGGCGACCTCTGCGCCAATACGTCATACTCCTCGTGGAAGACTGAGTGGTTCGTGCCCAACCAGGTGGCATTGAATGCGACAACTCCCTGGATCAATTCGCCAGGAAACCACGAAGCTTGGAACAACAATCAGACTAAGGCGTTTACACAAAGCCCGACCGGTGACCCTGATTACTATTCCTTTGACTACGGCGACGCGCACATTCTGGTGCTGAATTACATGGTGACCCATAGTAAAGGCAGCGCCCAGTGGAACTTCGCCGCCGCCGACTTGGCGGCCTCCAATAAGACATGGAATATCGTGTTGACACACAGCCCGGCGTACGCTGACCGGGCTGGATATGACGAGGTTGGCGACGCTGATTTCAGGGCCATGGCCACCGACGTCTTTGAGCCCAATGGTGTGGATCTGTATCTGGCCGGGCACCAGCATTTCTACCAGCACAATAGAGTTAATGGCATCGAGTACTTGATCTCCGGCTCGATGGGCGCGCCACTGTACTCTCCTGATCCCAATAAAGATGACTATGTCGTTTACACGGAGAGTATCGAGTCTTTTGCCATCTTCGATATGACGCCTACCACTTTCACGATCAATACCTATAGAGGCGATAATAGTCTTATCGAGAGCTTCGTGTTGGTTGCCCCCGAACCGGCGACGCTCACGCTGCTGGGACTGGGCGCTCTGGCGATGCTCCGCAAGCGCCGTAACTGACTGAAAGGCTGACCACAGAGGCACAAAGAAGAGCGAGTGAGCAAGGAATCTTGCCTCACTCGCTTTTCTGCTTTTTCTGCTTCGATGGGTCGCCATGGCATTCCCGCCGCGGCGTAGGCGACACGGAGCCTATGCCATCCGGTGTATCATTGCCTGCGAGAGGTTGCGGGCGATCTCGAACATTCCATCTGCGCTGGGATGCACCAGCTCCATCCACAGGTTGCGCGGATCGGTCAGCAACTTGCGACCGTCGAGATGCACCACCTTGGGGCTGTTGATCTTGGCCACCGTCTCGGCCACGACCTGGCGGAAGCTCACCGCCGTCGGCGGGTCGGGGTTGAAGTCGCCTTCAAAGGTGAACAGGTCGATGCAGAAGATCCACTTGCCTGGATGGGCCGCGGCGATCGTCTGAACGAAAGGTTCGATCGTGTCGTGGAACTGCTGCGTCGACCAGTCGCCGACGTTGATGCCCATCTCCAGCGTGGCAAAATCCCAGTCATCGCGGCCGGCGATGTAGGCGGCCATTTCCGGCTCCATCCGGGCGGCGCCGCCGAAGCCCATGTTGACCAGGTCGGCCCCCAGGGCCTTGGCCGTCAGCATCGCATAGGAACACTCGGGCGTGATGGCATACGCGCCATGCGTGATCGACGAACCGTAGGCCAGATACCGGCGATGCGGGAGCTGCTCCGGCCGCGGGGGCGTCAGGTCGCCCTCGACCGACAGCAGCCGCACCGGGTGCAGGTGAGGCAGGCAGATGCGCACCAGGCCGGCGTCGAACCGCACCGCCCGCGCCGCCGCGACACGGTGCAACTTCTCCGGATAGATCGTCAGCTTGGCTGGGTCGAACGTGATGGTTGTTGGTTCGCGCCCGACATGGACGACCTTGCAGCAGAACTCGCCCATGAAGACGCTGGCCAGTGGGGGGATGACGTTGTCCTCGGTCACCTGCAGCGTGATCTTCGCGACGCTGCCGGGGGCGACATTGAAGCGGATCTCACACCCCGCCCCATGCCGCGCGAACGTTTTGCCCCAGTCGTTCATCACCGCCCGCACGCCATCAGGAACGCGCTGCAGATCATGCCCGCCTTCGGTGGCCGCTGCGAGTTGGGCGACGTTGTGCAACTCCACATTTTCAAATCGCATGGCTGAGACCTTTCGCTTAGCCGGCAGATGCTAATGCGAACCGCTCGAAAAAGAAAGCAATCGCGCTATTTCCCATTCCATCTCCGGCAGGTACAATTCCGTCGCTGTCATACTTTCACAATTGCTTTTTCGGGAGAAATCACATGGCGAAGATCGAAGAGTTCCTCTGTCCCAACTGCCGCACGCGCGCCAGCGCCCAGCGCCAGAGCACATTTCTTGGCTTCAAGAAGTTCTTGTGCCCCAACTGCGGCAAGAGCGTCAGCTTGGATTTGCGGACGGGCTACCGGGTGCTTTACTGGATCGTTCTGCCCCTGTTCACTCTGCTCACGATATCGCTGCTGCTGCAGGGCAAGATCGCCATTCCGGGGATCCTGGTAGTCGCGGCCATCATCGCCATCGTCAAGGATCTCTGCGTTCGAAGCGAGATGAAGAAGCTGCAGGCGCAGTGCGCTTCGCCGGCGGCCGGCGCTGCTCCGTTTGCCCCGCCGTCGAACGGCCAGCAATAGATAGCGGGCCGCGCGGGCGGCGGGCTTGGCAAGAGATTCCGCCTTTCGGAGAGTTTGAACTTGCAAATTCTCGAAATGGTGGTAATATGCGCTCCTGTAGCAGGAATCAAGGGGTCAGGACACGCTTTGGGCGTGCCCCGCACGAAAAGGAGCATAGCATGAGGCTATGTGTCTTGACACGGCGGGAAATCGACGGCGGGTACATGGCCGTATGCCCATCATTGCCTCGTTGTGTCAGTCATGCGCGGACCCATCGGCAGGTTCTGGCCCGCCATCGCAGTGCGATTATGGGGTATCTGTCGCAGGCTGCAGGGGAGGTCGGCCAGTCGGTATCGAATGATGAGCCGGTCGAGTTCGATGTAGTGAATGAGCGAAAGATTGCGGTGTTTCGTCGCATGTGCCCCCAGTCAGCTCAGGAAAGCGTGCACTGAAGGCGCGGTCCTGTCCGATATTGGCCGATGTGCAACATGACTTTAGCTGTCCGCTGCACCCGGAGTGTGCGGGTCTCCCTCCACCTGCATCCAAGAGTGCAGTCAGGAACGACGCTCAGGTCCCCCTCCACCTGAGCGTCGCATTTTTTGGCGATGAACTGTGTGCAAACGTAGGTCCTATTCGTCCTATTGGTCCTATTTTGCCGGAAGGAAGATAGGACAAGTGAGACCGATAGGACGAATGAATAACAGCGGGCGCTGAGCCTGCACCACGCATGGGCGAGACGCCCATGCCACGAAGAAAGCATGGGCGAGACGCCCACGCTACTCACGGGCGAGATGCCCATGTTACGGAGTTTTATGCCTCAACGTTACTATGATGCGATTCTGAAGTTTCTGTCACGCAGAGACTATCACCCCCTTAAACCGCGCCAACTCGCCCACCAGATGGGCGTGGCCGACGTCGAGTACGACGCCTTCCGCGAGGCCATCAAGACCCTCCGCGACGACGGGCGCCTCGTGCTCGGCAGCGGCAGCGCCCTGACCCTGCCGGCGATCACCGACCGCGTGGTCGGAATCTTCCGCGCCAACCGGCGCGGATTCGGCTTTGTTATTCCCGACACCCCCAACGCCCACGGCGACCTTTACGTGCCGGCCGAGGCCGTCGGAACCGCTCGCAGCGGCGACCGCGTCGTCGCCACGGCCCAGCGCCGCGGCAAACGCGACGGACAGGCCGTCTATCAAGGGCAGATCGTCGAGATCGTCAGCCGCGGGCGCAATCGCTACGTCGGAACCCTGGAGTTCTCCGAAGGCGCCTGGTTCGTCATGCCCGAGGGCAAGGAAACCACGCCCCCGATCGTCGTTCGGGACGTCGGCACGGCCGGACCGCCCAAGGGCACCAAAGTCCTCGTCGAGATCGTCAACTTCGGCGGTCCGGGCGAGTTTCCCACCGGCGTGATCGTCGAAAACCTCGGCGCCACCGGGCAGATCGAGGCCGAGACCATCGGCATTATCCGCGCCAGCGGAATCGAGGATGTCTTTGACGACGATGCCCTGGCCGACGCCCGCCGGGCGGTCGACACGTTCGACCCCAGGCCCGACGGCCGCGAGGACCTCAGCGGGCAGACCGTCATCACCATCGACCCGCCCGACGCCCGCGACTATGACGACGCGATCAGCCTCGAGCGCCAGGGGCGGCATTGGATTCTGGGCGTTCACATCGCCGATGTGTCGCACTTCGTGCGCGAAGGTACGGCGCTGGACGATTCGGCCCGGCGACGCGGCACGAGCGTGTACTTCCCCAACCGCGTCGTGCCGATGCTGCCGGAAATCCTCAGCAACGGCGTCTGCTCGCTGCAGGAAGGCCAACCGCGGTTCTGCAAGAGCGCGTTCATCACGTATGACGAAGACGGCAACGTCGCCGGAGCCCGCCTGGCCGAGACGCTCATCCGATCGACCCAGCGACTGACGTACCTGCAGGCGCAGGACATCATCGACGGCAAGACCGGCGGGTACGCCAAGCCTGTCATCACCCTCGTGCAGCAGGCCGCCGAGCTGGCACGCAAGATCGAACAGCGCCGCCGCGAGGCCGGAATGCTTCACCTGGACCTGCCCGAGGTGCGAATCGTTCTCGACGAGCAGGGACGCCTCGCGGACGTGGCCGAGGCCGACACCGCCTACACGCATACCGTCATCGAGATGTTCATGGTGGCCGCCAACGAGGCAGTGGCCGCGGTTCTTGACGGCCGCGAGTACGACTTCCTGCGCCGCGTTCACCCCGCGCCCGATACGCCGGACAACCAGCAGCTCGTGCGGTTCGTGCGGGCGTGCGGACACAAGATTCCCGCTGACATGGACCGCCACGCGATCCAGGCTTTGCTGGAGTCGGTTCGGGGAACGCCGGCCGGCTATGCGGTGAACTTCGCCGTGCTGCGGATGATGCAGCAGGCGCGGTACTCGCCCCAGCGGGTGGGGCATTACGCCCTGGCCAGCGAGGACTACTGCCACTTCACCAGCCCGATCCGCCGCTATCCGGACCTGACGGTGCATCGCCTCTTCGCCCAGTACTGCCGCAGCGGAAAGGGAAAACCTGCCGAAAAGGTGGACATGACCGAACTGGTCACCCTGGGCGATCACTGCTCGATGACCGAGCGGCGGGCGCAGGCGGCCGAGGACGAACTGCGCCAGGTGCTGGTGCTGCAGTTCCTGGCCGACAAGGTCGGCCAAAAGTACGAAGGCGTCGTCACGGGCGTGACGAACTTCGGGCTGTTCGTGCAACTGCACCCGTTCGCGACCGAGGGGCTTATCCGCATGGACAGCCTGGGCGACGACTGGTGGGACGTGAGCCTGCAGTTCGGCACGATCCGCGGCCAGCGCAGCGGCAAGCAGTACCGCATCGGCGACCCGATCACGGTGCAGATCGCGGGCGTTGATCCGGCGCGGCGTCAACTGGACCTGGCGCCCGTGGCCGGGGCCAACAAGCCGCCCAAGCCCCGCAAGGCCAAAGATGCCGCTGGCAAACAGTTTGGCGCAGGGAAGAAGAACCGCCGCCCAGGACAGAAGAACCGCCGCAAGAAGAAGTGACAGGGTAGCTAACAAAACAGGATCCGGACCCGCACGTCAGGCGAAATTTCCAAAATTGGCGCATATCGAACGCCGCACACACTGGTTTAAGTCTCAGGACAATGCGGTGCGGAGTTGTTAATGCCATGGGGGTGCTGACGCTTTCGATATCTTCGCTGGCGGTGGCCGGTTGCGCCCAGAAATGGTGGGTGAACTGGGCGGACAAGTCCGCATACAAGGCGGTCGGGACGGCCGAGAAGGGGGCCTTGGGCGAGAAGCGGGACTTCAGCATCGCCTACAATCCGTTTACCGAAAGCAAGGGCGGGCAGATCGTCCTCGACGGCAAGACCGTCTACCTTGGCCAGGCCAAGCCCCGGCAACTCAGCGTCGACGACTGTCTGCTGATTGCCTTTCGCAACAGCCGCAACCTGCAGACGCACAAGGAGCAGCTCTATGTCGACGCCCTGGGAGTGGCCAGCTCGCGGCGGTCGTGGGACTACCCGCTGCTGGCCGGCTCGATTGACGGCGTGGCTACCGAAACGCGCGTGGGGGAGGGCGACACCACCGAGGCCGGCGCCCTGGGCATCGGCCCGACGCTCACGCAGCGGCTGATGACCGGCGGCGTGGTCGCGGCGGCGGCCTCGATCAACCTGGCCACGGATTTCCTGGGCACCAAGGGCACGCCCATCACGTCGCTGCTGGACCTGAACGTCACGCAACCGCTGCTGCGGGGGGCCTGGAACGGAGTGGCGTACGAACCGCAGTACCGCCTCGAACGCAACTTGCTGATCAACGTCTTTTCTTATGCGCGATTCCGCCAGACGTTCGCCGCTTCGATCGTGCAGCAGTACTACTCGGTGCTGCAGCGCCGCGACCAGGCCGAGAACGAAACCTCCAACATTGACCGCCTGGGAAACACGGTAGCCATCACGCGCGTGCTGGTCGAGGGCGGGCAGGTGTCGCGCATCCAGTTGGACCAGGCCGAGCAAAATCTCCTCAATGCCCAGGTGCGATACCAGCAGCTCCGCCAGAGCTACCAGGACTCGCTGGATGCCTTCAAGCTGACGCTCGGACTGCCCGTGCTGACCAATGTCGAGTTGGAATACCCCGGCGCCCTCGAGGCGCTGGCCAAGAGCGGCACGCCGCCGGTGGGTCTGAAGGAAGATGACGCCATCGCCGTCGCCCTGGCGGCGCGGCCGGACGTCGCGACGCATCGGGCGGCGTATCGCGACGCCCAGCGCGACGTGACGCTGGCGGCCGACAATTTTCTGCCGCAGTTGGACGTGAATGTGGATCTCTCGGCCACCGGCACCGAACCGCGGAAGTTTCAGAAGATCCAGTGGCAGCGGCGCACGCTGGTCAACACCATGACGCTTCAGTACGACATCGACCAGGTGCCCAACCGCGACGTGTACCGGGTTGCGATCATCGCCATGGACCAGTCGCAGCGGTCGCTGGCGGAGTTTGAAGACCAGGTTCGCGTACAGGTGCGGGCGGCGTACCGCTCGCTGTTACAGAGCAAGCGCAGCTACGACCTGCAGGTGCGCAGCGTCGAGATCGCCACGCGGCGGCGCAAGCTGGCGGCCTTGCAGCAGCGGGAAGGGCAGGCCTCGGCCCGCGACGTGCTCGAGGCCGAAGACGCCCTGCGCAACGCCCAGGACGGGTTGACCTCGGCCCTGGTGGGCTATACGACGACGCGGCTGAACTTCCTGGCCAGCCTCGGGCTGCTTTCCGTCGATGCGAAAGGACAGATTCATGAGCGAAAAGAGCCTTTCCGGTTTGACCTCCTCCGCAAGCGATACGGCTACCTGGGCGACTAGGCTGCTGCCGCGAAGGCGGATGTGGATGCTGGCGCCGGCGGCCTTGGTCGTTGGCTTGGCCGGGTGGCTGCTCCTGCCCGGCCAGGACGCCCAGCAGGAGTCTTTGGGGCCGCTGACCAAGGTCACGGGCGGGCCGATGGTCATCTCCGTCACCCAGGCCGCCGAAATTCAGCCGGCCAGCCGCAAAGTCATCGCCAACGAATTGCGCTGGCCGGTGGTCATCAAGGAAGTGGTTCCCGAGGGGACGCGCGTCGTTGAAGGGCAGACCATCGTCCTGTTCGAGTGCAAGGACCTCACCGACGACGTCGATACCCGCAGGCTGGAAGTGGCCGCCGCCGAAACGAATTACATCTCGGCGGAAGAGACCCTCAAGCTATGCCTGAAGGAAACCGCCAACACCGTGCGCACCGCGCAGCAGGCCGTCGAAGACGCCAAGGAGGACCTCCAGAGATACATCGAGGGCGATTGGCCCATCGCCAAGGCCAAGGCCGAGAGCGATATCCAGATTGCCCAGCGGGACCTGACGCTGGCGCAGACAAAGATGGATTTCAAGCTCAAGGTCAATGCCGACCCGACGCTCAAGAGCCCTTACAGCAGCAACGAGATCGAGGCCGACCGCCTGGGCCTGGAGAAGCTCAAGCTCTCGCTGCAGCAGGCGATCTGGGCGCGGGACATCCTGCTGAAGTTCGACTATCCCCGCCAGAAGCGCACCTTCCAAACCAAGGTCGCGGACGCCGATCTGGCGCTGGTCAAGGCGCAGGTCGAGAGCCGCACCAAGCGCATGGTTGCCGAGTCGCAGACCATGACGGCCAAGAGCAGCCTGGCGATGCGCAAGAGCCGCCTGCGCGAGCGGGAGGACGCGATGAAGGACCTGATCGTCAAGGCCGACCGCCCGGGGCTGGTCGTGTACGACAGCGGCAACCCGCGCAACCCGGTGACGGTGGCGGTGGGCGAGGAGATTCGCCCGCGACAGCAGATCATGATCATCCCGGACATGAGCTCGCTGCAGGTGGAGACCAAGGTCTTTGAGTCGATTATCAGCGAGGTGCATCCGGGGATTGAGGCGTTGATCAGCCCCGGCACGGAGTTGGGCAAGGCGCCGATCGCCGGGCACGTGACGCACGTGGCGCCGCTGCCTGACAGCCAGTGGGGGTGGGGCTCGGGTGGGGCAAAGGTCTTCAACGTGGTGATCGCCTTCGACAATCTGCCGGGCAATCTCAAGCCCGGAACGCGCGCCCAGGTCGAGTTGGTCCTGGCCCGCCTGGACGATGTCCTGTCGGCCCCGATCTCGGCGGTCTACACCATTCCCGGAAAGGACGGGCGGTTCGTCCGGCGAGTCCGCAACGGACAGGTCGAGCAGGTGGCGATCGAGACCGGGCGGATGAACGACAAACGCGTCGTCATCGCCAAAGGACTCCAGGAAGGCGATGAGGTCCTGCTGACGCGCCCCGAAGACATCGCCGATCAGGACGCCATGACCCAGCCGGCGTCGCGTCCGCATCGTGCCCAGTCGCGACCGGCGCAGCCGCCGCGGCAAGCCCAGTCCCGCCCGGCCGGGGCGAACCATGACCGCACAGGAGCAGGAAAGACCCCGTGACTGAACCGGACGGACAACACGGCGAGGATCTGGTGGTCCTGAAAGGGCTCGTCAAGAGCTACACTGTCGGCCTCCAGCAGGTCACGGCGCTGGACGGGCTGACGCTGACCATCGCCCAGGGGCAGTACGTGGCGATCATGGGGCCCAGCGGCTCGGGCAAGAGCACGCTGCTGAACATCCTGGGCTGCCTAGACCGTCCCAGCGGCGGGCATTATTTCCTGGGCGGGCAGGACGTTTCGGGCATGGACGACAACGACCTGAGCGAGGTGCGCAACACCCGCATTGGGTTTATCTTTCAGAGCTTCAACCTCATCCGCTGGCTGACGGTGACGGCCAACATCGAGGTGCCGCTGTTCTACCAGGGCGTCAAGCGGCGCGACCGCCACCCGCGCAGTCGCGATCTGGCCAAGATGGTCGGCCTGGAGCACCGGATGAACCACCGCCCCTGGGAGCTTTCCGGCGGACAGCAGCAGCGCGTGGCCATCGCGCGGGCCCTGGCCAACGACCCGCTGATCCTCCTGGCCGACGAACCCACCGGAAACCTCGACTCGCACACCACCGAAGAGATTCTCTCGCTCTTTGAGGACCTCCACCGCCGCGGGCGCACGATCATCATGGTTACCCACGAAGACAGCGTCGCCCACCGCGCCGGGCGCATCATCCGCCTGCGCGACGGACGCGTGGAAACGGACGTGACGCGATGAAGGCCCTTCACAAAGTCGCCGACATCTTCACCCTGGGGCTGCACAGCCTCTCGGTGCATATCGTGCGGTCGGTGCTGACGGCTTTGGGCATCATTATCGGAGTCTGCAGCGTGGTGATCATGCTGGCCGCCAATGAGGGGGCGGCGCAGAAGGCGGCCTTGACGCTGCGGGCGCTGGGCAGCAACAACATCATCATCAATTCGGTCAAGCTGCCCGACCTGGCCTCGGCCGCCCCCTCCCAGAACTCCCGCCAGGTCAGCGCCTATGGGCTGCTCCGCGACGACGTGCCCAACCTCTGTGGCAGCATCCCGGGAATCGTGCGGTGCGTGGTAGCCCGTGTCGCCCTGCGCGACACCCACCTGCGCGGTGAGAACCTCACGGTCGCGACGGTGGCGACCGAGCCCAACTACGCCGACGTGGCGCATTTCAACATCCTGGCCGGCCGGTTCATTTCCGACCTGGACGTCCTGGCCCACCGGTCGCATTGCGTGATCACCGCCAGCCTGGCCGAGCGGATGTTCGCCTACGAATCGCCTCTGGGGCAAACGGTGACGCTGGATGGCGAGCCCTTCACCGTCATCGGGATGATCGACCGCCTGCCGCCGTCGCTGGCCGGACGCGGCGACGAGGCGGGCAACAACGTCATCGTCCCCCTGACTGCCGAGCAGGATCGCTTCGGCGACATGATCATCCGCTTCGCCGGCGCCAGTCGCACTATCGAGAAGATCGAACTGAGTCAGATTGTCCTGCAGATGAGTGACGAGAAGAGCGTGCTGGAAGGTTCGGTTATCGCCCGCGGGCTGCTGGATGAAAGCCACGAGCGGCACGACTACGACCTGGTCGTCCCGCTGGAGTTGATCGCCCAGCAAAAGCAGCAGATGCGCCTGTGGAACATGATGTCGGTGATTATCGCGGCCGTCTCGCTGGTGGTGGGGGGCATCGGGATCATGAACATCATGCTCGCCAGCGTCACCGAGCGCACGCGCGAGATCGGCGTGCGCCGGGCGCTGGGCGCCAAGAAACGCGACGTCGTCGTGCAGTTCCTCATCGAGGCGGTGATGCTCACCACCGTCGGCGGCCTGGCGGGGATCGCCATCGGGCGATTCGCCCCGATGCTCATGGAGCGATGGATCGATTTTACCGCAGTCGTCACGCCGGCCTCGCTCGTCATCCCGTTCATGATGGCCGTCCTGGTGGGCCTGGCCAGCGGCCTCTACCCTGCCCTGCGAGCAGCGAACCTCGACCCGATCGAAGCGCTGCGGCATGAATAGCCCGCGCGAGGCGAGAAATTCCAAAACCCAAATAGCAAGCTTCAAACAAGCTCCAAAGAGACGGGAAAACCCAGAAAGAACAAACCGGAGATTGCGACGCCTCCGTTTGTCATGTTTGTCTCTTCAGGTTTCTTGGAGTTTGTTTGTGTTTTGAAGTTTGTCATTTGGAGTTTTGTTAGAATAACACGCATGTCCTCAATCATCCGCCCGTTCAACATCATGTGCAAACCCGTGTGCGGGACGTGCAACCTCGATTGCTGCTACTGCTACTACACCGCCAAGCCGCGCGAGCTGTACCCCGATGCGACGAAGTTCCTGATGAGCGAGACGGTGCTCGATAGCTACACGCGCCAGTACATCCAGACCCAGCCCCAGCAGTGCGAGTTCGGCTGGCAGGGCGGCGAGCCGACGCTGGCGGGCATCGAGTTCTTCCGCAAGGCCGTCGAGCTGCAAAAACAGTACAAGCTGGGCGAGCAGACGATCAACAACGCTCTGCAGACCAACGGCACGCTGCTGAACCACGAATGGTGCGAGTTTCTCGCGGCCGAAAAGTTCCTCGTCGGCCTGAGCCTCGATGGCCCGCCGCAGTGGCACGACACGTTTCGCCGCGACCGCGCGAACAATCCCACGTTCCACCGCGCCTGGGCCGGGCTTGAACTGCTGCGCAAGCACAAGGTCGAGTTCAACGTGCTGGTGACGCTCAACAGCGCCAACGCCCCGCACGCCGGCGATATCTACCGCTACTTCACCAATCGCGGCGTGTCGTACCTGCAGTTCATCCCGATCCTCGAGCGCACGCCCGACGGCAAGCCGACGCCGTTCTCATGCTCGGGCGAGCAGTTCGGGCGGTTCCTGCTGGACGTGTTCGAGATCTGGGCGACGCGCGACGTGGGGGCCGTCTCCGAGCGGCTTATCGACAACGTGCTGCACCAGTTGATCTACGGCCAGGCCAGCACGTGCTGCTATGCCGATCGCTGCGCCAACGCCCACGTGCTGGAATGGAACGGCGATCTGTACGTGTGCGATCACTTCGTTTACAAGCAGTGGCGCGTCGGCAACATCATGGACCGCCCGCTGGAAGACCTGGTGCGCGACGCGATGCTCGACGACTTCGCCCTGCTCAAGAGCGAACTGCCTGCCGCCTGCGCAGCCTGCGAGTTCTTGCAGTTCTGCCGCGGCGGATGCCCCAAGCACCACATGCCTATCGGCAAAGACCCCGCCCGCGTCAATCACTTCTGTGAAGGCTACAAAGCCTTCTTCACCCATGCCCTGCCGATCCTGGCGCAGATGGCCGAGTACATCAAGGCCGGCCAAACCCCGCCCCTGGCGAAATTGGCGGGCGATGGCGGCAAGGCGCCCAAGTCCGCCGCCCGTCCTGCTCCCGGCGCCGCGCCGCCCAATCGCAACGCCTCCTGCCCCTGCGGCAGCGGACGCAAGTTCAAGAGCTGCTGCGGACGGACATAATCTTCGGCCACTGGAAAACGGTCACCATGGCACCCTTGGAATTGTCTCACCCGCCTGTGGTTTGCAGCTGAGGCGCCGCGACGGGTTGGGTGGTTCCGGGTCTGATTCGAGGAAGGCGCGGCCTCTTTCGAGAAGGCGGCGGCGAGACGCTGTCAGGGGTGTCGGTCTGCAGATCGTCTCCGCCTGCGGGGTTGACGGCCGGGGGCGTTCCGGCGGCCTCGTTTGAAGCAGACAGCGATCGCAGGTGCGCGATCGGCAGGAGGAGTTTCATGCCCGAGGCGGGCTCAAATTGCAGGGCCGCCGCGGTCAGTTGGCCGCTGACGTTTGTGCCGCTATGCAAGGTAATCTGAACGCTGTCGGGCAGGTCCCCGGCGAACTGGGCCTGCTCGATGTCTTTGGGCGCTACGGCCATCGGGCCCGATGTCGTTTCCACGGTAATGGCATCTTGAGCGATGCGCCCGAAGAGGCGGTCGCCGTTGCGAAGCACCACTGCCGCCTGCCACTGCGGCGCCGAGGCGGGCTTCTCGCGGCTGAAGAGCATCCGCTCGATGAGCAAGCTCTCGACCGTCAGGGTCTTGTCCAGTTCCAGCGCGAGAGTTTGGCTCTTGGCCGTCAGCAGGCCCGAGAGTATCGAGCCATTGGTCAGCACGGCCCGGTGCAGGCCGCTGTTGGGCGTGTCCAGGTGCAGGGCGGTCAGGTCCGCGGGGCTGAGCTTGAACGATCCGTACTGGGTCTGGAAGGTCAGGTCCGCGCCGTCGGCCTTGAACGCCAGCCGCTGCCCGTCGCGCAAGACGGCCACTGCCGGCAGGGCGGGAAAGGTCTCGCCCTTTTCGTCCGAGAGGCGATAGGACGCCGACGCCAGGCGGTCCAATTCGATGCTGACCTTGCTGCCGTTGACCGTCGTCAGTTGCAGCGGGCCCGAGAGCCACTTGCCGGCGACGACCTGCCCGTCGGTCAGGGCCATCATGATCTGCGGGTCTTCGCGGGCGGGGCAGGCCAGGCCCAGGACGCGGTCGGCGGGAACGTCCAGGCGCCCGAAAAGCGTTTCGATCGAGTACGACTCGTTGAGCAGCGTGCCCATGAGCTGGTCGCCGTTGGCCAGCAGGACCTGGTCGTTCTTGCCATCGCGCGGCAGGGCCAGCGCTCCGATCATCTGCACGCGGGCGCCCATGTTGGCGATGAGCATCCGAAGCGGCAGTGGGATCTTGCGCAGCTCGGCGGCGGGATCGAACGCCTTTATGGCCGCGGCGGCCTGGCCCTGGTTCTTGTGCTGCATTTCAAAGAAGCACAGGGCGAAGGCCTTGCCCGGCCCGATCGAGGCCTTGAAGTCGTATCGCATCTGGTTGCTGCTGGAACTGTGCGTCACGCGCGGGCGCACCTTCGACGACGGCGACGAAAACACGTGCAGCATGGCCGCGGCGCTGGTGTTGGCGTTGCCGGTGGCCATCGCCCAATCCTGCGGTCCAACCGCAGTGTTGCCCGCGGAGGTCTGGCACAACGTCATCGGATAGTTGGTCGCGATGCGGTATTCCAGCGAAATGGACTGACGCTGGTTCGTCTGGTTCTCGAAGATGTCGATCCAGCGGCAGTAGCCGCTCTTGGCGTCGACGTAGATGCGCCGCCACACGTTGAACGTGCCGCAGGACCATGGTCCCACCTCGAGCTCGCGGCCGTCCTTGCTCAGCGCCCCGGGCGTGCCGGTGTTGAACTCCGAGCCATTGGCTCGCAGGAACATCGCCCCGCTGTAGGCGCTGGAATTATTTCCATTGCTGATGGAGCCGTTGGGCAGCACGTCCCAGCGGTTGCCCGCGCCGTCATTAACGATCCAGGGCCAACTGGCCTGCTGAGCGGCCCTGTCGATGTGAATGTCGGCGTTCTGTTCCTCGGCGGCGGCGTTGCTCAGGAAGACCGCCGCCAGGGCGACCGTCGCGGCCACAGGACGAAAACTCTTTGCCGGCCAGTGCGTCAGCGCCATCGGACAGTCCCCCATTGCGGCGCCACTTGCGGCGCGTCTGGCTGCTCGTCACCGCCGCCGAGGGTCTCGATGATCCCTTCCAGCGCCGTGCGCACTTCCGGATCGGTCGCCTTGCCCAGGCGGAGTTTGAGCAGCGGGGCGATGCTCTTGCCCATCTGCACCAGGGCCTCGCGGGCCGCCTGGCGGTCCTTGTAGCTCTCGGCGCCCAATCGCGCCACGAGCTGGTCGACGACGGCTACCACTTTGTCCGGCGGGATGGCCGTCGGGCGCTGGATGCTGACGAACTGGCCCACGTGGACGTCGAGCACCGGTCCGGGCACGATGCGAAACGCCAAGCGTTGCTCGCCGAGGAGGCCGCGAATCGTCGAGCCGTCCCACGAGAGCACCTTGCACCAGCCCACGTGCGTGGTGCTGAACTCCATCGACATCACGCTCGTCGCCGGCGGCTCGGCGAGCCCGTACTGAGTCTTAATGGTGAGCTTGGACGCTTCGAGGCGTCCCAGGAGCTGGTCCCCGTTGGTCAGGATCGCCTTGGCCAGCTCGGGGTTCTCCTGCGGTTCCTCGGCGAAGACCAGACGGCTGATCATGTCGCGCCGCACCTTCAGCGGACGCCCCAGACGCAGCGGCAGCGTCAGCTCCTCGCCCAGCAGCAGGCCGCCGACCACCGAGCCGTTAAGGAACATCGCGCGATGCACGCCGCTTTCTTCGCTGTCCAGATCGATCGATGCCAGCGTCGCGCCTTCCAGGTCCACCGTTCCGTAACGCGTCTGAAACTTCATCGGCAGGCCCGCGGCGTCGAAGGCCACGCGGTCGCCGGTGCGCAGCACGGCGACCGGACCGCTGAAGGGACTTTCCTGGGGCCGTTCCCTGGAGACCCGGTACGACCACTCGCTGACGCGGTCGATGGGGATCGTCAGCGTTCCTCCCACGGAAAGCTCCAGCGAGAGATTCTGCGGACCGTTCAGGCCGGCGGTTCGCCCGCAGATCACCTGCCCGTCGGCCATCGCCACGCGGACGCGGTCGCCCTGGCTGCCCACGCGCGCCATCCCGACGACCTTGGACGCCTCCAGCGTGAGCGGGCCCTGCAGCGTCTGGATCGTGAAGCTCTTGTTGAGGATCGTGCCGAACTTGCGGTCGTCGTTGCCCTCGATGACGGTGTCAGTCGTGGCGCTGCGGCTGAGGTCGAGCCCTTCCAGCCCGCCGCCGGTCTTCCAGTTGACGATCAGGTTGCGCACCGCCTCGGGCAGGTCGCGCAGCGCCGAGCGGACTTGAAAGCCCTTCATCAGCTTGGTCAGTTCCGTCAGGGACGTGTTCTGCGACTCGAAGTGGCACAGCACGGCCGTCTTGCCGGCAGGGACGCGCAGGTTGTAACGCACGTAGATCTGGTTGCTCTGGATGGTGACGGCCGGCTGTACGGCGGCGTTGGGGCTGCACACCAGGTGCAGTAGCGACGGGACATTGGCCCCGCCTTGCGCCTGCGTGATGAAGCCCGAGTCTTTCGCCCCGAAGGCCGCTGCGCCGGTGCTGGTGGTGGTCTGGCCGATGCTGTAGTTGCTGCACGTGTAGATCGATACCGGCACGAGGATTTCGGCACTGCTGGTGTTTTCAAAGATGTCCAGCCATCGCGCCAGGCCGCGGTCCTTATAGACCTTCACGCGGCGGCTGAAGGTGATATTGTTCATCTGGTTGGGGCCGAGTTCGATCTCGTCGCCGGCGTCGTTGGCGAACGCATAGCCGCGCCCGCCAAGGTTGCTGCCCCAGATCTGGCAGTACATCCCGCCACTGTAGGCGTAGCTGGTCCCTTGGCCGATGTTGCCGTATGCCTGGATGTCCCATCGGCTTGACGAGCCGTCCGAGGCCTCCCAGGACAGGTTGACCCGCTTGGTCGTGGGCAGGTGCAGGCGGGGGACGGCCTTCGAGCCCGCCGGCGGTGGTGACGGGTCGGCAACAGCAAGTCTGATCTTGCCGAGCGTGGCCGCACATAAGGCAACGACCGTTGCGGCGGCGACTATGTGCTGGCTCGTTTTCATAAATTTGAGGCGCGCCTGTCAGTCTGCGGGTTTAACTGCCGATACGTATGACGTTCGGCCGCGGCCGCGGTTCCAGAAAGGGCTGCATTGTGTAGCCCACTTCCACAGGATATTTTTATGCCGCCGCCGTGCTATTATGGTGTCGCCGGTAAGGCATTGCCATGAGAATTCATCTGGTTGCCCTTGATATCGATGGGACGCTGCTGAACTCCGCCAAGCAGATCACCGCCGCCACCGCGGCGATCGTCCGCATGGCGCGAAAGCAGGGGGGCGTGCACGTGGTGCTGGCCAGCGGCCGTCCGCCGCGGTCGGTCATGCCCATCTACCGCCAACTCGACCTGGACAGCCCGACCATCAACTATAACGGCGCCCTGGTCTTTGACCCGCCGTCCAACCGCATCCTCATGCACCGCCCGCTGTCGCTGGAGATGGCCTGGCAGGTGGTCGAGGCCGCACGCGATGAATACCCGCAGGTGGTCATCTCCGGCGAGATTCTCGACCGCTGGTACAGCGAGAAGTTTGATCCGTCTATCGTGCTGGCGGCAGGCAAGGTGTTTCGCCCGCACGAGGTGGGGCCTGTCGAAGAATGGCTCGTCGAACCGGCCACCAAGCTCCTGCTGCTGGGCGAACCGGAGCGTCTCGTCGAGTTGCAGAAGGAAATCGAACTGCGCCACCCGCACCAGACGACGATCTGCATCGAAGGGCCGCTCCTGCAGATCACCCACGCCACTGTGTCCAAGCGCGAGGCTCTCAAGATGGTCGCGGCCGAGATGGGCGTCATGCAAAGCCAGGTCATGGCCATCGGCGACAACCTCAACGACATGGGAATGCTCGAATGGGCAGGCGTCGGCGTGGCGATGGGCAACTCCCCCAAGGCCGTGCTGAAAGTGGCCGACTACATCACCGACACCCACGACGCCGACGGCGCGGCGATGGCGATACACGACATCATCCTGGGCGGGCTCAAGGAAATGGGCGCCGGCGAAGCGTGAGAGAAGCAGCTATCAGCTCTCAGGGTGCCACGCACAACTCCGTTGTGTCCCCGACTGTTAAGTTCAGATCCGGCCGAGCATGGGCGAGACGCCCATGCCACTCACGGGCGAGACGCCCGTGCTACGAGATTTCGCGCATTTTCGCCCAGGATCGCCGCCTTTTCCTGCTCGCTCAGCGGCAGTGAGCGGATGAAGGCCACGTCGGAGGCCTGGCTCTGCCAAGGCCAGTCGCTGCCGAAGAGGACGCGATTTGCTCCGTGGGCATGGATCATTTCCGTCGCGCGCTTGGCGCCCAGCAGTTGCAGGCTGAAGGAGGTTTCCAGGTACACCTCGCGGCCGACGAGGTGCTCGTATGACTCCTCCCAGCTCTTCCACCCGCCCATGTGCGTGCAGACGAGCTTGATCCCCTTGTGCCGCGCCACGATGGCCGCCATGCGCGGGGCCGAGGCGCGATCGTCCTCGTAAGGAAAGCCGATATCGCGGCCGCAATGCAGCGTCACCAGCAGGCCCAGCTCGGTTGCCTTGGCGTAGATGGCATCGGCCCGCGCGTCGTCGGCCGCAAAGTTCTGATACATCGGGTGCAGCTTGATGCCGCAAAAGCCCTCGGCCGCGATCCGCCCGACCCAGCCGGCCGCATCGGGTGTGTCGGGATGCACCGAGGGGAATGGAATGAGCCGTTCGGTGCGGATGCTGGTGCACCAATCGAGGATGCCGCCGGCCTGGTCGGGCTTGGTGGCGATGGCGCAGACGGCCGAGGCGTCGACGCCGGCGGCGTCCATCGACTCCAGCAGCGCCGCAGTGGTGCCGCGTCCGACAGCCTTCCAACTCGCCAGCGATTCGAGCTTGGCGATGGCCCGATCGGCGATGGAATCAGGGAACGCGTGCGTGTGGATGTCGATGATCATAGGGCTTAGGGTCTAGGGCTTAGGGGTTAGGGTTCCGGGAGTATACCGCCGCATGGGCACTTGTGAAACGCCCCAACTGCATCTATCATACCTGACTTTGCCAGAGGCGCGGGCGAGACGGGTGCCACGCACAACTCCGTTGTGCGTGTCCCTGAGCGTTCAGCGCCGGAGAGCACGGGCGGGACGCCCGTGCCACAAAGCAAGAGCATGGGCGAGACGCCCATGCTACTCACGGGCAAGATGCCCGTGCTACGAGGTGAATGACGATGGCCGACAAACCCAACCAGAGCAATGAACTGATGGACAAGCTGGTAGCCCTATGCAAACGCCGGGGATTTATCTTCCAGTCGTCGGAAATCTACGGCGGCATCGGCGGGTTCTGGGACTACGGGCCGCTGGGCGTCGAGCTCAAGCTCAATCTCAAGGCCGCCTGGTGGGAAGACATCGTCCGCCGCCGCGATGACGTGGTCGGCCTCGACTGCTCGATCATCATGAACCCCAAGGTCTGGGAAGCCTCCGGCCACGTCGGCGGGTTCGCCGACCCGATGGTGGACTGCAAGGCCTGCAAGAGCCGCTTCCGTGCCGACAGCATCGGCTTCGTGCGACTGCTCAGCGACACCGACGAAGTGGTCTTGGAGACGATGACGGAGTCGGCCGCCGACCTGCATGGCGACGCGCTGGTTGCCGCCCTGGCCGAGTCGGCCAACTCCAAGATTCGCCGGCGGATCACGCAACTTCAGGAGCAGAACCGCCTGAAGGTGGAAGGACCGTTCCTGGCAAACCAGAATCCGGAGCGATGCAAATGCCCTCGCTGCGGCGGCGAATTGACCGAGCCGCGCGCGTTCAACCTCATGTTCCAGACGTATGTTGGGGCGCTACAGGATTCGTCGAGCATCGCGTACCTTCGTCCGGAGACCGCCCAGGGCATCTTCGCCAACTACAAGAACGTGCTGGACACCAGCCGCACCAAGGTGCCATTCGGCATCGCTCAGATCGGCAAGAGCTTCCGCAACGAGATCAACCCGCGCAACTACACCTTCCGAAGCCGCGAGTTCGAGCAGATGGAGATCGAGTTCTTCTGCCATCCCAGCGAGGCCGACAAGTGGTACGAATACTGGCGCGACGCGCGATACCAGTGGTGGGTTCGGCACGGGCTCAAGAGCGAGAAACTCCGCCTTCGCAATCACGAGAAGGACGAGTTGGCCCATTACGCGCGGGCGTGCGCAGATGTCGAATATGAGTTCCCCTTCGGTATTTGCGAACTCGAAGGCGTCGCCAACCGCACGGATTTTGACCTGACACAGCACCAGAAATTCTCGGGCAAGGACCTGACATACTTCGACGACGAGACCAAGGAGCGGTTCATTCCGTATGTCATCGAGCCCTCCGGCGGCGTCGACCGCGGAGTACTGGCGTTCCTGTGTGAGGCCTACGCCGAAGACCAGGCCCCCGATGAGAACGGGCAGATGCAGACGCGCGTGGTCATGCGGTTTCATCCGCGGCTGGCGCCGATCAAGGTGGCGGTCTTCCCGCTGGTCAAGAAAGATGGCATGCCCGAGATCGCCACGGAGATTCACGCCGCCTGCCGCAACGCAGGGCTGGCGAGTTTCTACGATGAGAAAGGGGCGGTCGGTCGGCGGTATCGCCGCCAGGACGAAGCGGGCACGCCGCTGTGCGTGACCGTCGATGGCCAGACGCTTCAGGACGGGACCGTGACCGTCCGCGACCGCGACAGCCTCGAACAGATTCGTATCCCCAAGGACCAGGTGCCCGCACACGTGCGCAGCGTGATCAACAAAGCCTGAGAACGGCAGTTGTGAGTTGTGTGTGGTGAGTGGTGAAACTCACAACTCACAACTGGCCGTGCATACAATTCGACGAACTCAGGAGGGGATGCCATGAGCGATGGGCCTTGCCAGATCGGGATCGTGGGGCTGGGAACGATGGGGCGCAATTTCGCGCTGAACCTGATCGACCACAAATTCCTCGTGGCGGCATATGATAAGGACGCCGATGCGACCAGCGCCCTGCTGGCCGAGGCGAGCGGCAGCGAACTCATCGCCCCCGCGTACCACTGCGGCGAACTGGCCGATCTGCTGCGAAAGCCCCGCGCGATCATCATCTTCGTGCCGTCCGGGGCGCCCGTCGACGAGGTCATCGTCGACCTGCGGCCGCACCTGGGCAAGGGCGACGTGATCATCGACGCAGGCAACAGCAACTTTCACGACACCGAGCGGCGATTCCGGGAGCTGTCCGAGCGGGGGCTGCAGATGCTGGGCGTGGGGTTTTCCGGCGGGGCCAGGGGGGCGCGGTACGGCCCGTCCATCATGCCCGGCGGCCCCAAGGACGCCTACGACCACGTGCGGCCGCTGCTGGAGGCGGTGGCGGCCCGCGTCGACGATCAGCCTTGCGTGTCCTGGATCGGCCCGCGGTCGGCGGGGCACTACGTCAAGATGGTGCATAACGGCATCGAGTACGCGCTGATGCAGACGCTCGCCGAGTGCTACGACATTCTGAAGCGGGGCCTGGGGTTCGACAACGACCGGCTTGCCGAGACGTTCGAGCGGTGGAACGCCGGGCCGGTAAGCAGCTACCTGGTGGAGACGGCGGCCGAGATCTTCCGCCACTCGGACGAGCGGACCGGCCGGCGGCTGATCGACATGATCCTGGACGAGGCCGGGCAGTTGGGCACGGGCATGTGGACGTCCCAGAGCACGCTGGAATTGCACGTGCCGGCCCCGACCATCGACGTGTCGGTGGCAATGCGCGACATGTCGTTCTATCGCCGGCGCCTGGCCGGGCACGTCTCCCCGATCAAAGGCCCCGGGCATCGCTATGGCGGATCCAGTGAATTGCTGGAGCGGAGCCTGGCCGCGGCGCTGGAGGCCGGGATGATCCTGGCGTACGCCCAAGGCTTTGCGGCCCTGCATGCGGCCTCGACCGCGTTCGAGTACAGCCTCGAACTGCCGACCATCGCCCGCATCTGGCGCGGCGGGTGCATCATCCGCTCGGTGATGCTCCGCGAGATCAGCGAGGCCTTCGCCCGCGACATCGACCTGCCGGACCTGCTGGCCGACGAGAAGTTCGCCAAGCGCCTGGAGGCGCTGCAAAGCAGTCTGCGGCGGATCGTCGCCACGTCGGCCGAACTGGGAATCCCCACGCCCGCCTTCGGCGCGAGCCTGGCGTACCTCGACAGCCACCGCAGCACGTGGTTGCCCGCTAACCTGATCGAGGCGCAGCGGGATTACTTCGGCGGCCACGGGTACCGCCGCGTGGACGAAGATGGGATATTTCATACGGACTGGGTGCAAGGAATTATCGCCAAGAGATAGCCGCCGGCGCTGCGATTCGTTTCTTGTTTGTGATTTGCAGTTTGAAACTTGGGGTTTTCGCGGAGTTCACTCCGCGATGCCATATTCCTTGATCTTGCGGTAGAGCGTGCGTTCGCCGATGCCCAGGATCTTGGCGGCCTGTTCGCGGTTGCCTTGCACCATCTTGAGGGTGTTGCGAATGAGTTCTTTCTCCGCTTCCTCGAGGCTGATCCCCGCCAGCGAGCCTAGTTGTGTGCTGCCCGTGTCGCCGCCGCGGCGGTAGATTTCGCCGGGCAGGTCGTCGATGTCCAGGCGGTCGCCGGCCGCCAGCACGACCATGTTCTCGATGACGTTACGCAGTTGCCGCACGTTGCCCGGCCAGGGGTACGCCATCAGCAGCCGCCGGGCGTCCGAGGCGATGCCTTTGATCTTCTTGCCGTGGGACTCGTTGGCGCGGGCAATGAAGTGGTCGATCAGGACCGGGATGTCCTCGCGCCGCTGGCGCAGCGGCGGAATCTCGATCGTCGCGCCCTTGATGCGGAAGTACAGGTCCTCTCGGAACTCCTTGGCCGCCACGCGCTGCACCAGGTCGCTGTTGGTGGCGCTGACGATTCGCACGTCCACCCGGATGGGCTCGTTGGAACCCACGCGGATCACCTCGCCGTTTTCGAGCACGCGCAGCAGTTTGGCCTGCATCGCCGGCGGCATGTCGCCGATCTCGTCCAGGAATAGCGTCCCGCCGTCGGCGTGCTCGAATCGCCCCTCGCGCTCGCCCTCGGCGCCCGTGTAGGCGCCCCTGACGTGGCCGAAAAGTTCATCCTCCAGCAGCGTCTCGCTCAGGCCGGCGCAGTTGATCGCGACGAACCGCTTCTGGCGGCGCGGCGAGTTCTGGTGAATCGCGTGAGCCAGCAATTCCTTGCCCGTGCCGCTCTCGCCCAGCAGCAGCACCGGCAGATCTGATGGCGCCACGCGCGCCAGCGTATTGAGGATGCCCAGTATCTCGCGCGAATTGCCGATGATGTTTTCCAGGGCGAACTTCTCGTCGAGCTGCTCGCGCAGGTCGGCGATCACGCGGCGCTGGGCCGTCACCTCGGCCGCCCGGGCCACCACCGCCCGCAGGTCGTCGAGATTGATGGGCTTCTCGATGTAGTCGAACGCCCCTTGCTGCAGGGCGGCGCGGCAGGTGTCGACCGAGGAGTGCGCCGTGATCAAAATGACCTTCGAGTGCGGCGAGGTCTTGTTGGCGGCGTCGAGGACCGCCAGGCCGTCGGGACCCTCCCCGAGCATCAAGTCGGTGACAATGATGTCGAACGTGCGGTTGCCCAGCTTGGCTATCGCCGTGGCGCCGTCGTTGGCGATGGTGCACGTGTGCCCCAGGCGCTCGAGCCCTTCCTGCATGGCCTCAGCGTGGGCTTCCTCATCCTCGACAATCAGGATGTTGGCTTTAACGTCCAGTTCTCGCATGGCAGGGAGGTTAACTTCTCGTGTGTGCAAAGTCAATTTGTGGAGAGCTATCGGCTACCAGTTATCAGCTATCGGTTTAGAGCAGAAGACAGACGTTTCCGGCGTCCTTGACGTGATAGACGGTGTCGCCAGAGGCGTTGACGCCGGCGGCTTTCAGGGCTTCGGGGACGGAGGCGTATCTTGTTGCGGCCAAGAGTGCGGCGTCCTGGTCGGTCAGGCCGGGCGAGACGATCATCAGGCGGACATTGCGGTATTTCTTGTCCGTCAGGTATCGCAGGCGCAGGGCCTTGTGATCACCCAGTCGGTAACCGTCATTTTCGACCAGAGCGCAGGCGTCATCATACGTGGCAGCGCGTTTGAGGATGCTGGTGAACTGGTGCTGACCGATGCCTTTGGGGCAGGAGGCTTCGAGGATCAACGTCCCGCCGTCGCGCAGGGCCCACTCAGTGTTCTTGATGCCCTTGTCGGCCTGGTAGAGGCTCACACTGAGGGGGCCTTCGACCTGGGCGACGAGGGCGTCGGCGGGTTTGGGGGCGCTGTGGCAGAACGCTTTGATCGCCGCAGGGGCTGCCAGCGACAGCGTTTCGAGCGGACTGCCGGGCTGGGCGTCGACTATCTGGCCGCCCACCTGCACAAGGTTGATGGCCTGCACCGGTCTGAGCTTGAGCAGGGCGGCGAGCATGTCGGCGATACCCTCGTGCACCGGATTATCGTCGAGGCGGCAGGGGCGGCAGTGCGGGCTGACGGCGTGGCGGTGGTTGGCGGTGATGTCTTCAACGGCGGCGCAGCCGATGGTGGCTGTCTTATGCGCGCCGGTGAAACCGGCGAAGTAGTGGGGTTCGACGCTCCCGATCGCCAGCAGTGGGGCGTCTTCCAGCAACCAGGGGTGACCGCGCCAGGCGCCGGAGACGATTTGCAGCGAGGCGCTGGATGCGTCGTGCCATTGGACTTGCGAAACCGCAAGCCCGCCCAGCAGCGCGCGCTCGAAGGTGTTTCGCTCTGACTGAGGGAATGTGTGCGAACCGGTGGCGACGAGGATCCGGATGCGGGAGGGATCGACGTGCTCTGTCAGGGCGCGGAGGATCGCGCCGCTGTCGGTGGCTCGCTGGGGGTCGTTGACCAGCAGCGTCAAGGTGTGAAGTTCGCCCAGCGCGCCCATCACTCGTGCGACGACGGCGGGGATGTCCACGTTGGTCGCTTGCGGCGTCGCGGGCTCGAAGACTTCTGTAAACATTCTGTGATCCACGCTCGGGGACATAGTCACAGGCTGGAAAGCCTGTGCAACCGGAAGACGTTCAGGTCTTCGTCGGCGCCGTCAGGGGCAGCGAAATCACGAATCTTGTGCCTTTGCCTGGTTCGCTGTCGACGCGGATGCTGCCGCCGTGGGCGCGGATGATCCGCCGCGCAGTGGGCAGGCCAAGACCGGTGCCGTGCTTCTTGGTGGAATAATAGACGTCAAAGATGCGGCTCAGCGTTTCGGGCGGGATTCCCGGGCCGGTGTCGATGACCTCGATGACGGCGCGGTTCTTCTGCGCCTCGACGCGCAGGATGAGTTCGCCGCCGTTGGGCATGGCCTGGATGGCGTTGATCATCAAGTTAAGCAGCGACTGCTTGAGGAGGTTGACGTCGATGTCGCAGATGACCGGCTCGCCGGGATGAGGCGTTCGCAGGATCACGCGGGCCGTTTCAGCCTGGGGGGCGAAAAAGTCCGTCAGTTCGTCGACGACCTGCCGAACGTCCGTCGGGGAAAGGTGCAGTTCGAGTTTTCCGGCGTACTGCAGGAAGTCGTCGAGGATGGATCGCAGGCGGTCGGCTTCGCCTTGGACATTCTTGAGACGCCGGAACAATCGGATGTCGTCTTCGCTGCCGCGGCGGGAGAGGTCCTCGGCCAGGAGTTGGAGATTGACGTTGATCGTCGAGAGCGGGTTCTTGATTTCGTGTGCGAGCCCGCCGGCCAATTGGCCCAGTTCTACGAGATGGTCATGCCCTTTGGTGCGTGCGGCCAAGCGCCGCGCCCCGTGCCAGGTGCGCCGGGCAAGCCAGAGGGTCAGGCCGCTGCCCGCGGCCAGACCAAGAACTGCCGCAACAATAATCCACCACCAGCCCATCACAGGTTCCTTGCGCACGCGCGGCCAGATTCTCGGTGGCACAGGCCTTCCAGCCTGTGGTTTGCGCAGCCAGGAAAGGCTGCGCCACCGCGGCCGTCCGGCACCGGGACCTGCGATCTAGGCCTGGGCGGACTGCCCTGAGGGCTCGGCCGGCAACGGACTCGCGACGCGATTGACGTTGTGTGCCTGCAATCCTTTGTCGCTCGTGACCAGGTCGTATTGTACCACTTCTCCGTCCTTTAGGGCCCGGAAGCCCTCACCAGAAATGGAGGAGTAATGGACGAATACGTCCTGCTCATTTTCCCCGACAATAAACCCGTATCCCTTCTTGGGATCGAACCACTTGACCTTGCCGGTGGCCATATCCTGCCACCTCCTTCCTGTCCGCGGCGGTAACACGTACAGGCCCGAACGGGCCCCACGGTTCCCCGACTTGGCCACAGACACTCCGTAGCGGCGCCGGGAAACATCAAAACGCATCCCTTGCGCGACAGAAACACAGCGCACATGTTAATATCGGACATGCCCGGGGTGGTTTAGTCAAGAAAAAACCACCCGGGCACGCCAATATTAATATATTCAGATTACTTGGCGCCTTCGCCAAGTTCCTTCATGGCCGCCTTGCGCGAGAGCTTCACGCGGCCTTGATCGTCGATCCCAATCACCTTGACCTGCAGTACGTCGCCGACCTTGCAAACCTCGTCGACCTTCTTAACATACTTATCGTCAAGTTCGCTGACGTGACATAAGCCGTCCTGGCCGGGCAGAATCTCAATGAAGGCGCCGAAGTCGCGAATCGTCACGACCGTGCCTTTGTAGATTTTGCCGACCTCGACCGAGGCGGTCAGGCCTTCGACCGCTTCCTTGGCTTTCTGGGCGCCTTCGGCATCCACGCAGGAGATGAAGACCGAGCCGTCGTCCTCGATGTCGATGGTGGCGCCGGACTCTTCCTGGATGGACTTGATCATCTTGCCGCCCGGTCCGATCACCTTGCCGATGAGTTCCGGATCGATCTTCAGCGTCAGCATGCGCGGGGCGTACTGGCTGATCTCGCTGCGCGGGGCGGGCAGCACCTTGGCCATCTCGGCCAGCAGGAACAGACGGGCCTTGCGCGCCTGGGCGAGAACTTCGTCCATGCGCTCGACGGGAATGCCGCGGGCCTTCATGTCCAGTTGGATGCCGGTGATGCCCTCGGCCGTGCCGGCGACCTTGAAGTCCATGTCGCCGTGGAAATCTTCCTCGCCGATGATGTCGGTCAGGAGGATGTAGCGGTTCTCATCGCTGACCATGCCGATGCTGATTCCGGCGACGGGCGCCTTGATCGGCACGCCGGCGTCCATCAGGGCCATCGTCGCGCCGCAGCAGGCGGCCTGCGACGTCGAGCCGTTGGACTCCATGATGTCGGCCACCACGCGCACGGTGTAGGGGAACTCGTCGGTGCCGGGCATGACCGGCTCGATGCTCTTTTCGGCCAACATGCCGTGTCCGATTTCGCGCCGCCCCGGTCCGCGGATGGGCTTGATCTGCCCGACGCTGAAGGGCGGGAAGTTGTAATGAAGGTAGAATCCCTTCTTGTACTCGTCCATGATGCCGTCGATGATGACCTGATCGCGCGGAGTGCCGAGGGTGGCCGTCACCAGCGCCTGCGTCTCGCCGCGGGCGAAGATGGACGACCCGTGCGTGCGGGGCAGCACGCCGACCTCGATCTGCAGCGGGCGGATCTCGTCGACGCCGCGTCCGTCGGGGCGGATGGCGTTGAGGATCAACTCACGCTGAATCTTGCCTTCGACCTTGTAGACCGCCAGGCCCACCTCGGCCGGGGTGTACTTGGGCTCGGCCTGGCCTTCGGGGCACAACGCGGCGACGGCTTCGTCTTTGATCGCGCTGACGGCCGTGTTCCGCTCGACCTTGCCCTTGATCTGCTTGGCGGTGCGGATGCGGTCGCCATAGGTCTTCTTGACGTGGTCCAGCAATTCCTGCGACAGGGGGTTGGACTGGTACGTCTTCTCGACGGGGCACTGGCCGACCATCTCGCGGATGGCGCCGACGATCTCGCCGATGACCTTGTGTCCGAGGCGGATGCCTTCGGCAACCAGGTCGTCGGGCATTTCCATGCCGCCCATCTCGATCATGTTGGGCGCTTCGGCCGGTCCGGCCAGAACGAGGTCCATCTGGCTTTCCTCGAGTTGGGCGGCCGTGGGGAAGACCACGAACTTGCCGTTGACGTGCCCGATTCGCACCGCGCCGACGGGACCGTCGAACGGGGCCGGGCTGATCGCCAGCGCCGCCGATGAGCCGATCAGGGCCAGCACGTCGGGGTCCTGCTCGCCGTCGTAGCTGAGGACCATGCACTGAATCTGAACTTCGTCGGTGTAGTCAGCCGGGAACAAGGGGCGAAGCGGCCGGTCGATCAACCGCATCGTCAGGATTTCCTTGGTGGTGGGGCGCCCTTCGCGTTTGAAGAACCCGCCGGGGATCTTGCCGGCCGAGTATGTGCCCTCGCGGTAATCGACGTACAGCGGGAAGAAGTCCAGGTCTCGCGAGGCCGGGGCGGCCAGCACCGTGGCCAGCACGACAGTGTCGCCGTATTGCACCCAGACGGCGCCCTGGGCCTGCTTGGCGATCTTTCCGGTTTCGAGGATTAACTTGCGTCCGCCGATTTCACGTTCCACTCTTACGATAGCCATTTCTCTTCTCTTTCCTTCGCGGCGGCCACCCGGCCGGCGCTCTTACCTGCGGCTGCAGCACGTGCAGCCTGTTCTATGATATTCACGCTTGGTGATTGAAGTCATGTCTGGCAACAGGTTCCCTGCTGCAACGGCAGGCGCTGCTGTCCGAAGGTATGGGCGACCCCTGAAGACGGACGGGCACGACAGGTTATTTCCGCAGGCCGAGCTTCTTGATGATCTGCTGGTACCGCTCCGGCGTGGTCGCCGAGAGATACTTGAGCAGGCTGCTTCGTTTGCCGACCATCTTCAGCAGGCCTCGGCGCGAGGCGTGATCTTTCTGGTGGCTTTTGAGGTGATCGGTCAGGTGGTTGATCCTCGCCGTCAACAGGGCGATCTGGACCTCCGCCGAGCCGGTGTCACCGTCGTGAAGCTGATACTGGTTTACGATCGTCGTCTTTTCGTCTGCCGTAATGCTCATACCAACCGTCACTGTGCGCCAAACCGCGGCGCCGAACCTTTCCTGTTATATCGTCTCTATTCTCTTGTCATTGCGTCGCAACACTGTAACCATCGGTCGCGCGGGCTACAAGACATTTATTGGGAACTTTATTTTTCGCCCGCGACGCCCAGCAGTTCCTGGATCGACTCGAGAAGCTTATCCACGCGGAAAGGCTTCTGGACATATTTGTTGACGCCCAGCGATTCGGCATAGATGCGGTGGCGCGTGCCCTGGTTGCCCGTGATCATGATGACCCGCGGCGGGGTGTCCTTGTTCTTGTCCGGCTTGAGCTGCTCGAGCACCAGGAACCCGCTGCGCTTGGGCAGCATCATGTCCAGAACGACCAGGTCGGGTTGCTTCTCATTGGCCAGGCGCACGGCCGTGTTGCCGTCGCTGGCGGTGAACACTTCCGGTCCCATATCTTCCAGGGCGGCGGTCAGCGAGGCCAGAATATCGCGATCGTCGTCAACAATGAGAATCTTCTTTCCGGCCAATTCATTAGGCATTATTTACACTCCAACGCGACTGCTTAGGCAGACCCAGGCGTGGGGATGCACGATGCTTCCCTGTTGTGGGGCTTGAATACGGATCATTCTAGTGCGTTGTCGTCACAGGGTCAACAGCAATCGGTTATCAGGAAATCAGTAGTCAGTAATCGGTAATCAGTGATCGGTAATCAGTATCACGTTCTCCTGATTACTGATCACTGATCACTGATTACCGTTTTCTAAATATTTTCGCCATACAGCAGCGCGCGGGTGAATTTCCCGACGATCCGTGCGTTGGCGAACAGCAGCGGCAGCAGCATCTGCAGCGAGGTGTTGGGCGGGCGGAGATACTCTACCAAAGCCTTGCGCCACACCTTCTTAAAGAGGATCAGGGCCTCCTGGACGTTGGGCGACTTGAGCGCCTTGGCCGCCACGTCGGCGGCGAGCAGGCCCGAGTAAATTTCGGCATGCAGCGTGTGGCCGGTGATCGTGTCGGCGAATCCGCCGGCCGTTCCGATCAGCAGGCAGCGTTTGGCCACGTGCGTTTCCAGTTCCATGGCCATTCCCGCCGGCGGCGACCAGGCCGCGCCGCGGGCGGCCGCCAGCGACAGTTGCCCCGGCAGCAGATCGGCCTTCTGAAGGGTCGACAGCGCCTGTGAGAGCATGTGCATCTGGCGTGGACCCGATGCGCCGGGGCCCGCCACGCGCAGGTGCAGGGTCTTGCCGACGACAAAGAACAGGCCCAGGCTTGCACGATCGGGCAGTTGCATCAGGTGCAGACTCTTGGACAGCTTCTTCGCGTCGGACGCCGCCAGCGGAATCGCCAGCGCGGTGGCCGCCATTCCCGGCGATGCCGTCAGAGGCGGCAGGCGAAGCTGCGACAGCACGTCCGGCGGGCTGTTCTGCGCTACGATCAACAATTGCGCCGCCAGAGGCGGGCGCGAGGGCGTCGCGGCAGCGGTCTGAAGGAACACGTGATCTTCGGCCAATTCGATTCGCGGCCACGACTTGACGCTCTGGACGGCCGCGCCGGCCTTGACAGCCGCAGCCGACAAGGCCGCGACCAGATTGGGGCTATTGAGAAGATACCCGGCCGCCGTGCGCGAGGTAAACTCTGCACGGCTGTCCGCCGAGAGACCGTAATACCAGACGTGGCGGAAGGGTTCGGCGGCGGCCGCCTTGGCAAGGGCCTTGGGCAGACCCGACAGCGCCAGCGTGTCGGCGCCGATCCAGTCGCCCAGCGGACTGGAGGCGTCGTGTCCGGGAGCGTCGATGACGATCACGCTGGCCGAAGCCTTTCTCAAGGCGTAAGCACAGGCCAGCCCGCCCGGAGTGGCGCCGAGGATGACGACGTCATATGTCTTTGGCATGGCAGTAGACTATCGCCCGCGCGGGCGTTTGGCAATGCGTGGATGGTTATACGGGGGGTGCCACGCACAACTCCGTTGTGCGTGTCCCTGATCGTCCGGGCGGAAGACCCGGGGAGCATGGGCGAGACGCCCATGCCACACCGCTTCAGAGCCTGTCCCTCAGGTCTTCCTGGCCCAACAGGTCGAATCCATGGTGCGTGAGCGTCTGCGTGGCCAGCACCGCATCGTCGACGTGCAGGGTCATCACTGGGGCCTCCCTATGGCGGATCGTCAGCGGATAGGCGAAGTGCACGTTGACCTCGGCCGTCAGCAGCAGCGAGCAGATGCGGCTGAAGGAATCGCTTTCGGGCAGCGCTACCAGCAACACGCCGCTTTCAGTGAAGGGCAGATGGTGCTCCTGCAGGACGGAGCGGCCCTTGGAGGAGTCCGACAGCACCATGCGGATGACAGCCCAGTCAGCTGCGTCGACAATGGAAAGCCCCAAGACATCCACGTTCTGCTCCTCAAGGACGTTCAGGACGTCCTTGAGTTGCCCGACGCGGTTGGCCAGGAAGAGGCTGAATTGAATGGCAAAGGGTTCTTCGTGGCCGCGCTCGATTCTCGGTGATGCGCTCATACGCAAGCATTATATTCGTCGCACTTGCCCCGGAGGCGAAATTCGGCGACAATACCCCCATGCGATATGCCTTGATAATCCCCTGCGTCGCCTTGTGCATTCTGGGCGGCTGTGTCGAACGTCAGATCACGTTTACCTCCGACCCGCCCGGGGCTATCGTGATCGTGTCGGACAAAGAAATCGGCCGTACGCCGGTGACCATCCCGTTCACCTGGTACGGCGACTACGACATCACGTTCAAGCTCAAGGGATACGAGACGCTCCACACGCACGCCCAGATCGACATGCCATGGTTTGAGGTGCCACCCATCGACCTGATGAGCGAGCTGGCCCCGTGGACCTACAAAGACCCGCGCTACGTCAACGGTATCCTCGTCAAAGCCAAAGACGCCACCGACGATGAACTCATCCAGCGCGCCGTCATCATGGAAAAACGGGTGCTGGAACCGCAGAAGCATTGAGAACAAATCCGCGATTTCAAATTTGTTTCACTTCAGGTACTGCGAAATCTCGTACTTCTCGCTCAGTTCCTTCAGCGAGACCGCAGAGAAGACCAGGCCGCTTTCGTAGCGGATGCTGACAATCCGGCCGCGCTCATCGAGGATGTAGGTGTTGGTGGTGCTATCCAGGCTGACTTCCACCTCGCGCGGCGAGATGGGGCGCAACTGGGCGGAGGTGAAGTTGGGTTGGTAGTCGCCCTTTGACGTGGGAACCAGCGCCTCATTGTTCAGGATCAGCATGATGTTGGCGGGCTTGCCGCCCTCGGCCGCCAGGCGAATCGCCAGAGGCAGCATGCCCTCGGGCACATAATTTCCGGGCGCCTGGCCTTGTCCGGCGATGCCCTCGCGCCCCTTGGCCATAATCACCGTCACCTTGGGCTCGCCGTCGGGCGTGGCCATGGCGATGGAGATGCCTCGGGTCTGCTGGCCGGTGATCGTCTCGGAGGCTTCGTAGCGAACCTGGTGGAGATCGGCGGCGGCCTGCCAGTGTTCGGTGGAGTGCTGGGCCCTGGCGCCATCCTGCAATTCATCCACGATCAGCCCGGCGTAGTTGCCGTCGGCCAGTTCGATCCGCACCAGCCTCCATCCGTACGTGCGGCCGTCGGGGCGGGTGGCGAGATAGGCATGGACCTGCGGCTGGGACCCCAGAAAATGCGCCAGTCCCTTCTCGCGCAGGCGTCGTACAATTTCTGTTCCGCGCCGCGTGGCGCCGGCGCGGACGGATACGACGGTCCAGGCCGCCGCGATTGCAGCGGCCAGCACCACCAGCAGCACCACCGCCGATCGCAGCATCGGTCGGGGCTTCGCGTTTGCAGCGTCGGCGTCAACCATCGGGCTCATGGTACTCCGCGAGAGCTTCCGATGTAAAGAGCGGACGCTGAATGGCAGGGAGCGGCCGGTATCGACGCGCGATCGAAAGGACAGTCGAGAACGGATGGCGGGTCATCGCAATAGCAATACGATGGCGGGCAGCGCCGTGACCGCGCCGCCGCAGATCTTTCAGCCGCGCCTGAAGCTGCGCCGGCGATTGAGCGTTGCGGCGTTGGCGTTTCTGACGCCGGCGCTGATGGTGCTGTCGCAGCCGCCCCTTGACGCCTGGTACGTCGCGTACATTGCGATGGTTCCGTGGTTGATGGCGATCGTTCCGGGCCGGCAGGGGCGCTGGCAGGTGCTGTGCGCGACGTTGGCGGGGCTGCTGTTCTGGCTGGTCAACGTGCACTGGCTGTCCTGGATCACGCCGGCGGGTTACTTGGCCGGCGCCGCGTATCTCTCGCTGTACTGGCTGGTGGCGGCCTTGCTGCTGCGGGCGGCCATGCGACGCGGCATGGCCATGTGGATCGTGTTGCCGATCGTCTGGACGGCGGTGGAATATCTGCGGGCGCACGTGATCGAGTTTCCCTGGTTCCTGATAGGCCAGACGCAGTACCGCCAGGCGCGGCTGATCCAGATCGCCGACATCACCGGCCAGTATGGCCTGACGTTCTTTGTGGCCATGGTCAACGGGGCGCTGCTGGACTTGCTCAACTCGCCGTTGTTCGTGCGCAAGGGGCCCGGTGTGGCCGCGGTCCATCGGTCGATCCTGACCGGGGCGATCGTCTCGGCGGTCGTGCTGGCGGTGCTGCTGGGATATGGCACCTGGCGGCTCAACCAATCGACGACGTCTCCGGGGCCTGTGTTGGGCGTCGTCCAGGAGGCATTCCCCATTGCCCTGGAGAAGCGAACCGCCAGCGCCGAACGCATCTTCGAACAGCACATCAACCGCACGCGAGAACTCGAGGGCGCCGGCTGCGATCTGGTCATCTGGCCCGAGACCATGCTGCCGGTGGGTCTCAATCCCGAGTTTGAACGGATGCTGCGCCAGGTTCAGACGATGGCCGCGGAGCTGAATTACCCCGACAAGGCAGCCGAGTACGGCCGGAAGCTGGCGAAGCTGCGCGATTATCGCCAGAGGATCGCCGAGGCTTCCAAGGCCGTTGGATGCGCGATCCTGGCCGGCGGGGCCAGCGAGGTCGAAGACAAAATCCATCGCGACGCCGAACCGGTTCTGCACAACAGCGCGATGTGGTTTGACCGCTCGCCCGAGGTCTCCCAGCGATACGACAAGATGCACCTGGTGCCCTTCGGCGAAGCGGTCCCCTTCGAGTGGTGGCCGTGGTTGCACGAAACGCTGCAAAGCTTCGTTCCCCAGGAAATGTCGCAGTTGCAGCCCGGCGGCGAGGCCCATGTCTTTACGCTCAATCGCGGCGACAGGAGCTGGAACATCATCAGCCCCATCTGCTTTGAAGGCACCCTCGCCGAAGCCTGCCGCCAGATGGTCATGCCTCAGGGGCGGAAGATCCCCAACCTCGTGATGGCCAACCTCTCCAACGACGGCTGGTTCGTCTATCAGCAATACGCCGGCGAGGTCAATGCCAGCGTCACCTCCGCCAAGGCCCCATGGGTGACTGCCAGCGTCGAGGGCAATGACGACGTCAAAATCGGGACGCTCCTGCAGGTTCATCGCGGCTCGCTCTATGTCGCGGCGGTGACTGTCACAGGCCGCCAGGGGCGAACGCTGACGACGAAGATCGTCGAGGCCGTGCGGGCGCCGGCACCGGGCGACCGGCTTTCCCGTACGATCGCCGTGCATGCCAGCACCGAGCAGTCGCAGCATCTGGCGCACTATTTCTTCCGGGCGGTCGAAAACCGCGTCCCCATCGTGCGAGCGGTGAATACCGGAATCAGCGCGGCCATCGACTCTAACGGCCGCCTGCTGGGCGAGGTCCGCGGCACAGACGGCAAGGCGACGATGGTCTGCGGCACGATGGTGTTCGGTCCGGCGGGGGCGGGCAAAAAAGATCCCACCGGCGGCGGGGAAATTCTTGTAGACAATCGCGTAAGCGTGTACAGTCGTTTCGGCGACGTCTTCGCCTGGGCCGTGTGCCTGGCGGGAGCGGGCCTGGCGGCCTGGTTGGCATGGAAGCGGCCGCGACGTTCTCAGGAGATAACGGGATGACCATGGAAAGGTTTTGCCGGCTCCGGGCACTTTCGGCGATCACCCTGGCGGGGATGATCCTGCCCCTTGTTGGCGGATGCGCGCACCCGCTGCAAATCCGGATGAATGCGGAAAAAGCCTGGACCGAAGCCGACGTCGTCCTTCGTCGCTGCGCGCAGGACAGCGACGCCCGCACGCGATGGATGGCCCTGGAGGCCCTGGCCTGCACCGAAGGCAAGTCGGCCGGCCCGATCTTTCTCAATGCCCTGAGCGACCCCAGCCCCGGCGTGCGCAGCGCCGCGGCCATGGCCATCGGCGACGTGGAGTACGCCCCCGCCAAGAGTGTTCTTCAGGCGATGGCCCAGTCGAAGGGCAGCAACTTCTGGGAGACCGACCGGCGCACGTACTGTGCAGTGATTTTTGCCTTGTATCGCCTGGGCGATTCATCGCGCGCACAGGACCTGGCCGTGCTGCTGCGCGACAAGGAAAGCGAAGTGCGCGGCAGCGCCGCGCTCATCATGGGGCGCATCGACCACGAGTCGGCCGTGCGCCATCTCAAGATGCAGCAGCGAGACGAGCAGGACCGCATGGTGCAGATCCAGATTGTCGAGTCGCTGTCGCTGCTGGGCGACCGCGCGTCGCTGCGATATCTGGAAACCTACTCCAAGACCCCCACGGAGTTCCTGCAGGTGGTGGCCGTGCACGCCATGGGGCGCGTCAAGCCTGCCAGCATGTTCAAGGGAACGCTGGAGTCGCTGTTGTGCAGCGACCAGCCGGTCCTGGTGCGCGTGGCGGCGGCAGGGGCACTGGGGCGGCAGGGGTACTTCGACCATAGCGGATACGAGTTGTGCATGAACAGCCTTCGCGAGCCCGCGGCCGTTTTGCGACGTGAGATGAAGGGCGATTATAAAATTACAGAGGAAATTTGCGACGTGCTCCGCGAGTTGGCGGCGACGTCGTTGGGATACATGGGCAAGGATGGCGCGGTCGACGACCTGTTCCCGCTGATGCACAGCACCCGCGGGCCGACGCGCGTCGTGGCGGCGATGAGCGTGCGGCGCCTGCTGGGTCAAGGGCAGACGATGCGCCCGCGCGCGGCCTCGGCGGTGTGGAAGTGGTGGTAGACATCGCCGGGGCGGCGATGCCCCCAAATGCTCTGACGAAAGTTTGCCGGCCGTGCCGATAAAAGCGCTTGACCGGCCGTGGGCGTAGTCTAGAATCAAAGCCGGGCGGATGTTGCCCCGGACGTAAGGAACGAGGCGCCAGGGGCTCCTCCCGGCGCGCCCGGTAACCGCGAGATACATTGAAGGAGATGCGACTTGAGTATTTTAACCAAGATCAGCGTGGTCGTTTTGGTCCTGCTGATACTCTTCTCCGTGCCGGTGTTCGTCCGGCAGGCCACTGTTCCGGTGAACTGGAAGAACCAGGCCACCGAACTGCAGGGGCGCATCAAGGTGATGGAGATGCAGTCGCGCCACAATGCCCTCATCGTTCAACGCAGCAACGATGACAATCAGCGCCTCTCCAACGAACTCCAGGCCCTTCGCGCCTCCACCACCACCGACCTCACCCGCATGCGGGGAGACCTGATGGACACCCAGGGCAAGCTCGCCGACGAACAGAACGAGCGCAAGAAGGAGACGCAGATCCGCGCCGGACTCCAGGGCAACCTCGACCTCGAGATCAAGCAGCGAACGCTCCTGCAAGAGCAGCTCAATGTCGCTGAAAAGGAAAAGGGGATGCTCGAAACCAAGTCGCGACGACTGGAAGAGCAGACCAAGGAACAGCAGGCCCAGATTGAACTGGCCGGCAAAGTGGCCGCCACGCTCCGCGAAGAAATCGCCGAGCTCAACGAACGCATCAAGAACCTTGAGGCCCAGGTCGCCGAGGGCGCTCCCGCCGGCGGCGCCGTGCCCGCCATTGCCGTCGGCGCTGCCGGTGGCGGCGAAGGCGCTCGCGCCGAACCGAACCTGCCCGACGTGGCCCCGCAGATCGACGGCACTGTCACTACCGTGCGCGGCGACCTGGCCGGAATCAACCTCGGCTCGGCCAAGGGCATGAAGGCCGGCATGAAGCTCATCGTCTTCCGCGGTTCGCAGTTCGTCGGATACCTGCGCGTGCAGGAAGTCGGCGTCGACCAGTCGGCCGGCACCCTCTTCGAGCAGCGCACCGACGTCAAGCAGGGCGACAAAGTTACCACCAACCTGCTGCGGAAGCAGTAAAGAGGCCGATATGACTGAAGGACGACCCAGCCAACCTGTTGTCACGGTCAAACCGCAATCGGATATCTATACGTTCCTGATTATTCTGGCCATCGTGGCTCTGGCCGTCGGCGTCGGCTTTGCACTGTACAACCTGTTGTCGGTCAACGGCTACGGCGGCAACTTTTGGGATATCTTCAAAAGCCAGCCGACTTCGCTCCTGCCGCCGCCGGCGGCTGTCTGATGTCGCCGGGCGGACCGGCGACGTTACCGGCGGCGGTGTCGCTTCCGGCGTCTCCGGGATCCTGGGCGGCGTGCTGGAAAAACCTTTGCGGATCGAAATAACTCGATGATATTCGACTCATTACTTGGCCTGTTCTCGATGGACATGGGCATCGACCTGGGTACCTGCAATACCCTCGTCTGTGTCCGCGGGCAGGGCATCGTCCTCAACGAGCCCTCGGTGGTGGCCGTCAAACGCGGCACCAACCGCGTCCTCCAGGGCGGCAACGCCGTGGGCCTGGTCGCCAAGGAAATGCTCGGCAAGACGCCCGGCTCGATCAGCGCCATCCGCCCGATGAAAGACGGCGTCATCGCCGACTTCGACATCACCGAGGCCATGCTGGGCTACTTCATCCGCAAGGTCCACAAGCGCCACTCGCTGGTCAAGCCCCGCGTCGTCATCGCCGTTCCCTCGGGTATCACCGCCGTTGAAAAGCGCGCCGTGCTGAACTCGGCTGAACGCGCCGGGGCACGCAAGGTGTACCTCGTCGAGGAACCCATGGCCTGCGGCATCGGCGCCGGCCTGCCCATCACCGAACCGACGGCCTCGATGATCGTCGACGTCGGCGGCGGCACCACGGAAGTGGCCATCATGTCGCTGGCGGATATTTCTGTCTGCGAATCGATCCGCGTGGCCGGCGACGATATGGACGAAGCCATCGCCGCCCACATGAAGCGCACGTACAACCTGATGATCGGCGAACAGACCGCCGAAAAGGTCAAGTTCCAGATCGGCTCGGCCGCCCCCATGGAGCAGGAACTGACCATGGAAGTGCGAGGCCGCGACATGATCTCGGGCCTGCCCCGCAAGGCCGTCATCTCCTCCGAGGAAGTCCGTGAGGCCCTCAAAGAGCCCGTCGGCGCCATCATCGACTGCGTCACGCGCACGCTCGAAAAAGCCGAGCCCGAACTGGCCGCGGACCTCGTCGACAACGGCATCACCCTCGCCGGCGGCGGTTCGCTGCTTCGCGGCTGCGACACGGTCCTGGCCAACGCCACCGGCCTGAGCGTGATCCGCGCCGACGACCCGCTGACCTGCGTAGCCCGCGGCACGGCCGTCTACCTGGAAAACCTCGAGCTCTGGAAAGAGACGATGGAGTCCGACGAGGACGAGTTCTAGTAACCGAGGTCTGTCTTCGCCCCAGGCTGCGTTTATCGCTTTAGGGCTGCCAGCTACTGATCACCGCCGACAGGCTCCTAGATGTGCTGCGAAAACTCGGCAACCTTGGGTTGTGCCAGTCTGCGGTAATCTTCAAATCGCATCCGAATGGCGCGATTGTGCGAGCCGGCGTTGAAGGTGATCGTCTTGCACCGCGTCATCGGCTCATCGACGACCGTCTCCAATCCGTATGGTTGGCCAAACGGCGGCTCGGCCCCCAGTTCCGTATCGGGGAAAAGCTCGGCCATCTTATCCTCGTTCACCAGCACGCAGTGCCGCGCGTTCAAGGCCGCGGCCAGGCGGTCCAGGTCGATCTTGTGCGTGGCCTGCAGCACCGCCAGCACGCAATGATCGTCGGCCTCGACAGCCACCGCCTTGGCCACCGCGTCTCCGGTGACATGCTCCTCCGCCGCCAGTTCCTGGGCCGTGTACGCCGTCGGATGGTCGTGCCTCTCGTATTGTGTGCCCGATTCCTTGATGTATGTTTCGATATCCATGGGCGGTCCCTTTCTTCCTCATTATACGACGGGAGCAGTAGCCAGAACCGGTAGCCAGTAGCCCGTGGAGAACTCTTCTTCGTTCTTTCCGGCTACTGGCTACCGGCTCCTGGTTACCGCCTCACCGGTTGTTTGTGCTCGTCGTGGGCGAACCGCTGCAACGGGCAACCGCGGCAGATTGCCCGAGGGCGGCAGTGGGTTTTGCCCACGGCTACGAGTTGGGCGTGATAGTCGTTCCACAGCTCTGCGTCTTGGGGCAGGGCGCGCTCGATCATGCTCTTGATCGCGTCATAGCCGTACCGGCGTTTGGCCAGTCCGTGCCGCAGCAGGATGCGGTGCGTGTAGGCGTCGACGACGAAGCTGGGCTTGTGGGCGGCGTACAAGATGATGCTGTCGGCTGTCTCAGGACCGATGCCGTTGATCGCCAGCAGGTCGGCCCGCAGTTGAGGCACATCGCGATTCAGGAAGGCGGCCAGATTGGCGGTAAAGTCCTCGGCCACGCGGGCGATGAAGTTCTTCAGCCGCCGGGCCTTGATGTTGAAGTACCCCGCCGGGCGGATCAGTTCGGCCAGCTTTGCCGGCGGCATCTCATGCAGCACGACCAGGTCCAGCGCCGCAGCGGCCTTGAGATTGGTCAGGGCCCGCGCGACGTTGCCCCAGTTGGTGTTCTGCGTGAGGATGGCCCCGACGCACATTTCCAGAGCCGTATCGCCCGGCCACCAGTTCTGATGCCCAAACCGCCGCCGCATGGCGGCGTACATGGCCGTCAGTGTTCGAGTGCGATTTCCCATCACTGCATGGTACCCGCATGTGGGGAGATCGGGGAGGTTACGTCCACGAATTGCACGAATGTCACGAATGGATCGGAAGAAACCAAAACCAAGACAAAGCAAGCCCCGCCGCCAACAACACTACTGCACGGTCATGATCCAGCCTTGGCGATCAACTCAGCAGGCGCTGCACGATCGCCGCGTTCTCCTCGACCATGTCGTCCTTGTCGCCGCGGAACATGCCCACGTTCACGACGTCGGTGCTCTTGATGTTGTCGAAGGCGTATTCAAACGCCATTGCCGCGTCGATTCGCCCGGCGGCCATGATCTTGTAGCCGACGCACGGCTTGCGCAGGCGTCGGATGCACTCGGTGGCCGCGATCGCATCGGTCAACCGGAAGCGATGCCCGCTGCGGGCATGCACGCTGCCGCAGTTGAAGAAGCACACGACGTGGAAGTCCAGCAGGTCCAGGCTGTCCATCCAGTAATGCGTCAGCGGGTTGTGGGCGGCCGCCCCGACGGGCACCCTGTGCCGCCGCGCGTGGGCCACCCAGGCACGCAGCGTTTTCTCGTCATGGGCGGCGAAAAGATTGTCCATCCACATGCCGTGAAAATAGAAGGCCTTGGCGCCGATGGCGATAGCGGCATCGACGCAGCCGGGCATGGCCTCCAGCGAAGGCGTGCCGACCTGGGCGATCCACTGCAGCTTGCCCCCGCTGCCGAGGTACCGCTTCACCGCCTCGGTCACGTGCGGCGTCTCGTTGTTGGTGACCATCGTGTTGATGCCCGCGGCTTCGGCGCGATGCCACGTCTCGATGATCTTCTCGGGCGTGTAGTAGTTCACCATCGCCTGGTCGCGCTGCGGCGTCTGATGGCTGTATCCGCCGAAGGGATTGGCCCCCAGCACCAGTCGCGTCACATTGAGGCCGCAAAAATCGACGCTGGGCAACATTCAGAATCCTCCTGTAAGGAAGCATCGCCATTGTCGCGTCGGGAGGCGATTTCGTCAACGTGGCGTGCGTCGGCAACGCCCGCTATCATGTTTGCTCCATGAATGACACGCTGCAATCATCCGACGCGCGGCCGGGCCTGGCGGGGTTTCCCCCTGGCGTGGCGGCGTGTTTTCTTTGGGTATATGTCGCCGAGTTCCTGCCGGTGGGCGTGGTGACGCCGTACCTTCAGCTCTTTCTCAAGCACGCGGGCTTTGCCGACAAGGATATCGGCCTGCTGCAGGGGGCGATGGGGATGATGACGATGCTGGCCCCGCCGCTGTGGGGATATGTTTCTGACCGTCTCGGGCGGCCGCGACTGGTGATCGGCGTGGCCGTGCTGGCGACGATTCCGGCGTTCGTGCTGCTGTGGCTGGCGGGCAGTTCGCTCACGGCGGCCATCGCCGCGATCATGGTCTACGGCTTCTTCCGCGAGCCGATTCTGGCCCTGACGGACGGGCTGACGATGCGGTACATCCACTTGCGCGGCGGCGACTACGGGTTTGTTCGCTCGTTCGGGTCTGCCGCGTTTATCGCCGGCGTGTTGGCAATGATGTGCCTGGATGTCGAGAAGATCGCCGACGTGCGGGGGCTGCTGATGATCGCCATCGTCGTGGGCATGGGCCTACACGCCCTGAGCCTGCTGTCGCTGCCGCCGGTGCATGCGGCCGGCACGCGCGTGAAATATCGCCCGGACCTGCGCGTGCTGCTGCAGCGAGGCTTCGTGCTGCTGACGCTGGCGGCCGTGATGGGCCGCATCTCCATGACCGGCTATTACTACTACTTCACGCTGTACCTGAAGGAGTCGTTGCACGTCGAGCAGACCGGCTGGCTGTGGATCATCGGGCCCATCAGCGAGATCCCGATGATCTTCTTCAGCGGGCGGCTCATGAAGCGTTTCGGCGTGCGAGGCCTGTTCGGCCTGAGCCTGGTCGGCACGGCCGTGCGACTTTGGGGTTTCGGCTCGGCCACGGCCGCCTGGCAGATCATCCCGCTGCAACTGCTGCACTCGCTGTCGTTCGGGGCGTTTTTCACTGCCTCGGTAGCGTACATCAGCCGCCTGGTCGCGCCGGAGATGAAGAGCAGCGCCCAATCGATGTTCGCGGGAATCGCCTACGGTATGGGATCGCTGATTGGCGGCGCGCTCGGGGGGGCGCTTGTCCATGCGTTGGGATACGCGGGACTGTATTACACTTTCGCCGGCGTCGCGGTTCTGGGAGTGATTGTGCTGTTGTTTGTTCCCAAAGCGCCGCAAGCGGCAGTAGCCAGCAGCCAGTAGAGTTGCTACGTCGTTTCAGTATTGCGCCCATAATCAGCGATCTGCGGAAGGAACGTCCAGATTTGGACCCGAGGCGTCCGCCTTCGATCCCTTGCCGGGTTTTCCGCGAGCTTCTTTGCGCGCCTCGGCGGCCAGTTTCTCGTATTCCACCTGAATGCCCGCCAGGTCCGCTTCGTCGAGTTCCTCCAGGTCCAGCAGGGTCGACCGCGCCCCTCGCGTGACTCGGATCAGTTCATCGAGTTTGACCTGCATGGCCTCGGTGTCGCGATTCTGCGTGCTCTGGATCAGAAAGACCATGAGAAACGTCACGATGGTCGTGCCGGTATTGATCACCAGCTGCCAGGTGTCGCTGAAACCGAAAAGAGGCCCCAGGACGGCCCAGATCGCCACGACCGCCACGGCAATCACAAAGGCAACCGGTCGCCCTGTGATATGGGCCGTGTTCTTGGTCAGCCGCGTGAACCATTTGCGACGTTTCATCTGCCCCCCTCACGTGGACAGGTACGCTTGCGAAATTATATCGCCCCTGCGCGGCCAGCAGCCGTCGTCTTGAGCAGCAGCGATCAGCGCGGCTTGAAGGTCTTGGAGTCGATGGGTTTTCCGTCGATGCCGATGGCGGTCATTTCCAGGCCGTCGGCTTTGAGTTCGAACTGCACGAACGAGGTCACGCGGATCCATTTGGCGGTCTTGGTGAACTCGTTGGGCGAACCCTGGCAGTAGGTCTTGGCCCCGCCGGCGCCGACGATGATGCACGTGACGCCCTTGTCGGGCGTGGGCTCGAGCCGCTCGTAGTTGTAGTCGTACGCCGAGACCAGGGCCGCGGCCTTGTACTTGCCCAGCATCGGCAGGATCAGCTCACGGCACTGCTTGATCGGCGGAAACGTGCGCTCGCCGGCCCCGCCGTGGGGGCTGCTCTGGTAACCGTCGGTGTAGCCCGGAAAGTGGTCGAAGGCGATGATGTACTTTTCCTTGGCGGCCTTGAGGACCGATTCGAGCCACTGGGCATTGTCGTTTCCGGCCTTCCACTCGTACGCCCCGTCGCAACCGATCAGCCGCACGTCTCCGAAGGCGGCTGTCCAGTTCATCGGCTTGTCGTCACCGCCAATGCCGAACGCCCGGAACACGCGGCCGATGTGGTCGCCGCCGTCGGGGCTCAAATACGTGGGCACAGCCGAGACCAGCGGGCGGTACTGATTGAAGAAGAACGGCTCCCAGTGATAATCCCACGTGGCCAGTTCGACGACCTGCCCGACGTGCACGAAGACATCGGGATCCACCGCACGCATGGCGGCCGCCAGAATCGGGCCATTCCTTACCGTGTACACATGGCACCGCGTGTTGCCCATCGCCACAAGCTTGAAGCCCTTGCCGTCGGCGGCCGGCAGTCGCGCGGCGAACGGCCCGGCCTTGGCTTCATGTGAGCCGACGCGGCTGGTGATGCTGTAAGTGAACTTTCGCACCCCGCCCGGCAGCGGAACCTTGACCTGGTGGTACAGGCCAAGCTGCGAGCTGGCAGAGACCTCCGCACCGGCGGGTTCAGTGGGCCTGGCTGTGACGGTCACGATGGCCGGGATGGGCGTTGCGCAATTAACGGTGGGGCAGCCGGCGTCGATCATGCCCAGAAGCGGCCCACCCTGAACGGCAGCGGGCTGGGGCGCTGCGGCAAGCAGTTGCAGCGGTTTGGTTGGGCAGGGGTTCTTGCCGGTCGCCAGCGACCAGAGCGTACCCGAGACCGTCAGCGTGTTGGCGCCCTTGACCAGCACTGCCGCCGGTTCCACGGGAAGTGCAATGTAAACCATCGCCTCCTGCGGACCGGTGATGTCCTTGCCGTTGACCTGCACCTTGGTGTACGTCCAGAGCGGGCTGGCGCCGCAGTTCTTATCGCGGGCCTCGCGATGTCCGGCCATGGCGAAGGCGCTGGCGATGCAGGTCGGCGCCAGCGGCGCCGGCAGCTTTTCGTCAACGTGCGTCAGCCACAACCCCGCCACGGCCGCGGGGTCGTCAACCGTGAATGTGGCCCGGGCCATGAGCGTCTTGGCTGTCGGGGGCAGAGCGTCGATGAACGTCTTGCCCTCGTCGATGCTGAACTGCCAGGAGGCCTTGAGCACCTGCGTCTTGATCTGCGGCGCCTCGGCAGTCTCGCCCGCGGGCGAAGATGAAAATGCCGCAAGTACCGTTAGTGCCGTCGCGATGCATGTCTTCATGGTCGATGATCCTGTTGGAGAAGGTCTATCACTTCAACCCGCGCCGCGATTATACCGCCCAGACGGTTTTCGATTGAGAGATTCGCTCGCCACGCGGACAATTCCCGGGTGCCATGGCGGCCGTTTCTTGGCCGCCATGTCCTCGACACGTGATGGGACCGCGGGCGGGACGCCCGCGGAACGCGCGGACGAGACGTCCGCGATACGGACGGGAGCATGGGCGAGACCTGTCCCTTGGGGACGCCCATGCCACTCACGGGCAAGATGCCCGTGCTACGAGGTGACGCCATGAACCTTCTGTATAAAGAGGATTGGGAGCGAACAAAGGACTTCTATCGCGCGTGGTGGGCGCACGAGAACCCCGGCCGCTGCGGCATGTGGGTGACGGGCGCGCGGGAGAAGCCGCTGCCCTGCCCGCCGGCGCCGCCGCGGCCCGACACGCCCGAAGAGCGCTGGACGGATCTGGACTACATCAGCGGCTGCGCGGCGAGTTGGATGGGCAGCGCGTACTTCGGCGGCGAAGCCTTTCCGGTCTGGTCGGCCGGTCACCCCGGCCACGAGAGTTTGCCGGCTTTGCTGGGCTGCCGGGTGGATCTGGACTGGAACACCGGCTGGGTGCAACCGATCCTGACGGGCGACAGCCTCGACTGCACGCACCTCAAGCTCGACGAGAACAACCCACGCTACGCGCACGTCCTGCGCCTGCAGGCCCGCGCGGTCAAGGAGTCGGCGGGCAAGTGCATCCCCTCGCTGGTGACCGCGCTGGGCGGCAGCGGCGACACCCTGGCCTGGCTGCGGGGCAGTGAGCCGCTGCTGTACGATCTGTTCGACCGCCCCGACGACGTGCTGGCCGCCGAGATGTACCTGATGGACCTGTGGATCACCGTCTACAACCGCCTGTACGAAATGACCCGCGAGGCCGCCGAGGGGGCCACCACGTGGTACCCGCTGTGGGCGCCGGGCAAATTCTACTCGCCGCAGAACGATTTCGCGTACATGATCTCGCCCGAACACTACAACAAGCTGTTCCTGCCGGGCATCGTCAAGCAGCTCGAGAATCTCGACTACGCGATCTACCACGTCGACGGCGTGGGCAACTTCAACCACGTCGATGCGCTGCTGGAACTGCCGCGCCTCCAGGCGTTGCAGATCCTGCCCGGCTCGGGCAAGCCCAGCCCGCTGCATTACATGGACGTGCTCAAGAAGGTGCAGGCCGCAGGCAAGAACCTCGACATCTTCATCGGCCCCGACGAAGTGCAGCCGGCCCTGAAGGAACTCTCCGCCCGCGGCCTCTTCATTCATACCGGGTGCCGAACCGAAGCCGACGCCCGCGAGCTGCTCAAGAAGGCCGAGCGGTGGTCCCACGACTGAAAAACGGGAGTTACGTCCACGAATGTCACGAATGTCACGAATGGGAAAAGACAAAGAAACAAGAAGACAAGGAGCTGTGAAGATGGCAGACAATCTGAGCGACGATCTGCGGGACAATAGTTATGTGGCTCCTTCGGTCATTCACGGGACCTTGAGCTTCAAGATTGTGGGCTGTGCGCAGCGGGTTCATTCAAAGCTGGGACCGGGATTTCCCGAAGGGGTGTACCAGAAAGCTCTTTGCGTTGAACTGGCCAAGAAAGGGATTCCGTTTGTCTGTGAGAAATTGGCAGAGGTTCATTATGATGGCGTCCTTTGCGGCGAGTTCAGGATGGACCTCGTGGTTGACGACAAGATCGTGTTGGAACTCAAAGCCCTCGATGCGATTCACCCAACCCACACTGCCCAAGCCCTATCGTATCTAAAGGCGACGGGACTGAAGCTGGCCATCATCCTGAACTTCGGGCAAGAGCGACTCAAGAGCGAAAGAGTCGTGCGATGATAAAAGAATCTTGTTTTCTTCGTCCCCATTCGTGACATTCGTGACATTCGTGGACGTAACTCCCCGTTTTGGAGAAAGCAAATGAGCACTCTTGAGAAGTTGAACGTCGCCGTCGTGGGGTCTTGTGGACGCGGGGCCAGCTTTAAGGCCGCTTGCGATGCTACCGGCATCGTGCGCATTCATGCCATCTGCGACACCAACGCCCAGGCGCTCGACGAAAGCGCCAAGTGGTTTGGGGCGGCCGAAAAGTACACCGATTACGACACCATGCTCGACAAGAGCGAGCTCGACGCGGTCATCATTGGCACGCCGATGCAGTTTCACATTCCCCAGGCTCTGGCGGCCGTCAAGAAGGGCCTGCACGCGATCTCGGAAGTGCCCGCCGGCGTGAACATCGACGAATGCCGCCAGCTCGTCCAGGCCGTCAAGGCCAAGGGCGTCATCTACATGATGGCCGAGAATTACACGTACATGCAACCCAACGTGATCGTGCGCGAACTGGTGGCGCGAGGACTGTTCGGCACGCCGTACTACGGCGAGGGCGAGTACATCCACGAGCTCAAGGGGCTCAACGAGATCACCAAGTGGCGCCGCAAGTGGCAGACGGGCGTCAACGGCGTGACGTACGGGACGCACAGCCTGGGCCCGATCCTGCAATGGATGCCCGGCGACCGCGTCGTGCGGGTCTGCTGCGCCGGGTCGGGGCACCACTACCGCGACCCGCGCGGCGACCTGTACGAGAACGAGGAATCGTGTGTCATGCTCTGCAAGATGCGCAGCGGCGGCCTGGTGAAGATCCGCGTTGACATGCTCAGCGATCGCCCGCACTCGATGACCAACTACCAGCTCCAAGGCACCGACGGCTGTTACGAGTCGGCCCGCTCCTGGGGCTGCGGCGAGATCAACCGCATCTGGCTGCGATCGCGCTGCAAGGAAGGCGAGTGGATGGACCTGGCCAAGCTGCAGGACGAGTTCCTGCCAGAGTTCTGGAAGGTCGGGATGGAAGCGGCGACCAAGGCCGGCCACGGCGGCGGCGATTACTTCGAGATCCTCGACTTCGTCGATGCCGTCACCGGAAAGCGCCCCACGCCCATCGGCATCCACGAGTCGATGGACATGACGCTGCCGGGCCTGTTCAGCCAGCTCTCGATCGAGCAAGGCGGCGCCTGGCTCGACGTGCCCGACTCGCGCGACTGGTGAAGCATTTCCAATTTCCAATTGGGAATTTCCAATTTAGCAGCAGCCCGCCGCCCAAGCGGAAGGCTCGTGCTTTTCAAATTGGAAATTGAAAATTGGAAATTGGAAATCCCACTGTAGAATAGCAGCACCTCTTGGCCCGCGTGGCCCTGGAAAGCGAATATTTGATGCCTGTGAACGTGTTGTGTATCGGCGACGTCGTCGGCCGCCCGGGGCGGATGGTGCTGGCCGACCAGCTTGGGGCATTTATCAAAGAGCGGTCGGTCGACTTGGTGGTCTGCAACGCCGAGAACGCCGCCGGCGGCAGCGGGCTGACGCCGCAGATTTTTGAGAAGCTCCAGCGTTACGGCGTCGACGCGGTCACGATGGGCGACCACGTCTACCGCCGCAAGGAAATCATCCCCCTGCTGGAAAAATCCGACCGCATCGTGCGCCCGGCGAACCTGTCGGTGCAGGCGGCCGGCAGGCGGTGGACGGTCGTGCCGATCAAGTCCGGCCAATACCGCGCGGGCGTCGCCTGCGTGCTGGGGCAGATGTACATGGGGGCCAATGACTCGCCCTGGGCGGCTGTGGACCGCTGCATGGACGAGATGGGCTCCGAGATCCGCATCCGCGTCGTGGACTTCCACGCCGAGGCATCGAGCGAAAAGATCGCCATGGGCTGGCACCTGGACGGGCGGGCCAGCATCGTTTTCGGCACGCACACGCATATTCCGACGGCCGACGCGCGGGTGCTGCCCGGCGGCACGGCGTTCATCTCCGACGTGGGCATGACCGGCCCGTACGAGGGCGTGCTGGGCCGGCGAAAGGACCGGGTGCTCTCGTCGCTGCGGACGAACATGCCGGCCCCGTACGACGTGACGGCCGGCGACCCGCGCATGTGCGGCGTGCTGGCGTCGATCGACCCGATGACCGGCAAAGCCCTCAGCGTCGAGCGCATCGAGGTACAGGGCAAGACGAGCGAAGGCGGGGCCTATGACGAAGACGACGCAAACCCCTCCCAGCGCCGCCACGGCCGATAGGGCAAAAATCGTAAGCATTTCCCCAAGACAAGAAGATCATTTCGGACATAAGGCTCGACTTTTATCCATCCATCCGCTCCTCTTCCCCCGTTCGCGTGGTTCGCGGCCATTCTTAATTCCCCCGTTGACTGCGGCGCGGCGGGGGGGCATAATCTGTCAATGGGACTCCATACTTCGCAATTCAGGGCCAAACCATGAAGACCAAGCTCATTGGCGATGCCATTACATTCGACGACGTGCTGCTGGTGCCGCGGCGCAGCAGCGTGGTGCTCGACCAGCTCGATACCTCGACGCGCCTGACGCGCAACATCCGGCTGAACATCCCACTGGTGTCGGCCCCGATGGACACCGTTACCGAAGCCGCCCTGGCCATCGCGTTGGCGCAGGAGGGCGGCATCGGGATCATCCATCGCAACCTCTCGATACCCGACCAGGCCCGCGAGGTCGAAAAGGTCAAACGCAGCGAGCACGGGATCATCGTCGACCCGGTCACGCTCGGTCCCGAGGCCTCGACGGCCACGGCGCGAAAGCTGATGGCCGAGCACAACATCGGCAGCTTTCCCATCGTCGACGCCAACGGCAAGGTCGTGGGCATCCTCACGCGGCGCGACCTGACGTTCCAGAACGAAGAGTGCCTCATCGGGCAGGTCATGACGCCCAACCCCATCACCGCTCCGCCCGAGACCACCCTCGACGAGGCCGAGAAGATCCTCAACCGCCACAAGGTCGAGAAGCTCCCGCTGGTGACGCCCGAGGGCAAGCTGGCCGGCATGATCACGATGCGGGACATCGAGAAGCTGCGGCTGTTTCCCAAGAGCTGCAAAGACTCGCGCGGGCGATTCCGCGTGGGGGCGGCCGTCGGCGTGCTGGACTTCGACCGCGCCGAGCAGCTCATCAAACGCGACGTGGACGTGATCGTGGTCGACACTTCGCACGGACATAAGGATGTCGTGCTCGAGACCGTGCGGCAGATCAAGGCCGCCCACAAGATCGACGTGATCGCCGGCAACATCGCCACGGCCGAGGCGGCCGAGGACATGATCGCAGCCGGGGCCGACGGGTTGCGGATCGGGATCGGCCCCGGGGCCATCTGCACCACGCGCGTGATTACGGGCGTGGGCGTGCCGCAGATCACGGCCGTCAACGATTGTGCCCGCGTGGGCGACGCCAGCGGCGTTCCGGTGATCGCCGACGGCGGTATTCGCCACAGCGGCGACATTACCAAGGCGATAGCGGCAGGGGCGTCGAGCGTGATGATGGGCAGCATGTTCGCGGGGATGGACGAGAGCCCCGGACAGACGATCATCTACAAGGGGCGGCGGTGCAAGGTGTATCGCGGGATGGGCTCGATGGACGCGATGCTGGCCGGCAGCGCCGACCGCTACGGGCAAGACTCGCGCACGGCCCCCAACCGCCTGGTGCCCGAGGGCGTGGTGGGTCGCGTGCCGTACCGCGGTCGCCTGGCAGACTTCGTGTTCCAGATGATCGGCGGGCTCAAGAGCGGGATGGACCACTGCGGCACGCCGAACATTGAACAGCTTCGGACGGAGGCGAGGTTCATCCGCATCTCCGGCGCCAGCCTCGCCGAGAACCATCCCCACGACATCACCATCACCCAGGAAGCGCCGAACTACTCCAACTGGAAGACTGAAGAAGAGTAGGGCCCGCCCGCGACAGAGTGGGAAAATTAGCCGCTGAGGTCGCTGAGGACGCTGAGGTCGGGAGAGAAGGAACGGGAAACAACCTGCCGCAGAGATCACAAAGGGCACAAAGAAGAGATTGTTACAGAGTCTTTTGTTCTTCTTCTTCGTTTTCTTTGTGTCCTTTGTGGCAAAGTTGTTTCCGTAGTGGCTGGGGTCGCTGGGCCCTAAGGCGAGAAGCGGCGAAATATTCCCGTACTCTGGCGTTGCTTGACCCTCTGGATATAATGAGGCGACTCTAAGGCGGAGACTTGCGATGATCAGACATGCGTGGATTTTGATGGCGGCGGCAGTGGCCGTCGGGTGCGGGCAGGCGCCGCTGGAAGTGGGGCAGACCCGCCAGCTCGGCCCGGTCTCGTACGAAGAAGCCTTCGACGCGGCCAAGGCCGTCATGAACGAATACTATAAGGTCGACACGGCGGACCCCATGAGCGGCACGATCACCTCGACGAGCAAGTACCTGGACCTGCCCAGCGACCGTCTGGTCTCTCGCGCGGTGGGGGCGCCGGGCTCGCCGGCGCGGCAGGTGGCGCGGCTGATCATCACGCACAGCGGCGACCTCGTCGAGGCCCGCGCGATCGTGGCGGAACAGCGCCAGCAAGGCGAGATCTTTCGCCTGCACTCCGCCGAGCGCGAGAACTACAGCGGCTCGCCCGACACCCGCGGGCCGGGCCAACTGTATGGCGCCCCCTCGCCCCAGCAGCAGGAAGTCTGGGAGACCTCAGGCTACGACAGCGATACCGAGAACCGCATGCTCCAGAGCCTCGTCGACAAGCTCCAGCGCAAGGCCCCGACCACGCGTTACACCAAATAGGGCAGTAATCAGCAGCCCGTAGCCAGTAGCCGGTACTGTACGGGTTTCTTGCTGGCTACCGGCTACTGGCTACCGGTTACCATGAACGTCAAGATCGCCGTCGTGCAGATGCCCATCATCCCGGGCGAGCCGGACATCAATCGCAGCAAGGCTCTCGACCTGACCGCCCAGGCGCTGGCCGGCGGCGCGGATATCGTCCTGCTGCCCGAAGGCATGCTCATGGGCTACACGCCGCGCATGCGCGAACTTGCCGAACCGGTCAACGGGCCCACCACTCAAGCTTTCCAGAAGTTACTCGCCGGTTCAAAGGCGATGGTGCTCTACGGCCTGACTGAACGGGCGAATTATGATTTTTACCTGTCCGCTACGCTCGTGGGGGCCGGCGGCGTGATGGCCAACTACCGCAAGACGCACCTGTGGTGGGCCACGCCGGGCCTGCGCGAGGAGGCGGCCCATTTCAAACCCGGTCACCATCTGACGACCTTCGACGTCAAAGGCTTCAAGGCCGGCGTGATGATCTGTTACGACGGCGACTTTCCCGAGATGACGCGGACCTACGCCAACATGGGCTGCTCGATGGTCTTCTGGATGAACAACCGCGGCACGCGGGCCCACAACGAAGTGGCGCCGCTGTCGCTGGCCAACTCGATGATCATCGCCGCCTCATGCCCCTGCGGCAAAGACGAAGCCGCTCGCGACTGCCCCGGCGCCTGCAATATCACCGGCCCCTATGGCAATCTGCTGGCCGAGATCTGGAACGACGAAGGCGTGATCTATGCCGACGTGGACGGCCAGGCCGCGCTCGACCATCGCAAGATCAACCCTTGGTTCCGAGGCCGCCGGCCGGAACTGTACTGTTAGTTGTGAGTTGTGAGAAGAAGCAGTTGTGAGTTGTGAGTGGTGAGTGGTGAGAAGAAGCAAGATCACTCGGCTTAGGCACTCACCCTCACCACTCACCACTCTCAATGAGCGATGTACACGTCGAGGACCTTGAAGGCCCCGGTTCGGGTGTCGGCGAACTTGAGCAGCTTGTCGGGTTTGGTCAGTTCGAGCATCTCGCGCATCTGAGGGCGCATGCCCAGGATGACGACGCTGCCGTCGATGGCGCGGGCCTTGTTGGCCAGCACCAGCAGCACGCCGATCATGCTCGACGAGAGAAACTGTACGACGCTGAAGTCCAGCACGATGCGCCGGCACTTTTCCTCGTCGACGAGTTTGAACAGGTCGGTCCCCATCGTCTGGGCTGCCAGCGTGTCCAGGATAGACGTCTCGATAAATTTCACGACCGTCATATCCTGATACTTCGTTACTCGCAATGGGTTGGTGGCTGTATGCATAATTCCCTTCATAGCTTCCCGTGCAGCGGCGGCATAACCCTGCAATGCATCCCTACCGCGGAACAATTACTGCGGTGCTACCCTTGTGCGAACCCCGTAACTAATGGGCGGGCGCCCCTCCCCTGAAGCTCAAGCATGTTGAGGGCAATAATAGAACCCTGCTGGAGAGAATATCTACCGCAGCAAAGGAAAAAAATCACTTGAGAGGGATTACTGTAGCCGCTGAGGTCGGCAAAGAAGGAGCGGGAAACAACCTGCCACAAAGATCATAAAGGCCATAAAGAGGAAATTGTTGCAGAGGCTTTTGTTTTTGCACTTCGTGGTCTTTGTGCCCTTTGTGGCAATGTTTCTCGGTAGCTGCTGAGGACGGCGAGGAAAAAATCTCCTTGTCTTCCTGCGACCTCAGCGACCTCAGCGGCTAAATCAGGTCAGTCCTGAAGTCGCTTGAGGGCCTCGTGGCCGTCGGCGGCGAAAGACAAGATGCGGTCGAGGTTGGCGATCTGGAAAACTTTCATCAGGTGCGGCTTGAGCCCGCAGAGCACGACGCGGCCCTTGGTCGCCTGTGCCTTCTTGTGCACCGTCAGAAAGACGCCGATCATGCTGGAGGAAAGGTTCTGGAGATTGCGCAGGTCGAGGATCACCTTCGGGGCCGTCAGGTCGGCCAGGGCCGCGTCGATCTGGCGGCCGATGGTGTCGATCTCCACCGCGTCGAGCAGCGAGGCGGACTTCAACGCTACCACCGTGACCCCGGAGGCCTGCGAGACGCTGATCTTGCTGCTGTCGTCCATTGGTCGAAATCCTCGGCTGCAAAGAAGCTTGGCTGAAGGCGCGGATTGTATCATTGCGCGCCGTCAAGTGCGCGTCAAAACTGCCTGAAGTAGCGGGCGGAGTCGGGCGCCGGCGGGCGGGCCCGCCAATACGTTGTCGCCTGCCGGTCGAAGCGGCGCTGCATCGGGTCTCGCCTTAGAAGGCGCATCAGCAGCCCCACCGGCGTGAGCACCAGGAAGTACACCGCCGCCAGGACGACCGTCGAAACCACTGCGCCGATAGGATACGCCGCCAGCGTCAGCGCCAGGTAGGCTGCCCGCATGATCGGCGCGTAGAGCCATCCGGCTGCCGGCACGATGACGGCTGCGGCGGCCAGAGCGCCCGCGGCGGCGGGGCTGTGCCATCGCCACATCGCCAGAGCCGCCCAGATGCTCACGAACGCCAGCCACGCCAGACCGAACTGGTTCAGCTGTCTTCGCGTCGGCCTAAGATTCAATCGAATCAGCATAGATCATCCATCCGCCTCCGCCAAGGCTACGGCGGACAAGTCCATCCATCCATGGCCGGTCTTGCCGGGGGCCTGCCGAGCCAGTCCCCATATTCACTAGTCCAGGCTGAACTTCGCCAGGTATTCGTCAATTTTGTGCTCGGTTGCCTGGGGTTGGTCCTTCTTCAGCAGCAGGCAGTTCTCGATCACCAGGGCGTCCATGTTTGTGGCCATGAAGCAGCGGTACGCGTCCGCCGGGGTGCAGACGATCGGCTCGCCGCGCACGTTGAAGCTGGTGTTGATGAGGACAGGGCATCCGGTGGCTGCCTCGAAGGCCTTGAGCAATCGGTGGAAACGCCCGTGGCGCTCGTCGACGGTCTGCACGCGGGCGGAATAGTCTACGTGCGTGACGGCCGGGATCTCCGAGCGGGCGGTCTTGAGCTTGTCCAGGCCGGCTGCGCCGTCATCGGCGTCGTCGAGCCGCTTGCCCGCGGCCACCGGGGCCACCAGCAGCATGTAGGCGCTGTCTTGTCGCGGGCGCATCTGGAAGTATTCGCTGACCTTCTCCCGCAGCACGGCGGGGGCAAAGGGGCGGAACGACTCGCGGAACTTGATCTTGAGGTTGATGGTGGACTGCATGTGGCGGCTTCTGGCGTCGCCGAGGATGCTGCGGCTGCCCAGCGCGCGGGGGCCGAACTCCATGCGGCCCTGCATCCAGCCCACGACATTGCCCGAGGCGATCAGCGCGGCGGTGCGGCGGCAGAGCTCGTTCTCGTCGTCGATGAGTTCATACGTCGCTTTCTGTTCGTCAAGGACCGCGCGCACGGCGGGCGTTTCAAATCTCGGGCCCAGAAGCGCGCCGCTCTGGCTGTCGCCGCCTTGGGGCGAGCGCGGCTTGTCGAGCAGTTGGTGCCAGATGAACATCGCCGTGCCCAGTGCGCCGCCGGCGTCTCCCGCGGCAGGCTGGATCCAGATGTTCTCGAAAGGCCCTTCGCGCAGGATGCGGCCGTTGCCCACGCAGTTGAGCGCCACGCCGCCGGCCAGGCACAGGTTGCGATGGCCGGTCAGCTCGTGAGCGTGGCGCACGATGGCCAGCATGATTTCCTCCGTCACCACCTGGACGGAAGCGGCCAGGTCCATCTCGCGCTGCGTCAGCGGGCTCTCCGGCCGCCGGGGTGGGCCGCCGAACAGCCGGGCGAACTTGCGGCCGGTCATCGTCAGGCCCTGGCAATAGTTGAAATACGACATGTCCATCCGGAACGAGCCGTCGGGCTTGATGTCCAGCAGCTTGTCGCGGATGAGGGCGGCGTACAGCGGACGGCCGTACGGCGCCAGGCCCATCAGCTTGTACTCGCCGCTGTTGACCTTGAAGCCGCAAAAATACGTGAACGCCGAGTACAGCAGCCCCAGCGAATGCGGAAAGTGCAGTTCGTGCGAGAGATTCACGCGGTTGCCGACACCGCTGCCGATACTGGCGGTGGCCCACTCGCCCACGCCGTCGAGGGTGACGACGGCGGCCTCTTCAAAGGGCGAGGGGAAAAACGCGCTGGCCGCGTGCGACTCGTGGTGCTCGACGAAAACGCATCGTTTCTTGTACGAACCGCCCAAGCCGCGGCGGATCTCGCGCGGCAGGTGGAGCTTCTGTCCCAGCCAGAGCGGGATGGCTTTGAGAAATGAGCGGAACCCGCCTGGAGCGTACGACAGGTACGTCTCGAGGATACGCTCGAACTTCAGGAACGGCTTGTCGTAAAAGCCGACCAGGTCCAACTGCTCGGCCGCCAGGTGCGCCTCGGCCAGGCAGTACTCGATGGCCCGGGCGGGAAACTCGCTATCGTGCTTCTTGCGCGTGAAGCGCTCTTCCTGCGCCGCGGCGACGATATGTCCATCGACCACCAGTGCGGCCGCGGAGTCGTGATAGAAAGCCGAGATTCCCAGAATCGCCGTCATGGGGGATATTCTAACAGATTTAGTAATCAGTGATCAGTAATCGGCAATCAGAGTTGTCTCGCCTGTTCCGACTGCGGCAGGGCGGTTATAATGCATCCATGGCCGGAGACAGTACAAAGACAAGCGCCTGTCCGCGCGATACCGATCCTGAAATCTATCGACGATGGATAGAGGGGCTGCGGCGAATGAGCGGGCGACAACGCCTTGCTCTGGCGATGAATCTGACTGACGAGGTCAGGGCGTTGTCGCGGCGGGCGATTGCCCGTGCGCATCCTGACTGGAGCGAGGCGCAGCGGCAAATCGAATTTGTCAGAATCCATTATGGCAAGGCCATGGCACAGGGCTTGCGACAGATGCTGCTGGGGGCGGAACCTTGAATCTATCTGAAACCGAAAAGGCTTTGGCGCCTCTGGCTGAGGCCCTTGATGAGTTCGGGATTCCTTATTATGTCGGCGGCTCCATAGCCAGTTCCTTTTGCGGTGTAGCCAGGTCTACCGTCGACGTCGATGTCATAGCCGATCTACAAATTGATGACATTGGCCCGTTTGCACGAAGATTGGCGGGGGAGTACTACCTGGTCGAAGATACTATCCGCAGAGCCGTCCGGCAGAGAGAGTCGTTCAACCTGATTCACCTTAAGACGATGATGAAGGTGGATGTCTTTGTCGCCGGCAGGAGCATTCACGACCGTCGCGCGTTGGCTCGCAAGCGAGTCGACACTTTTGAAGGATCATCAAAAGAGTATAATTTTGCCTCGCCCGAAGACGTGATTCTGGCGAAGCTCGACTGGTTCCGCAAAGGTGGGCAGGCCTCACTGCAACAGTGGAAAGACGTACTGGGCGTTCTGCAGGTGCAGAATGACGCCCTTGATCTTCTCTATCTAAGTGCTGAAGCAAGAACCCTTGGGATTTCCGATCTGCTCGAAAGAGCCTGCGCAGAAGCCAGCGAATAGGTGGAATTGCGTGCAATGATTTGCCTGTTCCTTCCGGCCGGGCCTGAGCGTAGAATATCGTTCATGGCGAAGGATGAGGTCAAATCCGATCACGTTGCGCCCATCATTGAACGCTGTCTGTCGATGGATACCCTGGCGGCTGAAGTCTATATTCAGCTTGCCAGCGCCACGCCGGCGGCCAAGCTGCAGGATTTCTGGAAGAAGATGGCCGAGGAAGAGCGTTCGCACATCGAGCACTGGCGACGGATCCTCGTCTGGGCCAAGCGAGGAGCCATTCCGGACGTTTTCGACAACCCTGCCGAGATCGACGCCGAACTTGCCGCCGGCGAGAGCAAGGTGCGCGAGTTGCTGGCCTCCAGCGGCAGCATCTCCGACGTGCAGAAGGCCTTTCTGATCGCTTACCGCCTGGAGTTCTACCTGCTGCATCCGGCCTTCAGCAAGCTCTTCCGCGTGGCCGACGTGTTCGCCGAAGGCTCGAATATCGAGGAGCAATACGACCTGCACGTGCGCGAGTTCGTCGACATGATCAATCTGTACGGCGCCACCTCGCCGGAGCTGGACCTCATCGGCAACGTCCTGCAGCGCCTCTGGCAGTCCAACCGCGAACTCACCACCCGCCATGCCGAAGACTTCCTCACCGGCGTGCTCAGCCGCCGCGGCCTCTACAGCATGATGACGCCCTTTTCGTTCCTGGCCCAGCGCGCCGGACACGAAATCGGAATCATGATGGTCGACGTCGACGGCTTCAAGCGCATCAACGATCTGCACGGGCATTTCGCCGGCGACCGCGTCCTGGAGGCCCTGGCCGAGATCGTCAAGACGCGCATCCGCCGCAGCGACCTGGTGGGCCGCTACGGCGGCGACGAGTTCCTGGTGTTCCTCAGCCGCGTCAGTTTCGACCAGCTCCGCGCCGTGGCCAACGAAATCTGCCGGCGCTGCGCCGCGGCGGATCGCGGCCCCGGCTTCACCGTCAGCATCGGGGCCGCCCACGCCCTCATCGGCATCAACGTCGAGAAAGACCTCGACCAGCTCATCGACCTGGCCGACCGCCGTCTCTTCCAGGCCAAGGCCGCCGGACGAAACACCGTGGTTGTTGAATGACGCGCGCCTGGTTGCGGGGAAACAGTCGCGGCGGAGGCGCAGCGCTGTTCTTCCCCCGCCCCCTGCAAAGGGATCGCGCTGAATAAGATTTACACCGGCCGCGGCGCCGACGTGGCATATAGTAAAGGCGAGAGAACTACTATCGAAGAGGGGGACCGACGATGAATCGCTCCATGTTTGCCTGCGCGTTGGCACTGCTGGCCGCGGTGTCCGTTTTGTCCGGTTGCGACACGTGTTTCCCGTCGCAGTCCAGCTACAGCACCAGCCCGACCTTTGCGACCACGCAGCCGGCGGCGGTCCGTGTTTCGGGCCTGCCCTCGCCGACGACGCAGCCGTCGTGCGACCTGTCGGTGTCGCGTTTCCTGCCCTCAGGCGACCGCTCATGCGCGGTGATCGAGGTCCGCAAGACCGCCCCGCGAAGCATTGAGGCGTCCTCCACATTCACGTACCGCATCGAGGTGACCAACCTGACGCAGGCGCCGCTGCAGGACGTGGTCATCCAGGAAACGCTGCCCGATCAGTTCGATCTGTCCGGCGCCACGGCCGGGGCGACGCGCACCGGCAACACGGTGAAGTGGAATGTCGGGACGCTGGACGCCTCGGCCTCTCGAACCTTCGTCCTGCGGGGCATCTCGTCCAGCGGCGGCAACGTGATGAGTTGCACGCGCGTGGACTACGCCATGCCGGGGGTCTGTCTGGACATGCAGGTTTCGCCGCAGGAAGCTTTGGTGCCGGTGAATGCTCCGGCGACAGCCGCACCCGAGATACCGTCGGCCATCAGCTCCAAGTCCGTCGGCAACGAGCCCCGTATCGCTGGCAATGAACCGCGCCTGGCGGTGAATATTTCCGCTCCGCCGCGTGGCCATGTCGGGCAGAACGTCGTGTACGTGGTGCACGTTGCCAATCCGGGCGAAACGCCCGTTTCGGGCGTGACCGTCACCAGCCTGCTGCCCACCAACGCCAAGTTCATGGAAGCCAGCTCCGGCGGCCGGGTCTCCGACGGCCAGGTCACCTGGCGGCTGGACCAATTGGCTCCCGGCCAGACCCGAGAGATGACGGTGATCGTCAAGGCGTCCCAGTCCGGGCCGCTGCGCACGGCCGTCAGCGCCACCGGGCGCTACGCCGCCGCCGTGGGCGAGGCGGTGACGCTGGTAGGGCAAGAATCGCCCGCCACGGCCGCCCCGCGGCAGGAACATGAAGACAGCGACCGCTGAGGTATGCGCTGTCGAAGAGTGCACGGACAGGGGGGAATTGCTTTCGCAAGGGGAAATCGGATAATGGCCGGATAATGGCGGCTACCCTCCGTAAACAGATCCTGGTTGGTTATGGTATTGGCCTGGCGCTGATCGTGGTGTTGCTGGCGTGGGCCATCCTGAACCTGGTCAATCTCGGCCAGGCCAGCGACGCGATCCTGCGCGAGAACTATAGAAGCATCCAGGCCGCGGAGAATATGATCGACTCGATCGAGCGGCAAGACTCGGCGACGTTGCTGGTGATGCTCGACTATGACGCCGAGGGGCAGGCCCAGTTTCACGAAAACGAGGATCAGTTTCTGCAATGGATGGCCCGGGCCAAAGGCAATATCACCATTTCCGGCGAGGCCGATATCCTCGCTTCCGTTGAGTCGGGCTATTCGGCATACCTGGCCAACTTTTCCAAACTTCGCGAGTTGAGGAAGTCGGCTCCGCCCAAGGCCGGCCAATTCTATCACGAGTCCGTGCTGCCTTCGTTCACGCAGGTGCGGGACGCGGCGGTGCGGCTGCGTGATATCAACCAGCGCACCATGTTTGCCGCCAGCCGGCGCGCCTCGCAGGTGGCTGAAAGGGCGATCTGGTCGACGCTCGTCGTGGCCGCGGCGGCTATCGGATTGGGTTTAGGTTTCAGCCTGCTGCTGAGTAAACGGCTGGTTCGACCGATCCGGCAGATGATACGGGCCACCGAGGCGCTGGCTGAAGGCGACTACGACATCCGGGCGCTTGGCAGCGGCTCCGAGGAGTTGGCCCACCTGGCGGAAGACTTCAACGTTATGGCGGAGAAACTCGGCCGTTACCACCGCCTCAACGTCGAGCGAATCATGACCGAGAAACACAAGAGCGACGCTGTGCTGGCCAGCATCGAGGATGGCGTGATGCTCGTAGATTCACAGTTCTGCCTGACCAACATCAACCGCCAGGCGGGGATCATCCTGGGCGTCAAGCCGGAAGAGGCCTTAGACAGGCCATTCCTCGACGTGGTCAAGAACGAGCAGCTTCTCGACCTCGTTCGGCAGACGGCGCGATCCGGGCGCCCGCCGCAGGTTGAAGAAGGCCGCGATATTCTGACCCTTGGCGACGAAGAGGCGCCCAGGCACTACCTCGTCGGCATCACGCCGGTGGTTGGCGATGGCGGTGGGCTCTCGGGAGTGGTGCTGCTTCTGCGGGATGTGACGCGGATGAAGGAACTGGAGCGAATGAAGAGCGAGTTTGTGATGGCGGCCTCGCACGAACTCAAGACCCCACTGCAGAGTCTTGGCATGAGCATCGAATTGCTCAGGGAGGCTCCCGCCCGCCTCGACGCAAAGCAGCGGCAGTTGCTGGATGCGGCCGGGGAAGAAGTGGGGCGGCTCAGGAGCATGGTCAGCGACCTGCTGGACCTGTCGAGGATCGAGGCGGGCAAGGTGGAGATGGAATTCGACCGCGTCCCTCCCGCGCAGCTGGTCGACAAGGCCGTGGAAGTATTCAAAGAGCAGGCCTGGAACAAGCGCCTGGAGCTGATCGGGGATGTCCCGCCGGAGATTCCGCAAGTGCGGGCCGACGTCAGCAAGATCACCTGGGTGCTGACGAACCTGATCGGCAACGCACTGCGGTACGCCCGGACCCGCATCACCGTCTCGGCCAGGCACGGCGGGCATTGGGTGTACCTGGCGGTGGAAGATGACGGGGAAGGTATCCCACTGGAGTATCAGAGCCGCATCTTTGAAAAGTTTGCCCAGGTCGCCAGCGCCAAGACTGTCGGCGGGACAGGCCTTGGGCTGAGTATCTGCAAAGAGATTGTGCGCGCTCACAAGGGGACGATCTGGCTGGATTCAACTCCCGGCAAAGGAACCGTCTTTACATTCACCTTGCCCTTGGCCGGGCAAGAACAGGAGATTCGCCATGGACGCTAAACCCGTGCTGATTGTCGACGACGAAAAGAATATCCGCTTGACCCTTTCCCAGGCGCTGGAGACGCTGGACCTGAAGGTGGATTGCGCCATCAACGGTGAAGAAGCACTGACGGCGATCGAGAGCAAGAGCTACGGGTTGATCCTGTTAGACCTGAAGATGCCGGGAATGGACGGCATCGAGGTGTTACGGCGGATCCGCCAGAGCAGGCCCGACATCAAGGTCATTATCATTACCGCCCACGGCACCATCGAAAAGGCTGTGGAGGCCATGAAACTCGGGGCGGTGGACTTCATCCAGAAGCCCTTTGTCCCCAGGGAAATTCGCGATCTGGTGACGGCCGTCCTCGACCGCGATCGTATCGCCGCCGATGTCGCCCAGGGCTATGAGGACCATATCGAACTGGCCAAGAAGAACATTGGCCAGCGGGAGTTCGAGGCGGCGCAAGAGCACGTGCGGCAGGCGATCACCGCCGATGCGACGCGACCGGAAGCTTTTAACCTGCTCGGGGTGTTGCTGGAGATCAGCGGCAAGACGCTTGAATCGCAAAAGAACTACCGTGCCGCGCTGGCGCTGGACCCGACATACAGGCCGGCCGATGAGAACCTCAGCCGCACGACGGGGTTGACTCCCAGAGGAACGATCAGCATGGGATCCTCCAAAGGCTCATCCAGAGAGGAACGCTAGGCATGGGCAATGACTTGTTCATCATCATTATCGGCTGCGGGAGGCTGGGTTCGCACCTGGCCAACAACCTCAGCCGGGCCGGCCATGCCGTGGTGGTCGTTGACAGCGACGAAGAAGCCTTTGGCAATCTCTCGGCCGAATTCAGCGGCTTCCGCGTGCAGGGGGATGCGACGGAACTGGCCGTGCTGAAGCAGGCCAAGGCCGACAAGGCCGACGTGGTGATCGCCACGACGCGGGACGATAACGTCAACCTGATGGTGGTCCAGGTGGCTCGAAAAGTCTTTTCCGTTGCGCGGGTGCTGGCGCGGGTGTTCGATCCCTCCCGCAAGCCGATCTACCGCCAACTGGGCATCGAGTCGATCTGTCCGACGTCGATGGCCGGAGACTTGTTTCTGGAAACCATCGCGATTCCCGGCAGTCTGGGAGAGCAGGAATGAAAGTCTTAATTGCCGGCGGCGGAAAAGCAGTCTACTTCTTGTGCCGGACGTTCATGGCCAAGGGGCATCACGTCACGCTGGTCAACGCCGACAGCGACGAGTGCACCCAGATGGCCCGCCGCCTCAAGCTTACCGTCGTCTGCGGCGACGCCAGCGCCCCGGCGATTCTCGAAGAGGCCGGGGCGTACGGCGCCGACGCGGTGCTGGCCATCACGCCCCGTGACCAGGATAATCTGGCCATTTGCCAGCTGGCGGCGATGCAGCATCATGTGCCCCAGACGGTGGCGCTGGTGAACGACCCGGACAACGAAGCGGTCTTTGAGCAACTGGGCGTGAAAGCATTCTCCACCGCGCGGACCATCGCCAGCATCATCGAGCAGCACACGACGTTGGATGAAATCACCAACCTGATCCCCGCGGGGGAAGGCCGGGTCAACATCACCGAAGTCAGGCTGAAAACCGACGCCCCCGTGGTCGGCAAAACGCTGCGAGAGCTGTCCCTGCCCGGAGATGCCCTGATTGCGGTGGTCCTGCGCAATGCCGAGGCCATCGTTCCCCGCGGCGAGACGCAACTGCACGCCGGCGACCGGATCGTCCTGATTACTCTCCCGTCCAACCATGGGCCCGTGCTCAAGGCCGTCACCGGCGAGTCCGACTGAGAGGAAGCCTTGAGAGAAACCAGATATCTTCGACGGCGATATCAGACAATCCTCTCCTACCTGGGATTGATCCTGGTCCTTTGCGGACTGCTGATGCTCACGCCGCTGGCGGCGCTGATCGTCTGGCCGCAGGAGGGCTCGCAGGCGTGGAACTTCATCATGCCGGCGGTCCTTATGGGGGGCATGGGGCTTGCGGCGTGGCGATGGCCGCGCCACAGGAGCGAGGCGTTATCCGTCCAGGAAGGCGGCGTGATCGTCCTCCTGAGTTGGATCCTCGTGAGCTTATTCTCCGCCTGGCCGCTGATGGCGTCGGCGGGGCTGAACTTCACTCAAGCCGTGTTCGAGTCCGTCAGCGGCTGGACCACAACGGGGCTGTCGGTGATCGACGTCGCCGGCGCCAGCCACATGATTCTGCTATGGCGGAGCATCATGCAATTGGCCGGCGGGGCGGGATTGGCCATCATTGCCCTGTCGGCCCTTACCGGTCCGACCGGACCGGCGGTGTCTCTGGCCGAAGGGCGCGAGCAGCTTGTGCCGCACGTCCGGCAATCGGCCAAACTGGTGACCCTGATCTACAGCGGGTATGCGGCCATAGGCATTGTCGCGCTGCGCCTGGCGGGAATGAACTGGTTTGACGCGGTCAATCAGGCTTTCCCCGCGGTGTCTACCGGAGGGTTTTCCAACCATGTCGAGAGCATTGCGTACTGGGATTCGGCGGCTGTCGAAGCCGTGCTCATCGTGTTGATGGTCATGGGAAACCTTAACTTCATCACGGCCTGGCTGCTGCTGCGCGGGAAGTTCCGAGCCATCTGCCGCAACGGCGAAGTGCGCCTGATGGCGGTCTTGATCCCGGTCTCGGCGCTGCTGGTGTTCCTGTTCACGGCTCGGGGTCTGTACCCGGCATTGAGCAAGAGCATCCGCGTGGCGGTCTTTGAAACGATCTCGGCCCTGACGACCACGGGCTTCTCTACCGTCAGCTATGGCGACTGGAATTCGTTTGGTTGGGGAACACTCATCGTGTTGATGTTGGTCGGCGGGGGCGCGTGCTCCACGGCCGGCGGGATCAAGCAGTACCGCGTCTATCTGTTGTGGAAGGGCCTGATCTGGGAGATGCGCCGCGGACTGCTGCCCCGCAGGGCCGTCACGGAACAGCCGGTATGGGAGGCGGAACAGCAGGTGTTCCTCGCCGACGGGCGTTTCCGTCAACTCGGGGTTTTCGTCTTCCTCTATTTGCTTACGTATGTTATCGGGGCGGCGATTCTTGCCGCGCACGGATATGGGCTCAAGGAGTCGCTCTTCGAGTACGCCTCCGCCGTCGGCACCGTCGGGCTGTCGGTGGGCGTCACCTCGGCGGCCGCGCCCGCAGGCGTCCTCTGGGCCGAGACTGTCGGAATGCTCCTGGGGCGTTTGGAGTTCTTCGTCGTCTTCATCAGCGCGATCAAGCTGATTCGAGACGCCAGGGGGATGATCAGTGTTGAAGATTGAGGCTTTCGTGCTGACAAACGAGAACTTGACGATTGACACTGCCCCTGCCAACCAGTAGGACACTGACTTTATTGCGAGAGGAAAGACATGAAGGTTTTCGTTGTTAATTGCGGCAGTAGTTCGATCAAGTACCAGTTGTTCAGCATGGCCACCGAGTCGGTTCTGGCCAAGGGAATCGTCGAGCGGGTGGGGCAGGACGGCGCCAAGCTCACGCACGCCAAGGGAAATGGGGACCGCTGGCAGAAGGAAGTCAAGGCCCCCAACCACTCGGCCGCCCTGGCTTTGGTCGTCGAGACCCTGCTGGACAAGGAGACCGGGGTCCTGTCGAGCATCCGCGAGATCGAAGGCGTCGGACACCGCGTGGTGCACGGCGGCGAGGCTATTTCCGGCTCGGCTGTCATCGACCAGCGCGTCATCGACATCATCAAGGACAATGCCCGCCTGGCCCCGCTGCACAACCCGGCGAACCTGTCGGGCATCGAGAGCGCCATGGCCGTCATCCCCCACGTGCCACACGTGGCGGTTTTCGACACGGCGTTTCTGGCGACGTTGCCGCCGGTGGCGTACCGCTACGCCGTTCCGACCGAGTGGTACACAGAGCATCACGTGCGCCGATACGGCTTCCATGGGACCAGCCACCGCTTCGTCACGCAGCGCAGCGCCGAGATCCTGGGCAAGAGCCTCGACGCGGTCAACCTCATCACCGTGCACCTGGGCAACGGGTGCTCGATGACGGCGGTGGCCGCCGGCAAGGCGATCGATCACTCGATGGGCATGACGCCGCTGGAGGGGCTGGTGATGGGCACGCGCAGCGGCGACATCGACCCGGCCGTCGTGCTGTACATGCAGCGCGAGGGGGCGACGCCGGCCGAGATCGACAAGACGCTCAACAGCCGCTCGGGCCTGCTGGGGCTTTCGGGCAAGCTCAGCGACATGCGAGACCTGCTGGAACAGGTCGCCGCCGGCGACAAAAATGCGGAACTGGCCGTCCAGGTGTTCGTCTATCGTATCGTCAAGTACATCGGCGCCTACCACGCGATCCTGCCTGGACTCGATGCGGTGGTGCTGACCGGCGGCATCGGCGAAAACTCGCTGCCCATCAGGCGGCGGATCTGCCAGAGCCTGGCGCGGCTGGGCGTGGTGGCCGACGACCGGCGAAACGAGCAGACCCGCGGCGGCAAGGCCGGCGCCATCACCGCCGACGCCTCGCGCGTGCCGGTCTGGGTCGTGCCGACCAATGAGGAACTGATGATCGCGCGGGACACCGCATCGCTGGCGGGCAAATAGTGGCACAGCCTTTCCAGGCTGTGACGGCCACAGGCTGGAAAGCCTGTGCCACCCTAGAGCCCGGAGCCTGCGCCATGATGCAAATACAGATGGAAACGGGTTCGATTGGCCGATACAATAGCCGTCGAACGCCGGTTTATCGGACACGCCGGACCTTTCCTGGTGGTATCAGGAGTCTATCGTATGCGCACGGACCTTAAAATCGGAGTGGTGGTGGGGTTGCTGGTCGCCACCGTCGCTGTCATCTGGATCGCCGTACGGACGGAGCCCAAGGAAACCAAACCCGCGGCCGAAACGCCGCCGCCTCCGGCAACGCCCATTGTGACGCTTCGCGATAGCGCCGACGTGTTGCCGGTGCAGACGCCGCCGGCCCCCGCGACACCGCCCGAAACGCCGCCGGTGGCAACGACCGAACCGGTCGCGGCCACCCCGCCGCCTTCGGACCGCATTACCATTGACTCGCTGGTCGTGACGCCGCCTGCGCCGCCTGCGGCCGAGCATCCCGCCGTCACCCCGCCCGCGACGCCCCCTGTCGCGCCGGTGGAAGACATCTCCCGGCAGCCGCGAGTCACCCCGGACGTGCCGGAAGTTCTTCAGCCTGACGTTCGCGAACCGGCCCGCGCGGCGGTTGCCCCCGCCGTCGCCGACGCGTCCGCTGCCGGATCTACCGCCCCGCGCACGTATGTGGTGGCCTCCGGCGACAACGGTTTCTGGAGCGTGGCCAAGAAGATGTACGGCGACGGCAAGTATATGGACGTCATCGCCAAGGCCAATCCGCAGATCGATCCCGAGAGCCTGCGCCCGGGCCAGAAGCTGACCATCCCGCCGCTGCCGGCTCCGGTGAGCCCCGCAGGCGGCTTGGGCACGCCCGCCGCCGGCGCCAGTGAGGTGGCCGCGCTGCCCGGCGGGCAGCGCACCTACGTGGTCAAAGAAGGCGACGCCGGATTCTGGGGCGTCTCGGTAGCCGTCTATGGACACGGCAAGTACTACAAGACCATCGAGAAGGCCAATCCCGGCGTCAAGAGCGACTCGCTCTCGGTCGGCACGAAGTTGATCGTCCCCCCCAAACCTGAAGAGCAGCCCGCCATAGCCGCAGCCGCAGCGAGCGCCGCTGCTGGCGCCGCGGCACCGCTTCCGTCCAACTATCGCACCTATACCGTCGCCGACGGCGACGCGGGGTTCTGGGACGTAGCCGTCAAGATGTACAACGACGGGACGCTCTATCCCGCCATAGCCAAGGCCAATCCCGGCGTGCAGACGCGAAACATGAAGATCGGCCACAAACTCCGCGTTCCGCCCATCGACGAGGCCCGCAAAATGGTCGCCGGCGGCGCCGCCGAAGATCGTCCTGCCGTGCCCTCTGGCGGCGTGGCGCCGCTGCGCGACGAGCCCGCCCCAGTTCCGGTCACTCCCCCGCTGGATCGCCCCGTGCGTCCCGTGACGCCCGTCGAAAGCAGCGACGGCAGCCGTCCCGATTTCGGCGGATAATTTTAGCTTGCGGCTATCCCTCGACGACAGGCGGCGGTAAAATCTGCGTGTCTTATGGACGAGACGCCACGGTTTTGCGTTCCGCACAACGGGAGCGGCCACGCTGCTACTCTCGGCTTTTCTCATCGACGCGATGATTCCCACCGCCACAGTCCCGGGAGAACGCCCATGCCTTCTATCCACGCGCCACTGGCTGCAGGTTTGTGTCTTCTGGCCGCCCTGACGTGCGGCTGCTACAGCAAGAAGATGGTTACCCGCTCGGCCACCTCCGCTCCGGCCCCGCAGGTGTACCTGCCTGACACGATCTCTCGCCACGCCCGGCTGATCGAGGGAGCGCCGGTGCCGATGCGGGGCTACTGCGTGGTGGTCGGGCTGGGCAAGAACGGTTCGACGCAGGTGCCCGGCGCGCTGCAGAAGTACCTGGTTCAGTACCTGCTCAAGGAAGGGCGGCTCAGTTCGTACTTCCACGGCACGCAGGACGTCAGCCCCGCGCGGTTCCTGGCCGACCTGGACACCGCCGTGGTGCAGGTGACGGGCCTGATCCCTCCCGGAGCCCCGCGGGGCATGCGCATCGACGTCGAGGTCAAGGCCCTGGGGCAGACCGACACCAAGAGCCTCGAGGGCGGAACGCTCATGCCCGCCGAGATGCGCCTGGCCATCGGCGACCTTGAAAACGCCGGACAGGGCTCGACCGTGCAGGCGATGGCCGGCGGGCCGGTGTTCGTCAACCCCTTTCTCGATCACAACAAGACCAGCGACCTGATCAAGTTTCGCGAAGGCGTGATCATCGGCGGCGGCCAGGTCATCGAGGCCCGCCCGGTGCGATTGAGCCTGGTTTATCCGGACTTTGCCATGTGCCAGCTGATCCAGCGGCGCATCAACGAGCGGTTTGCCTACCCCAACCCGGTGGCCGCGGGCAAGGACTCCTCGATGCTCGAGTTGACGATTCCGCCGGACATGCAGGATGACTACCGGCACTTTGTCGACCTGGTGCTGCATCTGCCTCTGCGCACCGAGATCGGGACGTGGGAGCAGATCGCCCGCGAGATGCTCAAGGCTATCGACAAGCCCGGCTCGCGGTATGAAGACTACTCCCTGACCTGGGAGGCGATGGGCCGCCAGGTGATCTCGATCATTCGCCCGGCGTACCGGTCGCGCAACCCGATCACGGCGTACTATACCGCCCGGGCGGGTCTGCGGTTGGGCGACGCGATCGCCGCCGACGTGATCCTCTTCTATGCCCAGGACAAGCGGGCCGGTCTGCAGATGGAGGCCATCGGCGAACTGGGGCGCCATCGCAACGTCGCCCGCGCGGCGCTGGTGCTGCATCAACTGCTCGATGACGAGGACGACCTGGTGCGACAGGCAGCGTACGAAGCTCTCGACCGCCGCGGCGACCGCACGGTCATCACGCGCGTCAAGGTCTGCGACGATTTCGACATCGACCTGGTCGCCACGAAGGTGCGGCCGGCGATTTACGTCTCGCGCACGCTGCGCCAGCGCCTGGTGCTGTTCGGGGGCGACCTGCCGGTGCGCCTGCCGCTGTTCTACGACTCGCCCGACCACACCGTCACCATCAACGCCAAGCCCGACCAGAATGAGCTGAGCGTCTTCCGCAAACTCCCGCGATCGGGCGAATACAGCGACATTCTCAAGGTCAAACCCACCGTCAAAGAACTGGTCCTGGCCATGGGCAGCCCGCCCCAGCGCGATGCCGACGGCAACATGCGGGGCCTGTGGCTGACGTACAGCCAGATCGTCAGCGTGCTTTACCACCTGTGCAAGGGCAGCGATATCAACGCCCGGTTCAACCTCCAGACGCCTTCGGCCCTGTCCAAGAGCCTCTATCAGCACGCTCCGGGCGCCGGGCGGCCGGATACGCAAGGAACGCCATAAGCTGTAGCTTGACAAAGGACCGCCCCTAGATGTAGTATAGGCTCCTTGTCAGGTTTGGGGCTGGCGTGCGGCCGGTCTGACAACCGCTGCGAAGGATTTTTATCATGAAACTCAGCAAGCTGGTCCTGGCGGGCTTCAAGAGCTTCGCCGATCAAACGGAGTTCGACTTCGACGCGGGCATCAGTTGCGTCGTCGGGCCTAACGGCTGCGGCAAGAGCAACATCGTCGACGCCATCAAGTGGGTGCTGGGCGAGCAGTCGGCCAAGAGCCTGCGCGGCAGCGAGATGATGGACGTGATCTTCAATGGCTCCTCCTCGCGCAAGGCGTGCGGGTGCGCCGAAGTCACGCTGGTTTTCGACAATTCCACCGGCGTGCTGAAGAATCACCTCGAAGGCGGCCAGCCCCTGGGCGAGAGCGTCTCGGTGGGGCGGCGGCTGTTCCGCAGCGGCCAGAGCGACTATCTCATCAATGGCACGCCCTGCCGCCTCAAGGACATCCGCGAGCTGTTCATGGACACCGGCGTCGGGCATGACGCCTACGCCCTCATCGAGCAGGGGCGCGTCGAGTCGTTCCTGCAGGCCTCCCACGAGGACCGCCGGGCGATCTTCGACGAGGCGGCCGGCATCAGCAAGTACAAGGCCCGCAAGAAAGAGGCCCTGCGCAAACTCGAGCGCGTCGAGCAGAACCTCCTGCGCCTCGACGACGTCCTGGGCGAACTCGAGAAACGCCTGCGATCGGTGAAGTATCAGGCCGGCAAGGCCAACAGCTTCCAGGCCTACACGCAGCAGCTCAAGGAACTCAAGAGCCTGCACTTTTTGGCGCAGTACTGCGGCATGGTCCAGCAGCGCAGCGAACTGCAAACCCGCCTCAACGAAAGCTCCGACGCCCTGGCCCTGGTCGGCCGGCGCATCGAGCAACTCGATGCCGCAGGCAGCGGGACCGAGTTTGAACTGGCCGACCTCGACCGATCCCTGGCCGATCTGCAGGGGCGCATCGCGTCGATGGCCGCCCAGGTCGAGAGCAACCGCCAGCGCGCGGCGATGATGGCCGACAAGGCCCGCGAACTGCAGGACGAGATCGCCGCCGGCGCCTCGCGCGTGGAAACGCTCGAAGCCAAGGCCGAGTCCTGCCGCCAGGGGCAGCAGGACTGTGCCGTCCAGCTACAGGACGCCCAGGGCCAGTGCGACCGCCTCGCCCGCGACGTCGAAACGTCGCAGGAAGCCTTCCAGCAGGGCCAAAGCAGCGTCGCGGCGCTGACGGCCCAACTCGAGGACGAAAAGAGCGGCACCATCGACCTGCTGCGCCGAACGGCCCAGCTTCACAACGAAATCAACGCCTCGACCATCCGGCGCGAGAACCTCTCCAGTCGCCGCACCAGTCTGGCCGACCGCGCCCAGCGCGTCACGCGCGAGCTGGAAGACCTCATCGCCCAGCGAGCGGCCGCACAGGTCAAGCTCGATCAGGTGCAGGCCGTTCTCCAGGACGCCCAGACGCGCCTTGAAGAAACCCGCCGCTCGGCAGGGGAGCTTTCGACCGGCGAGGCGGCTCTGGCCGCTGAACTGTCAGCCGTGCGCGAGCAGCGCAGCTCAGCGGCGGGGCGCATCCAGGCCTTGCAGGAAATGCTCGACCGCCTCGATGGCGTCGACTCCGGCGCCAAGCGCGTGCTCGAAGCGCATGGCAGCGGGCGCCTGCCGGCTATCCGCGGCATCGTCGGCCAGTTCGTCCGCACCGACGTGCAGCACGCGCGGGTGATCGAGGCCGCCCTGGCCGGGGCCGACCAGCAACTGGTCGTCGACCGCTTCAGCGACATTGAGGCCGTGCACGGGCAACTGGCCGAGCTCGTCGGCGACAGCGCCAGCGTCGAGTTGCTGGCGCTGGACCGCCTGGGCCCGTGGTACAGCGACCTGCCCGCCCAGCCGTGCCCGCAGGTGGTCGCGCGGGCCATCGACCTGGTGCAGTTTGACGCCTGGCTGGCCCCGGCCATGTGGCGGATCCTCGGGCGAACGCTCGTGACGGCCACGCTGGCCGATGCGGCCGCCGCCGCGGCAATGCTGCCGAGCGGGCTGCGGTTTGTGACGCTGGCGGGCGAGGTGCTCGAGGCCGACGGTCTGGTGCGCATCGGCGCCACGCGCGGCGGCGGCATGATCTCGCGCAGCAGCGAACTGAGCGAACTGCAGACGCAGGTGCAGACGCTGGGGCAGAAGATCGAAGCCCTCGAGGCCGACTGGCGCGCCACGCGCGACCAGAAGGATCACGTCGAGGGGCTCATCCACTCCCTGCGCACGGCCATTTACGAGGCCAACACCGAGCGCGTCGAGTCGCAGGGGCGGCTGGCCGGCGTGAGCGAATCCATCTCGCAGCTCCAGAGTGAGCAGCCGGTGCTTGACGGCGACCTGGCCAGCCTGGCCGAGGAAATCGAACTGGCCATGGAAACGCAGTTGCAGGCCCAGCAGCAGGCCCAGCAGCTCGAAGAGCTCAACGCCCATCGCCAGCAGCAGGTGGAGGCCCTGCAGGAGCAGATCGCCGCGGCCTCAAAGGCGCAGGAAGAACTCGGCCAGAGCCTCACCGACGCCAAGGTGCAACTGGCCCACACGCAGCAGAAGAAGCTGACCATTGCCGAGACCGCCAACGCCTTGGTCCGCCAGGGGCAGCAGATCGCGCAGGACCTCGCCGCCGCCGCCGCGCAGATCGGCGAGAACCGAGGCCGTCTCGCCCAGGCGCAGGAAGCCGCCGCGGCCGCCGCGGCCGCCGCGGTGCAGATCGAGGCCGACAAGGCTGCCCTGGCCGGCGAAATGGCCCACGTGGAAGAGAGCCGCACCGGCCTGCAGGCCAAGCTCAAGGAGATCCGCCAGCAGATCGCCGCCCAGCGCGTCGAGCAGGAGTCGGCCGGCGAGAAGCTCAACGCCCTGCGCGTGGAGATGGGGCAGCTTGACGCCCACGTGACGGACCTGGTTTCGCGGGCGGCCGACGACATGGGCATGAACCTCGTCGAGCTGTCACGCACGTACGAGCACGACGAAAACCGCGATTGGTCGGCCGTCGAAGGGCAGATCAACGACCTCAAGGGCAAGATCGAGCGCCTGGGCAATGTCAATCTTGACGCCATCTCCGAGCAGGATGAGCTCGAAAAGCGCCGCGAGTTCCTGGCGGCCGAACTGGCCGACGTGCGAGACTCGCAGCGCCAGATCGAGGAGCTCATCGAGCGGCTCAACACCGAAAGCCACGACCTGTTCGTCGAGACCTTCGAGATCGTCCGCCGCAATTTCCAGGAACTCTTCCGCAAGCTTTTCGGCGGCGGCCGCGCGGACATCCTGCTGACGATGCCCGAGGACATTCTGGAATCCGGCATCGAGATCGTCGCCCGCCCGCCCGGCAAAGAGACGCGCAGCCTCTCGCTGCTGTCCGGCGGCGAGAAGACGATGACGGCCCTGGCGCTGATGTTCAGCATGTTCCGCCACCGCCCGTGCCCGTTCTGCCTGCTGGACGAGGTGGACGCGGCCCTGGACGAGGCCAACACCGAGCGGTTCAGCATGCTCGTGCGGGAGTTCATCGATTCCAGCCAGTTCATTATTATTTCCCACGCCAAGCGCACCATGAGCATGGCCAGCGTGCTCTACGGCGTGACGATGCAGGAGCCGGGCGTCTCCCGCCGCATCAGCGTGAAGTTCGAAGACGTCGGCCACAAGCTCGACGCCCAGCTCGAACCGGTCGAGGCCTGATGGTCTGCTATGTTTGACGGACATTTTATGAAAGGGAAGAACACATGCAGATGCAGCCACCCCCAAGTCCTTATGTACCTGCGACGCGCACAGGCCTGAGCGGTTTCGTCAAAGGATTCGCTATTACGGACCTGGTGATGTGCTGTATCCGGGCGATCGTCGTCATGTTCAGCGCCATCGGCTGGGCCAGCCTTTCGGCCGACAGCGAACTGTACCGGACGGCGCCGTTCGAAGTGTTCTCGGGACTTGGCATCGTGATGCTGGGCGTGCCGGGCAACATCATGATCCTGATGAAGAAGAAGGTCGGTTGCGTCCTGGGCTGGGGAAACGTGATCTTCACGTGCATCAGCATCGGCGTGGCGGTGTGGCAGATTCCAATGCTCCATAGGCTGCAGACCGGACCCGCGGCCGCCGGGTTTGTCGGCGGAACGGTCCTCGGCCTTGTGGTCAGGCTGGCGTTACTGATCGTCTACATCATGGTTGTCGCTAGGGCCGCCAAGGAAATCGACGCCCTCTCGCAGGCGCAAGGCATTGCGGAAATGCCTCCTGCCTCGGTTTACGCGACCAGGCCCTGAGCATTCTGGACAACGGCGACGCGACCAACATCGTCGGCGGCTTATCTCCCGGATATCTTGTCCCCGGATATCCCCGAGTGTAGAGGATTTTGCATAATTCATCCTTCATGCGTTTTGGCCCCAGAGGGGCCTTCGTGCTTAGCCCAAGGCGCGGGGCGAGCGAAGCAAGCCCAAGCCTTGGGAATGATGCGTGGATTCAATGAGCCCCCCAGGGGCGGCCGTGACGATCGCAGACAATTACGTCCGCCCCGCCGGGGCTCGATGCGGAGGGGACCTGAACCCAGGGCTTGGCCCTGGGCTAAGAACGATTTGCCCCTACGGGGCGATGAAGCCCCGCTGAAATTATGCAGAATCCTCAGTGTGTAGAGACCACAAAGGTTTTTCGAGATTGCACCTCTTCGTGCCTATCGGGGATAAATAGCGGACATTTCTTTTGGGTTTGACAGTCTGGGCCGTACCTGATTGGATCAACAGCGAGATCTTTGTACGATAGAACCCAAGGGTGGTCCGAGATGCCAGGCGGACTGTTGCGTCTGCTCGACGGAGCGTCGGGATGATCCACATCGAGACCGAGAATGTGTTGGTAGCCGTCGGCGGCGCAGTGGCCATCGTTGTGCTGTACAACTTCGCATGGTACCTCATTGAGATCGTCCACCCGCTGGAGTACCGCGGTGTGCGCCCGGAAGAACTGGCAGAGCACTTCGAGCAGCTTCGCCTGCGAGGCGGCAGCGGAACGTGCATGATCGTGACGGACGAGGCGACAGGCAAAACGCTCCGTGTGCGAAAGAAGTTCTATCAAGGTGAGGCTGACTGTCACTTGGATGTGATCCTCGACTGCCTCAGAACTGATGCCCCGCAGGCCAAAGAATCTGCATTGCGATTGAAGGCGCTCGGCGTCAGGGTCTCGCGAGGAACCACGGACGCCAAGTTCCTGAATTACATGTCGTGTAAGTGCGGCCAAAGCCCGGACAAAGCCATGAAGGCAGCGCAGGAGGCATTTCGGGCTGTTTACGGAGCGAGCACCAGCCCACGTTTCAGTATCCGTGTTCAGGGGTTCATACGGGGAGACATGAAGCCGTACAACGGCGCGATGACCTTCTCCGATGCTCGCTACGGAAGTCCTGGCCGGCCATACAAGCAATTCCAGCGCCGGCCCGGCCTGCTCTACTGGCTCAAGCAGCTTGCCAAGAGCCTGTCGTCATAGACGCCGCCCTGCCGAGGTTCGCCGAGGCGAAGGGCTGTGGAGGGATGAGGGTCGGTTGGGAGCACGTGTTTCTGCACGTGCGCGCCGTGCTTTGTCCGATCCAGGGCGGCGTCGTTGCCGCCGCATCTCTGAAAGCGCGACGGTCAAGGCGAATCTGCCCTGACACTGTTTTTCCCTGACTCCGGGTCGGCGCCCACTCATCTCTTCGCCCTGGCTGCGGGCATGAATATAA
>JBDKRA010000038.1:0-4913 GCA_039683615.1 Phycisphaerae bacterium
CATTCAACGGTACCATCGGCGGGACCACGCCGGCTGCTGGTGACTTCACCTACATCAACCAGGGCGTCGACGCTGGTTTGACGGCTGCGGGCACGACCAGGGCTGACGCTCTGGCCCTGACCAAGGCCATCAACGTCGTCGGCACGGCTGCGGCCAGCACGGGCGTTGTGCTGCCGTCTGCCGCGACTGTGGGCATTGGCGGCTCGGTGATCGTCTTCAACGACGGCGCCAATGCAATCAAGGTCTACGGCGCAGGCTCCGACACCATCGACGGTGTTGCCGGATCGACTGGCGTGACCCTGACCAATGCGCTGCGGTGCGAATTCTACGTCACCGCCGCCGCAACCTTCAAGTCCGCCAAGCTCGGCGCGACCAGCACCTGACCTCATCCCCTCATCTGAAAGGACTACTCCCATGTCTGGATGGCTTTCCCCCGGTTTTCCTCCGATTGGTGTTTTCACCGGCGCCGAAACTATTGCTCCCGTTGATACGCAGGCGTCTGGCGGCGTCGCCCCTCAGTCTGCTTCCAGCACGCTGATGCAGCTCGCCACGGCGTTCAAGTGGCTCAATGCCTCTGCGGACAAGACCACGGTCGCTGGCACGCGCTACTATGGCTCCTATGCCATCGGCAGTCCGACGCTGCTCACCGGCATTGAAGTTCTGGTCGGCGGCACCGGCGGCACCGACAACTGGATCTTCGAGCTGCACGATTCGACCGGCGCGCTCGTGGCCACTACGGCGACCGCTGGCACGACGGCCGGCACCGCCAATACCTGGCAGCGCATTGCGTTCACGTCGACCTATCAGGCGGCGGCAGGGACGTACTACATCGCGGTCCAGTCCAACGGCACCACGGCCAAGCCGGCAGTGTTTTCGTCCCCGGGCCTGCCTATCGTGAGCGGTTCGGCTTCCGGCACGTTCGGCACTGGCGCCGCGATCACTCCGCCGACGACCTACACGGCGTCGCTGGCGCCGGTCGCGCTGGTCTACTGACCTCTCAAGCATAAGGACGAGACGGCATGGGCAAGAGCACCACGACCTCGAACAACGTGCTGAATCTGATCTTCAGCGCGACGGCCTGGGCGAACATTGCCGACAACGCCGCCTCGTCCCCCGCCACCAATCTCTACGTGGCGCTGCACACCGCCGATCCGGGCGCTGGCGGAACGCAGAGCACAAATGAGGTGACTTACACCTCCTATGCCCGCGTAGCCGTAGCGCGCTCGGGTTCGGGCTGGACGACGTCAACCGTCGCCTCGGTATCCCCGCAGGCGGCAATTATCTTCCCGGCTGGCACGGGCGGTTCTGGGACTGCGACATATGCCAGCATCGGCATGCTGTCCTCAGGCGCCGGCATCATTCTCTACAGCGGGCCTATCAGCCCGAGCATCGTGACCGGCAACGGTGTGACGCCTCAGCTTTCTACGGCGTCAACGATTTCGGAGTCGTAAGACATGGAAGTAGTGACGGCTGTTGCTTCGATGACGGCGCACGGCATCCTCGGCAACGATCCGACACTGCACGGCCGCATCATCGATGCGATGAGCGCAGCGGTACGCAAGTGTCAGGACGCAGGCATTACCGACGTCGAGGCCATTCGCGCTGCCCAGATCGCGGCGCGTGATGCTGTCACGGCAAAGGCCCGATAGATGGCACTCGTCTATGTCGACCGCGTCAAGGAATCGACAACCACGACCGGAACCGGCGCCTATACCCTTGCGGGTGCGCAGACCGGGTTTCAGGCGTTCTCGGCGGTTGGCGACGGCAATACCTGCTATTACGCCATCACGGATGGCACGAACTGGGAGGTCGGGCTCGGCACCTACACGCTGTCCGGCACGACGCTGGCGCGAACGTCGGTGCTGGCTTCGTCCAATGGCGGATCTGCGGTAAACTGGAGCGCCGGGTCAAAGACGATCTGGCTGGACCTCCCGGCGCTGTTCTTTACCGGCCTCGTGACTTCGGCCTCGGCTTTCAGCCCGACCGCCAATGACGGCAAGGCACTGGGCACCACGTCGCTGTCATGGGCCGATCTGTACCTCGCTTCAGGCGGTGTGCTGAACTGGAACAACGGTAACTATACGCTGACCCACAGCTCGGGTCTATTGACCGCCAGCGGGGCGCTGAGCCTCGGCACGTCGAATGCGTTCACGACTGGGACGATCGAGCTTGGGGCGGCGACCGACACGACGCTGTCTCGTTCGGCTGCTGGGCGCCTCGCTGTCGAGGGGCAAGATGTTCTTCTGGCGTCTGTTGCCGACCAGTCGATTACTGGCGGCGCGAACGTCACTACCCTCGACTTGGGTAACCTCTCGGGGAACACGATCACTCCAGATCCTGGGGACAGGCCGATTCAAAAGATCACCAACAATGGCGCCGGCACCATCGCGCCCGGCACCAATCAGGGTGCGTATCTTCTGGTGGTCAAGAACACAACGGGAGCTGCGGCGATCACCACTTCAGGCTGGACCAAGGTCGCTGGAGATGCCTTCGGTACGGCCACAACGGCTGAGTACCTGTGTCACTGCACAGTCGTCGCGGACTTCTCGTGCATGATTATTCAAAAGGTAACGGCGTAATGGCTACCATCACCAGCTACGCCATTGAGAAAATCGCAACCGGCGAGATCGTCAAGCGCTACAGCTCATTGCCCAAGTCGCTCGATATGCCTGATGGGCGACGCGTCATCTCGCCCGTTCAGGTTGGTGACGAAGGGCTCGGCCATCGTCTCATTCAGATTGATGAAGTCGACTTCTCCCCGCCTGGGCAGTTCTTAATGCAGGGCGATGATGTAACCGAGCGCCGCGACAACGTCGTCACCGTGACACGTTCATGGCTGCCGTGGGCGCAAGCAGAGATTGATGCCTGGCATGTTGCCCGACGCGAAGCAATCGTCCGGCAGATCGATGATGCTGACGATGTGGTCCGTGCCGCCGTGCTGGTGATTATGGATGAGCTGAACCGGCACTCGGCGAAGCTGGATGCGGTGCTTGCCGCCGCCGCAGGCGCCGGAAGTCTTTCAAGCTTCAAGACGGCGATGGGGCAGGTTGGAAGCATCCCGCAGCGGCGCGGATCTGATCTTCGTGCGGCGATCTTTGCCAAGTTGGGGGACCCGGATGCTGCTGGTCCCTAATATTGGGTGGAAGGCGGCCGGCCTTGTCCCCGGCCAAGAAACATTCACAGCCTCTGGTTCCTTCGTGGTTCCTGATGACTGCACTGAAATCAGTGCTGTTGCTATCGGCGGCGGTGCTGCAGGCGTAGCTGGCGGCCTTGCCGGGTCGAGCGGCGGTAGGGGCGGCGACACCCGATGGGATAGCGCGCTGGCGGTGACCCCTGGCGAAACTCTGGCTGTGGTCGTTGGTAGCGCCGGTGGGCTTAGCAGTATTAGCCGAGGCGGCACCTCCTTACTGGTCGCGCGGGGCGGCACAACGGGAACAAGCACCACTATTGGTGGCACTATAGGCGGCGGCAATGGCGGCAATGGGGGTAACGGCGACACCACCAATGATCAAGGTGGTGGTGGTGGTGGTGCCGGCGGCTACTCCGGGAGCGGCGGCAATGGCGGCAATGGGGGTGGCGCCGCATCTGCTGGCGCTGGTGGCGGCGGGGGCGGCGGCGGTAGCGGCAGTGACAACAACGGCGGCGGCGGTGGTGGTGGTGTTGGGCTCCTTGGCGAAGGTTCAAGCGGTAGTGCCGGCGTCATCTCATCTGGGACAGGTGGCGGCGGCGGTAGCGGGGGGGCCACAGGGTCAACCCGGGCACGAACAAGCGGCGGCGGGGGCGGTAACTATGGTGGTGGTGGCGGCGGCCGAGGCGATGGCACCAATGGTTCCGGCACTCCGGGGGCTGTTCGCATCATCTGGGGCTCAGGCCGCGCCTACCCCTCGACTAACACAGGGGATGTTTAGCTGTGGGTTCCGCTCCAGTCTGACCTGACTACCACGAGGCACAACAACGCGGGCCGGTAAATGCTAGGTTTTTCGGCTCTCTCAGAAACCCCGATTTCGTCGCTTCCCGCAGACGGGTCGATTGCAGTTTTCAGTGCCGTAGGGGCGGGCGCTTTTTCGGCGGTAGGCGCTTCCACTGCGGCAGCGGTTCTGAGTGCGTCGGGCTCTGGTGCCCTGTCCGGGGCTGGTGTTTCGGTCAATGCGGCGATCTGGTCCGCAAGCGGCTCGGGCGCCTTCACTGGGGTTGGCCTCTCGGCAGCCAGTGCCACGCTGGGCGCAGTTGGATCTGGCGCATTCAACGCCAATTCCGGAATAGCCGTTGAAGCCATCTTCAGTGCGGCTGGCACGGCAACGTTCCTTGCCTACTCGCCACCCGAGCCAACACCGTCCCGAACGGTAGACGCGGAATCGCCGGGTCGCACGCTGACGCTGCCCGATTATCCGCGAACGGCGGAAGTGCCTGAAGTGTCGCGCACCGTAGACGTGCTGGTCGCCAAGGAAGGCGCAGCAAACCGACTGATCGTCCTCAGCGAATTGCCGCCGATTGTTCAGCAGTAGGGAGCCCAGCATGTCGCTGAACTGGCCGGCCAAGGGGCCATACGAGGTACTTGACTACACCATCAACTGGGCGCGGGCTCTGGGCACGGACAGCATTTCGTCGTCGGACTGGACGATTTCGGCCGCCGACCTTGTCGAGACCAACGCGACCAACCAGGCCAAGACGGCAACGATCTGGCTGAGCGGCGGCGTGTCGGGCCAGAGCTACACCGTGTTCAACACCATCGTAACGGCACAGGGGCGCACGTTCACCCAGACCGTGGGCATCAACGTGCAGAACAACTGAGGTCAACCATGCCCAAGAAGATGACCATGAAGCAGTGGGAGAAATCCCCGATGGACAAGAAAGCCGACAAGGCCGGTAAGCACGGCAAGGAAGGCTCCGCCAAGGACCGCGCCGCCGATAAG
>JBDKRA010000039.1:0-5381 GCA_039683615.1 Phycisphaerae bacterium
CGATACGCCGCCAGCAGCACCATCCGTGGCGAGTTGCTGGTCGTGCTCATTCAAGAGCATATACACGCTATCGAAGCAAAGCGCAATGCTAACGTGCGCCGAACATGAAAGGGTTTTCTACAGAGCAGGTCAGGTACCTTACTGGGGGGAGCTTTCAACCTGCGGGGCGGGGGTTGTGTCGAATCCGATGATGAGGTAGGGGTTCATCGTGCCCTTGCCCTTGGTTTCGATGGCGCCGCGGGGCTCGCAGCGGCACCAGCTCTTGACGCGCTGGTAGACTTCCTCGCTGATCTGCACGCGGCCGGCGACGCCGTGCGACTCCAGGCGGCTGGCGGTGTTGACGGTGTCGCCCCAGATGTCGTAGATGAACTTGCGGATGCCGATCACCCCGGCCACCACGCTGCCCACGTGCACGCCCATGCGCAGTTGCAGCCCGTCCAGCTCGGCGGCCATGCCCGCGATGGTCTGCTGCATCTCCACCGCCAGGGTCACCATGTGCTCGAGGTGGTCGGCCCTGGGGGCCGGCAGGCTCCCGGCCACCATGTACGCGTCGCCGATGGTCTTGATCTTCTCCAGGCCGTGCCGCTCGACCAGCTCGTCGAAGATCGAGAAGACGCGGTTGAGCAGGCTGACCAGGTCGCCCGGCGAAAGGCGGGCCGACAGGGGCGTGAAGTCGACGATGTCGGCAAAGAGCACCGAGACGTCGTCGAACCGCTCGGCGATGGTGCCCGGCTGCTTCTTGAGCTTCTCGGCGATGGGCGCGGGGAGCACGTTGAGCAGCAGGCGGGCGTTCTCCTTGTTGAGCCGGTCGATGGTCAAATGCGTGCGAACGCGCGCCAGCAATTCGTGGGCGTTGAAAGGCTTGGCGACGTAGTCCACCGCCCCCAGCTCGAAGCCCCGCACGATGTCCGGCGTCTCGGTCTTGGCCGTCAGGAAAATGATCGGCAGGTCCTTCCACAGCGGCGAGGCCTTGATCTGCCGGCACGCCTCGTACCCGTCCATCTCCGGCATCACCACGTCCATGAGCACCAGGTCGGGATGAATCTTCTCGATGACGTGCAGTGCCTGGCGCCCGTTGGTGGCGACGCTGATCTGGTAGCCCTGCTCCTTGAGGATGGCCGTCAGCGCCTGGATGTTCGCGGGGGCGTCCTCGACGATCAGAATGCGATTGGCGGGATCGGGCAAAGTGCTCATGTACGATCCGGTCCTTTCCCCTCGGCCGCCTTGGTCAGCAAGGCCAGCGCGTCTCCGAACGTGTAGGCCCGCACGAGCTCCTCGAACGCGGCGAGCGATTCTCCCAGAACACCGCGGAAGAGGACGGCGTTGTTTTCCAGGCAGTCGACGGCCGCGGGGTCGAAGTTCTCCAGCAGCGTCGCCATCTCGGCCGCGACGCGTGCAGCCTGCGCCGGATCGCCGGCCGGTTCCGAGGCCTCAGGCGCCGCCGGCTCGGGCGGGAGGGCGGCGCGCAGCCGCGCGACCGTCTCCTCGATTGCCGCGGCGAACGCGTCCCGGACCGGGGCCAGCTCCGCGGCGGGGGAGTTGTCGGCCAGAGCCTTTTCCAGCGCAGCGGCCGCCTGCTGCACGGCCGTCGCCCCCAGATTTCCGGCGACGCCCTTGACGGTATGGGCCGTGCGCTGGGCCCGGGGCGGGTCGTTGGCCGCCAGGGCGTCGGCGACCTGCGCCGGCGCCGAGCCCTGCTGAGCGACGAACTGACGAAGGAGCTTGAGATAGAGCTTTCGGTTGCCGGCCACGCGGCTCAGCCCGCCGGCGATATCCAGCCCTTCGACGGCCGGGATTTCGACCGGCGCCTCGGCGGCTTCGCCGCGAGGGGCGGCCCGGGCAGGGGCCGCGCTGGCATCGGAGGCCTTGTAGTACCGCTCAAGGGTGCGGAAGAACATCGCCGGATCGATGGGCTTGGAGACGTGGTCGCTCATGCCGGCGTCGAAGCACCGCTGGCGCTCCTCGAGGGAGGCGTGGGCGGTCATCGCGATGATCGGCAGATGCGCGAAGCGCCCGTCGGAGCGGATGTGCAGGGTCGCCTCGTAGCCGTCCATCTCCGGCATCTGCAGGTCCATGAGCACCACGTCGTACGGCGGGGGCACGGGGCCCTGCAGGATTTTCTCGACGGCCTGGCGGCCGTTATCGGCCACCTCCACGCTCGCGCCGACGCCTTCGAGCAGCTCGACGGCGATCTGCTGGTTGATCTCATTGTCTTCGGTGAGCAGGACGCGCAGGCCGCGGAGGTGGAAGCTCTCCTCGACCGCCGCGGCGGCGACGGCGCCGGTCTCGTCGGCCGGCACGCCCAAGGCGCCCACCAGCGAGTCCACGAGCATCGACTTGGTGACGGGCTTGACGAGGAAGCCGTCGACGTGAAGCTTCTCGGCCTCCTCGCGCACCTCGTCGCGCCCGAAGGCGGTGACGATGATGACGGCCGGCTGCCGGCGCAGCGACGCGTCGTCCTTGATGATCCGCGTGGCCTGCAGCCCGTCCATGCCCGGCATGCGCCAGTCGATGAAGGCCACGTCGTAAGGCGCGTCGGCGTCGCACTGCCGCACGGCGGCGATGGCCTCGGGCCCGCTGCGGGCGGCGTCCACCTGCCTGGCCAGCGGGCGCAGCGAATCGACGAGAATCTCGCGGGCGGCGGCGTTGTCGTCCACCACCAGGACGCGGAGACTCCCGAAGCGCTCGGGCACCGTCCTGGAGGCGGCGACGGTCTCGCTGACGCCCAGCCAGACGGTGAAACTGAAGGTCGAGCCCTTGCCCGGCTGGCTCTCGAGCCAGATCTGCCCGCCCATCATGTCGACCAGGCGGCGGCAGATGGTCAGGCCCAGGCCGGTGCCGCCATGCTTGCGCGTGGTGGACATGTCGGCCTGCGAGAACGGCTGGAAGAGCTTGGCCGACTGCTCGCGCGTCATGCCGATGCCGGTGTCACGCACGGAGCACTGGAGCTGCACCTTCTTGCCCGCGCGGTTGAGCAGCTCGATCTTGACCTGGATTTCGCCGCGCTGGGTGAACTTGACGGCGTTGTTGACCAGGTTGATCAGGATCTGCTGCAGGCGCAGCGGGTCGCCCGAGAGCTGCTCGGGCACGTCGGCCGCCACGTCCGCCAGGAGCTCGAGCTCCTTGTCGTGGGCCTTCTGGGCGGTGACGGCCGTCACGGCGCCGATCACGTCGTCCAGGCGGAAGTCGGTGGTTTCCAGGTCGAGCTTGCCGGCCTCGATCTTGGAGAAGTCCAGGATGTCGTTGATGATGCTCAGCAGGGAGGTGCCGGCGTTGTGGATCTTGGTGAGGTAGTCGTGCTGCTTGGCGTTGAGGGGGGTCTTGAGGGCCAGGTACGCCAGGCCGATGATGGCGTTCATCGGCGTGCGGATCTCGTGGCTCATGTTGGCCAGGAAGGAGCTCTTGGCGCGGGTGGCCTCTTCGGCCTTGGCGATCGCCTGGCGCAGGGCGTCCTCCATGCGCTTGAGGTCGGTGATGTCGGCGGAGACGCCGCCGGTGCCGAAGAAGCTGCCATCGGGATTGAGCAGCGGGAACTTGTTGGACAGGAAGATGCGCTCCTCGCCGCGGACGAGCACGACCTCCTCGAAACTCAGCGGCTCCATGCTCGAGCGCACCTTGGCGTCGTTCTCCACGAACTCCGCCGCCAGCTTGGCCGGCCACACCTCCGGGTCGCTGCGCCCGAGCACCTTGCTCTCGGGGATCTGCAACTGGTCCAGCCAGGTGCGGTTGACCATGAGGTAGCGCCCCTGGGCCGACTTGACGTACACCAGGGCGTTGGCGTTATCCATGACGTTCTGGAGCAGGCGCTGGCTGCGCTGCGATTCGGCCTCGGCCTTCTTGCGATGGGTGAGGTCGCTGTACATGGCAAACGAGCCGATCTTGACGCCGCGGTCGTCGAAGAACGGCGAGGCGCTGACGTGGCAGGGCACCAGCCCGCCGTCGGGGCGCAGCAGCGAGAGCTCGTACTCGCTGGTCTTGCCCGTCGCGCGGATCTTGAGCTGGTGGCGGTAGATCGCCGAGTTGGCCTCGTCGGCAAAGTCGAAGATGGTCTTCCCGAGCACCTCCTCGCGCTCGACCCCCAGCATCCGGCAGATGGCGAAGTTGGCCTCGCGGATGACCGCATCGTTGTCGACCAGCCAGAACCCTTCGTTGGCCGTCTCGAGAATGCGACGCAGCTTGCGCTCGCCGGCGGCCAGCGCCTCTTCGGCCTTCTTTCGCTCCGTCAGGTCGCGCACCAGCGCCAGCAGGGCGGGCTTGCCGTCCAGCGCCGCCACACTGAGAGAAATCTCCGTCGGGAAGACCTCTCCCGTCTGCTTGCGGTGGAGCCACTCGAATCGCATCGAGCCCTTCTGCCGGACCTCGTCGACAAGCTGCTGCTCCTTGACGGCCGAGGGCGTGCCGTCGCCCTGGAGCTCAGGCGAGACCTGGTAAGGCCTCAGGCCCAGGAGCTCAGAGGCGCAGGAGAAGCCCAGCATCCGCACGGCCGCGTCGTTGACCTTGCGGATGCCGCTTTCGTCGAAGAAGAAGATGGCATCCTGCGGGGCGTTGAAGACCGCGCGGAATGCCTGGTCGCGGCGGCAGCCGGTGGTCGCGACCATCTCGGCGAAGCTGGTGAGAAATCCCAGGATCGGCTCGAGGCGCTGCTCGGGGATGATGGGCACCTCGGCCAGCGCCTTGAGATAGTCTTCCTCGTCGAATCCGTTCCGGTGCGCCTGGCGGCGGAAGAACCGGCGGTCGGGGCGCTTGAGCAGAAACTGCCCGACGAAGGCGTTGGCGACGTGGCGGCCGTCGATCAGGATCGGCGAGGCCGCGTCGGTCAGGCCGTTGGGGCAGCGGTAGAGGGAGAACTTCTTTCCTTCCTTCAGGTGCGCCGCGAGGATCGTGTCGCTCTCGATGCAGCGGGCCAGCGTCTGGGGATTGCGGCGATGGTACTGCGTGCAGATGCGCTGCCAGTTGGCCTCGACGAACACCTCGCCCTTGACGTCGATAATGGCGGCCGCCACGCCCAGGGCCCGGCAGAGATTCTCCAGCAGCCCCTGCATCTGCTGACGGTCCAGGAGCTCCGAAAGCACGATCTCTCCCGCGACGGCGGAAGGCTCCTTCGACATGTCCGATTGGTCGTTCACCAAGCAGACAGGATATGATCTTGGGCCCCATACTTCCAGCCGGAACTAGTCTCGCGATTGCCTGTCACCGGACTCTTTCACGACTCACCACAGTTTCTTCTTTCTCTCAGAGCTAAAGGGGTCAGGTATGCTCTGTAGAAAACCCTTTCATGTTCGGCGCACGTTAGCATTGCGCTTTGCTTCGATAGCGTGTATATGCTCTTGAATGAGCACGACCAGCAACTCGCCACGGATGGTGCTGCTGGCGGCGTATCG
>JBDKRA010000040.1:0-110455 GCA_039683615.1 Phycisphaerae bacterium
AAGCGAAACCTTGGGGATCATCTTCATGCCCGAAGCTACTGGGCACAATGCCGCGAAATGGTATTGCTGGCTCTGACTCACAACGTCATGATCCTGTGGCGTCTATTAAGAGCTTTTCTACAGAGCATACCTGACCCCTTTAGCCTTCTGACCCCTTTAGCCTTCCCTTTAGCTCTTCGTCGTTGGAGCGACGGGTTGGGTGGATTCCTGGTGCTGCGTCACCACGGACTTTAGCGCATTAAGATACTCACCGCCGGCATCGTCCCTGGTCGGGGCGATGTATCCGCCCTCGCCGAATTCATTCCACGCGTAGACCAGGACGAGGCGTTCCGCCGTCGTCTCGCGGGGATGCCGGTCCATCCAGTCGACAGCCTTGCGCAGGCAGTCGGCGAACTGCCCCGGCGTCCGGTCGGGGTAGTACCAGCCCGCTGGCTGGTTGTATAGCCCCGTCGGTCCTTCCCAGGGCCGCTTGTCCCAGCCGGCTGTCACGATCGGGATGTAGGGCTGCTCGGGGGAGCCCTTCCACTGCGCCTGGTTCGCCGCCGCCAGTTCCGCATACTTGTGTGCCGCCGATCCGGAGGCACCGCCGGGAGCCACGTTGTAGTGGGTGCGGTGGGTGTAGCCGGCCTCGGGCGAACCGCCGCCGCAGCCGGCGATGGCCAGCCCCGGCAGGGCTGCCTTACGCGCCGTCTCCTGCAGAGCGGCTACGTCCGCCTTGTCGCCTCCAGCGGGGTTGAAGACGATGATCAGCGGCTTGTCGCCGACGGTCAGGTACTGCTTGTGCTTGAGATAAGGCATCCAGGCCTCGCCGGCCTGTCGCCAGGCGTCCGCGCCTTTGATGTCGAAGCCTGCGTGGTTGGCCACCAGCAGGCAGAACTTCATCCGGTGGTTGTTTCTGGCCTTGAGGAACAGTCCCAGCCCCGTGTGCTTGGGGTCGTCCCGGACGGCCTTGGCATTGAGCGCCCGGGCGTCGTCGTGCCAGTACCAGCAGAAGGCGAAGAAAGCCAAGCCGTGATCGGCGGCCAGATCGATCTGCCGCTCCATGGCCTCCAGCGTGTCGTCCCGCCAGCCCCACACCGGCTCGCGCTGCGGGAACTCCTCGACCATTCGGCGGCTCAGATGGGTAGGGGCGTTCTTTGCCCACGGCTCTTTCGGATTCCCGGCGTGATTACTCTTGCCGGACCATCCGTCAAAGTAGTATGCGCCGATCATCGGCTTGGCCTTGGTTGTGGTGCCGGCCTGGCCTTTGATCTCCTGGATGAGCCACTTGGTGAAGCCCAGGACGGAGTGGGGGTTGGACTCGGGGCCGACGGGGCGGCCGCGGCCGTGCTCGTTGGGGAACGTGTTCAGGTAGTAGTGCATCCGAGGGTTGTGCTTGGGCAGGCCGGCCTTCCAGTAGGCCTTCAGCCAGTCCCGCTCGATGAACGGATGATACTGCGGCGACTTCCAGATGATCGGGCCGTAGTAGAAGATGTACTCCTTGCCCTGTTCGAGCGTCCATTTCGCGCCGCGGACGACCTTCTTGGGGCTGGACCATCCGGTTTCCAGCGGCCAGTGGCGGTTGAACTGGTGGGCTTCGTAGGCGATGCCCTCCACTTTCGCGACGATCGGACGCACCCGCTTGTCGTCGGCGAAGAAGGTAGGGTGCTGGACCATCTGCATCAGCTTGTAGTTGTCGTGCTTGAGCAGGCCCTTGGCGTGGGCCGCTCGGAACATCGCACGGATCTGGTCCACATCCTCCGCGAAGAGAATGCGGGTGTCTTCTTTGAAAGGCCCAGGCTTGGCGTCAGGATATCCCCGGTGGATCGCCAGATCGTATTCGCGGCAAATCAGGATATGCTCAATCTCGCCGCCCCTGGCCTCCCAATCCCGGATGTGCTTGACCAGGGGGCTTTCCTCGGGAACCAGGCTATCTCCCCTCTTGCTCAGCCCCCAGTAATACTCGAAGAAGCCCCGCTTGGTCTTGAAGTCGCCGTCCAGCCAATCCATGACGACGTCCAGGTGCTCGGCCACGAAGGGGTAGTTGCCCTTCTGTTCTTCAAAGGTCGGCAGGCCGGTCCAGGGTCCGCCGTGATTGTGCTTACGGTCAGCGTCGTTGCGCGGCAGCGGGCGAAGGCCGACCAGGCCGTGACGCGTGTTCATGTCTGCTTTCCTGTCCGTGTTGGCGGCTGGGGCGGGCTTGGAGGGCTGCGCTCTGCCGGCGGAAACGGCGTAGCATCCGATGGCGACGATGGAGACAGCCAGAACGACTGCTGCTGGATGTACTCTTGTGATCATCAGGCTCTAATTCAGCTACCAGTAGATGAACCGGACAAATCGCTGCTGCTGGTCGGCCGGCAGCGTGGACACGTCGGGGATCAGGTAGCGGTTTTCGTCCACGTCGATCAGGACCTTGCCGCGATGGCCGTAATCCACGGCGCTGGTCTGCTGCCATCGCATCAGGAAGCTGCGCGGGCCTTTGTCGGTCTGCACGTCCACGCCGATGAGGCCGAACTGCCAGGCCATCTCGTCGATGGCGTGAATGACGGGCACGAAATACCGCTTCGACAGCGCGTGGCGCACGAGCTGCGCCTGCTCGGGCGGGAACTCGTTGAGGTCGCGGATGATCCCGATCTCGATCTCGCCGGTGCTGTGGGAGTGCAGTAGCGAGACGTATCCGTCAGGGTGCCCCACCGGAAACGCGTACGCGGCGAACACGCCGCCATAGATCCGCTCGCCGACGATCGTCACGTGCAGCGCCGACATGTTGCCCAGGTGGATGCGGCACATGTCCGGCGTGAGAAACCGCGTGATCGTCGGGTCGGGCCCGATCCGCTCGTTGTTCTTCTCGATCGCACTCATGCCTGCCCTCCGGCGATCATCGCGTCGACCGTCGAGCCGCGCGACAGCTCGGTCTGGATCTTCACCAGGCGGTAGTACAGGGCCTGCCCGGCCATCAGCTCGTCGTGCGTGCCGCACTCGGCCACCGTGCCGCCGTCGATCACGATGATGCGATTGCAGTTGCGCAGCGTGCTGAGGCGGTGGGCGATGGCCAGCGTCGTGCGCCCGGCCGTCACTCGGGCCAGGGCGCCCTGGATGAGCTGCTCGCTCTCGGTGTCGATGTTGCTGGTGGCTTCGTCGAGCACCAGGATGGGCGGATCGTACAGCAGCGCCCGGGCGATCGAGACTCGCTGGCGCTCGCCGCCGGAGAGCCCCGCGCCCCGCTCGCCGACGTACGTGTCGTACCCCAGCGGGTGGCGCATGATGAACTCGTGGGCGTTGGCGGCCTTGGCGGCCGACAGCACCAGCTCGGGCGTGGCGTCGGTGCGCCCGTAAGCGATATTGGCCCAGATGCCGCCGCGGAAGAGGAAAGGCTCCTGCAGCACGATGCCGACGTTTCGGCGCAGGTCGTCGAGCTTGATCTGGCGGATGTCGATCCCGTCGACGAGGATGCGACCCTCGTCGACATCGTAGAATCGCGTCAGCAGGTTGATCAGCGTCGTCTTGCCCGAGCCGCTCTTGCCCACCACGCCGATGTGCTCGCCGGGGGCGATGCTGAAGGAGACGTTCTTGATCACCGGCTCGCGGCGGTTGTAGCCGAACGAGACGTTCTCGAACACGATGGCGCCCTTGGCCGCGGGCAGGGCCTTGGGCTCGGCGGCCTCGGCAACCTGGTAGTTCGTATCGAGGATTTCAAACACGCGCTGCGAGGCCGTCAGGAAGTTGGTCAGCCAGTTGGTCAGTTGCGTCAACTGCGTCAGCGGCGCCCAGAACATCCCCAGCAGCCCGAAGAAGAATAGCAAGTCGCCGGTCGTCATGCCGCCGGCGGGTCTTCCGGCGGCATCAATGACCTGCAGGCCGCCGATGTACCAGACCAGGATGGAACCGGCCTGGAACAGCAACGAGACCTTCGGGTGGAAGGCGGTGACGGCGTACTGGACCTCTCGCTCGCGGTCGCGCACGTAGGAGTTGGAGCGGTCGAAGCGGCCTTCCTCGCGCGGTTCCTGGCCGAACGCCTTGACCACGCGAATGCCCGACAGGATGGTGTTCAGCGCCCCGTGGAGCTTGCTCGATGCGTCCTGCACGCGGTAGTAATGGGGGTAGATCTTCTTCCAGAAGAAGCGGGTGGCCACCACCACAAAGGGCGCCGGGACCAGCGTGTAGAGCGCCAATTCCCAGTTGATCGTGAATAGCGCCACGCCCACGACGACCAGTTGAATAAGCTGCGCCAGCAGGCCCGAGGTGAGCTGTTGAACGAAGCCCTGCATCTGCTGGGTGTCGATGGCCACGCGCGTCATCATCTGGCCGGTGCTGTAGCGGTCGTAGAAATCCACGCCCAGCTTCACCAGGTGATCGAAGACCCGCTTGCGCATGTCGTACGTGATGCGCGTGCCGACCTGGCTGGACAGCCGTCCCGAGACTGCCTGCAGGACCGCCGTGATGAGGTACATCAACATCAGCACGCCGATGAGCAGCAGCAACAAAGTGACTTTGCCGTTTCGCGTGATCGGCGTGTCGAAATGCCACCACAGCACCGAGACGACCTTGTGGGGCGACAGCACGCCGTCGATAAGCAACTGCACCAGCTTCTGGGGCACCATCGCCAAGCCGATGGCCGCCAGCACCAGGGCCATCATTATCGCGGCCTTGCCGGCGTAGGGGCGCATGAGCTTGAGCACGCGGAAGAACGTGGCGCTGCGCTTGAGGCAGCGCTGGCACAGGTCGCCGGGGAACGCCAGCGTCAGCCCGCACTTGGGGCAGCGCCGGGTGTCGACGTCGTCTTCGGCGCCGACGGCGACGGGCTTCTTCTCGCACCAGGCGCGGAGCTTGGGCGCGACTTTATGGAAGACGTCCGATCGCGCGTTCGAGAACGCCAGCACCTCGACGTAAATGCCCTCGACCAGCGCCTCGAGGAACCCCCCGCCCACGCCCTGGCGCGTGCGGATCTCGCGGATCGACTCGCGCGTCAGCATCAACCGCACGGGGCTGGACGACTTGGCCGTCGGCACCGCGGCCGTGTAGAGGCGGTCCGCCTCGGCGCAGAGAAAGACCTGCTCGTAATCGCTGGCGAGATTCAGGTCCGTATCGACACACAACCAAGCCTCCCGCGGCGCCAGGCCCGCATGCTTCAGGGCCTGCTCCAATGCCTCAGGAAGCTCCTTTTGCAGCACTCTCGATTGTCCGGACAACTCAGGTTTCCTCCGCCCCATGACAGAAAACTACTCTACAGATTTCACCGTGACAATTCCAGTATCGCCATCGGTCATTGCGGCCGCTATGCTGAAGACATGTCCAGGCCGCAAAACCCGCTCGTGCGAGTTTCGTCCAGCCAGCACGCCCTGCGCGTCCCGCGAAAGGCCATCGCCGCTCTGGCCGCCTTCGTCGCACGGCGCGAGGGCGTCAAGCTTGCCGAGACGGACATCGCCGTCGTGGACGCCCGCCAGATCGCCGCGCTCAACCGCCGCTACCTGCGCCACGCCGGCCCAACAGACGTGATTTCCTTCGACCTGGGCTCGCCCGGCGGGCCCGTCGAAGCGCAGATCATCGTCTGTGCAGATGTAGCCGTGCGCGAGGCCCGCCGCCGCGGCCTGGCGCCGACCCGAGAATTGCTGCTCTACGTCGTGCACGGGCTGCTGCACGTGATGGGCTACGACGACCAAACGCTCGAAGCCGCGGCCGTCATGGCCGAGCGCCAGGAACTACTGCTGCAGGAGTTTCTTCACCGCGGAGATCGCAAAGAACGCAGAGAAGACAGGAAGTGAAAGACGGAGGGGTGCCGTGGCGGGAGGGCGAAGCCCGACAGCCACGATCCCAGGCAATCACGCCAATGACGGCCCCAACTCTCTCTGGAAGGTCGGGGTCGTGGCTCTCCGGGCCTTCGGCCCTGCGCGCCACGGCACCCGGCTGACGTGCCACCCATCGTGTTGTTCTTTGTCCTCAAGAACTCTGCGAGCTCTGCGGTGAAATCTCCCCTGGCGGCTCGTAGTTGCGATGCGATTCGGCTTTGGCCAGGACCGCCAGGATGACCTGCGAGGCTCCGGCGGCCAGCAGGACGCGCGTCGCCTCGTCGGCCGTGGCGCCGGTGGTCGTCACGTCGTCCACCAGCAGCACGCAGGCGCCGTCGAGCGAGTGCCTGCCGCTCATGGCGAAGGCGCCGTGCATGTTCTCGCGCCGGGCGCTGCGCGAGAGTGTGGTCTGCGGGCGCGTGTGCCGCACGCGGATCAACTCGTCTCCGAGGGCGGCGTCGAGACGGCAGGCAAGCTTTGCCGCCAGTTCCCGAGCGTGGTCGAAACCCCTCCAGAGCCTCCGCCGCCAGTGCATCGGCACGGGGAACACCAGGTCGATCGAGCGATCAGGGCACTGCACGGCCAGGCGCTGGGCGAGCATCTCCGTCAGGCGGTCGGTCATGCGCTGGCGGCGGCGGTACTTGATCTGCCGCACCAGGTCGCGCAGCGGGCCGGTGTATGGGCCCAGGCGCACCACCTCGCTGTAGCGCGGCAGAACCCTGGGACATTGCCAGCACCCGTCGTCGCGGGCGGGGATGTTCGGGCCCAGCGAGGCGCCGCACCGCGGGCAGTAAACCACCGCCACCAGGCTCAGCAGATTGCGGCCGCAGTCGCCGCAGAGCTTGTCTTCCAGACACGGCGCGGCGGCGCAGGCGGCGCAGACTTCCGGCCAGATCAAGTCGCCCAGCGATGCCGCGGCGTCCAGCAGCCCGGCGGCCAGGGCCGTGGCCTTCATTGGCCCGCTCCGGACTTGAGTTGCGGGCGGCGGAGCAGGTACGCGTCGCGCAGGATTTGCGTTTGCCAGTGCATCACCCGCGGCGAGACGACCGCGTCGACAGCCGGCAGATCGCTCACGAGGGCGGCGATAACCTCTGCGATGCCCTTGTTGATCAGCAGATACGCCACCTCCTGGGACGTCAGCGAGGGCGTCCAGAGAACGTTGTCGAGACAGCGCACGTCGCCGGCCCAGAGCAGGGCCGTGAGCACCCGCCGCTGGGGAAACTCGCGGTTTTCCGCCAGTTGCCGCACCTGCTTGAAGTTGCCATCGCCCAGGATCAGCAGCGCGCAGCGGTACGCCCCGGCCGCGTACGGGTCGTCTTCCTGATTCTTGCCCTGAAGGCGCGGGACGATGCGCGCGAGGGCGGCGGCTTTCTGCTCGTCGTTGGAAGCCGACATCGCCAGCAGCATGGCCCCGGCCGCCCGCACGTTCTCGTTATAGACGCGCTGCTCGGGCGGGGCGTTGGGCGGCGGCAGCATGCCCAGGCCCGTCTCAAAAGCTTCCTTCTTCTTGTCGCTGTGCGCCAGATGCCACGCGAGGTACTCGCCGGAAAGGCTCGAGTCGCTTCCGGCAACCAGGTGCACGTAGAACGCGCTAGAGTCGCGATTGAACTTCAGCACTGCCAGCCCGCCGGCAGCTTCGTCAGCCGGAGCCTCATTGACGATATATGAGGATGCGGGACGAATCTGCCACAGCGCCGCCGCGGCCGCCGCCCTTGCCAGAGGCATAGAGCGATCCTCATCGCTGCTGCTGTCAAGAGATTGGGAGGAACGGGTTTGGGTGGCCTGCGTCTGCGATGGCTGAGTCTGCACGGGGGCGGGGACATAGGCTGCAGCCATGCGCAGGGCGCCAAGCCCTTGACTGTCCGGCGCCGGCCTGGATTCCGCGGACGACTCAGGATGGAATTGCTCGCCGAGCACCTCGGCCGCGGCGACCATGGTCAGCTCGACGGGCGGCCCCCAGTAGTGCAGCATCAGCGTGCTTGCATCGTCCGCCACCGGCACGCCCAGCTGCCGCGCGGCCAGCAGCGCCGCCAGGACGTGGGCCTCCGACAGGGCGGGGTTCGCTTTTCCCGCGGCCTGATCCAGTATCTTCCTGACGGCATCGGCGGCCGCGGCATGTCGCGCCTCGCCGGCCAATATGATCGCCAGGGGAGATGGGGGGCGAGCGTCGGCGGCGGCGCGGGCAAAGATCTTGTCCAGCGCCTCGGCCTGCGTCTCCGGCGACGCCAGGCGCAGAGCGTGAAGCAGGCCTTCCTGTCGCGGGCCGGCGCCGCTGGCATCGATCAGGCCCGGCAGAGCTTCCAAGAGCTGCTCGTCGTTCATCGCCGCCAGGGCGTAGGCCGCCGAGGCGGCGGTCAGGTCGTCCTTGTCATCCAGCAGCGGGCGGATCTTTTCGGCCAGGGCGGTGCGGTTGGCCAGCCCCGCGTCGACAGCCGCGGCGGCGCGGACGGCGGGTTCCTTGTCGGCCAGCAGGGCCGTCAGCGCTGCGTCGTCCTGCAGCACCGCTGCCAGCAGCGCCGAGCGGATGCGCACCTTCGCATCGGCGTCGGCGGCCCCGCGTTGCATCATGCGCCGCACGTACTGGTTCCGGCGTCCGCCGGCCAGGGTCGTCTCGATCATCTCCATCCGCAGTTGCGGATCGGGGGTCTGCTGCAACCGGATGCTCCAGAGGCGGTCTTTTTGTTCGGGGGTGCGGGTAGATTCGGCGAACCGATGCGCCACGCTCAGGGCCTGCGCGATGCGGTCGAACCGCGTGTCGTCGCTGGTGTCCAGGCCTTCCTCCAGGCGATGGATAATCGACTCGGGCGAATTCGTCTGCAGCACTATCTCCCGCAGGGTCGCCTGGGCCTGGCTGCGCCGATCGAAGTCGTCGCTGCAGAGATCCCGCATCAGCATCCAGTCGCGCACGGGGTTGGCCAGCACGATGGCCGCGACCAGCGCAACAACCAGCGTCGCCAGGGCGGTCAGCAGCCGGCGCTGCCAGGGATGCTGGCGGAAATATTTGATGAACGCACTCATGTCACCTACGAGTCTACGCCGCCGCCGCGGGCAAGGCAACGCCGCCCCATGCAATTGAGACGCTCGCGGTCTGGCTGTGGTTCCCGGGAAGATCGGGATTGCCGGGATTGAGAAGATTAACAGGATGGGGAAGAAGCAGGGCAAGACGAGTATAATCCCGCCAGCAAAGGAGCCTGCTATGGCCCAAGACCGAATCGAGCGAGACTCGCTGGGACCCATGCCCGTGCCGGCCGACGCGCTCTACGCCGCGCAGACCGCCCGCGCGGTTGACAACTTTCCCATCTCCGGCTGGCCCATGCCCGCCGAGTTCATCGCCGCCGTCGCGCGCATCAAGCGCGCCGCCGCCGCCGTACATAAGGCCGCCGGACGCATCACGCCCGACCTGGCCGAGGCGATCGCGCAGGCGGCGGCCGAGATCATCGAAGGCCGCCACCGCGGGCAGTTCCCCGTCGACGTCTTCCAGACCGGCAGCGGCACCAGCACCAACATGAACGTCAACGAGGTGATCGCCGCCCGCGCCGCCCAACTGACGGGCGCCGCCGTCCACGCCAACGACCATGTCAACATGGGCCAGTCCTCCAACGACGTGATCCCTGCGGCCATTCACCTTGCCGCCGCGATGGCCATTCACGACCGCCTGGTCCCCGCGCTGCGGGCGCTGTCGGAGGCGCTCAAGCTCAAGGCCGCCGCCTTTGACTCGGTCCTCAAGATCGGCCGCACGCATCTGATGGACGCCGTCCCCATGCGCCTGGGGCAGGAGTTCTCGGGCTTTGCCGCTCAGATCGACGCGTGCCTGGCGGGCTTGCAGGCGGCGACGGCGGGACTGTGCGAGGTGGCGTTGGGCGGCACGGCCGTGGGCACCGGGCTCAACGCCCCGGCGGGTTTTGCTGCAGCCGTGTGCAAGATCCTCGCGGTCGAGGCGCACCTGCCTATCCACGAGGCGGGCAATCACTTCGCCGCGCAGTCGGCCCCGGCTGCGGCGCTGGCAGCTTCGGGCACGCTGCGCTCGACGGCGCTGGCGATGGGGCGCATCGCCTCGGACATCCGCCTGCTGGCGTCGGGTCCCCGGTGCGGGCTGGCCGAGCTTCGCCTGCCGGCGCTGCAGCCCGGCAGCAGCATCATGCCCGGCAAGGTCAACCCGGTCATCTGCGAGAGCGTCATCCAGGTCGCCTGCCAGGTCGTCGGATGCGACGCGGCGATTGCGGCCGGCGCCACCGGCGGCGTCGGCAGCATCCTGCAGCTCAACGTCGCCATGCCGCTGATCGCCACCAACCTGCTGACGGCCATCAACCTGCTCACCAACGCCGCCAAGGTCTTCGCTGAAAAGTGCATCGCCGGCATCGAAGCCGACGAGCTCCGCTGCCGCCAGTCGCTCGAGCAATCACTGGCGATGGTGACGGCCCTGGTGCCCAGGATCGGCTACGACGCCGCGGCCGCCATCGCCAAAGAAGCCAGCGCCTCCGGCAAGACCATCCGCCAAGTGTGCCTGGAAAAGAAGGTTCTCTCGGCCGCCGATGTGGACAAGCTGCTCGATCCCAGCAGCCAGGCCGGGAGCCGACTTTGACAAACTTCCCCTCTGTGTCCTCTGTGTCTCTGTGGCCCATCCCAACGACGCGACGGGGAAAAATGGGCCACAGAGGCACAGAGCACAACGAGAAGAAGGGAATGATGAAGGGATGCTGCACGTGACGCCATGATTCGATCCATCTGCATTCTGCTGACTGTAGTTCTTGCCGCCGGCTGCGGGGCCACTCGCGATGGGGCCTCCGATGTGCATCCGTCGCTGCCGGGGCGGGCGTTTCAGGAATGCCCTATCGACATGTCGGCGTATCGCAGCGCGCAGGAGCGCGCGGGGCAGGACGCCGATCTGGCGCTGGCTGTGGCGATCTCCGGGGGCGGGCAGCGGGCGGCCAACTTCGCCGCCGGCGTCATGCTCGCTCTGGAGGAGATCAGCCCCGGCGGCGCGGCGGCAGACAATGCCCTGCGGCAGGTGGACTATGTCTCCAGCGTTTCCGGCGGCTCTCTGGCGGCTGCGGCGTATCTCAGCAGCCTCAACGACCACCTATGCCTGGGCGGTTCGGTCGATGACTATTCCTTCGCTGTGGCGATGCGAAACCGCGGTCCCCTCAGCGCCACGGTGCGCAGCGACCCGCAACTGCGGCGCTATCTCGAGATCAGCTACGTGCGCGACATCGTCAAGGGCGCGATGGCGTGGACGAGCCACGACCGCGGCGAATATCTGGAGGCCGCCTTCGACGACAACGTCCTGGGCCGCACCTGGCGGCGCGACAAGATCACGGCCATGGGCGGCGACCCGAGTTTCGGCCAGAGCCTCACACTGGGCGACATCTTCGTGCGGGCGGATTCGCCGCGGCCGGTGCGGCTGCCGTACTGGGTGGCCAATGCGGCCGTGTACGAGAACGGGGCGCTGTTTCCCTTCACGCCCGACCAGCTCAAGCTGTACCAGGTGGTCGGGTACACGCACCGCTTCAAGCGGTGTACGTTCGACGCCAAGACCCAGAGCTACGAAGAGTTTCTCGACGCGGTGCCGCTGTCGCTGGCGGCCAAAGCCAGCGGCACGTTCCCCGCGGCCATTCCGGCCACGGTTCTGCGCAGCGAGATGGACAAGCTCAACCCGTACCTGTACCTCTTCGACGGCGGCATCGGCGACAATTTGGGCACCGTGACCGCCCTGCGCATGCTCAAGCAGGACCAGCGCCCGCGCCGCAAGGTGCTGCTGGTGATCGACGCCTCGGCAGACACCTATGCCGCCTTCTCGAAGGATTCATCCCCGCCGGGCGCCGGGGTTTCGGCCCTGCAGGCGGCGATGGTGCAGCAGAGCTCGTATCACGGCCGCTACCGCGAGTTGACCCAAGACATCTGCCGCGCCAACAACATCACGCCGATCTTCCTGAGCTTCGACGACCTGGCGGACTTGCCCGACTGCGCAGCCCTGTGCGAAAAAGGCCTCACGCAGGCCCAGATCAAATCGCTGTCGAAAGAAAAGACCCCCAAGCCCTTCCACCTGGTCCGCGACGTCCCCACCTGGTACAGCGTCGCCGTCGAAGAGCAAAGCCTCCTCCTGTCCGCCGGCCAAGTGGCCGCTGACCTCAACCGCGACAAGATCCGCGCGGCCCTGGGATGGCCTTGCGCGCCACCGCAACCTGCAACCTCCCCGGCGGCATCCGCCACTGACTGACGCTGGTGCTGGCGCACGGACTTGGCTAACAACCTGCACTACTGGCTTGGCTTCTTTCCTGGAACAAAGCCAGCCAGAAAATCGATGGCCTCCTGCTTTTCGACGAACCTGCCATCGATGGCATCCCCATTGTTATAGACGATCCGAATCTCGTATCTCTGAATCGGTCGCTCTTGGTCCGCTGAATCACAGTAGCCCCGAATGAAGGCAATGGCCTCATCAGGATTCGATAACCGCTCGGCCTGACCATGAAGTGGCAGGACGTGGATGGCTTCGATTCTACGCGAGATGGCGGCAGTTAACGCATGGACGAACTGTTTCACGCCTGAACGATTAAGCCGCATCAGTTCTGCGGCCAGTGTTGTCCTCTGTTGAGCGGACAAAAACGAGTACTGCTTGATCTTCCGTCGAAACAGAGAATCTGGGGTGTCCTCTTCCGATGAGGCATCAATGTCAAATCGTGCGAAGGCCTCCACAACAGTTTCATAGGGGAAGAAAAGGATCGTGAAGCCCAGAGACCGCATTTGCGAAAGTGCGCCTTCGGTAAACAGCCCGGCCAGAATGGCGCCCTTGAATGGCGCGGCGTGACGGTAGGTTTCCGCCAGAGGCAGGATCGCCCCCTGCACTTCCTGGGCTTTATTTCGTGAATGCTTGGTATACCGGCGCCAAGCCGTCTCGATGAAAGCGACGGGCGTTCCGACCCGTTCAGGCGAACCCCCTCTCTCCAACACAAAGTCCAGATCATGTGAGTTGCCATTGATGTCCGTCCAGGTGCAGATGAGACCTTTTCTGCATGGACGGTCTCCAGCCTTGTCCAGATAGAGCCGATGCTCTTTGGCAAAGGTCTCCAGAACAGGCAATACGGCAGCCTCCAGCACCTGACCGATAATCTGGCCCCATTGATGAGCTGGCGATCCGGCCATATCTATCCTTCCACCCAGAGCCGCCCTTCGAGCAGCGGCACTCTGTGCTTTCGGTTCTTCCATTTGACATTTCTGTCTCTGGTCTTCTCGAAGGTCTGGCTCTTGAATCCGGCGGCGGCTGCCAGTCTTTCCAGCCAGGGCACCACAGGAACATAGACGCCGTAGGGCGCCGAATCCCCGATCACAAAACAGAGGCGAGATGGGCTTCTGCAACATCGCCTGAGAGCGTGCCAGACGGCTGCCAGGTCACGGAAATAGCATGCCACCATCAGGTGATAGGTTTTCTTTCCCCCATGCAGCAGGCGGACCTCCGAGAGCCTGCGGCATACGTCTGAGAGTTCATCTCGGATAGGAACGACTTCGGCAGAGTCCAGAATCTCGTCCAGATTCACCGCCCGTTCGGGAACATGCTGGGAACATGATCGGACGAGACCCGAGCGAATTTTCTGCTGCAGATCGCCCCAGCCGTCGATGTCTCCCATGAAAGACATTTCAAGCCGGGTGGCGTCGGCGTAGTCGTAGTTGTTGGGATAAGGCGGCGACGTCACGACCACATCAGCCCAATTGTCCGGGACGCCCTCGCACGTACGAGCATCGCCGTGAATCAGCCGCGACCGTGGTCCGGCAAGATGCCGGCCGCAGGCCATATCGTGGTAGATCATCTCGCAGCAGCGGTCAAAGGCGTCATGGACTTCGCGCACCTGCCGTTTCTGCTTCTTCGGCAGGACATACTGCCACTGCGCCGTTCCGGCCGGCGAGACCTGCCGGAGAATGGCAACCAGAGTGAGCCAGACCAGACGGTGCGTTTCGCTATCATCGCTCCATTCGCAAACCACTCGACGAATTGCATCCAGCTTTCGCAGGGTGTCATCATCGTAGCACTTTCGGATCAGAGGCGGGTACGATTCGACTTGCCCTTCAACAGCGACCGCCCGCTCTCGAACCTTCCTGGCAAGTTTCAGATAGGCTTCAGGATCGGAGCGCCACCCGAGTTTGGCCCGTGCGATCTGCGCGATGAAAGGCTGTGCCTCGACGCCGGCGCCGGTTGCGCCGACACTCTCGGCTGCCAACAGGGTGGTGCCGGAACCGGCAAACGGGTCGAGCACATTCGGAGCCGACAAATGGAGGTTCCGGATAGTCGCGGCTGCCCATTGTGCCGAGAACCCGGCGCTGAAGCGAAACCATCGATGGACGGGAAGCCTCATATTATCCACGAAGGTGGTCGTGGCTTCTTCGCGCAGTTCCTGAGTCCTGATGTCTTCAGGGAAAAGGCGCCGCTGAAACCCTAGAGTTCCCGGTGGGCAGGCACTGGCCCCCCTACTGCCAATCGAAATGGCTTTCACCTTGTTCACCAGCAACACTCTAGCAACATTCCGGATGTGTTGAAAGCGGCAAAGCTGATGTCCAAGAGAAACACGTCGGCTGACCTATGGACCGAAATGCGCCAAGATCGCGTCATAGGCCCACTGGTCCCACTGGGGGGCTACGCCGATGCCGGGGAGGTCGGGGTAGTCTTTGCAGATGAGCATGCCGTTGAAGGTTTCGCACATGCGGCGGGTTTCCTTCTCGATATACGCTCGGTCGCCGGTGGGCAGGACCTTCTGGATGTCGACGGGGGACCAGAGGGCCCCGCCGCGGGCGCGGAGCTTCTCGGCCAGGGCGGGCATGTCGTACAGGGCCGGCTGGTCAAACTGGAAGACGTCGACGCCGACGTCGATCAGGTCGTCGATGAGCTTCCAGTTGTTGCCGCAGGAGTGCATGAGCACCTTCATGCCGTAATCGTGGGCGATGCCCAGCAGGCGGGTGTAGTCAGCCTTGAAGAACTCGCGGAACATCGCCGGCGAGAACAGCGGGCCGTTCTGCGTGCCCAGGTCTTCGCCGATCATGATCCCATCGGCCCCGGCTGAACCGGCGTGGTGAATCTTCGCCTCGTAGACGCCGGCGACCAGGGCGTTGAGCTGTTTGATTTTGTCCGGCTCGGCGGCCATGTCGCAGAAGTAGTTTTCCATCTTGCGCAGGTAGCGGGCGTTGTCGAAGATCCACCCGCCGATGCCCACGATGGTGAAGCGGTCGGTCGGTTGGGCGAGCATGTCCCGCACGCTCTTCCAACGGTCGGGGTCGTGGTAGTCGGGCAGTTGGAGCTTGGGCAGGTCGTCCCAGCTTTGCAGGGCCGGCGTGTGGATCTCGCCCTTGACGCTGCCGCCGACCATGCGGACCCAGAGGTTGCCCCACTCGTCGTCGTAATACTCGCGGCCGCCCTCGGTCCAGCGCTTGGGCGTGTACGTTTTGGAAGCCCCCGGCCCGGTCCAGGCCATATCGTTGAGCCGCCCGCCGCCGAAGGTCATTCCTGGCCGCGGGGCCGGGGTGTGCTCGATATTAGCCAGAATGATTTCGCGTGGAGTCATCTGAAAAGCCAGTGGTGAGTGGTGTGTGGTGAGTGGTGAGACCGGAACTCACCACTCACCACTCTTCACTCGCCACTCATTTCATCGTCGGGATCATTTTGCCGTGGGCTTTGAACAGGTCGTTGCAAAGGCTCACGGTGTCGTCGATGGACAGTTCCGCGCAGGTGTGCGGGTCCATCAGGGCAGCCTGGTAGACGTAATCCTTGCGGCGAGACAGCACGGCCTCGACGGTCAGGATCTGCACGTTGATGTTCGTGCGGTTGAGGGCAGCGCACTGCTCGGGCAGGTCGCCCACGACGGTGGGGCTGACGCCGCGGCGGTCGGATACGCACAGCACCTCGACGCAGGCCTTGGCCGGCAGGTTGGTGATGAGGTTGCGGTTGATCACGTTGCCGCCGAAGGTGTAGGGCACGCCGGTTTCCATCGACTCCATGATGTGCGAGGCATACTCGCCGCTGCGATGATGATCCAGGCTCTTGTTGCTGATCAGGTGCTTCCGCATGCTCTTCCAGCCGGCGATCTGCCCGATGCACCGCCGCGGGTACTCGTCCAGCGGAATCCCGAAGCGGTCGATCAGCTCAGGGTAGCGGCTCTTGATGAACCACGGCGTGTACTCGCTGGTGTGCTCGGACGACTCGGTTACGTAGTGCCCGAACTGGTGCATCAGCTCCAGCCGCACAGCGTCGCACGACATGCGGGCGGTGGCGTCCTTCGTCCACCAGTCGCCGCCGTGCTTCTTCTGGGCGGCGGCCCGCACGAACGCGACACCCTTCTTGAGGATCACCTTTCGCGCTTCGGCCCAGCGGCGTTTGATGGCCGGGTACAGGTCGCGGTCGCCGTCCTTGATTTCCAGCAGCCAGCCCTGGTGGTTGATGCCGGCGACCTTCCAGTTGAAGTTCTTGAACGGGTTGTGCCCCCATTCCTTGCTCATGCCGGTCATATACACCAGCCCGGGGGCGCAGCCTTCGACGCTGTGGCAGAGGCCCACGGCGTTAATGGACGTGCCCCGCAGGATGCCCATCGTCAGCATCGCCATCGGGTTGGCGTAGTTGATGAACCAGGCGTTGGGGCAGACTTCCTCCATGTCGCGGCAGAAGTCCAGCACCACCGGCAGCGTGCGCAGGGTGCGGAAGATGCCGCCGATGCCCAGCGTGTCGGCGATGGTCTGCCGCAGGCCGTACTTCTTGGGGATCTCGAAGTCGATCACGGTCGAGGGCTTGTACCCGCCGACCTGCACGGCGTTGACGACGTAGTTGGCCCCGCGCAGGGCGGCCTTGCGCCGCGGCACGCCCAGGTAGCTCTCGATGGTCATGCCGGCCTTGAGCGTGGCGTTGATGTGGCCGAGCATGCGGGCGGAATCTTCCAGCCGCCGCGCGTCGATGTCGTACAGGGCAATGGTCGAGCCCTTGAGCGATTCGCAGCACATGCAGTCGCCCAGCACGTTTTTGGCAAACACAGTGCTGCCGGCGCCCATGAACGTAATCTTTGCCATGATGGTTCCTTTTAGAGGTTAGCGAGAGTTCAGCAGCCGCGGTACTTGGGCAGCGTGTCGAACGCCGTGCCCTTCTTGACTGCCGATACGACTTTCATCACCTCGACGGCCTGGTCGATGGTGATGGGGAATTTCTTGCCCTGGCGGATGGTGGCGTACAGGGCGTCCCAGATGCTATCGGTGGAGACCGGCGCGGCAGCAGGGTAGGTCTTCTCGATCCAGCGCGGCGTTTCGTCCGGGCCGACCTGGTGGAACGCCCCGTCCATCCCCGGCGTGCCGGGGCTGGAGCGTCGCGTCTTGAACTTCATCGCCGGGTCGATGTACCGCGCGGTGACGGTGTTGCCCGAGCAGGTCAGTGCGCCCTTGGAGCCGTAGACGGTCCATTCCGGGCCCGCCAGCGCCGCCCCGCCGCTGATCTCGAGGTCCACCACGCGGCCGCTGCGCCCGGTGAGGATGATCTTGAGATGATCCTCGGCGTCGCCCAGCGCCGCGACCAGGCCCAGGTTGCTCCAGATATTCGACAGCGGCGAATCGAGCAGCCGCAGGGCGTGGTCGATAATGTGCGGGCCCCAGTTGAGCAGTTGCCCGCCGCCGCAGCCCTTGAGCGTCTGCCAGTCGTCGCGCCGCGAGTAACTGTTGCGCCGCAGCTTGACCTGGAAAACCTTGCCCAGCACGCTCGAGTCGATCACCTCGCGGATGTGTACGAACTCGGTCTCGAACCGCCGGTTGTGCCGCACGAACAGGCGGCCGCGATATTTGGCCGCGGCGGCCTTGAGCTTCATCGCGCCCTGCAGCGTGACGGCGATGGGCTTTTCGACGAAGACGTACTTGCCGGCCTTGAGGGCAGCCAGTGCGTGGGGCACGTGGTCGGGCGATCGCGTGGCGATGCTGACCAGCTCGACGGACTCGTCCTGCAGCAGGTGCGTGATGTCGCCGTAGGTCGTGCAGTGGGGATAGCGCTCGGCCATGCGCTGGCAGCGCGAGGGTTCGATGTCGCAGGCGGCGACGATCTGGAATTTGTCTGCCCGGCGGTCCAGCTCGCCGCAGTGCATCCCCCATCCGGCCCGGCCCAATCCTGCAATCGCCACACGAATGGGTCCGCTGCCGTTCTTAGCTCGTGCCACAAGAGTCTCCTGTCGCGGTTGGTTGGAGTCCCGCCTTTCCGGGGTGGGTTTGGCCGCCCCAGCATTATCCAAAGTGACATCGCCTGCGCCAAGGTCGCAGAATCGAGCAGCATAATGCCTCGGTGGCCGCGCCGGGTGTGACCAATCTCTCTGCAGGCGGTGCGAACAAACCTTGCCACAGAGCACACAGAGTTCACGGAGAAGCTGCAAGCTGGAAGCCGCCGTCTGGATTTGTACAATAGGGCCATCTCTAACACGCGGAGTGACCATGCCAGCACGAACAACCATCGCCGCGGTCCTGATCTCGATCCTTGCCGTGGGGTGCTCCAAGAGCGAGCCGAACAAGTCGCCGGTGAAGGAAACCCACGCCAGGTCCGGCGCGACGCCATACGTGGCGCCGGCGACGCAGACTCGACCCGCCACCGCCACGGCGCCCGCGAGCTCGCCTGCGACGAGCGCCAAGCCGCAAGCGGCATATCGGGGCAAGACCGCCGCGCAGTGGTTGGAGCTGGTGGTCAAGCCCCGCGACACGGACGACCGCGCGCGGGTAGTCGATGCCCTCAACGCCATCGGCGCGGCCGCCGTGCCTGACCTGATCGTCGCGCTCAGGCATCCCAAATACGAGGTGCGCGAGGAGGCGGCGTTTGCCCTCAGCCGTCTGCAGAAGGACGCCTTGCCCGCCCTGGCGATTTTGATCGAGCGATACGAGGACGAGAACTTTCTGGTCTGGGAGGCCATCGGCACGGCTGTCGAGTCGGTGGCCGTGGCGGCGCCGAAGGAGTCGCTGCCGGCGCTGCTGGCGGGGCTGCAGAGCCCCCGCGTCAAGACGCGGCAGGGCGTTCTGGCGGTGCTGCGCACGATGGGGCCGGCGGCTGCGACCGCCAAGGACGCTGTGGCCAAGGTTCGCGACGCCGACGCCGACAGCGACACGCGCGACTTGGCGAAGGAAGTGCTCGATGCCATCGGCACGGAGTAAAGCATGTTCCTGGGGCGCCGTGGCGCCCAAGCCCCGAGGCCCGCAAGCGCCTCAGTAGGGGCGGATGAGCACGTACCAGACCCAGGACATTCCTGTGGCGCCGTAGAGGATCCAGTTGGTGACCAGCCAGACGGTCGCGCCGACGAGTTCGCCGGCGATCACGCCGATCATGATGATCTTGGTCTTCTGATACGTCGCCCCGCCGCCGAACCGCATGATGCCGGTCTTGATCATCCAGCCCAGCAGGCACGAGGCGCTGAGCAACTGAAGTTGGCTCACGCCCAAGCCCAGCAGGATGACCGGGTGCAGCGGCCACCAGGGGAACTTCAGCCGCATCTGCCCCAGCACCAGCAGGGCGACGGCTCCCAAGGCCACGGCCGTCAGGAATTGCCCGTCGGGGCGCATGCTCGTGACCCGCTGCCAGGGCGTCAGCAGTTCCGACTGGGCCAGGTGCCCGGTGAGATTGAGCTCTTTGATGACCTTCTGGGCATTGACGAAGGCGCCCTTGACGACCGGGGTCTCGCCGCCCATACCCGAGCCGAAGTTGTAGTCGGCCCACAGCGCCACGACGATGACCGCCACCAGCGCCAGCACGTACGCCCCGGCCATCGACGCGCCGGACCTGGCGGGCTTGATGCCCTGGCCGTCGCCGATCTTCAGGGCGTTGGTCACATACGGGATGAGGCACTCGAAGGGATCGGCGATCAACACCAGGCTGATCAGCCCGATCAGCACCAGCGACGAAGGCCCGATCGCGGTCAGCCCGAACAGGCCCACCATCACGCCGGGAAGGCGCCACAGGGGCGAGTAGAAGAAGATGCCGCACTCGGCGTTGATCCGGGCCATCACGATAAACAGCAGCACGATGATCACCAGCGTCAGGATCGCCAGCGGCCACGCCAGCCCCAGTCGGATGAACACGACGATCAGCGCCCCAGCCGCCAGCAGACCCAACCGGCAGGCCCAGGCCGCGTAGGCGGGCACCTCGCTGTGGCGCCAGCCCACGGCGCTGCGGACGACCAGGTAATAATACCGCCGTCCGACGTAGGCGATCAGCAGCCCATAACCCAGGAACGCCCCGAAGTTCTGCCACTGCAGCAGCCCGCCGGCGTTGGCGTCGCCGCCCAGGGACACCCCGGACTGCATGAGCGTGTAGAGAATGGCCACGCTGATGACGTTGAGCAGGCCCAGGCTCAGGCCGATGTCGCTGCCGAGGAAGAACGTGATGGCCACCACGGCCGGGATGATGCTCAGGTGCGTGAGGTGTTCGCCCCCGGGCGTCTTGAGCAGGGTGGGCAGGACGTTCTGAAAGCCCGACAGGTCCAGGCCCAGGCTGAAATTGGGGACGCGCTGCGTGTACTGCTGCGCCCCGTGCATCACGCGCATCAGCGTCAGCAGCAGGAATGGAACCCAGAACAGGGGATTGCCGAAGACGCTGCCCAGCGCGCGGCCGGGGCGGTCGGTCAGGATCGTGTCGGCAAACTCGGCGATGGGATACCGCAGCCGCTCCGAATACGCCCATTGGCGGTGCACCGACAAGGCCACGCAGATGACCATCATCGCCAGCAGGATCGTCATGCCTCCCCAGGCGATCGCCGGCCCCCGCCACACGTCCCAGGGCACCTGCGCAAGGCTGATGGGCCGATCCTTGGCGTCAGCGCCCTCCAGCCATCGAACGGCGGCGGGGTCTTTCTCGACGGCGTCCACCAGCAGAACGTGCGGGACGTAATCGAGCACGCGCGTGTTCTTGAGACCGACATCCTTGCCCGCCAGCACGCGCGGCATGAGCAGGCTCTGCGTCCAATAGCGCATCAGCCCGTCGCTGGGCAGGCTGCAGGCCACCAGAGACATCCCAAGCACCAGCGCCAGCTCCCGCCCGCTCAACCGCCACGAAGGCCGGATCAGGTGCAGCAGCGGATTGCCCGCCACCAGCGCCACGAACAGCAGCCCGAACAGGAACACCGGAAAATGCCCGACGGGAATCTTGCCGATCGCCAGCAACCCGCAGAGATAGCCTCCGCAGGCGATGGCGACGGCCGACACCAGACCCAGAATGATTGCACGTAGCGTCATGATGGCGCCTGTCAGGCAGGTCCTCTTGTTGCCGGGGCGAATCAGCCCCTCCTCATTTTTCTATCGGACTTTTTTCGTCAGGCACTGTTGCACACTAGCGCCGCTTTCTCAGGGGCAGATCATCCAATAGCGCCCCCCGCGGCGGTGCAGGCTCACGTCGAGGCCGTAGAGGCCTTTGATGAGCTCGGCATTGAGGATGGCATCGGTCGGTCCACGGCGAAGCACCTTGCCGCCGGCCAGCGCAAGGGTGTGCTCGAAGACGGGCATGATTTCCTCCACGTGGTGCGTCACGTAGATCAAGACCATATCCTCGATGCGCCGCGCCAGGTCCTGGATGGTCGCCAGGAGCAGCTCGCGCCCGCCGGCGTCGAGGCCGGCGCAGGGCTCGTCCAGGATCAGCGCCTCGGGCCTGGCCATGCGGCAGCGGGCGATCAGCACGCGCTGCCGCTCGCCCTGGCTGAGCGTCCCGAAGGCCTGGTCGGCCAAGGACCCGCAGCCGATTTCTTCCAGGTGCGACCGCGCCTGGCCGAGCGCCTGGCCGTCGCTGCATGCCGGCCACAAGCGGGTCTGCGCCAATCGGCCGGACAGCACCGTTCGCAGGGCGGTCTGGGCTGGCGGAATCTGCTCGGCCAGCGCAGCGCTGACCCAGCCGATCCCGCAGCGGAACTTCTGGAGATCCAGCAGCGGCTGGCCGCCGCGGAGGATCTCGCCGCCGGCGTTGGGCCAGAGGTATCCGCAGATGAGTTTGAGCAGCGTGGTCTTGCCGGCGCCGTTGGGCCCGATGACCGCCCAGTGCTGCCCGCGCTCGATGCGCCAGTCAACGCCGGACAGTATGGCCCGCCCCTCCGCCTGCCAGCCGACCCCGCGCAGGTCTATCAGCGGATGCTGGTTCTCCATCATGGCATGGTCAAGGATGGGACGCCCGAGGTCAAGCGATATTGTGGGCGCTGGTTCGTTAGCGGCGGAGCTTGCTCCGCGCGGTTGTTTCGCTGAACCGGAATGGGCATAGTGTTAGTCGCGCGGCAAGGAAACGCGCGGGGCAAGCCCCGCCGCTAACAAAGAAAACGTGCGGCAGGATTCCGGCAAAATCCTGCCGCACGCGTCAGTACTTCAAACTTGGCACGGGCAGATGCCCGCGCTACTTGGCCAGCGCCTTGCCCTGGGCGGCCCAGATCAGGCCCTTGATCGTCATTGCGTGGACCTGCGGGAACTTGCCGAACTCGGCGTCGCAGTGGCCTAGCGCCGTGTAGAACACGCGGCCCTTGCCCCAGCTCTTGGTCCACATGACCGGGTGAACGATCTTGTGGCCGTCGTAGTTGTAGATCGTGTTGGCCAGGACGTTGATGCCCGGGTCGACGATCATGTAATACTGCTCGGACTCGTACTCGAAGACCGTCGGGGCGCCCACGGTGATGGGGTGCTGCGTGTCGGTCAGGAACACTTCGTACTTGCCGACATGCGGGTGGCCGACGAACTGGCCGCCGATCATCCATTGATACTCGAGGTTGCCGCGGAAGGCGTCGCCCGCGCCGCCGTGCAGACCGGCCACGCCCGTGCCCGCGCGAACGGCCGCGTTCAGGCTGCCCCATTGCTCGCCGCTCATCTGGCCCATGGTCCAGATCGGAATGACGACGTCCATCGAGGCGACCTTGGCCGCGTCGTTGAGGGCGTCCAGCGTGTCGTGCCGCTCAACCTGGAACCCGGCGGCCTTGAGTTCCTTTTCCACGATTTCCGACACCGGCTTAGGGGTGTGTCCGTCCCAACCGCCGTAAACGATCAGAGCTTTCATCTTTGTTTCTTCCTTTATCGTATGGCCCGTTCACAGACGGGCTCTTAGTAGCAGTAGCCTGTAGCCTGTAGCCAGTAGCCGGTCCGTAGGCGAATCTTGTTGTTCCTGGCTACGGGCTACTGGCTACCGGCTACTATCTGTTAATAGCCGTACCGCTCTTGGCGGCGGCGCGCACCGTCGCTGCCGCGACGGCCTCGTGCGTCGCCGGGTCCATCATCTCGGGCAGCAACTGTCCCGGCGGCACCAGGGTCACCAGCGCCTCGGCGGCCGCGATCAGCATTTCCAGTGTGAAAATCTTCGCGCCGGCTTCCAGGGCGCCTCGGAAGAGGCCCGGGTACGCCAGGGCGTTGTTCATGATGCGTCCGTCGGCATATAGAGCTGCGCCGGCGGCCAGGGCGTCGGGGCGGGAAATCTCGCTGACGGGATTGGCCAGCGGGAAGACCAGCGGCCGCGGCGCCATCGAGCGGACCATGTCCTGCGTCACGATGTTGGGCTGGCTGACGCCGATGAACAGCTCGCGCCCCTTGAGGGCGTCGGCGAGCGAGCCTTTGATCTTGCCCTTGTTGGTGCGGCGGGCGAGGGCTTTCTTTTCTTCGTTGAGGTCGCCGCGCGATTCTTCGACGATCCCGCGGCTATCGACAAGCACCACGTCGGCGATCCCGCAGTGGACCAGCAGGTCGGCGATGGCCGTGCCGGCCGCCCCCGCTCCGCTGATGGCGCAGCGCAGGTCGCCCATCTTTTTGCCGATCTGCTTGAGCGCGCTGAACAGGCCGGCCAGCACGATGGTGGCTGTGCCGTGCTGGTCGTCGTGCATCACGGGGATGTCCAGCCGCCGGTCGAGCTCGCGCGTGATGGCGAAGCATTCGGGGGCCTTGACGTCTTCGACCTGGATGGCCCCGTACGAGCCGGCGATGGTCTCCATCACGTGGACGAAGTCGTCGCTGTCGCGCGTGTTGATCAGCACCGCCTCGGCCGACAGGCCGGCGAACTCGGCGAAGATGGCGGCCTTGCCTTCCATCACCGGCAGGCCGGCGACGGTGCCGATGTTGCCCAGGCCCAGGATGGCCGTGCCGTCGGTGCAGATTGCGATTCGCTTGCCGATGCCCGTGTACGTGCGGGCCAGCTCGGGCTTGGCCTCGATGGCCTTGCATACGCGGGCCACGCCCGGCGTGTAGACGATTCGCAGGTCGGTGTTTGTGCGGATGGGGATGCGGCTTTTGATGTACGTCGAACCGCCGCGGTGCGCTTCCATCGCCGCGTCGAGCACGGCCGTCACTTCAAAACCGGCCGTCTTTTCCAGCGCCGCTTTGGCGGCCGCCATCTGGGCGTCGCCGCTGGTGAAGACCTGCAGGCGGTAGTTGAAGACCTTGTCGGCGGCGGCAGTGAAGTCGATATTGCCCACGCGGGCGCCAGCGTCGGTGATGGCGGTAATCGCCGCGGCCAGGGCGGCGTTATCGCCGCTGAAGCGCAGCAGCACGTCGAAGACGGTGTTGCGTCCGAACCGATCGTGAAGAGCCTCGCGAGATTCCATGGCGGTGCGGTTCTCCGATAGAGCGGGCATTATACGATTCTGGGGGAAATTTCCAATTTCCAATTTCCAACAGATCGGCGCGGCATGTTTCAGAAAGGAATTCTGATAACGGGAGTGGAAAGATATTCAAGCAGAGCGTTCATGAGCGTCATCAGGAGCGGTCCGCCAATCACCATTCCTAGAGCCACTTTTGCGGGAGCCTTTTGCCACGCCCATACGCCAAAGGTCACGGAAAGGATTGAGGCGCTAAGGATGGTCACTGGCAGAAGGTCCATGAGCAAAACCCGGGCACTTGGAGGTGCGGGTTGTGTGTCGACGAAGGGCAATGGAAACGGGCTGAAAGGATAGAGGGTCGGCAGCATGTACCATAGTACTTCGCCTATCGCCGCCAGAAAGCTCAGGAAGATAGAAAACCAGGCCACTATGGATGCGGTTCTCGCACCCAACCCCCAGCGACGAGAGGCAACCAGACCTTCTGCGATATCCATTTCGCTGTTTTCCATGCTCTTCAACTCCTTGGCATTGTCGTGCTTAGCGTTATTTCCTACTTCACTTTCCCGGCGCGGAGGCGGGGTTCTGCCCCAGCAGGTCTTTGGCTTCCAGGGCCGGGGCGGTGTTGGGGAATCGTTTGATGATGTCGCGGAGGGTTTCGTCGGCCTTGTCGGCGAAGCCGTTGGCGCGCAGGAGACGGGCCATATCGAGCAGGCGCAGGGCCTCGGGGGCAGGCGGGGCGGCGGGGGCGGGCGGGGCGCCAACCGGTGCGGGTGCGGCCGCGGGGGCTTTGGCGTTGCCCACCGGCGCGTGCCAGGAGAACGCGGGGGCGACGGGCCCGATGGCTTTTTCCTCGGCCTTGAGACGGTCGATTTCGGCGTTGATTCGCGTCAGGGCCTCGACGAGGTCCCGCTTGCGCAGGGCGATGGTGTTGGTTTCCTGCTGGCGGTCGGTGATGGACTGCAAGGCCCGGGCGATGTCGGCCCGCACATCGTCGGCCGAGCGGCGCAGCAGCAGGCGGTTTCCGGGATCGGGCTCGATGGCCAGGTCCGCCTCGATGCGCGACAGGCGGTAGCGGTACTGGCTGATCAGCGCCCACTGATCGCGGATCTGGGCGTCGTTGCGGGCGGCTATCGAGTCGATGTCGCGCGCCTCGGCCAGCACGCCCTGGGCGCGGATCTTCGCCGCGGCGATCTGCTGGGCCAACTCCTGCGATCGCTTGGCGCGCCCAGTGTAGGTCTGGCGGGCCTTGGCATACGTGGCGGCAAACTGCGGCAGTTGTTTCCAGCCTTCCAGCGACTGGTCGAGAATGCGCGCCAGCTCATTGGGCAGCGGCGGGCGCGGCTGCGAGCCTTCATACCAGGCCACCAGGTTGGCGGCGTTGTGCTGGATAGTCTTGTCGTCGGGCCGGTGCTTCATCGCCGGCAGCACCTCCTGAAGGGCCTGGAAATACCGCCCCTGCGCCGCGTCGTTATACGCCAGCACCGCCCAGGCCAGGCCGTCGGCGGGTTTGAGGCGGGCCAGCTCGGTAGCGGGGTACACCGCGATGCGCGGCTGGCCCAGGTCCAGCATGCGCTGGATGTACGCTTCGTAGAGAGGAATGCTGTTGCGGTTGATGTTCCGCCCTTCGGCGTAATCGGCAGCGGCCGTGTTGAGGTCCGGCGCGCTGCGGATGTCGGCGATAAGCTGCTCGATGTCCTTGGCGCTGCGGTCGACGGCGAGTCGGCTGGCCGGAGCGGACTGCGCCTGGGCGCACAGGGGCATGGCGCAAATCAGCACGGCTGCAACCGCAGTAATGACGTGACGCATGGTCGTGTTCTCCCGCCGCCCCGTCGGCGGCGCGTTCATTATACGGGCAAAGTCTACTGGAGCTTGTGCTGGGTGAGCAGTTGCTGCGCCTTGGCGGCTGCGGGCGTGCCGGGGTGCTCGGCGATGATTTCGCCCAGGGCCTCGGCGGCCTTCTTTCGCAGGCCGTTTTGGAGCAGCATCTCGGCCATCTTGACCTTAACGTCCGGCGAGGTCGGTTCGATATCGGCGGGGCGGGTCTTCTCTGTCCCGTCGTCTTGCGTGCGGCGAGCCGGGGCGGCCTTCTCGCGGTCTATCGCGGGTTTGCCCTCGACGGTGGGAGGCATCCACGCCAGGTCCGGCAGCGCATGCTCCACCTTATAGAGGGTGTCGCGAAGTTGGGCGGCCTTCTGCCGCTGGGCGCGGGCCTCGGCTGTCAGGTCCGCTACCTGCTTGACCCGCTGCTGATTGAGTTTTTCCAGTTCGGCGATCCGGTCGCGGTTGGCCTGGCCGGGCTGGGGGGTCGAGGGGGCCTGCCTGGTGGCCGCCGGGGCGTCGGGCTTGGCGGGCCTGGAGGCGGCGGCAGCGGCCTTGACGATCTGCTCCAGGGCGGTGCGCTGGTCGCTGATCTCGCGCACGGTCCGATTGTGCGCCTCGACCACGCCGGCGATGGCGTTCTTGGCTTGATAGTAGGCGTCGTGGGCGTTGTCGGCATCGTGGTCCAGATCGGTCATGCGCGTTCGCCGCGAGGCCAGGGCGCCGGCGGCCGCGGCGTAGGCTTCGGCAAAGACCGGTTTTTGCATCCAGGCGGGCTTGTTCTTTTCCAGCGAGGTCTTGAGCATCGCCGAGACGCGAGGCCGGGGCTGCTGGTCTTCGTACCATGCCAGGCAGATGGCGGCGTTGTTGAGGACGGCCTGGTCGTCGCTGAGCAGGTCCATGGCCTTGTAGACCGAGGTCAGGGCCCAGAGTATTTTCCCGCGGCGGGCGTGGCAGTAGCAGATGACGCTCCAGGCGCCGGCCCAGTCGTCGCGCAGGCGCGTCAGTTCGAGGGCGGGGGCCATCGCCACCGAGGGGCGCCCCAACTGAAGGGCTCGCTTCATGCAGGCCTGGTAGATGGCAGGGTTGTCGCGATCGATGGCGCGGGCCTGCGAGAGATATTCGCTCAGCGCGCCCACGTCCGGGGCGGCGGCGATTCGACTGACGCACTCGGTCAGCGCTTCGATCTTCGTCCGGGAGGCCGGCGCGGACCCGCTGGCAGACGTGGCGGACGGCTGCGACGCGGCGGGCGCGGCCGGTTCGCTCTGCCCCAGCGCCAGCGACGCGGCGGCGGCCAGGGCGGCCAGTTGCAGAAGGTATCGGCGCGGCGTCATGTCGGACCTTCGGTCAGCGGCGCTCAGGGTTTCTCATTCTGGCGAATGAGGTCCTGGGCTTCCTTGGCGACGGCGGTATTGGGGAAACGCAGGACGATCTCCCGCAGGCTTGCCAGGGCTTTGTCGGTGCGATTGTTCTGCAGGAGCATCTTGGCCAGGTTCAGGGCGCTCTGGGCCTCGGAGGCGGCCGGGCGCGAGGCCGCGGGGGCGGGCTCTGCCGGCGGGTTGCCCGGCGCCGTCGCCGGAGGCGGAGGCGGCGTCAGCACGATGCGTTTGCCGCCGGCCTCGGCGTCGGGCGTGACAGTGCCGTTGACCGAGGGGACCTTCCATTCCAGCTCGGGCATGGGGTGTTTGTCGGCTTCGATCTTGGCGCGGGCGGTCTTCTCGCGCGCCTTGGCGACGGACTGGACGGCGTCCTTGGCCTTGTTGGTCCACTGGCCGATCTGGCCGTTGAGGGTATTGATGGCGGCCTTGATGTTGTTGATCTTGTTTTCGAGATCCTTCTTGAAGTTCCCGCTTCCGCCGACGCGATTCATCAGATCCAGCGAGTTCTGATTCTTCCTATTCTCCTCGGTCAGATCGGCCACGCGCTGGCGGGCGGCGCGGACGTAAGCGTCGGCGTTGCGGATAGTGGCGATCGATTCCTTCTCCTGCTTGTCCGCCTCTTGCGTGGCCTCGTCCAATTTCTTGGCCGCGGCGGCGTAGACCTTGACCTTCGCAGCCGACTGGCTGTAACCCGCGTTGAACGCCGCGACGGTCTTCCAGGTCTTCTCGTTGTCCTTGAACATCTTGGCCGCCACGGCCGACAGGACCGGCTTGTGCTTGAGCTCATCGGCCCAGCCCAAAAGCTGGCCGAGGTTCCCCATGGCCGAGGCGTCGTTTTCCAGCAGCGACGCCGCCCGCACCGCCGGATCCATCGCCAGCGAGAACTTGGCGTCCTTGGCGTGATAGTAGGCGATGGCCGACCAGGCCGTGCCGTCTTTGGCGTCGAGGCGCGACACCTCGCGAGCGGCGTAATACGCCACGCGCGGATATCCCAGCGTGAGCATCTTGGTCATGTACGCGCGGCAGAGATCGAGGTTGTTGACGTCCAGCGATCGCCCGCGGGTAAACAGCGCCGCGGCCTCGCTGGGCTGTTCGCAGGCCTTGATCTGATCGATGATCGCCTGCACCGCGGCCGCCGAGGGCTTGGACGCCGCCGCCGTCGCCGGACCGCTGGCAGGTCGCGTGGCAGGATCGGCGGGCGAGACCGCTGCGGCAGCGATGAATGCCGCACAGGCCATCAGGACATTGGACGCGATCATGATCATTCCCTTTCCCGCCCTGCAACGGCGGAGCTTGTTGCCAGCGCCGCTTTTCCTGTAGGATAGGCAAAACGTTATCATAAGGATAGGTCCCACATGATTCAAGACCACCCCGACACTCAAGGCTACATCGGCGGTTTCGGCGGGCAGTTCGTGCCCGAGACGCTCATCAAGGCCGTGCGCCAACTCGAAGAGCAGTTCAACGCCGCCATGGCCGACGCGGCCTTTACCGCCGAGCTGGACCGCTGTCTGCGCCAGATCGCCGGGCGACCCAGCGAGCTGTACTTCTGCCGCCGCCTGACCGAGCAACTCGGCGGGGCGAAGATCTACCTCAAGCGCGAGGACATGAACCACACCGGCGCGCACAAGATCAACAACACGCTCGGCCAGGGGCTGCTGACGCTGCGGATGGGCAAGAAACGCGTCATCGCCGAGACCGGCGCCGGACAGCACGGCGTGGCCACCGCCACGGCCGCGGCGGTGTTCGGCCTGGCCTGCGACGTGTACATGGGCACCGAGGACATCCGCCGCCAGGCGCTGAACGTCTTTCGCATGGAGCTGCTGGGCGCGCGGGTCGTGCCCGTCGACAGCGGCCAGCGCACACTCAAGGACGCCACCAACGCCGCGATGCGCGACTGGATGTCCAGCGTCGAAGACACGCACTACATCATCGGGTCGGTCGTCGGTCCGCACCCGTTCCCGATCATGGTGCGCGAGTTCCAGAGTTGCATCGGCCGCGAGGCGCGGCGGCAGATGCTCGAGATGGAAGGCCGCCTGCCCGATGTGGTGGTGGCCTGCGTCGGCGGCGGGTCCAACGCCGCGGGCATCTTCGCCCCGATGATCAACGACAAGCAGGTGGCGATGGTGGGCGTTGAAGCCGGCGGCCGCGGGCCAAAGCTCGGCGACCACGCCGCCAGCCTCGGCGCCGGAAAGCCCGGCGTGCTGCACGGCTCGCTGAGCTACGTGCTGCAAGACGCCGACGGCCAGACCGCGCAGGTGCACAGCGTCTCGGCCGGACTGGACTACCCCGGCGTCGGCCCGGAGCACTCGTACTGGAAAGAGATCGGCCGTGTGGAATACGTCAGCGCCCGCGACGACGAGGCCCTGGACGCGGTTGTGGCGCTGGCCCGCAGCGAAGGGATCATCCCCGCCCTGGAGTCGGCCCATGCCATAGCCCACGCCGTCAAGATGGCCCCGAAGGTGGGCAAGGACAAGATTATCCTGGTCAACCTCTCCGGCCGCGGCGACAAAGACTGCAACGAGATTGCGGAGATCCTCAGACAAAGAAAAGCGCAGAAATAAACGCGAAGCTCTCCTTTAGCGGCGGGGCTTGCCCCGCCGCTAATCGTTCCTGCATTCGTCCTCGTCGTCGTCCTCGGTTTTTTCTTTTCCCCACTCACACAGGGGCGATAATGTCCCCATGGACTACGCCATTACCTTCATCCTCGGGGTCGTCATCGGGGCTGCCGTCGCGGTCGTCATCTCCATCGTGCGAGCCAAGAGCAACGCCCAGCAGATGCAGCAGGCCTTCGCCGCACTGGCGGCCGAGGCGCTCGACGCCAACTCGCGCCGCCTGGCCGAGTCGGCCGGGGCCACCCTCGATAGCAAGAAGCAGTTGATCGACCAGACGCTGGCGACGGTCAGCGAGCGCCTGACGAAGATGGCCGAATACTTCCAGCGGCTCGAGTCCGACCGCCGCCACGACGTCGGAGCCTTGAGCACGTCCATCGCCTCGCTGTCGACCACCACCGGAAAGCTCCACCAGATGCTCGCCAGCACCCAGCGACGCGGTGCCTGGGGCGAGCGGATGGCCGCCGACGTGCTGCGACTGGCCGGACTGGCCGAGGGAGTCAACTTCACCTGCCAATCCAGCGAGGCCGCCGTGACCGGTCGGCCGGACTTCACCTTCATGCTCCCGCAAGGGCTCAAGGTGAACATGGACGTCAAGTTCCCACTCGACGCGTACAAGGCCTACGTCGACGCCGCCGACGACGCCGGGCGGGCCGAGCAGCTCAAGTCGCTGCTGGCGGCCGTGCGCGGGCACGTCAAGGCCGTCGCGTCGCGCGGATACATCGACCCCCAGGCCCCCACCGTCCCGTACGTGCTGGTGTTCCTGGCCAGCGAGCAGGTCTTCTCGCTGGTGATGGAAGCCGACCGCGACCTGATCGACCAGGCCCTGTCGCAGAAGGTCGTCCTGTGCAGCCCGCTGACGCTGTACGCGATGCTGGCCGTCATCCGCCAGACCGCCGAGCACGCCAACCTGCTCAAGACCGCCGACGACGTGCTCAACCTGCTCGTCGAGGTTCGCAAGCAGTGGGAAGCCTACAAGGAATCGATGAACAAGATGGGCGACAAACTCGCCGACGCCAAGAACGAGTACGACAAGCTCGTCTCAACTCGCACCAACATGCTCGATCGGCCTATGGGCAAAATCGAGAATCTAAGGACGGCGCGGCAGTTGCCACACGGGGAAGCTTGAACAGCAAAAACCGACGACGAGGACGACGACGAGGACGAAACGCTCGCGATTGGCGTCATGAACTTATGGGGAGCGACAATGGCAATGAATACTGGGCGGGTTGCGAATCTGGAAGCGAGACTGGATCATGAGAAGCTGGATGTTTACCAGTTAGCTCTGACGTTCTGCGCCTGGACTCAGGATTTAATTGATGAATTGGATAAGAAGAATAGATACCGCGGGCGGCACATCAAGGACCATCTGGATCGGGCAAGCCTGTCGATCCTGCTGAACACGGCTGAAGGCAATGGCAAGCGACAGAAGCAGATCCGCGCGAAGTTTTTTGATGACGCACGCGGTTCAGCCACGGAATGCTCTGCATGTCTGGACTCGCTGGTGGCGATTCGTTGCTGTCCTGGCGGCCGGGTTAAGGAAGGCAAAGAGATGCTGCTGCGAATCGCCTCGATGCTGACCAAGTTGGTTCAGCTATTTTCGGGTGAATAGGCACACCATCCCGCCCCATCGTCCTCGTCGTCGTCCTCGTCGTCGGTTGTTTCTTTCTCCGAGCATCAAAGGCACAACCCCACAACAAGATCCTGCATCGCCGCGGCGGCCTCGGTGCCGCTTTTCATGGCGATGTCGGTGCTGATCAGGCGGCGGAAGTCGGCTTGCATTTTTGCCAGCGGGCGGCGCTTCAGCAGGGCCATGAACGCCTGGCGCTGGTCGTAGGGCATGCGCAATTCGTTTTCCAGACTCTGCCCGGCCGCAAGGAGCTGATGGGCCTTGAGCACCTTGCGCAGGTGCCATCCGATCATGCCCAGCGTGCGGAACTCTTCGCCGCGCACCGTCAGCATGCCCGCCAGGGCGGTCAGGGCGCCTTTGACGTCGCCGGCCGTCAGGGCGTTGGTCAGGGCGAACGTCGCCGGACCGGCCGTGGCGGTGACGATGGCCGAGACGTCGTCGACGGTGATCTTGGCACGCTCGCCGACGTACAAGGCGAGCTTTTCTATCTCGTTGGTCAGGCTGCCCAGGTCCACCCCGATCCAGGCCGTCAGCAACGCGCAGGCCTGCGGTTCGATCGTCTTGTCGCGCTTGACGGCCTGCTCGCTCAGCCATCGCCCCAGGTTGCCCGCCGCAGGCGAGGCGCAGTCGAACACCTGCCCGATCTGGGCGACGATCTTGGCCAGGTTCGTGCTGCGGTTCCAGCTCAGCACCGTCAACACGAGGGTGGCCGTGGCGCTGGGGGCCTTGGCATAGGCCTCCAACGCCGAGCGATTGGCGGTGATGAACGCGTCGGCGTCGCGCACGATCACGACGCGGTGCGGCGAGAGGAACGGCAGTGTGCGAAGCTCGTCGAGCACATCGGCCAGTTCGGCCTGGGCGTCGAAGCTGGTCACGCAGGTCTGCGGATCGGCGCCGCCCAGCACCGCGTCAATGATTCCGGCGCGGGCCTGATCGCGAAGGTGGGCGTCATCGCCATGAAGAACATAAATAGGTTTGGCTGCGGCCTTGGCCAATCAAAAAACCTCGTGCGATCGGGTCGGACGTCAACGCTGTTTCTTGCGGTAGTTGTACCAGCCGACGCAGACGAGCACCAGCAGGATGCCGGCCGGTATCTGATACCAAAGATCCGAAAAGGCCAAGATGTGCATCATGATAATCTCCTGATTCCGGCACTAGCGGCGACTGGAATCGAACCAGTGACCTAGGGCTTATGAGTCCCTCGCTCTAACCATCTGAGCTACGCCGCCGGGTCCCTTTATGATTACAGAACATCCCCATTTTATGCAAGCGCTTTGTCAGTTGCGGATTGCGGATTTCGGATGAGTCACGGGAGGAACGTTCCATGTAATCCGCAATCCGCAATTCCAAATCCCCAATCGAAAGAGGGAAACCTTCGCACCGCCGCGCTGCGCCGAGTAAAATCGTCGCTCCATGCACATAACGATCCTTCTTTCGTTGATGGCCGCCATCATGGCGGCGCAGGGCGAGGTCCTGCCGCACTGGCCTGGGCCGTCGATCTTCACGGTCGCGGCGGCATTGCTCTACGTGGTCGTCGCGGCGCTGCTGGGGCGTCTGGCCAACCATGTGGTCCTGGCGCGGGCGGCGCAGTCGCGCCCCCGCGGCGTCTGGGGCGTGCTGCTGTCGGCCGTCGTGCACGTGTGGTTGATCGTCGGCAGCGCCGCGGTGGTGGCCGCGGGCTATGGGCGATGGATCCAAGACATTCCCTGGGGCGTCCCGCACCTGACGCTGCTCGAGGCCCCACTGGCGGGCAAGCTGATCCTGGTGCTGCCGCTGGTGGCGGCGCTGCTGGCGATCTGGGTGCTCAACTATCCCTGTTACCGGCGGCTTCGGATGCTCGCGACGCGATGGTCGGACCCGCCCCTGGCGATCTGGTCGCTGGGCCAGTACATCGAGTATAACCTGCGACACCAGTTGCTGTTCATCCTGGCGCCGGTGAGCCTGATCCTGCTGGCCGGCGACACGCTGCAACTGACGCTGGAGCCGTACCTGTCCGCCGACGCCGTGGCCGCGCTGACGCTGGCGGCCAGCGCGGGCGTGTTCCTCGTCGCGCCGGTGCTGATCGTGCACGTGTGGAAGACCGTCCCGCTGCCGGCCGGGCCCCTGCGGTCCGACCTCGAGGCCATGAGCCGCCGGCTCCGCCTGACTTACCGCCAACTCTGCCTGTGGCAGACCGGCGGGGCCATTGCCAACGCCGCCGTGATGGGTATGCTGCGCCCGCTGCGCTACGTGCTCATCAGCGACGCCGTCGTCGAGCGCATGGACCCCATGCAGGTGCAGGCCGTATTCGCCCACGAGGCCGGACACATCCTCAACCACCACATCTTCTATACCGTGCTGTTCATCGTCGCCTCGGCCATGCTCGCCACCGCCGGCGCCGCAGCAGCCGCCGATCAACTCCAGGTGAACGAATGGGTCGCCCAGGGCCTCGCCGCTGCCGCGATGGTGGCCGCCTGGGCGCTGGTGCTGGGCTGGATCAGCCGCCGCTTCGAGCGCCAGTGCGACGTGCTGGCCGCCTGGGCCGGCGCCTGCCGCAGCAATGGCGGCCTGGCGGTCGAGGCCGTCGAGGTCTTCTCGCAGGCCCTGCTGGAGGTCTCGCGCCTCAACGGGCACGACCCGGGTCAATATAATTGGCGGCACGGATCGATCCAAAGCCGCGTCGATTACCTGCGCGACCTCGCCGCCGCCGGCGGCACGCGACGACAGATCGACCGACAGGTGCGGGCGATCAAGCTGGCAATACTCGCGCTCGCCGCGGCAGCGGTGGCAATGTCGCTGTTAGAAGTATAATGCCCCCGGCAGAAAATGCCCGGCCGTCACGTCGGCCGGGCCGGATAGAACAATGACAGCCATCTCGAAGATTCAGCCTGTCGCCGTCGTCACCGGCGCCTCGTCGGGCATCGGCATGGAGATGGCCCTGGCGTACGCCGCCAAAGGATACGCCGTCGTTCTGGCCGCCCGACGGGCGCGGCGGCTGGAGACCATCGCCGAGGCGTGTCGCGCTGCACATCCGCAGGCGCAGGCTATCGTCGCAGCAACGGACGTGACCGACGAGACGCAGGTGCGCCACCTCGTGACGGCCGCCCGGCAGACGTTCGGCCGCATCGACGTGATGGTCAACAACGCCGGGTACGGGCATTTCGCCCGCGTGCACGAGATCGACACGCGCGAGCTTCGCGAGATCTTCGACGTGAACTTCTTCGGCGTCTTCTACGGCTGCAAGGCCGTCGCGCCGATCATGATCGCCCAGGGCAGCGGGCACATCTTCAACATCTCGTCGGTGCTGGGCAAGCGCGGCTCGCCGTTTTACGGGGCCTACAGCGCCAGCAAGTTCGCCATCTGCGGCCTGACCGATGCGCTTCGCGTGGAACTGCGCCCGCATGGCGTGCATGTCACCAGCGTCTGCCCGGGCCTGATCGAGACGGAGTTTTCCGAGCATGTCGTCGGAAGCCCCGACCGCGGCAAGTCTGAGTTCTTCCGCCGCATGAAACGCATGCCCGCCGCGGTGGCCGCCAGGAAGATCGTGGCCGTCACCGGCAAACACAAGCCCGAGATGGTCATCACGGCCGGCGGCAAGCTCCTGAGCTGCATCGCCGCCCTCTCGCCGCGCCTCGCCGACTGGATGATGTCCATCTACTACCGCGACCAACTCAAAATGGCCCAGCCGGATCAGAAATAGCGGCCGCCGGCGCGAATATCAACGCCTGGAGGCAGACATTCGCCAGTGCTTCTTGCATCCGCCGTGCCCATCGGGTATTGACAGGAGCGTCGGGATCAACTTGCAGACAGTCGCGAATGGGATCGGCATGACTGAAGAACAGCCCCAAGAAGCGCAAGGCAAGATCGTCGTTTTCGGGTCCAGACGGATCCGCCGAATCTGGCTCGACAACCAGTGGTACTTCTCGGTGATAGACATCATTGCCGCTCTCACTGAGAGTGATAATCCTCGCAATTACTGGAACATGATGAAGGCGAGGGAGAAAGCGGACAGCCACGTTCAGTTGTCCACACTTTGTGTACAACTGAAACTAACTTCTGCTGATGGCAAATCTTACAAAACAGATTGCGTCAACACGGAAGCCGCATTTCGTATCATCCAGTCCATCCCCAGTCCCAAGGCCGAGCCCTTCAAACGCTGGCTGGCTCAAGTGGGCTACGAGCGCGTGCAGGAGATTGAGAACCCCGAGCTGGCCCAGCAGAGAATGCGTGAGCTCTATCGCCAGAAAGGCTATCCGCAGGATTGGATTGAGAAGCGTGTTCGCGGCATCGCCGTCCGGGATGAACTGACGGACGAGTGGCGCAAGCGGGGCATCTCGGAGCATGACGAGTCTGCCATCCTCACCGCGGAGATATCCAAGGCCACCTTTGGTCTGACCCCGTCGCAGTACAAACAGCTTAAAGGTCTCAAGCACGAGAACCTTCGCGACCACATGAATGATCTGGAGCTCATCTTCACGATGCTTGGTGAAGCCGCCACTACCGAAATCGCGCGCAACAAAGACGCCCAGGGCTTCTCGCCCAATAGGTCTCAGAAGTAGAGCAGTTTCACCAACAGACCGACTATACTGCCGCCGCCGGCGACGATCAGGAAGAATACCCACGGAGAGATTTCATATTGCACCAGACCCGGCAGATCTGCCTTTTTCAGCGGCTTGGCGGTAAACTCTGCGAGAGCTTCGCACAGCAGGGGAAAATTGGCTTTGGGCTTATAATCGCATCGCACCGCCACCCAGAGGTCCTTTTCATATTGCAGGCTGATGATTCCCCGCCGGCTGTCGCAGTACCCGCTCAGGCTCTCTCGCGGGATCTCAAAGGCATGCTTGTCTGCCAGAGACTCTGCAATCTTCAAAGCGACGACTCCGGCCAATCCTCCGATGAACGCCGCGTTACCCATCGACATTTTGCGAGGGGCGCCGGAAATGCAGACGCTGTCGGGGCCAATAGCCAACTCGCCGCGGTACTGAATGGCCTTGCCACGGCCTTGGTTGTATTTTTCGTTGAAGCCGAAGAAGACCTCGTATGCCACCTGGGAGCCCTCGCCTTGCACCGGGGCGGGGCGCGCCATGGGAATCGCCGCCGCAGGAACTTGCGGCACGGGCGCCTGGACCTGACCAGCCGGGATCGTCAGAACTTGTCCGCAGTGAGGACACTTGGCCATCTTGCCGGCAAGCTGATCTTTGGCTTTTATGCTGCGCCCGCACGCACATTTGAACGAAATCATACCCGTCTCCCTGTCATTGAAACGTCTCGACACTGGAGGATATCTGGAGCCCGGGGCAATGCAAACAAAAAGAGGGGTTATTGTTCGTTGGTAGGGTTTTGACTTATAATTTTCGCGGCTGTTCAAAATGGGAAAACAAGAATGATCACCATCAAATGCCCCGCGTGCTTGGTCTGGCTGCACATCAGTGACGATAAGGCCGGCAAGCACGGCAAATGTCCCAAGTGCGGCGAGCCCATTGTCATTCCTTCGCCAGCTGCCGCGGCCTCCCCGCAAGCGCAGGTCCAGCAGTCTGCCGATCAGCCAGCGGCGCCTGTGAAAGGTTGCCCCAAGTGCGGCTCCAAGCGATGGCGATTGGCACCCAAAGGGACTGACCGCCTTGCCCAGCCCAAAGGCATGGCAGCCTTCACTGCCATGCGCGACCGCATCTGCAAGGATTGTGGCTGCCAGTACCAGCCGGCGTTGCCGGCATCGGTGCCGTATGTTCTGCTGGTCTCTGGGTTGATCCTGGCATTGTTCAGCGTGGCAGTCATTATCATAGGCGTATCAATCACATCCGGAGGTTTTGCTGGCAACATCGGGAACGTCGGGCTGTTCGTTCTGGTGATGCTTATGGGCGGCTGCATGGCAGTCGCAGGCGCAAAGAAGCTTCGCGCCAAAAAGAAATAGAAATAAAGGAATAAAGATCAGATATTTAATTCAACGGCCTTGACTGTCGCCGGCCGCGGGTTTGGATTCTGCCCCTATCCCCCCCTGCAACGGGGGCCTCGTCCCGATTTAACCTATGGCTTGGCCTTTACGGTCAGGGCAAAGGACACGGTGACAGGTTTATCGTCCGGGCCCTTCGCCGACACCAGGACCTTGGTGTCGCTGACCAGGGGCGCGTCGGCGCCGGCCTCCAGCGTGTAGGTCTCCCGGTCGCCCGTGATGGCCGGCGGCTCGTGGCCGATATCTACGTGGACCGGACCGATGGCTACCGTTGTGCCGCCCGCGCCGACCACCTTGACCGCGTCAGGCAGGTTCCCGAACTTGATCTTCACCGGATCGGCAAAGTTCTCTCGAACCAGTTCGATCGTGAGTTTCGCCGTCTCGCCGCGGATTATCGTGACGTCGTGGGGCGCCTTCAAGGTCAGCGATTTGGCCTCGCTCGTGACGGTCGCCTGCTCGCGACAGCCTGCCAGGGCTGCCAGCGAGAAAACGGCCAATGCTATTGCCAAGAGCTTCATGATGCCTCTCCTTTCCAGCAAACCCGTTGAGGCACTAGGGTCTGCTCCAGGCTTCACAAAACTGTAGGGCGCTCCAGAGTCAGTATCAAACAACCCACATCCGATTTCCCGGCAGGGCATCCCCGGACATCACACCTTCGAGGCGGGTGGCCAGGGCGAGCATCTGGGTCTGGGGTATTTCCTCAGCGTCCCCAGCGACCTCAGCGGCTATTACAGCAGCTTGCGCAAGATCGACTGCACTTCGCTCTGGTCGTCTTCGTTGCAGGAGTAGCTGAAGGCGGCTTGGGCTTTGAGCGTGACGGTCACGCGGCCGGTCGGGCCGGCGAAGCGGACGCCGGCGCTGGTCACCGTCTGAGAGTATTCTTCCAGGAACTCCATCCCGTGCACCGAGTCGAGGAACTTGGGGGCGTACGGGCCGGCCATGTACGAGTTGTGGGCGTAATCTTCAACCCGCAGCGACTTGAGGACGAACCGCTGCGTGTCGGCCACGAGCTTATTGATCGCCGCCGGGATGTCCAGTTCGATCGGTTCGGTGGCCACGGCGATGCCCAGCGCGCCGGCCATGAACTCCTCGATGTACTTCACGGCCGCCGCCGAGCCGGCGTAGACCTCGAGCACGTGGCTCTTGGGCTTGATGGCAAAGGGATACACGGCGACCTTCTCGACCTCGGTGCTGGTCAGCTCGCGCGTCTCGGTCTGGAGGCGCTGCACCGCCTGGTGCGTGCGGCGGGCGATGGTGGCAAAGACAGCCGTCTCGCTGGAGGAGGTGCTCAGCACGCCGTAAGGCTCGTTCTCGGGCAGGCCGTAATCATCAAGGGCCTTAAGCACATCCTTGACCGGCGGGCAGGAGCGGATCGTCGCGATGTTGAGCTTGTATGATGCCATGATGTCCTCGCAAAGAAGTCGCAGATGATAGCGGGGCAAGGGCCCTCTTTCCAGCCATAAGCTTTCAGCTATCAGCTGACAGCTATCAGGAAGATGCCCCAGCAAGTCTGTCTGAAAGCTGATAGCTGAAAGCTGAAACCTGCGGTATGCTCTTGCCCCATGCTTTCGATGGCTTATGTCGGTGAGATCGCCGCGCTGGTCACGGCGCTGATGTGGGTGTTGTGCTCGCTGGCGTTTACGGCCGCGGGCAGGCACATCGGCTCGATATCGGTCAACCTGCTGCGGCTGCTGGTGGCGTTCGTGTTCTTCACGCTGACGGGGTTGATCTTCCGCGGCCACCCGCTGCCGACGGATGCAACGGGCGACACGTGGGGGTGGCTGAGCGTCTCGGGCGTGGTGGGGTTCTTCTTCGGCGACCTGTGCCTGTTCCGCTCGTTCCTGCTGATCGGCCCGCGGCTGAGCCTGCTGATCTGCTCGCTGGTGCCGCCGATGACGGCCCTGATGGCGCAGCCGGCACTGGGCGAGGAGCTCTGCCGCTGGGACTGGATCGGCATGGCCATCACGCTGGCGGGCGTGGCGTGGGTGGTGCTGGAGCGTCGCGAGGCCGCTCCCGAGCCGGCCACCCCCGCCGGAGACGGCACGGTCCCCGACGAAGCGCCGCCTTCTTCTCACAGGCGCCTGCTGATCGGCTCGCTGCTGGCCCTGGGCGGGGCGCTGGGCCAGGCCGGCGGCGTGGTGCTGTCAAAGATCGGGATGAACGTCGAGAACTTCAATCCCTTCGCCTCGGCGCACATCCGATTGATCGCGGCCGTCATCTGCTTTGCGCTGCTCATCACGGCGCTGCGGCGTTGGAAGAACATCTTCGCCGCCGTGCGCCATACCCGGGCGATGGCGCTGCTGACGTTCGGCGCTCTGACGGGGCCATTCCTGGGCGTAGGCCTGCAATTGCTTGCGGCCAAGAACACCAAGGCCGGCGTGGCGACGACGCTGATGGCCGTAGCGCCGGTGCTGATCCTGCCCTTCGTGATCGTGCTCTACCGCGAGAAAATCTCCGCCCGCGCCTGGATCGGCGCCCTCGTGGCCGTGGCCGGCGTGGCGATGCTGATGCTCGGACGGTAACCGGCTTTTGTATGCCGACCGCTCATCTCGAACCCAATGCGCTGCCTGCGTGAGCGTTCTGCAGACATAGACCCTCGCGGATCTTCGGCATAGAATATGAGTGGCATCCACTGGCAAGGTCCCTCCATGGATGTGCTCTGGAAAAATCCCCATGAAGATCTTCATGTTCACTCTGGCGCTGTTGTCGGCTGCGGCGTTGGCTGCGCAGGGGGCCGCCGCCCCGCCGGAAAGGAATATCGCCGTGGAGAAGACGTCCCAGGGAGACCTGATCGTTCAGCCGATCAACCACTCGGCCGTCCGGCTGGAGTTCAAGGGCAAGCAGTATTACGTGGACCCCTCCGGCGAGGCCGACTGTACGAAGATGCCCAAGGCCGACGCCATCTTCATCACCCATGAACATCAAGACCATCTGAACCCCAAGGTCATCGAGCAGATCAAGAAGGACCAGACCGTCATCTACGCCAGCGCCGCGGCCGCCAGGAAGGCGGGGTTCGGCCAGGCCATCGAGCCCGGCCAGACCCGGCAGGTGCTGGACATCGCGGTCGAGGCCGTGGCGGCGTACAATCTCAGTCCGGACCGGCAGAAGTACCATCCTAGGGACCGCAAGGACAACGGCTACGTCCTGACCTTCGCCGACAAGCGGGTTTACGTGGCCGGCGACACCGAGGCCACCCCGGAGATGAGGGCGCTGAAGAATATCGACATCGCCTTCCTGCCCATCAACCTGCCCTACACGATGACCCCCGCGGCCGCAGCCGACGCCGCGCGGGCCTTCAAGCCCAGAATCCTCTACCCCTACCACCAAGGCAAGAGCGACCCCGCCGAAGTGAAGCGACTGCTGGCCGACGTAAAGGACATCGAAGTGCGCGTTCTTCCGCTGCCGTAGCGGTTGCCGCTTTATGAGCTCGCCGCGACGGCGGGGTGGGCGAAGATGTAGACGCCTTCGGTGTCGGTAATGACGATCGAGCCGTCCAGGATGATCGCGCGGGTGTCGAATCCACTGGCCACATTGCGGCTGAAGATACTGACGCAGCACCGCACGTCGGGCAGGGTCTGATGGGCCAGCCGCCGGCCGCTGGTGTAGTCGAAGATGTCCGCAAAGACGCCCCCGTCGGCGCCGCGAACGTTGTCGCCCGAGACCACCAGCAGCCGCTCGCCCAGTTTGCGGAACTCCAGCACCATGCGGTTGGGCGCCTGCTCGCCCGGCGCCAGGTCGTACGTGACCTCCGCCCGGGTGGCCGGATCATATCGCAGCAGATTCTGAGTCAGGCGCAGGTAGACGCCCTCGCGACGCACATTCACCAGGGGGCGGAAATACTTGAACTCGACCTCGCGCGCCCAGCCTTGCGTCAGCAGGCCCTCGCCCGTCAAACCCACCGCGCGGATGCGCTTGTCCGAGCCGATCCAGCCGATGCCGGCCTCGTCGTACGTGTACTCGCCCCAGGCCCAGGTGTTGGGCGGGCAGATGGGCCGATGCGAAACGATCTTGCCGCTGGCGGGATCCTGCACCACTTCGCAAACAACGCCCGGGCCGTTGACCACGCTGTTGAGCGTCGCCGATCCGTCGCCCCCGCGGCGAAAGGCATGGGCGAACGTCCCGGCCCCGAACTGCGCGCTCCAGTTCAGCGAATAATGCCAGAGCACCTTCCCCACGGCCGCATCGGCGCCGGCATACAGCGAGCTGCCGCCGTTGCCGCCGGAGGGCAGGGAGTAAATGAGCCTATCGTCGCCGCCTATGGTGGCGGGAATATTGGGAAGCTGCATCGACCACTGGCCTTTGCCGGCGGAGTCGTATGCGTCAAGCGTCCATAGCCGCGCCGCCAGCAGGCGCTGGCCCGCCAGGGCGATCGTCACCGGGCGATTCGTCAGCAGGCGCTGCCAGGTGAGCTCCCAGTTGGGGCGCGTCCTGATCAAACCAATACGCCGCTGCGTCAGCAGGCCGATAGACTCTGTCGAGGCGTCGGCCCCGTCCGGCAGCGCCAGCACCGGGCTGTCGCATGCCAGCGACCACACCTTCTTGAGCGGCAGTTGCAGCGGCAGGCCGACCGTGGCCGGGCCTTTGGCCCCCGCCACCGGGGCCGGCGCCACCTCGGCCAGCGTGCCGTCTGGGCCGATGACGAACTCGGCCCCCGCTGCGCCCTGGAGGTCCAGCTCTTCCAGCGTTTTGCCCGTGGCGGCGGCCAGCCGCAGCGCCCTCCCAGCCGAGACGACCACCACGCTCTCGTTGTTCAGGATCGCCGCCTGCGAGGCGATCCCGGCCGGAAACTCGCGCACCCAGAGCTGCTTGCCGGTCTCGATGTCCAGGCCGGTCAGCCACGTGGTGTTGGCGCCGATGACGACCGAGCCTGCTGCGCCCACCAGCTTGTCCGAGGGCACCAGCACGCTCTCCCAGAGCAGGTCGCCCTTGTCGCGGCGGAAGGCCAGCATGCCCGAGTGGTCGCGCGGGGCCAGCAGCACCCGCTCGCCGATCACCAGCGGCGAACTGCCTTCGCGAGCACAGTTCATCGACAGCACGTTGGAGTACTGCCGCGCCGCCGGGTAGCGCGCCACCCACTCGGTCAAGCCGTCCTGCGCGTCGCAGCGGGACAGCACACCCATGTTCGTCGCGCTGTAGATGCTGCCTTCGTGAATCGTCACCGCCCCGCCGCCGCGGGCCAGGTCGATCGAACTGTTGGGCGCCCACCCGACCGGGCGGCGCCAGATCATCTCGCCGTCGGCCCCGTCAAGGCAGACGAGTTGCTGCACGACGCGGATCTCGTCGTTGAAGCCCAGCGCCGCCAGCCGCTCGACGGTCTCGGGCCCGGCCAGCACGTACACGCGCCCCTCAGCCGCCGCCGGATGCGTCAACGGCGTGAGGCCCTTCCAGCCGGTCTTGCCCTGCGTGCTCCAGAGCACCTTGCCGCTGCGGACGTCCACAGCCGTGACCACCGGCGGAGCGGCGGTGTCCATGAGATAGTATCGCGCGCCGCGCGAGGCGTTGGCGGCCGACGTGATGCGCACGGGGCTGCGCTGCATGAAGAAGGGGTGAAACGTCGAGTCGCCCATGCCGTGGGCTCGCGATACGCTGATGTTGAAAGGCCAACTGCCCCGCGCCAGGTCCGGCGGGGTGCGGGTCCAGGCGGGCTGGTCAGAGTCGGCCGCGGCGTCGAAACGCGCCACCGCCCGGGCGCAGGCGACGATCGTGGCGTCGGGCGAAAACTCCACCGCCGGAACCGGCCAGGGGTTGCGCACGCCCCAGGCCATGTGCGGGCCGCCCAGGTCGAAGTACAGCGCCGGCCAATCGCCGGGCAGGGCGATCTTCCGACGCGGCAGTTGCGCCAGCGTGGCCGGGGCGGGCTTGGCGACCGCCGCCGCTGAGGTAACCGCCCGCGGCTCGGTCAGCAGCTCGCGCTTGATCTGCGCCGCAGCGACCGTCTGCCCGCGCCAGGGCATCTGCACGTCGTCGCCCACAGCCGCCATCGCCTTCACCAGGCGGCTGCGGTAGAGGCGGCTTTGCGACAGCGCCAGCCACAGCCCCGCGCGGGCCTGGGCGGCAATCTGCGGATCAGACGCGTGGGCGATGACATCCTCGTACGCGGCCATGGCCCATTGCGTGCGTCCGGTGGGCAGTTCCGCCTCGGCCAGGTCCACCATCGCGCGGTGGATCGACGCCGAGAACGGGTACTGGCTGAACGCGCGCAGGAGCATGTGCTTGTCGGCCGCCATCACGGCCGCCTGCGCGACGCTCTTGCCCATGCGTTCGTGCGACTCGCGCAGCGGCGCCAGGCGCTGGGCGGGCAGTTCGCGCAGCCGCCGGTCCACTACGGTCCAGAATGGCGCGTAGCGGTTGCCGTTCTTGAGATGCGCCAGCGAGTTGACGATCAGGTCCAGCACCTTCTGCACGTCCTCGACGGCCAGCGCCTCGCTGCTGCCCGGAGCGAGCGGGCCGTTCTTGTACAGCAGGTCCCATCGCGTCTGGACCTCGAAGTCCGGCCGCAGGTCGCGGATGCTGCCGTCGGCGTCGATGATCGAGGCCGTGCCCAGGTCGCTCTCGGCGGCGGGCTTTGCGGCGGCGTCTTTTTCCGGCGGGATGTGCCCGAATCGCTGCAGCAGGTCCAGGGCCTCCTGCTGATAGCTCGGCACGCGCGCCCCCTTGGCCCGCAACGTCGCCAGAAACGGGTGAAATTCGTCGTATCGCAGCAGATCGCTTGTCAGCCAGCTCTGGTAAGAATAGGCCATGGTTACGGCGGGATGGTCGTCGGGCAGTTTGCCGCTGCGGTTCTTGGCGATGATGTCGTCGATCAACCAGGCGTAGTCGCGACACTCAGGCTGTATGGCGTAGACCCACGTGCCCCAGTGGATGTACTGGCCCCAGCCCCAGCCCAAGGCAAGCTGGTAGCCTTTCTTGACGGCCTCGGCGTCGTCGCCGTAGTCCGTCAGCAGCTTGAGCCCCCACCAGCTCCGGGCATATTGCAGCCCGACGCGCTGCCAGGCCTCGGCGAGCTCGGCGTGCCCCTTGATGCAGTTGGCGCGGTCGGCAGCGAAGCGGCCCAGCATCGCCTCGAGCAGCCAGACCTTGCGATACTGGACGATGTTCTGCGCCATCGCCGCCAGGGCGGGATCCTTGACGGCCGCCGGCGCCAAGGCATCTTTGTTGGCCTCGAGCGTCTCGTCCCACGTGGCCTTCCATGCGACAGGAAACTGGTACCACGCGGCGGGCATCATGTCGAGGCTCGGCCGCTGCGGCCTCACGTCGGCCTGGCCCGATGCAGCCGAGGCAAGCGACAACATCACCAGCGCCGCAAAGGCTAATGGCAAAGACGTCTTCACGATCTCGCTCCGGCCCCCAGGTCGGCTGCATACTTAAACCGGACAACTCGCTGCGGGTTCTGAAGCATACCCCTGCGTGGCCGCACTGCCAAGGTCTTTGAGACCGGCGCCGATCGGCGGCACTGCGGTCTTCCATTCCTGGGCTCGTGCACTATCATGGGCATCCATGAATACCCAACCCACTCGCCTTTACGTGTCGCCCCAGGGCCGCGATGCCTGGACGGGGCTGCTGAGCCAACCCAACGCCGACCGCACGGACGGGCCGCTGGCATCGTTGCCGGCTGCCCGCGACGTCGTGCGACGCCTCCGCGCCGCAGGCACAAGCGGAGCCGTCGAGGTGCAGATCGCCCAGGGGCTCTACTCGCTCAGCGAACCGCTGACGCTGGAACCGCAGGATGGCGGGCGCGACGAGGCCTCGGCCGTCACGTATCGCGGCGTGCCGGGCGCGCGGCCGGTCATCAGCGGCGGGCGGCGCATCACGGGGTGGAAGAAGACGGCCGCCGGCGCCTGGACGGTCGAGCTGCCCCAGGCCAGAAGCGGGGCGTGGTACTTCACGCAGCTCTTCGTCAACGGCCGCCGGGCCGACCGCACGCGCTGGCCGTCCGAGGGGCTTCTGCCAATCGAGCCGTTCAACGCTGCCGAGGTCAAGAACATCGACTGCGCCGAGAATCGCCAGGCCTTCCGCTTCCGCAGCGGCGACATCAAGGGCGACTGGAAGAATCTCTCGGACGTCGAGGTCGTCGTCTGCCAGATCTGGACCGACTCGCGCCTGCACATCGAGAGTGTCGACGCCAAAGACGGCGTCGTGCATTTTACCGGGCCGGGCTGGCGGGCGCTGAACTGGACGACCGGGTACTACGTCGAGAACATCGCTGAGGCTCTCAAGGCTCCGGGCTCGTGGTATCTCGATCGCGCCGGCGGCGTGCTGACATACCTGCCGCTGGCCGGTGAAGACCCCGCCACGGCCGAGGTTGTCGCGCCGGTTCTGGAAACGCTGGTGCGAATCGACGGCGACTGGGCCAAGGGCAACTGCGTGCGGCACCTGCGTTTTGAAGGCCTGTCGTTCCAGCACGCCGCGTGGACCATGCCGCCGCAGGGCTTCGGCGTGCCCCAGGCGGAGATCCAGGCCCCCGCGGCCATCGTCGTAGCCGGCATCGAGCAATGCAGCTTCCGCAACTGCGAACTGGCGCACCTGGGCGGCTGGGGCATCGAACTGGCCGCCGGATGCAAAGACAACGCTGTGGTGGGCAATTCGCTCTACGACCTGGGCAGCGGCGCCATCCGCGCGGGCAGGCCGACAAACCCCGCCTCACCCGCGGAGCTCACCTGTCGCACGACCATCACCGACAACACCGTCGGCCAGGGCTCGCTGGTGTACCTGGGCGCCGCGGCAATCTGGATCGGCCACTCCAGCGAGAATCTCGTTGCGCACAACGATGTGCAGGGGGACTATCACTGGGCGGTGTCGGTGGGCTGGGCGTGGTCGTACTGGACGGAGACAGCCGCCCGCGACAACATCGTCGAGCTCAACCACTGCCACCACATCGGCAGCAAGCTGCTGGGCAGCCACGCGGCGATCTACGCGCTGGGCATTCAGCCGGGCACGTGCTTCCGCAACAACCTGATCCATGACGTGGCGGGCTGGCCGGACATCCCCCACGTGCCCAACGGCTGCGGGATCATCCTGGATAACTCGTGCGCGGGCATTACCGTCGAGAACAACATCGCCTACGACTGCGACGGCGGGGGCATCTGCGTGAACTTCAACGTCTTCGGCGACATCATCCAGAACAACATCTTCGCCTATGGGCGGCGCGGGCAGCTCAGCCGCTACGGCGACCCGACGCCGGCCGGCGAGTGGATGCCCAATCCGATCCTCTTCCGCCGCAACATCGTCGTCTGGGACCAGGGTAAGCTGTTCTTCGATCCCGACTGGCCCAACTTCGGCCTGCTGTGGGACTCGAACCTCTACTGGCACGGCGGCAAGGACATCGAGTTCATGAAGTACAACCTGGCCCAGTGGCAGGAGCGACACATGGACGGCCGCTCCATCGTCGCCGATCCAAAGTTCGCCAACGCCACCGCCCGCGACTTCACCCTGGCCGCCGACTCGCCAGCGCTAAAGATCGGCTTCGAGCCTTTCGACCTGTCCGCCGCGGGTCCGAGGAAATAGTTCACCGCAGAGATCGCAGAGACCGCAGAGGCATTGGAAGGAAGAAACCACTTTCCCTGTTTCTATCTCTATGGCTTCTCTGCGCCCTCTGCGACCTCAGCGGTGAATCTAGAACGCCAGCTCGATCAGCGCGATCTCAGGCGGCGCCAGCAAGCGCAGGGGCGGGCCCCAGGTTCCGGCGCCGCGATTGACGTACAGTTCGCTGCCGCCGGGCAGGCTGTAGCGGCCGCTGATGTTGGGGTTGACCAGCTTGGACAGGAAGTAGAACGGGAAGATCTGTCCGCCATGCGTGTGGCCGCTGAGTTGCAGGCGACACTTTCCGGTCGATGCGGCCTGCACCGTCGGGCGGTGCTTGAGCAGCAGCACGGCGGGGCCTCGGGCGGCGGCGAGCACTTCGGCCTCGCCGGCCCGCACGTCGTCGCCGCTGCGGAAGAAAGTCGGGTCGTCCACGCCGGCGACGTGCAGGCCGCCCACGTTGACCCACTCTTGTCGCAGCAGCTTGAAGCCGGCGTCTTGGTGAAACCGCACCGCCTCGCGCAGGCCGGTGTAATACTCGTGGTTGCCCGTGACGGCCAGCTTGCCCAGCGGCGGATTCAGGCCTGCCAGCATCGCCGAAAGCTCCGTCAGCTCCGAGGCCGGCGCGTCGATTATGTCGCCGGTGGCCGCGAGCAAATCAGGCTTGAGTTCGTCAATGCGGCGCACCAGGTCGGCGAAATGCGCGCGACCGGTATAGCCGGTCAGGTGCAGGTCGCTGATCTGCACGATGCGGATACGACGCGGCGAGTCGGTTGCGGCAGGCGGGGCAACTGCTACAGCGGGGGCGGCTTCGTTTCGTGGGGCGGCCACAGTGCCGCTGCGCTCGCCGGCCGGTGCGGTTAGACCAAAATCCTGGCGCACCAGCCTCACGTGCCGCGCCTCGATGATCGACCAGACCAGGCACGCCGCCACCAGCGCCAGCACAGACAGCGTCAGCACCGGCGGCGAGATCACCAGCCGCCGGGCCACCGGCAGCCAGATGCCGCCGAACTTGAAGACGCCGTTCCACAGGTCGCCCATCAGCCCGGCAACCAGAAACCAGAACAGAACGACCATCCAGCAGTACGCCACGTTGGCAACGGGCCCCAGCTTCGTCGCCCACGGCCGCGCGCGGTAGCCAAGCTCGATCCAGATGATCGCCAGCATCAGCACGCCCCAAACCACCAGCGCCCACCGCCACGCCCCCCACTGCGGAAACGCCCGCCAGACGCGCATGACCATGTAAGACTGCATCCCCAGGTACAACAGCGAGAAGATCATGAAGAACACCGAGACCATCATGGCACGCTCCCAAAGGACTATTCTAGTCCCCACGTCCGCGAGTCGGGCACGTCGATCCAGCGGCCATCGGTGTCGACGATGGACTTCTTCCAGTTCTCCGGCAGGAACTCGCTCTCGATGGCGGCTTGCGGCGGGGTCATACGGGTGCCCTTCCTTGGAATGTATGCGCAGAATTATGCCCACGCGCCGGCAATGACGCCAGTGCCTTTCCAAACTTGGGAGGCTTACGACTCTCGCATGTGTTTGCACATTGATGGCACTTCCCTTCATCAAGCTGAACGTCAAGGAGGGCCATGACCGTCGGCGCCCCGTCTGACCCGCCACTGTTGCTGAAGGCCAGGGACACGCACAACGGAGTTGTGCGTGGCATCCGCCCCGCCCGCGACACGCTAAAATACCCTGTGAGCGAAGGCAAAGGGGAATTCCGCGTCGGCACTTCCGGCTGGCAGTACGACCACTGGACGGAGATCTTCTATCCGAAGGACCTGCCCAAGAGCCGATGGTTCGAGCATTACGCGCAGCACTTCGACACCGTCGAGGTCAACAACACGTTCTACCATCTGCCGCAGGAGAGCACGTTCGATCACTGGCACGACAAGGCGCCGCAGGGATTCGTCTACACGCTCAAGTTCAGCCGCTACGGCAGCCACATCAAGCGGCTCAAGGAGCCCGCCGCCACGATCGGCCTGTTCATGGAGCGCGCGGGGCGGCTGGGGGAGTTCCTGGGACCGATCCTGGTGCAGCTTGCCCCGCAGTTCGAGGTCAACGTCGAGCGGCTGGAGGAGTTTCTGACCGAGGCCCCGCGGTCGCAGCGGTGGGCGCTGGAGTTTCGCAACCCCACGTGGCTATGCGACGAAGTCTACCAGACCCTGCGGCGGCACAAGGCCGCGCTGTGCATCCACGACCAGATCGCCGACCACGCCCGCATGGTCACCAGCGACTGGGTATACCTGCGTTTCCACGGCCCGGCCGGGGGCAAGTACACTGCTGCACATCTTCGCCAACAGGCCAAGCACGTGCAGGAGTACCTCGCCCAGGGCCTGGACGTCTTTGCGTATTTCAACAACGACTCGCACGGATACGCCCTGGCCGACGCGACGGACCTGCGCCGGTTGGTCAAGAAGGCGTAGTTGCAGCCGTCACGTTATTCAAACAGCACGATGGCCGCCCCGGCGGCATCGAGCTTGAGAGTGAAGGCGCCATCGGCCAGCGGCAGGTCTTCGTACTTGCCCGTGCTGCGGCTAAACAGCTTGGGCTTGACGGAGGCCTTGGTCAGCTTGACCTTGACGTCCTGGCCGGCGTAGGCGTTGTGGTTGGTGATGAAGACCACGTCCTTGTCGGTGTAGCTGTATTTCGAGACGCCCATGACGAACTCACCGGCCTGGGCCTGCAGCCAGAAGTCGGCGGGAATGGCATTCTTCTCCAGGCCCGGAGGCATGGCCTTGCCCGTGGCGGGCTGGGGGACGTCCTGGTTGTTGTAGTTCTTCGTCCAGGGCGTAGAGTAGATGGCGTAGGGCAGGCCGATCTTGGCGATCTCGCCGCGCATCGGGGCGATGTACTCGTTCACCTTGGCCAGGTCCTTGCCGTACCCGTTGAACTGGAAGCTGCCCATGTTCATGATGCGCGAGCCGATGTGCCACATCGCCGCCCGCAACCCGCAGGCGATCGAGGTCGTCTGCGTGTGCAGCAGGCGATTGTAGTTGCCCTTGCCCGCCAGCCCGGCGTCGGTGGTGCAGTAGCGGCCGAGGCGGCCGTCATGCGGGCGGGCGGCGTTCCACTGGCCCATCAGGTTGCGGAAGTTTTTGTCCGGGCCTCGCTTCCAGTGGAAGTCGTAGTTGCTGACGAAGGTCGCCTTGGCCAGAAAACCCAGGCCCGCTCCGTTGTAGGTGCCGCTGAAGGCGCCGTGGTTGGGGTCCCACTTGTGGACGTTGTCGATGTCGCGGGCGCGCCCGGCGCCCATCGCGCCGAACCGGTCGGACCACACGTGATAGCCGCCGATGGTCGGGCTATCCTGGAGCTTCTTGAGCAGCTCCTCACACTCCTTGGGATTGTTGTACACGTGCGGATACGCCAGCAGGTCGACGAACAGGTACATCCCGTGCTTCTTGCAGAGCTCTTCGCGCTGGGGCGAATACTGCGCCAGCACCGCGTTGAAGTGCCCTTCGTTCTTCAGCGCCAGCAGCAGCTTCTCGAACTGCGCCGGGTCCTTGGGCAGAGCGTCGGCAGCGTAGCCGTTGATGAAAATCGCCAGGTATTCCTTGGGCACGCGCTTGTTCGGCGTCGTCGGCAGGGCAGCCGGCTCGGCAGGCAAAATCGAGGCCGACAGCAGAATCGCACTCACCACAGCCAGAACGGAAGTCTTCATGAGTTTCGTCCTTATTAAGCAGCAGCACAGAAATCGAGTGTCATGGCGGCTGCGAAACGGCCGCCTTGGCGCCCAGGAACGCAAACGGCGGAGCAGGTCGCCCCTGCTCCACCGCGCTTTAATCACAGTCTCATTAACGGAGCTACTCAAACAGGACGATCGCGCCGCCGCCGGGCTCGAGCTTGAGGCTGAACACGCCGTCGGCCAGGGGCAGGTCTTCATACTTGCCCGTGGCGCGGTTGAACAGCTTGGGCTTGGACGACTTGGTCGTCTTGATCTTGACGTCCTGCTCGGCATAGGCGTTGTGGTTGGCCAGGAAGACTACATCCTTGTCGGTGTAGTTGTACTTCGAGACGGTCATCAGGAACTCGCCGCTCTTGGGCTGCAGCCAGAAGTCGGCGGGGACCTTATTGGCGTCGCCCATGGCCGGAGGCATGACGTCCTTGCCCTCGACGGGCTCGTTGTTCTGGTTCTTGGTCCAGGGTGTCGAGTAGATGGCGTCGGGCAGGCCGATCTTGGCGATCTCTTCGCGCATCGGCTCGATCCACGCGTTCATCTTGGCCAGTTCTTTGCCGGCCTCGTTGAACTGGCAGGTGTTGAAGTCAAAGATGCCCGAGGCGATGTGCCAGGTAGCCGCCCGCAGCCCGAAGGCGATCGAGGTGGTCTGGATGTACAGCAGGCGGTTGAAGTTGCCCTTGCCGACCTGCCCGACCGTCGCCCCGCAGTAGCGGCTCAGGCGGGTGTCGTTGGGCTTGGCGACGCGCCACTGGGCCATCAGGTTGGTGTAGTTCTTGTGCGGCCCGCGCTGCCACGAGAAGTCGTAGTTGCCCACCAGGTCGCTCTTGCCCAGATACCGGATGCCTTCGCCGGTGTACGTGCCGCACCAGGTGGCGTGGTTGGGGTCCCACTTGTGGACATTGTCGATGTCGCGGGCGCGCCCGGCGCCCTGCTTGCCGAACCGGTCGGACCACAGGTGGTACGCCGCCACGGTCGTGCTGTCCTGGAGCTTCTTGAGCAGCGCCTCGCACTCGGGCACATTCTTATACACGTGCGGGTACGCCAGCAGATCGACGACCATGTACACATTGTGCTTCTTGCAGATTTCCTCGCGCTGGGGGGAATACTGGCACATGATGGCGTTAAAGTGCCCGTCCTTGCTGATGGCCACGATCATCTTCTCGAACTGGGCGTTGTCGGCCGGCATCGCGTCGCCGCCATAGCCGTTCATGAAAACCGCCAGGTACGCCTTGGGCACGCGCTTGCGCCCGCTGGTATCGGCCGCCGACTGCGCCGACAGCACCGATACGATCATCGCGACGACACTTACCGCCGCGACGGCATGCAAGACGGGTTTGGACATTCCTGACAATCGCATGAGCAAGCTCCTTCAGTAAGGATTCGGGCCCGAGCCCAAAAAGTTACACTGAGGATACACCCCCTCACCGCCAGAATAAACCCCTCTCTTGATTTGATGTTCCGGATATCAGAGCGTCTTGCGGGCCTTGCGGCGCCCGGCCGCCCAGCGCGGCTTGGCCAGTTGCGCGTCCCAGGCGCGGTAAAGACCCTGGAGCTCTTTGAGCTTGGCGGGCTTGTCGGCCGACAGGTCGTTCTTCTCGCCGATGTCCTTGGCCAGGTTGAACAGCCCCGGGGCGGGATGCCCCTCCTCGATGAGCATCTTCCAGTCGCCGTGGCGCACGGCGTACTTGTTATCGCCCATGCGCCAGTAGAGCGTCTCGTGCGGGGCCGCCGCGTTCTCGCCTTTGAGATACGGCAGCAGGTTCACCCCGTCGAGCTTCCACGCCGGGTCGATGGCCTTTCCCGCCGCCGCCACGGCCGTGGGATGAATGTCCAGCGAGATCGCCGGTTCGCGACAAACCGCTCCGGCGGGCAGGTGATTCTTCCACTGCATCATGAACGGCAGGCGGATGCCGCCTTCCCACACGTGCCCCTTGAACCCGCGCAGCGGGACGTTGCTCGATGTCGTGTGGGGCGTGGGCCCGCCGTTGTCGCTGATGAAGAAGACCAGCGTGTCCTCTTCCAGCGAGTGCTTCCGAAGCCGCCCCAGCATCGCCCCGACGGCGTCGTCCATCGCGGCCGTCATGCCGGCGTAGATGCGGCGCTTGTCCTTGAGGTTGGGGAATCGCGCCATGTATTTTTGCACCGACTGCAGCGGTGAGTGCACGGCGTTGAAAGGCACGTACAGGAAGAACGGATGGTCGTGGTGGTTGTCGATAAAGGCCGTCGCCTCGCGGGCGAAGGCATCGGTGAGATATTCCTTTTCGACGATGGGCTTCTCGCCGCGAAGGATCGCCGCGCCCTGTCCGGGTATATACGGATGCGCTCCGGCCAGGAACCCGAAGAACTCGTCGAACCCCCGATGCGTGGGCGTCAGCCCCTCCTTGAACCCCAGGTGCCACTTGCCGACCATGCCCGTGGCGTAGCCCATGCCCTTGAGCCGCTCGGAGAGCATGGTCTCGCTGCGCGGCAGGCCAAAACCCGCCGCTGCCTCATGGCCGGGATTGAACTCGTGGCCGAACCGCTGCTGGTATCGCCCCGTCGCCAGACCGGCCCGCGACGGACTGCACAGTGGCGCCGAGACGTACCCCTGCGTGAACCGCACGCCCGCGGCCGCGATCGAATCGATGTGCGGCGTGGGGATGTCCTTGCACCCCTGGCAGCTCAGCTCGCCATAGCCCAGATCGTCCGCCACGATCAGCAGGATGTTAGGCCGCCGCGCCGGGGCGGCCGACGTCTCGCCCATCAGAGACCCCCACGGCAAAACCGAAGCCGCCGCCCCGGCGGCAACCGACTGCAGAAACCGGCGGCGGTTCATTGGAGGAGACTCAACGTGTGAGGGCATCTCGACGCTCCTTTGCGAACGGATCACGATCGGCCTCAAAACTCTATAGCATGCCCAACGCACAAGCTGCGGCAAAATTGACTTGCTGTTAATTTCCTTCTAGGCTGTGGACGGCGACTGAGTGTGATGTTTCTCAAGACGATCACAATGCCCAACGCGCGGGGCAAGCCCCGCCGCTAACGAGACGGGAATTGACGTCTTTATCGTCCTCGTCGTCGTCCTCGTCCTCGTCGTCGGCTTCTTCTTCCCCAGCGGAATCAGTGGTTGAAATGTCGCGTCTGGGTGAAGACCATCGCCAGGCCTAGTTCGTCGGCTCGGGCGATTACGTCTTCGTCTTTCTTGCCGCCGCCGGGTTCGATCACGGCTGTGGCGCCGGCGTCGCGGGCCCAGTCCAGGCTGTCGGGGAAGGGGAAGAACGCGTCGCTGGCTAGGACACAGCCGGCCGTCTCGACCTTGCCCCCGCCGCCGTACTGGGCGGCGATCATTCCGGCCAATCGCGCCGAGTTCACGCGCGACATCTGGCCGGCGCCGGCGCCCAGCAGCGCGCGGTCTTTGGCCAGCACAATGGCGTTGCTCTTGACGTGCTTGCACACCAGCCAGGCAAATCGCAGGTCGTCCATCTCGGCGGGCGTGGGCTGGCGCTTGGTGACGACCTTCCAGTCCTGCTCGTTGAGGCCCACCAGGTCGCGGTCCTGGATGATCGCCCCGCCGACGACGTACTTGATGTACTTCTCGGCGTTGCGCCGGCCCGTCAGCGGGCCTGTGGCCAGCAGTCGCACGTCCTGACCCCAGCCTTCGCGGCTCTGGATGATCTCGAGGCTGCGCCCTTCGAACGACGGGGCGATGATGATCTCGGCGAAGAACCCGCCGGCCCCGCTGTCTTTGCCCCAGCGCTTGTACGTTTCGACGACGGCCGTGGCGAGCTCTTCGCTCACCGGTCGGTTGACGGCAATGATACCGCCCATCGCGGCATTGACGTCGCCGTAGTACGCCTTGCGGTACGCCTCGACGAGATTGTCATCGCACGCGCAGCCGGCGGGGTTGGCGTGCTTGATGATCGCCACGGCAGGCTTGTCGAACTCCTTGACCAGTTCGATGGCGCCGTTGGCGTCGAAGTAGTTGTTGTAGCTGATGCTCTTGCCGCCCAGCAGCTTCGCCCGCGCGACGCAGGGCTCGGAGGCGTCCGGCGAGACGTAGAACGCGGCCTTCTGGTGGGCGTTCTCGCCGTAGCGCAGGTCGGCGGTCTTGGTGAAGGAAAAGCCCATGCGGTCGGGGAACTGCTCGCCGGTCTGCTGGCGCAGGTAGGCGCTGATGATGCTGTCGTAGTGGCACGTGAGGGCGAAGGCCTTGAGGGCGAACTTCTGTCGCAGCTCAAACGAGACGGCCCCGTCCTTGGCGGTCATCTCGGCCAGCACCTGCTCGTACTGCGCCGGCTCGGTCACCACCGTGACGTACTTGTGGTTCTTGGCCGAGGCGCGGATGAGCGTCGGCCCACCGATGTCGATCATCTCGATGGCGTCGGCCAGCGTTGCGCCGGGCTTGGCGATGGCGTCTTCAAAGGGGTACAGGCTCACGCAGACCAGGTCGAGCGGTTCGAGGCCATACTTTTCGATGTCGGCTTTGTGCTGCGGGTCGTCGCGGTTGGCGAGGATGGCCCCATGAACCTTGGGGTGCAGCGTGACGACCCGGTGGCCGAGCATCTCGGGAAAGCCCGTCCACTCCTGCACGAACCGCACAGGCACGCCCGCCTGCCGCAGAGCCTTGGCCGTGCCGCCGGAGGAGATGATCTCGATGCCCCGCTCGACCAGGGCCTTGGCGAAGGCCTCGATGCCGGTCTTGTCGTAAACGCTCAGCAGCGCACGGCGGATCTTCTGATCATGCACGGTTCGGTTCCTTCCTTTCCGTGGGTGGCACAGGCTTTCCAGCCGGTGCCGCACAGCCTGGTAAGGCTGTGCCACCCGATTATTTCTTCTCGCCGGGGACCGGGTTGGGGTTGAGCATCTTGTCGGTCAGGGCCGGGGCGCTCTTGCGGCGAATGCAACAGACCGTGCCGTCGCTCGATGCAGCGTAGATCGCCTCGATCTGCGTATTGGGCACGACCAGGTCCCAGCCGGTCATGGGCAGGCTGGCCTGGATCTTGCCATCGCTCTCGTGGACCATCAGCAGGACGTTGTTCTTGTCCAGCAGCGCCAGCGTCGTGCCGAAGATTGCGGCTACCGAACGCCCGTCGGGGTTGGTCCATCGCGGTTTGGCGCTGTCGATCCCGATGGCGTAGAACGCGTCCTTGCGGACATACTGGAAGATGCTGGAGGCGCCGACCTGGATGGGGTCGACGATCTCGCCCTTGGTGATGACCGGTCCCCAATCCTTGAAGGCCTTGGTCTCGACATCGGGCACCTTCATCCGCTCGCCGTTGGCGCGGTCGATGATGTGGATGCGCCCGTCCTGCGTTCCCAGGAAAATCCCGCGGCGGTCGACGACAAACGGCGCCGTGATTGGGGCGTCAAAGGCCCGGATCCATTTGCGCTTGCGCTGGCTGGCGCCCACTGCGGCCGTCAGCGTCTTGTCCTTGCTGCCCACGAAGACCGTGCCTTCCAGCAGCCGCACCGGGGCGCTGATCATGTCGCTGGTGGACATCTCCCAGGAGTCGACTTCGGCGTTCATCCGGACGGCGTAGTAATTGCCGGCCGTCGACGCACCGTAAAAATACGTCCCGTCGGTCTCGCCGCCGGCGTTGGAGGAGAAGGTCAGCGGAATGATCTTGACGAGCTTGCCGCTGGAGCGGTTGATGACCGTGACGGTGCTGAGGGTATTGATGAAGGCGGCGTTGTACGCCTCGACGGGGGGCATGGCCTTGGGCTGGAGCATTTCTTTCATGCCCGCGCGGCTGGGGCGAAGCGTCACGGCGTCGGCGTGGACGGGCTCGAAGATGGTTTCCTTGGTGCCGATGATCTGGGCCCAGGCGGGCAGGCCGCGGCGGGCGTCGACGGCGATGAGCTTGCGCTGGTTAGTCAGGCAGTACATCAGCTCATCGATGCGCCAGACGCGTTCGATGCGCTCGCCGGCGTCAAGGTCGAGGCGGAACTTCCAGTAGTACGCCAGGTCGGCCTTGGCCAGCACGTCGCCGCTCAGCACCGCTTTGCCGGAGCCGTCGGGGGCCTTGCGCGGAGCGACGGGCTTTGAGGTCCCGGACGTGACGGCCGACTGCGCCGCCTGCGCCGCCATCGCGGCTGCCACGAGCATCACACCGAGTTTCATGATCCCACGCATGGATTGCTCCTGCCCCGCCGATGGCACACGCGCCTTTTCCGGCAGGCGGGGCTGCCGGGGGCGCCTCGGGCGCTCACCGCACATTGTCGAGCGACACATAGTCGCTCAGGTCTACCTCGTGAAGCGTCTCCCACTGCCTCAGCCGCGCGATCCGCTCGAGGTCTTCGCCGATACGATGGGCGAGCTTGAAGATATAAGGCCGCCCTTCCAGTCGCGCTTGCAGGTCGGCGGTCATTTCGTCCCAACTGCCCTGGTATAATTCTCGCTTGAGCACCAGCAGCATCCGCTCTTCGACCGTGGCGACGGCCACGAACTCCCGCGCCTTCTTCTGGACTTGCCAGGAGCTTGTGGTCACGTCGTGCGTCCTTAGCGCGCCGGGGCATCTGCAGCCCACCGCAGGGTCCGCCAGTCCAAGCCGGCGCATGAATGTCTTCAGCCTTAATCTAAAGATGCCCGCGGTCTTTTGCAACCGCGAAATCACGGGGCCGGTAATGCCTCAGTCATGGGAGGGAAACGTCGTGCCGGTACGGTATCCGGGCCTCCGCCGCGACTTTCCCCCTGGAACTGAGGGGATACGGTCAGTCCAGCGAGACCAGGCCCTTGCGGACGGCGAACTTCACCAGCGTGGTCTGGTCGTGGATGTTGAGTTTGTGCATCAGGCGCATGCGGTGCGTATCGACGGTCTTGACGGCCAGTTTCAGCGCCTCGGCTACCTGGCGATTGGTCTTGCCCTCTGCGATCAGTTGCAGCACCTGGCGTTCGCGGGTGGTCAGCAGGTCGTAGGCGTCTTCGCCTCCGTTGGCCACGCGGTCCAGCACCGACCGGGGAATGCCCGGGCCCAGGTACAGCTCGCCCCGCCCGACGGCGCGGATGGCCTCGACGAGCTGGTCGGCTGCCGATTCTTTCAGCACGTACCCACTGGCGCCGTACTCGATGGCGCGGGCGATGAATTCCTCATCCTCGTGAATGGTCAGGATCAGCACGCCCAGGTTCTTGTCGCGGCGGGTCAACTCGCGGCAGCAGTCCAGGCCGTTGAGTCCGGGCATGGTGATGTCGAGAACAGCCACGTCCGGTTTGACCTTGCCGACCTGCTCGAGCACGCCCATGCCGTCGCCGCATTGGCCAACGACAGTCAGGTCGCTATGGCGGTTGACCAATTCAACGAGCCCTTCGCGGATCATAGCGTGATCGTCGGCGAAGAAGACGCCTATTTTGCCATCCACCATACGTCACCCACTTTCGGCTCTAAAAAAAATGAAGCCCCGACCCAAGCCCATTGGCCCCTATTCTAAAATGACGAACTTCGTTGTCAAGTACACAGGAAGAATAATTCGTAGTAGAATAGGCAGTTACGGATATGAACGACTCGCCCCAACAACCCCACGACCGGTCATTCCAGCCGGAGAAACGCACGCATTACTGGGTCGCGGTCGCTGCGCTGGCCGTGGGAGTGGCCTTGTCGGCAGCGATGTTCTTCCAGTTGCGCCTGGCGCAGCAGCAGCGCCTGGAGCAGCAATTCGCCCTGGAGGGGCAGGAGCGGTGCGCCGAGTTGTCGCGAACGGTCAACTCGCTGTTGTGTAAAGTGCAGGACCTGGCGGCGCTGTACGAGTGCTCTGAGGAGGTCGAGGTAAACGAATTCACCGTGTTCGCTCAGCATCTGCTCAATCGCGACACGTGCTTTCGCGCCCTGGCCTGGACGCCACAGGTGGATGCCTCCAACCGCTCCGCCATTGAGACCCGAGGCCGAAGCCTCTGGCAGAACCTGAAGCCGCCTTACCGCATCACGCCAATGCAGGCAGCCTCGGCGCCGGCATCGGCGCCCGATCCGGCAAGCCTTCGACAATACCCGATTCTGTATCTCCTGCCCGCCGGCGCCAAGTTGCATCCCGGCGACGACCTGTACAGCCGCCCCGAACTGCGCCTGGCGATGGATTATGCCGACGCCCTCGCCTCGCCGGTGCTGGCTTCATACGATCTCCAGAGCGAATCGCTGCTGGCGGTGGTGCCTGTTTATAAACAGGGCAATAAGGCCCTCGCCGCTTCCGGCCGCCGTGAAAACCTCGCCGGGTTCGCCGTCGCCCAGATCCATCTGCCGGACCTGATCCAGTTGGCATTCGCAACCGAGCTGCGAACGGGCGTGGAAATCACCCTCACCGACAAGATGGCGGACGAGCCGCCGCGGCAACTGGGGCGCTACCGCCCCTCCTCCGAACGGCCTGGCCCGCTGAGTTCTCTGGTCCATGAGCAATATTTCGACGTCGGAGGAAGGCAGTGGCGGCTGCGGAGCGTCGCCACCCAGAACTACATTGCCGACCGGCCGCACTACACCCCTTGGGCGGTATTGGGCCTGGGGCTGGTGATCAGCCTGTCGATTTCATACTACCTGCTCTCGGCGCTGGGGCGCTCGCAGGAGGTGCGCCGCCTGGTAGGCCAGCAGACCGCGCAGTTGCGAGAGGGCAATCTGCTGATGGAAGCGGAGATCCTCAGCCGCCGCCAGGCCGAGGGTCTGTTGTACCTGCAGCGCAACCTGGCCGCGGCGCTGGGCGGCGAGCAGAGCGTCGATGGCGTGCTGACGGTTTCGCTGCAGGCGGCGCTTCAGGTCGACGGGCTCGACAGCGGGGGCATCTACACCATTAACGCCGCTCGATGCTGCGCCGATCTGGCGGTGCATCGCGGCCTGGGCGAGGAGTTCGTCCAGTCGATCACCCACATCGATTCCACGCATCCCGGGATGTCGGCGATCGCGGGGGGGCGGACCGTCGTGATCGAGAACATTCCCGGCAAGATACCTGACGCAGTCTGGCTCAATGAAGGATTATTCTCCGCGGTGATCGTCCCGATCTGGCACCAGGACGTGGTCGTCGCCAGCCTGAACCTGGGCTCGCACCACCACGATACGGTCTCGCCCCAGACCGTCAGCGCCGTCGAGGCCATCGCCAGCCAGATCGGCGGCGCCCTGGCCCGCGCCCGCGTCAGCGAGGCCCTGCGCCAGAGCGAACAGCGCCTGCGCGTGCTGGCCGAAAACGTCGACGCCATCTTCTACCGCCTGGATATCGAGGGCCGAGTCGTCTACGCCAGCCCGCAGGTGGCCCGCTTCGGCTACGACGAGCGGACAGTCGTGGGCCTGGACTTCCAGCAGTTCATCTATCCCGGCGACCGGGCGATGGTCCTGAGCCGCTTCCACGCCATCTTGTCCAAGGCCAGCCCCCCCCTCGTCGAGTATCGCATGATCGCCGGCGACGGCAGCGTGCTGTGGATGCAGGATTCCTCCGTCGCCGCATGCGATTCGGGCGGGCGCGTCGTCGCCGTCACGGGCATCTTGCAGGACGTGACCCACCGCAAGGAGTCCGAGCAGCGCCTCCGCGACAGCGAGCGGCGGTATCACAGCTTGTTCGAGAACTCGCCCACGTCGCTGTGGGAAGAGGATTTCTCAGCCGTGCGCGAGTATCTCGATTCGCTCGAGGCCTCGGGCGTGGAAGATCTGCCCGCGTATCTGCGCCGCAACGGCCAGGCCGTCCGGCACTGCGCGTCACTGGTGCGCATCGTCGACGTCAATGCCGCCACCTTGAGTATTTTCGACGCCCCCAGCAAAGAGGTCCTGCTGGGCAACCTCGACAAGGTCTTCACCGACAGTTCCTTCACGGTCTTCCGCGAGGAAATCATCAGCCTCATTCAAGGCGTTCATTCCTTCCACACCGACGCCACCAATCGCACCCTGGGCGGCAAGACCAAGGAGATCGTGCTGCACGTGGCGGTGGTTCCCGGATGCGAAAAGACCTGGCAGCGCGCCATGATCGGGATGATCGACATCACCGACCGCAAACAGGCTCAGAAGGCCCTGCAGGCCGCCCGGCAAAAACTGATGCATGCCCGCGAGGCCGAACGACGCCACATCGCCGTCGAGCTGCACGACTCGATCAGCCAGTCGCTGGTGGCCCTGCAACTGATGCTGCACAACGTCGCCAACACCGCCGGCCAGACGCTGGGCCCCGCGGCGCTGCGCGACCTGTCCGCGGCTGTCCAGCAGTGCACCGCCCTGGTGCGCGAGGTGCGGAATCTCTGCCACGGTCTCTATCCCCCGACGCTGCAGTCGTTGGGGCTGGGCTCGGGGCTTCGCGAGTTGGCCCGCCAGTGCACGGCTGCGGGCATGGCCGCAACGGTCATCGACACGCCGCAGACCCAGTGGCTGAGGTTCGACCCCGACGTCGAGATCGCCCTGTTCCGCGCCGCCCAGGAAGCCGCCAACAACGCCCTGCGCCACAGCGGCGCCACGCACCTGCTCTTCACGCTCGAACATGACGGGGCCGGCGTCACCTTGAGTATCACCGACGACGGAAAAGGATTCGACCCCAAGAAGGTCGGCGCCGGACTGGGCCTGATCTCGCTGCGCGAAAACGCCGAGGCCGTCGACGGAACCCTCAGCATCGACTCCCGCCTCGGACAAACCCGCGTCACGATCGCGGCCCCCGCCAAACCGCTGGAATCGTCAGATTCTGAGCTTTAGGGGATTACCACAGAGGCTCAGAGGGCACAGAGATAAACAACAAGATAACCATCGCCCCTGGAGGCGACTCAGCGACAAACTCATTCTTCCCCGTCTTGTTTCTTCCTCTGAGAACTCTGTGCCCCTGTGGTAAATCCCCTTCTTTACTGCGCGTCTGCCTGCGGGTACTCTTGGCGTCTTATCGATCCGGGAGAGCGATGTGGATGCTTTGATCTTCGATTTTGACGGCGTGGTGGTCGACAGCGAACCGGTGCACCTCGAGGCGTTTCGCCGCGTGCTGCGCGATGTCGGGCTGTCCCTGTCTACCCGAGACTACTACGGCAAGTACCTCGGTTTCGACGACCATGACTGCTTCGCGGCCGTGGCGGCCGACAACGCCCGACGCGTCTCGCAAAAGCAGATCGCCGAGCTCACGGCCGCCAAGACGCGCATCGTGCAGTCAATCTACGCCCAGTCGATCCAGCCGCTTCCCGGGGCGGTGGAGCTGATCCGCGCGGCCGCGGCGGCCAAGCTGCCCCTGGCCATCTGCTCCGGCGGATTGATGGACGAGATCACCCTCGCCGCCCGCACCGTCGGCGTGCTGGACTGCTTCGACCTGATTATCTCGGCCGAAATGGTCGCCGCCGGAAAGCCCGACCCCGAAGGCTACGTCCAGGCGCTGCGGAAGCTCTGCGAAAAGCACGGCCGCACGCTTCATCCGCAGCGCACGGTGGTGATAGAAGACTCCCCCGCCGGGATCGAGGCCGCCCAGGCTGCCGGGAACAAGACCCTCGCCGTGGCCACCTCGTATCCGCAAGACCGCCTGAGGGCCGCCGACCGCGTCGTCGCCCGCCTCAGCGACATCACCCTGGCGGAAGTGGCCGCGCTGGCCTCCTGAGTTTCCGCCCCGGGTGCCATGGCACCCTTTTCTCACTGACTACCGGCTACTGGCTACCGATTACCAGTCTTTTGCCGTGGCATCCGCTGCGGCGATGACGCATAATCCCCTCCCGTGAACGAGCATCAGAAAGAGCATCATCGCGAGCGCGAGCATTTTTTCGGGGCCGCCAAGATCGTGGCCGCCCTGACGATTCTCTCGCGCATCAGCGGGCTTTTTCGCAATATGGCCATCACCGCCCTGGGCGCTAATCGCGTCACTAGCGCCTTTCGCGTGGCCTTTGGCGTGCCCAACCTCTTCCGCCGCCTCTTCGGCGAAGGCGCCCTTTCGGCAGCGCTTATTCCCGTCTTTTCTGAAACTGCTGAAAAGAGCGGACTGGAGAAAGCCCGCCTGCTCTTGAGCAATCTCATTGCCCTGGCCGCAGTGGTGCTCTCGACGCTGGCGGTGGTGATCGCCTCGGGGTTAGTCATCTGGGTCTGGGTTTCATGGCAGGCGACGGATCTGCGACTACTGCTGACGATGACCTTGATCATGCTGCCCTTCATGATCAGCGTCTGCCTGCTGGCGCTGGCGGCGGCGGCATTGAATTGCCGCGGGCACTTTGTCTATCCCGCCTTTGCTCCGATAATCTTGAATCTGTTCCAGATTGCCGCCGCCATTGCGGCCCTGAAGTGGATCAGTTCCACGCCCTCGTCGCTGCTACTGGTTTCCACCTCCGTACCTTTGGCAGGGCTCGTGCAGTTGCTGGGGATCATCTGGCTGCTCAAGCGGAGCGGGCTGGGACTCGTTCTCCGCCTGCGCCCGCTTGAACCGGGCATCAAAGTCGTCCTGCGACTGGTAGCGCCGGCGCTGATGGGGCTGGGCTTTCTTCAGTTTTGTGAACTTCTCCAACTGGTGCTGGGATGGGTCATGGCCGCCACGCCCGGTTCGCCGGAACTGAATCTTTTCGGCTGGCACATCGTCAAACCGCTGGACGAAGGCGACGTGGCCCGCATAGACACCGCGCGTCAGTTGTACCAATTGCCCATGGGTGTGCTGGCCATGTCGCTGGCGACGACGATCTTTCCGCTGCTAAGCCGCTACGCCAGCCGCAACGACATGCCCGCCCTGCAGGAAAGCGTCAACCGCGCGATCCGGCTGTCGCTGCTGGAAGGCCTGGCGGCCGGAGCGGGGTTATTCGTTCTGGCCGATCCCATCATCATTTTCTTGTTCCGCCGCGCCAAGTTCACCCACGACGATGCCCTGCGTGCGGCCTGGGTCCTCAAATACTACTGCCTTGGGATCTGGGCCAACTGCGTCTATGTGATCCTGATCCGCGCGTTCTACGCTCTCAAGGATTATCGCACGCCGTTGAAGATCGCCGTTGTCCTGACGACTTTCAGCGTGCTGAGCCTGATGGCCATGCTGATCTGGATACCGCAGTTGGGGCCGGCTTCGTTCGGGTTGTCCATATCGCTGACGACCTCCCTGACGGTCATCTTGCTCGCCGCGGCGCTGCGACGGCGCATCGGCTCTTTCGGCGACCGGCAACTGGCCCTGAGCATCGCCAAGAGCGTGCTGGCCACCGCCATCATGGTCGCGGCGATCGAGGCCTTGCTCTGGGCGCTGCGGGCGTGGCATCTGGATCGGCCTTGGCTTGCAACGATCGCGGGCGTGACGGTGGGCACAGCCGTGCTGTACTTGGCGGCCAAGCTCCTGCGCATGCCCGAACTCGATGAAATGCTAGGCCGCCTGCGCAAAAAGTCGCCGCCGGCCAAGCCGTTGGGGTAGGATGAAAGCATGATAGTTCAGCAGGATTTGCCCCCGACATACAGCCAACTCCCCGCCGATGAGTTGGCCGCCCGCATCGCCGCCCGCAAGAGCGAGCTGGGCGCCGATCTGTGCATTCTCGGCCATCATTACCAGCGCGATGAGATCATCCAGTTCGCCGATTTCGTCGGCGACAGCCTCAAGCTCTCCCAGCAGGCCGCCTCGCAGACGCGGGCGAAGTTCATCGTCTTCTGCGGCGTACACTTCATGGCCGAGTCGGCCGACATCCTCTCGGCGCCCCAGCAGGCGGTGCTGCTGCCCAACATGCGGGCAGGCTGCGCGATGGCCGCAATGGCCGAAGAGCCCGCCGTCGCGGAGGCGATGGAGGAACTCACCGCCGCCAGCGGCAAGGCCAGGATCATCCCGATCACGTACGTGAACTCTACCGCCGCCATCAAGGCCCTCACCGGCCGCTGCGGCGGGGCATGCTGCACCTCCAGCAACGTGCGAGGCATCTTTGAGTGGGCGCTGCGCCCGACGGATCAGGGCGGTGCCGGGGCCGGCAAGATCCTGGCGATCCCCGACCAGCACCTGGCCGCCAACACCGCTACAGCGCTGGGCTACGGCCCGGACGGCTGGGCCGTGTACGACCCGCTCAAGCATGGAGGCGGGCTGGACACTGCCGCGATTCAGCGGGCGACGTTCATCCTCTGGAAGGGCGCGTGTTACGTGCACCAGCTCTTCCGCGCCCAGCACATCAAGGACGTACGGGCGGCACATCCGGGCATTCGCGTTATCGTGCACCCCGAGTGCCGCCGCGAGGTGGTGGAATTGGCCGACGACGCCGGCAGCACCGAGCAGATCATCAAGATCGTTTCAGCCGCCCCGGCCGGCAGTTCCTGGGCCATCGGCACCGAGAGCAACCTTGTCAACCGCCTTGCCGCCAGGCGCAACGACTGCTTCATCCGCACCCTGGCCCCTGCCGCCGCGATGTGCGTGCAGATGGCCCAGATCGACCTGCCCCACCTGCTCTGGGTGCTCGACGGATTGGCCCAAGGCGAGCTGCGAAACCGCGTGACCGTCGACCCGGCCATCGCCGCCGATGCCCGCATCGCGCTGCAACGGATGATTTCAACGGCGTAGTAGCCAGTAACCAGTAGCCAGTAGCCAGGAAAGTCTTTTCATACGGGCTACAGGCTACTGGCTACTGCCTACTAGTTCTCCGGAAAAATCATGCACTCGGCGAAGAGCATTTGGAAGTTCATGTCTTCGGAGAGCTGGACATGCTTGGCGCGGCGGGCGAGGTCTTCGGCGCGGTTGCGAGCGGCCGTGCTCACCAAGGCCCACTTGGCGCCGTTGAGCGAGGCGTTGCCGACGTAGAGGATCTTCTCGCGGTGGATCTCCGTCGGCAGCAGGCCGATGCGCTGGGCGTTGCTGCGGCGGATGAAGCTGCCGAACCCGCCGGCCATCAGCACCTGGCGCAAGTCTCTTGCCGTCAGGCCGGCCTGCTGAAGCAGGATGGTGATGCCGGCGCGGATAGCGCCGGTGGCCAGTTGCAGCTCGCGGATGTCGCGCTGGGTGATATTCACGCCGCCGTTGCCGTTGGCCGCCAGCAGGAACCGCGCCTGGCCATTCTCGCCGGTCTGAACGCGGGCGGCTATGGCGGGGGGCAGGCCGGCGGGCAATTCGTCGCCGCAGAGCATGCGGCCCTCGGGCGTGATGATGCCCGATCGCAGCAGGTCGGCGGCCACGTCGACCAGGGCGCTGCCGCAGATGCCGATGGGCTCGACGTTGCCGATGACGCTGACGTGCACGTCGCCGTCGAAGACGATCTTCTCGATGGCCCCGCCGCTGGCGCGCATCCCGCAGGAAATGCGGGCGCCTTCAAACGCCGGGCCGGCGGCTGTCGACGCCGCCCACAGCTTGCCGTCGACGGCCAGCACGATCTCGCCGTTGGTGCCGATGTCGACCATCATGACCGGGCCGTGCTGGTCGGCCAGTTCGGTCGCCACCAGCCCGGCGACGGTGTCGCCGCCGACGAACCCGCCGATGATCGGAAAGACATACGCCGCGGCGTTGGGGTGCACGTGCAAACCCAGCGCCGAGGCGCCCAGCGTGAGCCCGCGCCCGTGAACGGGCACGAAGGGCACCGCCCCCAGCGGCGTGGGGTCGATTCCGCAGAGCAGGTGCTCCATGGTCGTGTTGCCGGCGAACGTCACCTCGTACACGTTCTGGGCCGACACGCCGGCGTCGCGGCAGAGCTGCGCGAGCAGGTCATTGACCTTGGCAATGATGATATCGTGAATTTCGCCCAGGCCTTTAGCGCTGGTGCCGCCGTGCTGGATGCGCGACAGCACATCGTCGCCGAAGGTGACCTGCGGGTTGATGTCCGACGCCAGGGCCAGTTCCTCCCCGCTGTTGAGGTCCAGCAGCGAGCCGACGACCGTCGTCGTGCCGATGTCGAACGCGACGCCGTAGCTCTGGCCCGTCGTGTCGCCGGGTTCGACGTCGACGAGGTGATGATCGGTGAAAACCGCTGTGCCCGTAAAGGCGTTGCTCCGCAGCACGCCGCCGAGTTTGCGCAGGACGCGCAGGTTGACTTTGGCCGGGCCAACAACTTCCTGCAGGCGCATCAGGTCGCTGCGGTGGTCGTCCATCGTCGGAGCAGGCAGTTTGAAACAGACTTTGCGAACGGCAGGTTGAACGTCGGCGATGGCCTTGTCCTGCGCCTCGGCGAGGATCTTATGCACGTCGCCCAGGCGCGAGGATTGCGGAATACTGATGACGGCGTCGTCGCAGATGCGTCCCTGGCAGGCGAGGCGCCATCCCGCGGCGAGCTCCTCGGCCGAGAAGAACCGCCGGCAGGCCTCGCTGCCCTCGCAGGCGCCGCTGGAGACCTGGACGCGGCACTTGCCGCAGACGCCCTTGCCGCCGCAGGGAGACTGGATGGTCAGCCCCACGCGCCCGGCGGCCTCGACGATGGTGGTTCCCGGAAGCACGAACACCGTTCGCCCCTGCGGCTCAAACGTCACGCGGCACTGCTTGTCGGACATCAAAGCACTCCATAAACAAGGCTCATCTGCTCAGGCCAATATCATATCAAGAAGTGAGATTTCCAATTTTCAATTTCCAATTTTCAATTGAACAACACCTGGTAATCCAGGTCCCGTTTCTCAATTGGAAATTGAAAATTGGAAATTGGAACTGTTTCTAGACGTCGAGGTTCTTGACGGTGGTGGCGTTGGCCTCGATGAAGTTTCGTCGCAGCTCGACGTCTTCGCCCATCAGGAGGGTGATCATGCGTTCGGCCTCTTCGGCTTCCAGGTCCGTCACGCGGCGCAGGACGCGGCGCTCGGGGTCCATGGTGGTTTCCCACAGCTCGTCGGCGTTCATTTCGCCCAGGCCTTTGAAGCGTTTGATCTCGGTGCCTTTGCGGCCGAGCAACTGGATGCCGTCGGGAATCTCGGCGATATTCTCCAGCTCGTGCGGGCCGTCTTCGTTGACGAGGATGAACTTGGCCGGAGGCATCTCGCCGGTGATCATCTCGACGCGGCGGGTGAAGTAGTCGGCCATGTCCAGCCCGCGCAGTTCCAGGGCCTCGATGACGCTCTCGATGGACTTGACCTCGTGCAGCTCGGCGCGCTTCTGGATGCGCGAAGGCTCGCTCCTGTGCGTGGCGTTGCCGTTTCCATTGCCGTTGCCGCCTTCATCGAGCACGCTGACCTTGTGCTGCTCGAGCAGGTTCTCGTATTCCTCGAGGCTGTAGCAGAAGACGCTCTGGCCGTCGATGACCATCCAGTGCGAGGGGAGCTTGCGGCCTTTGCGGTTTTCGAGCAGTTCGGCCAACGTCAGCCCGCGGCGGCGGAGGATGCGTCCCTTGTCGGCGAGGTCTTCGAGCAGTCCGATCAGTTCGGCCAGCTTGGCGCCCTTGAAGTCGGCGACGAGCTTGGGCTTGCGTCCGGAGACGTCGCGGATCTCCAGCGTCGTGCCGTCCAGGCCCCAGGCCGCCAGCGTGCGGCGCATTTCGCCTTCCTCGAGCACGTACTTCTTGAGCTTCTTGCGCGTGATCAGGTACAGCGGCGCCTGGGCGATGTACACGCGGTTCTCGCTGACCAGCGGGCGCATGTAGCGGAAGAAGAACGTCAGCAGCAGCGCGCGGATGTGGCTGCCGTCGACGTCGGCGTCGGTCATGATGATGATCTTGCCGTAGCGCAGCTTGCTGATGTCGAACTCGTCGGTGCCGATCCCGCACCCGATCGCCGAGATGATGAACTGGAACTCGGCATAGTTCAGGATGCGGTCCAGGCGGGCCTTCTCGACGTTGATGATCTTGCCGCGCAGGGGCAGGATCGCCTGGTTGGCGCTGTTGCGGCCTTGCTTGGCGGGCCCGCCGGCCGAATCGCCTTCCACCAGGAACAGCTCGGTGCTTTCGGCGTCCTTGTTGCGGCAGTCGGCCAACTTGCCCGGCAGCGATCCGCTCGACAGCGCGCCCTTTCGCCGCGTGAGGTCGCGGGCCTTGCGGGCGGCCTCGCGGGCCTGCATCGCTTGCAGGCCTTTGTTGACGATGTGCTTGGCCTCGGCGGGATGCTCTTCCATCCAGCTTCCCAGCAGTTCGTTGACCGCCTGCGTGACGAAGCCCTCGACCTCGCTGTTGCCCAGCTTGGTCTTGGTCTGCCCTTCAAACTGCGGGTCGGGCACCTTGACCGACACGACGGCCGTCAGGCCCTCGCGCAGGTCGTCGCCGACGGGGGTCGATTCGTTCTTGAGCAGCTTGGCGCTCTTGGCATAGGCGTTGACCGTGCGCGTCAGGGCCGCGCGGAAGCCCGACAGGTGCGTGCCGCCCTCGAGCGTGTTGATGTTGTTGGCGAAGGAGAAGACCGTCTCGCTGTAGCCCTCGTTGTACTGGATCACCGCATCGAGCGCCAGGCGCGAGTCGGGGTCTTCCTTGTGGATCTCGATGGGTCGCGTCAGCGGCACGCGGCCCTCGTTGAGGTGCTTGACGAACGCCACCAGCCCCTGCTTGAACTGGAAGACTTCCTCTTCCTTGTCAGTGCGTTCGTCCTTGAGCTTGATGCAGACGCCCTCATTGAGGAACGCCAGCTCGCGCAGGCGCGTGGCGAGCTGCTCGTGGCGGAAGTTGATCTCCGGGAAGATCTGCTTGTCGGGCAGGAAGGTGACCTTCGTGCCGCTGCGCTTGCGCTGGCCGATCTCGCGAATCTCGTTGGCCTTGGCGCCGCGCTCGAACTTCATCGCGTAGACTTTGCCGCCGCGGCAGACCTCGACCTCCAGCCATTCCGACAACGCGTTGACCACCGAGGCGCCCACGCCGTGCAGACCGCCGGAAACCTTGTATGCGCCGTGGTCGAACTTGCCGCCGGCGTGCAACTGGCAGAAGACCACCTCCAGCGTCGAGATCTTTTCCGTGGGGTGAATGCCGACCGGGATGCCCTCGCCGTCGTCGGTCACCGTCACCGATTCGTCGGGGTGGACCGTGACGGAGATGTTGCTGCAGCGCCCGGCCATCGCTTCGTCGATGGCGTTGTCGACGATTTCCCAGACGAGGTGGTGCAGGCCCCGCAGGGTCGTGTCGCCGATGTACATGCCGGGACGTTTCCGCACGGCCTCCATCCCGTGCAGCACCTTGATCTGGCTCTCGTCGTACGCCGCCGGTGCGGATGTTTCAGTTGTCGCGGCCTCATCCTTGGCCATACGTTCACATCTCCAATTCTTGGCGAATAGCCCTCTGGCGTGGCCGCAATGCCTCTGGGGGACTCCGCCGTCAGGGCTGCAAAAGCACTCGATTAACCCAGAGGTAATTATCTCAAATTTCACCGCCGAGTGCTACAAAAATGCACACGATTGCCCCGGGCGAAGACATGAAAAAAGCCGCGGAATCTGCCCTGAAAACGATGTCATACGGCCGGCGTGAATCCGGGGGCGGGGCGCGGCCGACGATCTCAGCCGCGCCCGCGGATGCGGGACGTCAGCCTGCGACGCGGGTCGTTCCCGCGCAGGTCGTACGCAGCAATTGTACCGTCAGGATACGGGCGCGAACCTGGCGCAGGATTTCCATCTGCCTCTGGCGCTCCTGGGCGATTTTCTCGGCCGTCGGCGGCACAAACTTGCCTGCTACCCGTCTAATTTCCTGCTCTGCGGTAAACATGATATTTCCTTACCTGCGCAATTGTAGGCCGTCATCCGCCGATCCGGGCAATTTCGTTCCACCGATTCCCGTTGCGATGGCATTTCCGAACAAGAGTATCGGCCAACAAAGTCTTAAATCTAAAAGTCTTAGAGAATTTCTACGCAAAAATTATTCGGCGAGTCCTATAAAAGCGCCGCCTGCAGGACAATTTGGGCAAACGGGAATCAGAGGTAGATCGACGGGACGCGGAACGCCGGCGCCGCCGCGCCCGTCACGCCGTAGTACACCCACGCCACGATCATCCAGATCAAGGCCGCCAGGATTTCGCCGGCGATGAGGCCGATGAAGACCGGCTTGTACCGCTGGTACCCGCCCGCCCCGCCGACGCGGGTCACCACTTCCTTGATCGCCCATCCCAGAAGAAAACTCGGGGCGAACTGGCAGATCGTGTCGGTGCCCCAGATGATGAACACCACCGGGTGCAGCGGCCACCATGGGAACCGCAGGCGCAGCCACGAGCACGCCATCACCAGCGCCAGCCCGGCCAGCGCGGGCTTGTAGAACGCCGCCTCGGCGGCGATCTTGCCCCAGGCCAGTCCGCCCGCATCGGCGGCTGCCGGCGCGTCGCGCGTGATCAGGGCGCCGAGACGCTCGAAGGCAAAGGAGGGCATCTGGTTCTGGGCCCAGAAGTAGTGCCGTCCGGCAGCCACGGTGTATTCCATATAGATGGTCGCGGGGACTGCCACAGCCAGGGAGATCAGCGCCGCGACGATCATCCACCGGCTCAGGCGTGCGGGGCGCAGGTCCAGGCGGTCGCCCAGTCGCAAGGCCACTGCCGCCATGGGCATCAGGGCGATCTTGGGATCGTACAGCAGCACGGCGCTGAGCAGGCACAGGATCACAAGCCCTTTAGCGCCCAGGGCTCCAAAGCCCAGCGCCCCGATCAGCACGCCGCTGGGCCACCACGAAGGCTGGATCATGAACGAGCCGGTCTCGACGTGCACGCGCGTCACGACGAGCATCGCCAGGCCGATCAGCACCACCGCCAGGACCGCCGGCAGCCAGTGCAGCCCGGCGCCCTGGTTGAGCAACACGGCGCTGCCCGCGCCGCACAACACCAGCCCGCGCAGGCCCCAGAGCTCGCCGCTGGTGACGCCTTCGCCGCGCCGCACGCCCAGGGCGCGAATCGCCAGGGACCCGTAGAACCGCTTGCCCACGTACAGCACCATCAACGCCACGCCGATATACGCCCCGAACCGCAGCGAGTTCCAGGTGTCGAACCCGAGCTGCCCCGCGTACGGCGTGTCGGCCGCCCACCCACCCGCCAACGCCGAGGCGAACACCGCCGCAAAGAGCATGTGGTTAATGCCGATCGAGAACGAGGCATCGCTACGGATGAAGTACGCCAGGCCGACCACCAGGAACACCAGGCGAGGCTGAAACAGCCAATACCAGCGGTGCACGTCCTGCAGGGCGGGGAACCGCTGCACCAGGCCCGTCAGGTTCACGTCCAGCGGAATGGTGAAGCTCGACTGGGTGTACATCGCCAGGGCGTTGACGCTCAGCCACGTCACCACGCCGCCGCAGGCCAGCCAGAACAGCCCGCTGCGCAGAACGCTCGGCGCGGCGCGGGGGTCGGCGCCGCTGGTCAGTTCGGCGGCCACCTCCGCCAGCGGGTACGCCAGGGACTCGCGCTGCGACCACTGGCGGTGAATCACCAGCGCCATGCAGAAGTTGCCCACGATGAACAGCCCCGCCAGCGGCATCCAGAACCCCAGCGTGCGCGTGAAGGCCGGCCAGGGGATCACCGCCGGGCTGGGCCAGCCGTCGGCGCCCTCGACGCCGGTGGTAAACTCGGTGACGATGCGCTTGTACTCGTCAGCGTTGGCGCCCTTTTCGGCCAGCATGACCGGCGGGGCATATCGCACCAGGTCGTGCTTCTTCCAGTTGGGCTGCGTGCGGTTGAGCTCGTGCGGCGTGACGAGGATGTCCACGAAGCTGTGCAGCATCGTGTACCCGGGAATAGCGCTAGCCGCCAGCCCCAGCGCCACCACCACCGCCCACTCCCGGCCCGCCAGCGGCCTCAGGCGCAGCGCCCGCAGGGCCGGGTTGACGCCGATCAGTCCCACCAGCAGCGCCCCATACACGATGGTAGGAACGAGATTGCCCGCCAGATTGCTCTGCAGCAGCACCCAGTCATTGAAATACGTGAACAGAGCGATAAACGCCCCGAAGATCAACCCGAGTATGACCGAGCGAAAGCTCATGCCGTGAAGGTACCACGTTCGTAGTGACGCCGTAAGGCGTTTCTCACAGCTACAGCATTATGTGAGGTATTTCCCACGCGAAGAGACAGAAGATCGGCCATACTACCGAAACAAGCCAACCAATATTCACCACGATGAGAACCAGCAAGGGCCTGCCGCGAAAGATAGTTCCTGTCAGAAGAATTGCCAGAGGAAGCACAAGCATCCAAGGGGCTGTCGTCGCCAGAATTTCCGTTACTCTTGGCAACCCCCTGCCCATATGTTCAACCTGGTTGTGATAGTGAACGTGGTGATATCCGTAACTTAACCAAGCAGATAACAGAGATGCTGAGGTAGCGAACAACACGCGAATCAGATTCTCAGTTTTTGACATTTCAGCCCCTTCCCGGCTCCAACCAATGCTCAATCTGACGAAAGATCCCCTTACGCCGACACTACAAACACCGGACTCGACCACGCCTGCGCGCCGCTGGCGCACGTCACGCGGGCGTAGTAATACACAAAGCGTCCCACGTATTTTGAATCCAACCACAAGCTATCCATCGCATCGTTGTCTCGGGCGGTCAACTTCGCCTGCCAATGGCCGGGGCGCTGCGAGACCATCACGCGGCCGTTGCGGATGACGTCGATCGAGACGATGTCGCTCTGGGCGGCCGCGGTGATTTCGATCGCCCGATCGCCGCCGGGCCATTTGGTCTTCTCGCCGCCGCTCAAGCCGGCGATCTCTACATCAAGATAGATCCGCTCCAGACTCGTCGCGTAGCACTTGCGCGTGGCGATGGCGGCGTAGACGCTCTGGCGTGTCAGCGCGTCGCATCGCACGGCCGTCATCCCGGGCAGGCGGTCGATGTGGCCGGGCTCGAAGCCCCCGCCGGCGGGCATGGTCGCGTGCGTGTCGGTGCCGCCGACGAAGCCCACCCGCAGCCCGCGGGCGAGGAAGTCCTGCACGTAGCTCGGGCCCGGGTTCACGTCCTTGAGGGCGTTGGGGTTGCCGCGATATTCGCTGGTGCCCCACTTGGAATGAATCTCCACCACCGGCATCGCGGCCGCGCCAGGATAGATCGCGTCGGGGATCTCGCCGTGCTTGCCGCTGCGCGTGGTGTGGTGCGGCACGACGATGAACTGCCCGGCCCCCATCTTCTCCTCGAGCTTGCCCGCCAGCGTCAGCAGATTGCCGTCGTCGTGCTGGTCGATGAACATCTCCGGCCAGCGCGTCATGTAGACGTTGGCGTCGCCGCCGGCGCCGCCGATCAGCGAGGCCTCATATGCCGGCAGCGTCACGAACGCCGGCGGATCGTCGTGGGCCTCGCAGGCCAGCATCTGCTGCTTGAACCGCGCGAACTCGCAGCGCCCGTTCGAGACGTGGTCGGCCACGGCCATCCAGTCCAGCCCGCTGACGTACCGCCCAGCCGCATATCCGAAGTCCAGCGAGCGGCACTTGTCGGGATGGCACTGGCTGAGCACGGTGTGCACGTGCGGATCGCCCCAGAGGATTTCCTGGCAGTCCTTTGCAGTACACAGCGTCGGGTTGCTGTAGAAAACCTGCCCGCCCAGTTCGGCAGCGAGGCGCGAGAAGCCTTCCACAGCCGCCAGGCCGTCCACCATCGCTACGGCAGGCTGACCGGGGGCGAAGGAAATCTCGGCCAGCAGCCGGCCGTGCTGGTCGCTCAGGCGCACGCTCTGGCGGCACTGCACGCTGGGGTAGCCCAGTTCGTCCAGCACGGCTGCGCACGCGCGAAAGGCCTTGCCCGGGCGCGTGATGGTGGGGATGGCCACAGCCACCCTGGCCGGGGCCCCGCCGGGGGCCTCCAGCGCCAACACGCGCTGGTCGTATCGCGGTGGAAAGATAATGCTCATGCCCGAAGTGTAAGCCTCGTCGCAGCCCCTTGCCAGCACGAACCGCCCCCGGCGTGGCATGGGCGCCTCCAGGAAACGGCCATGCCACAAAACACGCCCTCAAGGCCTGACGGCCGAGAACCATCCCGGAATCTGCGAACGCAGGATCTGGACTTCATCGCTGGAGGCCGCGCCGCTGTAGCGGGCCTTCTGATAGAGCCGATACCACCCAACAGCCCAGCGGGCCAAAGCCGCCTGGCGGACCTTGTGGGCGGGAATCTGTTCGGCGGCGCGTTCAAGCCGCCTGACGAATTGGGCCAGCGTCTCGTCGCCGCGGCGGCGCAGGCCCAGGCGGCGGACGCGGCGGTCGGCGGAGGCCAGCATGGCGCCCAGTTCGGTGCGGGCGTGGCGCCATCCGGCGGTTTGCTGTTTGCGGCGTCGCGCCAGGACTCGCCAGGCAGCGACCGTGACCAGGACGATCACGACGGCCAGCCCCTTGCCCCTCACCAGCGCCGCCAGCAGGCGCACGAGCATATCTGCCAACCAGATCAGCAGGCCCTTGATGCCCTCCAATCGCACAATCGCTAGCAGGCGGGCAAGGTGGAATCCCAGCAGGTCCCAGAAGTAGCCCAGGGAGCTGTGCTGCTGCGAGCCGGGCACGCCGGCAGGCGGCGTCGCCTCGACCAGGACCCATCCGCGCTGATCGTCCCAGGCTTCGACCCAGGCGTGGGCGTCGGCGTTGCGGGCGATCCAGTACTCGCCGTAGGGATTGCGTTCGCTGGCGACAAAGCCCGTCACGTACCGCGTCGGCACGCCGTGGCAGCGGAGCATGATGGCCGCGGCCGAGGCGAACATCTCGCAGTGCGCGGGCGGTTTCTCCGACAGGAAATAGCCCAGGGGATCTTCGCCGGAGGGAATGCTCACGCCCAGGTGGTACTGGAAGTTCGCCTGGAAATAGCGTTCGATCCGCCGGATGGCCTCGCCGGTGGACCGGCAGCCGTTCAGGACGCGCAGGCTCTCGTCTCGCACGCGCTGATCGAGATCGCCGGGCAGCGAGAGGCAGTCACTACGGACACGCGACGCCAGCGGAGCAGGCGGCGCCCCCGGCGAGGCGTTCATGGGACGATAGAGCACGTACTGCGAGTCGTCCAGCATGTCCGTCGCGCTGAGCGTTTCGGCCGAGTCCTCGCGCAGTCTCTGCGTCGCCACGACGGCCATAGTCGTTTCCAGCGGCATGAAGACGGCGCTGGTATGCACGGCCGCCGGATGCACCGTCAACTGCCGCCAGGAACCCTGCGGCCCGCGGCGGACCCAGAAGAGGTTCCAGATGTCGCCGGGAGGCTCGACGCCGTCGACGCGCTGCGGCCACGGCCAGAGCGTGCGCCAGTCCTGCGGATTGGTCCAGGTGCTGTGGAGTTTGTCGAACAGCACGTACGCCCGCCCGCGAAGATACCCCGGCGCCTCGGCCGACTGAACGCGCAGCGCCACCTCGGCCGCATTGTACATGCGGATGTTCGTCATCGAGCGCAGGCGCGACTCCTCGTCGAAGCCCATCTGCGGATTGCCCCGGATCAGCGCCGCCCACAGCGTGAGCTTCTCGTAAATCTCCTTCTTGTAGCGCCCCACCAGCTCGGAGGCCCCCGCCGCCGCCAGCAGCGCCACCACCAGCGTAGCGGCCGCCGCCGCGTTGCGCGCGCCCACCGGCCGCGACGACGCCACCCGCCGCCGCGCGGCAGAGAGATACATCATCGCCGAACCGGCCAGCGCCAGCGACAGCGCCAGGAACAGCCTGCCGGACTCCAGGTATGACACCACGCCGCGTTCCAGCGCCAGCCCGCCGGCGAAGATCATGATGATCGTCGCGTACAGCACTATCGTCGAAGGCAGGGCGCCCTTCTGCCGCAGGAAGAGCTCGAGCACCATCAGCGTCAAAAAGTACAGCGGCGTGACGTAGATCATCGACAGCGCCGAGACGACCAGGCTGCCGGTGGGGTCCTCATTGGCCCATTGCGAAAAGGCCGCGAACGCCAGCGCCAGCAGCAGCCGCAGGATCAGGCGCAGCGTCCGGCGCAGCGACAGGGTCCACCACCCCCCCAGGCCGACCAGGCCGACGGCCCACAGCATCGCCGGGGCGACCCAGCGACCCGACATGATCGCCAGCGCCCCGCCGCAGAGGGTCACCATCACCATCGCCATGACGCGCTGGAGGTTCACAGGCTCAGCACCCTCCCCTCGCGCACGTCCTGGCTGGTGCAGACCCGCACCGACGCCATCCACGGTTCGCTACCGGCAAGCTCCGGCGGCGTGCCGCGGTCGCTGACCAGGGCCACCTTGACGCTGCAACCGGACTGCGCGGCCGAGCGGATCAATTCCAGGCGCGGGCGGTCCCAGTCCAGCAGCACGCAAACCATCGCCGAGACGTTGGGCAAGATGCCCGCCAGCTCGGGCGTGAGCTTGATGAACGGATTGCCTCGGCAGGGACCCACGCACGCCAGCACCTCCAGGATATTGTCGAAGGCCGTCGTGTGCCGCCCCGTGCGGAACGTGTAGAGCTGCGGACCGGCGGCGAAGATGTCGACGATGTACTCGCCGCGGCTAAGCACTTCCGCTGCCGCCGCCGTCAGCGAGACCGCCGCCTCGAGCGCCTCGCTGCGCCGCCGCGACAGCCGACGCGGGTGCGGCATGTACGTGTCGAGCACCAGCGCGACGCGGGAGTAGTATTCTTCCTGGAACTCCTTGACGGCCGGCGCCGCCAGGCGCGCCCACGAGCGGAAGTCGATGTGGCGCGTCGAATCGCCGGGGCGGAAGTCGCGGCTGCCGAAATATTCCGGGCTCTCGCCCACGCGCGAGCTGAAGGCGATCCCGCCGGGCTGGTGCCGCTGGGTCATCGACAGTTCCAGACGCTCCAGCGGGGTAAAACTGGGCACCACCGTCAGCCGTCCGGCCGCACGGCTGCCGCCCATGCGGCGCACGAGGTTGAACGGAAACGTGCTGTACGCCGTCAGGGCGCCCAGGTCGTACTGCCCACGCCGCAGAGCCATCAGGTCCACCGTCAAGGCGCCGCCCTGCCCGCAGGAGAGGCTGGCGATGCTGTCAGCGTGGTTGAGCTGCCGCAGCGACTTGGGAAGATTGAACAGGCCCAGCCCCACGTCGAAGGCCCGGCGATGCGGGGATTCGTTGACCACCGTCAGCCTGGCCTGCAGCCGCTGCCCCGCGGCGGCCCGAGCCGGCAGCGGACCTTCGATCCGCAGACGCGGACGCAGGATCAGGGAGATCGAACCGGCCGCCATATAGAGGATCAGCATTGCGATGAAGATGCAGTAGACCGGGACCATCACGGTGACCGAGCCGGCCACGCCGGAGATCAGAATGGCCGCCACGAGCGTGCGCCCGCCGCTGGTGAGGTCGAACCGCCACGACCGGCCCAGCAGGTGTCGCAGGCTTGGACGCGGGGATTTCACGTGGGAACCTTCACCTGCGTGAGGATGTCCTGGATGATCGAGACGCCGGTGGCGCCGTCGTAGCGGGCCTTGGGCGTCAGCAGCACGCGGTGCGCCAGCACGGGCGCGGCCAGGGCCTGCACGTCGTCGGGCAAGACGTACCCGCGACCGGCCGCCAGGGCGCTGGCCTGGCAGGCGCGGAAGAGCATCAGCGACCCGCGCGGGCTGCTGCCCAGTCGCAGGCGGGCGTCGGCCCGCGTGGCGCCGACGATCTCGATCATGTACGCCGAGATGCTCGCGTCGACGTGCACCTCGTGGACCGCCTGCTGCATCGCCACCACCTGGTCTTGATTGAGCACCGGCTGCAGCTTCTCGACGGGGTGGTCCTGCCCCTGCGAGTGCAGGATGTTGACCTCGACCTCGGCGGTGGGATAGCCCAGGTCCAGCCGCACGATGAAGCGGTCGAGCTGGGCCTCAGGCAGCGGGTAGGTTCCGTGGAACTCGATGGGGTTCTCGGTGGCGATGACCAGGAACGGCTGGGGCAGGGCGTGGCGCGTGCCCTCGATGGTGGCCTGGCCTTCGTTCATCGCCTCCAGCAGCGCCGACTGCGTCCGCGGAGAGGCGCGGTTGATCTCGTCGGCCAGCAGCACGTTGCAGAAAATCGGCCCGCGGCGGAAGTTGAACGTGCCGTTGCTGGGGTTGTAGATCGACGAGCCCAGGATGTCTGCCGGCAGCAGGTCGGGCGTGAACTGGATGCGGGTGAACTGCACGTCGATGGAGCGGGCCAGGGCCTTGGCCAGCGTCGTCTTGCCCACGCCGGGGACGTCCTCGATCAGGACGCTGCCGCCGGCCAGCAGAGCGATGGTGAGCAGGTCGATCGACTCGCTCTTGCCCAGGATGACGCTGGCGAGATTCGCCTTCAGCGCCCGCAGGTTTTCGCCGAATGCCTGAGCATCGATGACGGTCATACGTGGTTCCCTGTGATTTCGGATTGCGGATTTCGGATTACCCGCAAGCTTTGGCCCGCCGGCTGCAGTTTGACGTCTCTTCAAAATCGCTGGCGCAATCACTGAATGATATGGTCCCTATTCTACGCCCCATCCCCGCGCCCCACAATGATCGCGCGATGGTCTCGACGGTCTATCATTGTCCGACGCCTTGCCTGCGCCGCAGTCGTAGAGTAACGTGTGCTTCGGCTATCCGCTATAACCACAAGAGTGCAGCGACTTGCTGATAGCTGAAAGCTGATAGCTATGGTTGGAAAAGGAATAGCCCGGTTTTTCATCGTTCAGCGCGACGCCATCGCACGATTTCTCGTGCGCATGGGCGTCACGCCCAACATGCTGACCTTCGCCGGGATGGTCGTCACCGCCGCGGCCGCCGTGTGCTACGCCCTCGGCGCCGGGCACCGGTACGCCTGGCGCCTCGGCGAGAGCGGACCCAGCGCCTGGCTGCTGATCGCCGGGGCGATGATGTACAACGCGTCGGCCTGTGACATGCTCGACGGCGCGGTGGCCCGCATCGGCGGCAAGGCCACGCGGTTCGGGGCGTTCCTCGACAGCACGCTCGACCGCTACAGCGACTTCATGGTCTTCGCCGGAATCGCCGTGTACTACGCCCGCCAGGACTCGCCCAACGCCACGCTGGTGCTGCTGGCGATGGTGGCGTTCTTCAACGCCTTCATGATCTCCTACTCCCGCGCCCGCGCCGAGGACATCATCGAAACATGCACTGTGGGCTACTGGCAGCGCGGCGAACGCTCCGCCGCCATCCTCATCGGCACGCTGGCGTACAACATCCCGGCGATGGTGCTCCAGCAGGCCGCCCTGCCGCTGCTGACGGTCCTGCGCCGCATCGACTACACGCGCGGCGTCCTCGCCGGCCGCACACCCCTGACCGACGTGCGCCAGGGACCGTGGCACCTCAAGCTCCGCCTGTGGCGCTGGCCGCGAATGAGCGTCCCCTATGACATCGTGACCGGTCTGAACATCGCCTGGCTGATCTTCGCCCCCGTCCGCCCCTTCGATATCTTCAAAGGCGATCTGCACATCTTCTGAACTCGCCCGCAAGCGCACGCTGCGAGGGCCGACTCCTTACGCGCCCCCCGGAAAGTGCGCTCATACGCGCAGAGACTCGCGGGGGGAAGGCCTTTCATCCACATCGACAACCTGCCCGCCGCTGCGCGAGCGGAAAATGATGGCATCTCGTGATCCTGCGGCGCATCATGGGAAGATATCCACATATGGGGAGAACCCGTCATGGCAGAAAACCAGCCCAGCGAAAACCTGCAGCCGCGGGCGAAGACTTCCGTCTGGAGCCAGGTGGCGCGGCTGGTGCAGCGAACGCCGGAGTGGGTCCTCGCTCTGGTGCTTCTAGCCCCAATCCACATTATCAAGAACTCCGGTTTCTATCTTGTTAATCCGCAGTGGCTGGACATTGCCGTTGATGTGATGGTAATCGTCGCCCTTGCTCTGCCGGGAGCCATCCACCGCCTGAACGCTTGGCAGGTGCTGGTAATGGCTGCCCTGGGCACTGTGGCGGGGTTTCTGAAGATCACGGTACCCGCTCCCTGGCCATACTGGTGGGCGGCGAACGTCAGCATCGGGGTAGTTTGGATCGCCGTGCTGGAGTGGATATGGAAGCGGCCGCGGCAGAAGAGCGCTCTTGTGGCTGTCCTGTTGGCCACGATTGTCGTGGCCTCCATTGTCGCTGCTGCCTTGGAGTTCGCTTCGGATCGCCTGCTTATATTCCATCAAAGCGCTGGCAGCTACTTTAAAGTCCCGCTGCAAAGTCTGATATACGGTCCGCTCGTGGCTTTATTGACGTGGATATGTTTGCCTCTGGCGCTGCGCCTGGGGCGGAGCAACCGGCACATCGCACGATATGTCGGCGCTGCAGCGGGCATGGCGTGCCTGGGACTCTTCATGCTGATGTTTCACGTCCTGATCTACCCTCTTGCGCTGTGGTCGCTGGAAGCACCCGGCCCTCTGAAGCAGGAGACAGCCGCAAAGGTGCTTGCCTATCGCGGCAGAGACAACGATTTTGAGGCGATCTGGGCGGTGGTGGCAAGAGACGCATGGACCGAGCCCACATGGAACAAGCCCACAGATTGGAGGCCCCGAGAGAAGCCGCTCCGCGATTTCTACGTCCGAGTGCTAGCCTGGCATCGTCCCCAGCGGTACGCTCCGCGGCTGGCCAAACTCCTGCTCCAAAAACCAACATCCGCTTTGGCGGAGGCCGTCGCGCCTTTGATGGCTGCCCAGAAGCAATATGAGGTTCTTCCAGTTCTTGTCTGGCATGCCAATGTCCCCGGCATCGGCGGCGAGGCTCAAGAAGCACTCGAAAAGATGGAGGTTCCATGCGCCGCAATAAATATCCTTGCTGAAGCTTCTTGGATCCACAGCCGCGAACAATTGGGCGGGAACTTCAGGATCAGCAGCTCGACGCGAAAGAAGCTTGTTCGCCTTTTCAAAGAAGATCGTGGTGAAATGTACAGGGACTGGAGCGATCTCCTTTATCTGGCTGGGCGGCTGGACGATCCCGCGGCCAAGCCATATGAATCCGACGTCCAAAAGGTGCTGGATTGCTTCTATGCGTACGTCAAGTACCTGGGGCGCCTGCAGAGAGCGAGAAACTTGCTTTACACGCGTAAGATTGAACAGTCAGGGAACCCCGAATTGATCGCAATCCTTCAAAAGCTCGAATCGCTTTCCCAGGAGCAGCGAGAGACTTTTTCCCGATCAGATGCGGCCCAGACCGTGCCCAACTCCCCCAGTGTGACTTATCAAATGGGGGTTCTGCTGGAAGAAGCGAGGCGCGAGACGGAGGTCCCCTTGCCGCAGTGGCGCGAAGCGGGAGTCGAAAGCTTGCAGAAAGATGTGCGGCGATATGAGGACGAGGTCATGAGTCTGATCTTTGCCAAGCTTCCCGAAGTCGCCCAACCGGCAACGCAACCCGGAACGCCCCCGGTTAGGTGATGTTGCCATGGCGGCTGAACAAGGCCGCAAGGGGCAAAACATGAAGGCGCGAAACAGGCAGGCCTGAAGTAGAATTGGACTAAGGTGGAATATGGAAAGTGCCCGAAGCTATCTCGTGGTTATTGAGCGTGCTCAAGATGGCAGCTATGGCGCGTATGTGCCGGATCTGCCCGGTTGCGCCGTATTCGGCCAAGAGACGCCTGCCCAAGCCAAGCAACTTATCAGCGAAGCCATCGAAGTTCATATCGAAGGGCTGATTGAAGACGGCCTGCCCGTGCCCGAGCCTGTTACGCGCGGCGAATACGTCGAGACCGCGAAGTAACATTTCCGGGACATGGCGGCTGAGGAACGGCCGCCATGGCACCCAATGCCTTTCCACCTTCCGACCCTCTGCGTCCTCAGCGGCTAATAAAAGGGACGGCCTCGAGAGACCGTCCCTTTGCCGATTATGCTTCTTCACCGGCTACTGGCCACCGGCTACCGGTTACTGCTACTGCTGCGGCGGGGCCAGGGGCAACTGCGCGTCGGCGGGTTTCTTGCCGACGATGCCGTATTTCTGGGAGATCTTTTCCAGCAGCGCGTTGCGGTACGGGTACCACATGCACGCCTGGATGCTCTTGACCTTGTCGTCGGCGGTGTCTACGTAGGCGAAGACGGCCTTGCACTGCTCCATGCGGGCGCCGTCGACGGAGTGGACTTCCTCGAAAGGCAGCATCGCCAGGCGCAGGATGCGGCGCGGGCGGCGGCGGTTCCACGGATCGTCCTTGGAGAACATGCGGCTGATCTGGTGGCCGACCATCTTGAAGAGGTTGCGGACCGGCTTGCCTTCGAGCAGGCGCTTGAAGCTGACGGTCTTGAAGACCCACGGCGTGAAGGTGCGGATCAGCAGCCAACGGCCTCGCATGCGCTGGAAGAACTTGGCCGGGTTGAGGGCGTCGAGCTTGGGCTCGATGGCCTTCATCATCGTCAGGAACTCGACGGTGGCGACGCTGAACTTTTTCTTGAGGTAGTGGTTGACGCTGCGGAAGCACTTGCCGTCGGACACCAGCAGCGTGATCGACTCACAGTTGGGGTGTACGCCCGCCAGCAGCAGCGTCTCGCTGCGCGTGTTCTTGCGGAAGAACGAGCGCGGTTTGCGCATGGCGTAGGACAGCCCGGCCGGAACGAACTCGACATCGCCGCCGGGGACGGATTCCTTGACCATCTTCTCGACGTCTTCCATCGTCGTGTGCGTGCCGGCCTGAAACGCGCCGGGCTCCCAGTTCTCGGTCAGGGGGATGATGCCCATCTCAGAGAACAGGTCGCGGTTATCGTGCACGTACTGGATCAGATCGGCCATGTACTGGTCGTTGAAGCCGTAGGCCGCGCACGAGATCATCGCGTGCTTGCGGCGGCTGTACTTCTTGAGGTTCTCGATGGCCTTGAGTTTGAGATCGTAGGCCGCGCGGTTGCCGCGGAGCTTCTCGTAGATGTCGGCGTTGCGGCCGTCGAAGGCGAATCGCATGCGCACGCCGGACTCGCAGAGCTTCTTGCAGTATTCTTCATTGGCCAGCTTGAGCCCGTTAGTGACGACGCGGGGCTTGAGGCCGTACTTGCGGCCGGTGCCGATGATCTCGAGCAGGTCCTCGCGCATGGTGGGCTCGCCGCCGAAGAGCTCGACCATGGGGACGGGGTTCCATGTGCTGATCTCGGCGAAGATCTTCTCGAAGTATTCCATCGGGGGCGTGAACTCGAAGCCCATGCCCTTGATGGTGGCGATGCAGATGGGGCAGTTCATGTTGCAGCGATTGGTCACGTCGAGGAAGACCATGCCCGGCTTGTGGTCGACTTTGCACTTGTCGCAGTGCAGCGAGCAGGCGGTCTTGTCCTGGGGAACATAGTGCCACATGTCGCGCTTGGCCTGCCAGACGGCCGCATCGGTGCTGACGAGCGACTCGGTGACGCCGCAATCGGGGCAGTCCTTGCGGATCCACTTCTGCCCGTCGCGGTCGAAGAACTCGGCCGGGACGCGTTTGGCGCACTTGTTACAGATTCCAGGATTCACAAAGCCCATGAGCACACCTCTCCTTCTCGGTAAAACTCCGCCTATTATAGAAACCGCCGGCGGGATAGTCCACAACTTTGGTCCAAGAACCCGCGCGGCCGGCCGAAAAACTTTGCCACAAAGATCACGAAGACCACAAAGGGAGAAGTTCGGGAGCCTCTTCTTTCCTTGGTGTTCTTTGTGGGCTTTGTGGCAAGGTTGTTATTTTGCCTTCACCGGCTTAGAGGCCGGGGCCGACGCCGGTTGCGTCGCGGCGCCCTTGTCGGCCGGTTGCGTTGTCGGCGGACCGACCAAGGCGGTCAGTTCCTTGTGATAATCTTCCATGTTGTAGTGCATGATGAAGTGCTTGACGTCCTGGCCGTTGACGAACAGGATGGCCGTGGGGAAGAGCTGGGCATCGTACTGCTCGCGCACCTTTTCGCTGGCAACGCGCTCGAACTTGTAGAACAGCACGCGCCCTTTGTACTGGTCGGACAGCTTGTCCAGCTCCGGCTCGAGCAGGATGCACGTCGGGCACAGCGTCTTGTAGAAGCTGACCAGAACGGGCTTCTCGGCGTCGAGCACCTTGGACTGGAACTCGGCCTCGGTGTGGATCGGGATGAGCTTCTCGCCCGCGCAGCCGCCGCAGGCCGCCGCCACCAGCACCGCCAACGCCGCATGCCGAAAAGTCTGCATCATCATGGCATCACCTGTCTTCTTGGATGGTCCGGGCGGAATCCAACCGCCCTGCGAATCAGGCGAGGCATATTACAGAGCTCCCGCCGTCAAAACCAGAACGATCTTCCCGCCACCGGGGGAGGCGGGCCCTGGGCGTCTTCAGCGACCTCAGCGGCTGATAGATTGATCCGCAATCGCCCTCACGCGCCCCAGAGGCGGCCTTCGTCCACCATCGCCAGGTAGTTCTCGACGGGGATGTAGTTGGCCACGCTGTTGCCGCTGCCCAGGCAGTAGCCGCCGCCTTGCTGGCAGATGTCCAGCGTCTCGCGCGTCCGCCGGCGGATGGCTTGCTCGTCGGCGCGGCAGAGGAAGTTCACGTCCATGCCGCCGATCATCGCCGTCCGGCGGCCGTAGGTGCCCTTGACGGTCCGCACGTCCTCGATGGTGTCCTCGAAGCTGTGCTTGGCGTCGATCTTCACATCGTCGATCAGGTCGTCGATGATCGAGCTGAGGTTGCCGCAGGCGTGCAGCAGATACGGGCGGCCGGCGGCGTGGGACATCGCGGCCAACTCCTTGTGCCCGGGCAGCCAGAACTCGCGGGCGTCGTCGGGACTGATGAGCGGCTGGGTCTTGAAGCCCATGTCGTCGCTGGCGAAAGCGATCTTGACACGGTCGAACTGCAGCACCTGGCGGGTCACATCACGGAAAATGCCCTTGAGCTTGTCGATGATGGCCGTCAGCAGGTCGCGCTTCTCGAACAGCGCATAGCAGAGCGACTCGTAGCCCAGCAGCCACGTCTGGTACTCGGCGAAGTGCCCGCCGATCATGCCGGTGATGCACATGTCGTCGGGCAGATTCTTTTGATACCACTCGAGATCCGAGGTCGCCCCGGGCACGTTGGGGTCCGGCCACGGGAACTTCTCGAAGTCTTCCCATGTGGCGATGGGGCCGTGATGCTCGTCGAGATAGCCGCGGCCGTTGGCGTGCGGGCGGTCGGCGGTATCCTGCGTGAGCTGCCAGTTCAGCGCCGGTCCGGCGTACGCCAGGCCGACGTTGACGTAGTCGAAGCCCAAAAAGCGGTGGAAGTTGATATGGCGCCAGCGGCCGAAGTCGGCGTGGTCGCGGGCGATGTTCTTGGGCTCCAGGCCGAAGCGGTCGACGATGGCCGTTTCGATCTCGCCGTCGTGGAACAGCTCCATGTGATGGGCGCGCCGCGGCGTGCCTTTGCGGGCGAGATTGGCGACCAGCGCCTCCCAGTCGGGCTTGCACGGCGTCGCCAGGCCGCGGTACGTATGCGTCTGCATCGGCTGCTCCTTTAGAATGGGCCGCCGTTCTTCTATCGCAAGACAGGGCGGTATTCAAGGCATGGTCCAAAAAGATCGATTGGAGGATACCCGGTTCGACAGGCCAGGTGCGCCCCAGCGCGAAGAAACCCCTCCAGCATCAGCCTTCGCCAAGGCTACGCCTGGCAAAAGCTCGACCGCTGACGAAACAAGATGTGGATCCGGCGGACCATCCATATAATGTCCCGCTCATGCAGACGCTGACGGAAATACGAGCGATGCTGGACGAGGCGGGCCTGGCGCCCAATCGCAAGTTCGGACAGAACTTCCTGATCGACCAGAACCTCATGCGCGTGCTGCTGGAACTGGCCGACGTGCCGGCCGGCGCTACCGTGGTCGAGGTCGGGCCCGGGACCGGCGCGCTGACCGAAGAGCTCTCGTCGCGCGCGGCGGCGGTGGTGGCCGTCGAGATCGACGCGGGACTCTACCGGATGCTCTCGCAGCGGCTGGCGCGGCTGGAGAATGTCAGGCTGGTGCATGGCGATGCGCTGGCGGGCAAGCACCGGATCAACCCGGCGATCCTGCAACGCCTCGGCGGCGCTGCACAGTTGGTGTCTAACCTGCCCTACAGCATCGCCACGCCGCTGGTGGCCCAATGCCTGATCGACTCCTGGCACGCCATGCATGGCCCGGGCGCGCCCCGTAGCACGGGCATCTTGCCCGTGAGTCCCACAGGCGTCTCGCCCGTGGAGTCTGATGGCATGGACGTCTCGTCCATGCATCCGGAGGATCAGGGAAGAGACGGGGAGCACGGGCGGGACGCCCATGCCACGGTGTTCGAGCGGTTAACGTTTACGGTGCAGCGGGAGGTGGCGGATCGGTTCACGGCCGGCGTGGGCTCCAGCGAGTACGGGCCCGTCAGCATCCTGGTGGCGCTGTTGGGGCGATGCACGCTGGGGCCGGTGCTGCCGCCAACGGCCTTCTGGCCGGCGCCGAACGTCTACAGTCGCATGATGCGGATCGATTTCGACGCGGCGGCGGCCTCGCTCGTGGTCGACCTGGACCTGCTGGGAGATTTGCTCTCGACGCTCTTCGGACATCGCCGAAAACAGGTGGGGACAATCCTGCGCAAGAGCGGGATGAGCGTGGCGGTGCTCGATGCGGCCGGCGCGAGGGCGGCGGATCGCCCGCAGGACCTTTCGCCGCAGCAGGTGCTGGCGATGGCGAATGCCCTTGCGTCGGGGCCTGCGGCGACGTAACATTCGGATAACCTCCCGACCATGAGCAGCACACCACAAAACAATACTCCGCGGCCTGGGCTCAAAGGCAAGGCGTTTTTTGATCGGGCCGACCAGGTCGCCGAAACCGGCAATTGGGACTTCGCCCTGGAGATGTACCTCGAAGGCATCAAGCGCGAGCCCGGCAACGTTGAGCGCGGGCACGAACCGCTGCGCCTGACGGCCGTCAAGCGCAAGGCCGCCGGCGGCAAGGCCCCAGGCATGATGGACCAGCTCAAGCACCGCCCGGGCAAGGACCCGCTCGAGACGCTCATCAATGCGCAGTGGTTGCTCAGTCGCGACCCGGGCTCGATGGTGTACATGGAGCAGACGCTCAAGGCCGCCCAGGCGATGTCGCTCAACGACGTGGTGCGCTGGATGTGCAACATCATGCTGGTGGCGATGCGCCAGATCGACAAGCCCAGCAAACGCACGCTGGTGCAACTGGGCAAGGCGCTGAAAGACCTGGGCGATTATGGGACGGCCATGCAGGCGCTGGACCAGGCCAAGCGGATCGATCCGGCCGACGGCGAGATCGCCAAGCTGCTCTCGGACACCGCCGGCGAGTTTGCCATCCGGCAAGGCCGGTTCGTCGAAGACGGTCACAAGTTCACCGATACCGTGGCCGACATGGCCGAGCAGACGCGCCTGGCCCAGGACGACTCGATGGTCAAGGACCGCGCGTTCCTGATCCAGCAGATCGAGCGGGCCAAGACCGAATACCACCAGGCCCCCACCGTGCCGGGCAAGGTCAACGCCGTCGTCGACGCGTTGCTGAAGATCGAAGACGAAGAGCACGAGAACCAGGCCATCGAGATCCTCACAGCCGCCCACCGCCAGATCGGCGCCTATCAGTTCAAGCTGCGCATCGGCGAAGTGCGCATCAAGCAGATGACCCGCCGCTGGCGCGAGCTGACGGCCAAGGGCGACAAGGAAGGCGCCGCCGCGCAGCTCAAACGCCAACTGGCCTTCGAGCTCGAGGAATACGGCGAGCGCGCGACCAACTATCCCACCGACCTGGACATCAAGTACGAGCTGGGCCGCCGCCAGTTCCTTGCCGGGCGCTATGACGATGCCATCGGCTCGTTCCAGCAGGCCCAGCGCAACCCGCGCCGGCGCCTGGCGGCATTGAGCCAGCTCGGCCAGGCGTTCCATCGCAGGGGCATGCTGCGCGAGGCCAGCGAGACCTATGCCAAGGCCCTGGAAGGCGACGTCAGCGAAGACAAGACCAAGGAACTGCGGTTCCACCTCGGGATCGTGCTGGTCGACATGGGCAGCTTCAAGGAAGCCGAGGATCAGTTCTCGCAGGTGGCGCAGTTGGACTACAACTACCGTGACGTCCGCCAACGCCTCTCCGACGTGCGAAAAAAACTCGGAACGGAGTAACCTCGTCGCAAGTGATGCGCCCGCGCAGCCGGTTTCTGCCTGCGCGCCTCGACGTACGCCAGGGCCAACGCGGTGTGAATGCTGCTGGGCCTGACGCTGATCTGCATGGCGATGTGCTAATCCCGCTCTCCCCGGCCTTCCGCGTGAGGCGGCAATGTGCTTGAGCCTTCGGGCGCTGCAGCGTAAAGTGCTCGCATGGCACGGGCGCAACGCAGAGCATCCAGTCTGACGGTCTCGACCCTGCTGGGTCTGGCCGGCACGCTGGCGGTAGCGGCCGCCTGCCTGGCGGGGCTCGACCGGCGGGCGGAACTCTACGCCCTGGACTTTCGCCTCAAGAACGCCTCCTTCGCCGCCCCGACGGGCAAAGTGCTCCACGTCGACATCGAGGACAACTCGCTGCGGGCTTACGGGCGCTGGCCGTGGCCTCGGGAATACATCGCCGGCGTGATCGACGTCCTGCACGACTGTGGCGCCAAGACCATCGCCCTGGACATCGCCTTTACCGAACCGCTCGGCGTGCGCTACGTCTCGGCGCAGCAGGAGATCTACGGCGCCGACCGATCCGGCATCCTCGGCGACGACAAGCCCCGCGCGATCTTTGACGACGCCATCCTCGCGGCCGCCATCCGCCGCGCCGGCAACGTCGCCCTGCCGATCTTCCTCAAGAACGAGCCACCCGACCGCCGCCAACAGTGGGTGCAACTACAGGCCGACTGCAAGAACCTCGATAGCCTGCTGGCCCGATTGCCGGCCAACGCGTCTCCCTCGGTGCGCGAAGACACCGAAAAGGCATACCTGCAATGGCGAGGCACGTTGGCGGCCGCGCCGTTTGCCATCGCCCCTGCCGGGCCTGCGGACGCCCCTGGGAGGCGCGCGCTCGTGGGGCCGCTGGTGCTCTTTGGCTCGGGCGCGCGGCTGATGGGTCTGACCAACACCTCCTTCGACAGCGACAAGATCGTCCGCGGCGCCGTGCTGCTGGACAGCGACGGCTTGGGCGTGTACCCGCAGTTTGCCCTGGCGCTGGCGGCGCACGAACTGGCCGGCGGCAGAAAATACGACATCGAGCGGCAGAGCGATTCGCTGCGGATCGTCTCGGGCGGCCAGGTGCTGCGAGAGGTCCCGCTCTGGCAAGGCACGCTGCGGATCAACTGGGCCTCCCGCGCCCGCGCGAACAACCACATCGCCGTCGGCAACGTCCTCAATGTCTGGGCCAGGAAGACCCAGCTCGATCGCCTTCCTGAAGCGGCACTGGCCGTGCGGCTGCAGATTCTGGCGATGATGCGCGCCTGGCCCCACGCCGAGATCGAAAACCAGTACTGGAAGCTGGCCATCGAGGGCCAGCAGCAGCTTGCCCAGGCACAGGGGCAGTACGTGCAGGCCCAGCAGGCCCTGCAGCGCCGGGTGTTGTACGATCCGGCAACCGTTACGGACGCCGACAGAGAGGCCGTCGCCGCCCTGCAGCGGGCCGCCGCGGCGCTTCTGGTGCGCCAGGAGGCCGCCGCCGCGGAAATCGTCAACGCCCTGCGCAAGGAGGCGCAGTGGGCCGCCTGGCTGACGTCCGGCGACTCGCCCGTCCCGCCGCAGCAGCTCGCGCTGAACGTCGCCGCGGTCGAGGCGTCGCTCAAACAGCTCGACGCCCTGGCCGCGCAGGAACCGCAGTTGCGCCAGTCGCTGGCCGAGGTCACCGCCGACCTGGGCAAAGAGGTGCAGGGCAAGATCTGCCTGGTGGGGTACAACTCGACGGGGCAGGCGGCGGACTTCGTAGCCACGCCCATCGGCGCGCAGACGCCGGGCGTCGTCGTGCATGGCAACATTCTCGATACGATATTGTCGGGACGGTTCATCCGCGTCAGCCCGATGTGGCTGAACCTCGCCGCGGCGATTCTCGCCGGGGGCATTGTCACGCTGATCACCGCCACGCGCGGGCCCGTGCACGCAGCGCTGATGGTGCTGGCCCTGGGCCTGGCGTACGCGGTGCTCAACGTGTACCTCGTGTTCGGGCAGTGGCACGTGCAGCTTGCGGCCGCAGGGCCTCTGGCGGCGATGCTGGCGGCGTTTGTGCCGGTGACGGTGTACCGCCAGCTCACCGAGGAGCGGGCGCGGCGGCAGATACGCGGGATGTTCGCCCACGCGCTGTCGGGGGCGCTGGTGGACCAGTTGATCGAAGACCCGGCGATGCTCCGCCCGGGCAAGCGGGCCATCACGTGCATGTTCACCGACCTGGCGGGCTTTACCGCCATGGCGCAGAACCTGGGCCCGGCCGACACCGTGCGCGTGCTCAACAGGTATTTCGACCACGCCTGCCGCATCGTGCAGGACCGCTGCGGCGGGTACGTCAACAAGTTCCTGGGCGACGGTCTGCTGGTGCTCTTCGGGGCCCCCGTCGTGCAGGAAGGCCATGCCGCCCTGGCGCTGGCGGCCGCGGCTCAATATCACGGCGCCATCGCAGCGCTGAACGCAGAGCTCTCAGCCGAACTGGGCCGGCCTGTGACGCTCGCCGCCCGCGTGGGCCTTGCCGGCGGGCTGGCGATGGTCGGCGACTGCGGCTCGACCGATCGCATGGACTACACTGCCATCGGCGAATGCGTGAACCTGGCCAGCCGCCTCGAGGCCGCCAACAAGACCTTCGACACGCGCGCCTTGGCGGACGGGCCCACCTGGGCCGCCGGCGGCAGCGACAAGCTGCTGGCCCGCCCCATCGGATTGCTGGCGCTGCAGGGTGTGAGCGAGCCGACCGCCACGTGGGAAATCATGGGCTTCGCCGACGCCTGCCCCCCCGCGCAGCGCGAGGCGGCCGGGACGTTCGCGGCCGCGCTGGAAGCCTTCAACGCACGCCGCTTCGCCCAGGCCCGGGATCTGTTCAAAAAGACGCAAACCCTTCTGGGCGGCGACACGCCCTCGGCCATCTACATCGGACTGTGCGAGCGCTACGCCGCAGCCCCGCCGCCGCAGTCCTGGACCGCCCACGTGATCGAGGTCTCGAAGTAAGGCGACAATTCGTCGCGGTATTTCGTCAAGCCCGGCGAGCCCTGCCGACGATGAGATGGATAGACCGGCGATGCGCGTTCAGGCGGCCGGTCGGGATGGATCGTCGTGCGCGCCGCATATACAGGCATACTGGTGGTTCTGGCCGTTGCAGCGCTGGCCGCGAGCGGCTGCAGCAAAATTCCCCCCACGCGTTCGGCCACGCGCGCTGCCGGCGGGTCGCCGCCCCCCGTCGTGGCGACGGCCGGCGCCGCCACACCCAAGGAAGCCATTCTCGATTTCGTTCGCGCGTATCGCTCGGGCGATCTGGCGCTGTTCAAGTCCAGCGTGTACGCCGCCGACTGGCCGGCCGCCGAGGCGTCGTTCGCCTTCGGCTCGTCGTTTCAGCGATGGCACGACGCGATGGAGGTGGCGTACGGTCCCACGGCCCTTCAGCGCGAGGAGAAGCGTCGCGGATGGGGGCGGAAGATCTACTTCACGCTGCTGCCGTCCAGCGACCGCCTCGCCCATGACGTTCGCATCACCGAGGCCGTCGATTCTGCCCAGGCGTTTCTCGAAGACGACTCGGTCACCCTCGCCCGCGACTGGCTGACGCTGCCGCTGGTGAAGATCAACGGCCGATGGCTGGTCGCGCCGACCTTCGGCGAGGAGGTCGTGCTCAACGACCCGCGCCTGGAACGCCAGTTCCCCGCCCTGCGGGCCACCGGGCGGACCAAACTGCTGGCCATGGCGCAGCTCGGTCCGGCCCTGTTCGACAAGATCAAGCCCGCCGTCGGCCGCCGCGGATACAGCGCCGGCTATGTGCTGGATCTCTATGAGGCGGAAGTCACGGGCGCCTCCGCACGCCGCGCCGCGCGTGCCGCCGGCAGCGGCGGTCTCGACGCCCCGCCGGCCCCGCTGACGCAGAGACCGGCCCCCGCCCGCGGGGCCGCAACGCCGCCGGCGCGCTCGCCCGCCCCGCCGGACGACCCCGCAGGCGCCTATCGCACCTACACCATCCTGCCAAGCGACACGCTGACCAAGATCGCTCGAAAAGTCTATGGCGAAAGCAAGGGCCACCGCCAGGTCGACATCTACAACGCCAACCGCGAGAAACTCTCCAACCCCAACCAACTCCGTCCCGGCACGGTGCTCAAGATACCGCCGTAATGAGAAGCAGATCCTGGATCCTCGGTCCCAGGTCCCAGGGAAAACAATCTAAGAGGGGCAACCGCCGCGCGCAGCTGATCGCCACGCATCGGGCGTCGAATCCCCAGGATCGAGGACCTGGGATCTAGGATCTGTTGTAAATCTTCACGTCCAGCCAGTGCACCCCCCACCGCTTGGCGGTGCGGTGGTCGGCAAAGTACACGTCGACGCAATCGGTCTTGACGCGCCGGCCCCGGTCCAGCACCGGCACCGCCCGCTCCAGGGCGTAGCCGGGAACCGAAAGCCGCGTGCCGAAGGCAATCGCGGGGTCGGCCGCTACGAAGTAGCCGTCGGTGTTGCAGATTCGCGCGCCGCTGGCGGTGATGCCGCAGGCCCGCGCGCCGCAACACTCGCGGCACGGGCAGTACGCCGTGACCCTCATGCGACGCACGACATAAGCAGCCGGGCGGGGCAACGCCCGTGCCGCCGGCGCGGCGGAGATCGACAGCGACAACGTCATCGCCGCCCCCCCAGCCGCGTCAGGGGCGTTGGACGAAGAAGTGAACCACGCGCCTGGCTCGGTGCAATACGCGTAGGTTGCGGCCGAGGCGTGCTCTTTACGAGAGGCAGCAAAAACATCTCCCGCTCGCGCAAGGCTGATGAATGCAAATATCCCCGCCGCCCCCAGCGCTACCGGTAGAGCGACTGCCGCAACAAAGCTGATCGCGCCAGACTTCAGAACCCCCTCCCCCTCCGGCCTCTGCGGTGTATTCTAGCGCCGGCAGGGCATGAGATGAGCCGTCACGAGAAAGCAGGGATGAACGCAGATGGCAAAAGAGTCGGGGCAACGAGATTTGGACGTTCTCCCCAAACATCCGCGTTTATCTGCGTTCATCCCTGCACAATCGAGTTACGCGGAAACGTCAGGAACATGACGGGTGAAAAACACCCGCCATGCCACCGGTCGCGCGATTGGGGCAGCGGGAAACGCGCGGGGCAAGCCCCGCCGCTAACGAGTAAACCTGCGCGCACAATGATTCTTCAATTGGAAATTGCCAATTGGAAATTGGAAATGCTCTTACTGCTCCGGATCTTCCAGGATCATGTTGTAGAAGCGGACGAAGTCGTCGCGGTTGGGGTTGTTGCCCTCGACCCATTCCATCGACACGCGCGGGTGCTGGTTGAACGTGCCCGCCAGCATGTACGGAATGCAGTAGCCCCAGTCGATCTCTTTTTTCAGGGGCAGGATCGTCTTGCCGATCACGTCGATGATCGGAACGATGCTGAACTTGGGATTCTTCAGGAACCCGATCAGCAGTTCCAGCGGGCAGTTGCCGGCAGCGCGGCCCAGGCCGTAGAGCGTCCCGTCCACGAAATTGGCGTGGTGAATGATGCCCTCGATCGTGTTGGCGAAGGCGAGCTGCTGGTTGTTGTGGCAGTGGATGCCCACTTCCTTCGTCTTGATGAACATCTTGAACTTCTCGACGAAGAACTGGATCTCCTCGCTGTACAGCGCGCCGTAGCTGTCGACGATGTAGACGGCCTTGACCTTCGTCTCTTCCTCGATCTGCTGCAGCGCCTCGTCGAGGAAGGGCCCGCCTTCCTTGGAAATCGACATGATGTTGATGGCCGACTCGTAGCCCTTGTCGGTGGCGTTGTTGGCCAGCATGATCGCCTTGTCGATGTCCTTGACGTAGGTGGCTACGCGGATCATCTTGACGACGGACTGGTCGGCCGGGGCGACGTCGTTGGGATCGGCCTTGTGGGCGTCCTGCATGACGGCCAGCTTGGTCGTGCCGGTGTCGATCCCGTCGGTGACGCGGCGGAGCTGGTCCTCGTCGCAGAATCGCCACGGGCCGAACTGCTTGGGATCGAACATTTCCTTGCTGTTGCGGTATCCCAGCTCGACGTAGTCCACGCCCGAGGCGCAGATGGCCTTGTAGACCTCGCGCACGGTCTCGAAGGTGAAGTGCGAATCGTTGATCAATCCGCCATCACGAATCGTGCAGTCGACAACTTTGATTTCAGGCCGAAACATCGCAAGCTCCAGACGCCATAGGCGCAGTTTACAACAAGGCAGAGCCCCGGATTATATCTTCTATCGGCCTTTTCCGGTTGACAATTTCATTCAACGGTCGAGCTCCTGTCTCGCCGTAGCTGCAAGCGGAGGCGGATGCTCGACGGCTTGTCCGGTGATCGAAGAGAACACGAATGACACGAAGGGAAGGATATTAGCCGCAGAGGTCGCTGAGGACGCTGAGGGGCAAGAGAGACGGGGAGTGTGGCATTGAGCGCGTTAACAGGAAATTCGTCGCCCGTTTCTTACCTCAGCGTCCTCAGCGTCCTCAGCGACCTCAGCGGCTAACACAAGCCCTCGCTACTTCTTCAGGGGGTAATTCTTCTCGAGGGCGTTGAGGGCGGCCTTGGCTTGTTCGGCCGCGGCGTCTTGGGCTGTGTGGAGCTTGAGGAACTGGCGATAGTAGCCTTTGGCCCGTTCGGCCACGGCCGGTTTGGCCGGGGCCGTGGCTTGCTTGAGCAGTGTGGAGGCGTACCACTGGCCCAAGGACAGGCAGGAAGCCTCGGAGACTTCGTTGATCCCCTTGGCTGCCAGGGCGAGGTTGACGGCCAGCGTGGTTTCGAGCGACGGGTGGGAGGCCGCCTCGGCGGCTTGGGGGTCGTTGGCCTCGGTCAGCAGCAGATAGATCAGTTGGGTTCGGGAGGGCGCGTCGGCGGGGTCGGCCTGGAGCCTGTCCTTGAGGGTCTTGATGGTTTCGCTGGCCAGCTCGCGCGGCGTCGAGGCGGTCTGGCACTTGGCGATGGCTTCCTTCAAGCGCACTTCCTGGGGCGACTGGAGATACTGCGCCACCAGCAGCGCGCGGCGATAAGTTTCCAGCGCCTTGGCCACCCGCTCCCGCTGCAAGTACAGGTCCGCCAGGTCGGTGAGAGGTCCGAGATACGCCTCGGCTGCGGGCCGGCGGCCGGTGCCGCTGGCGGCCCGGAAGACCTGGTCGAGCAGGTCCGCGCGGGCTGCGAGATATTCCGCCCGCCGGTCGGGCGAGGCCTTCTCGAGCGTCACCAGGACGTCGATGGCCTTGGCGCGCCCGGCGGGGTCCTTGGCGCAGAGCGGCCAGGCCTTTTCGTAGAGCATCTGCTGATAGGCTGCGGCCGCGGAGGCCCCGGCCGCCTCGGCGATCATCTTTTCGCCGATGGCCAGGTCGTCCGCCGTTTCGGGCGTGGCGACGGCGCGGTCGACGTCGGCGGCGAAACGCCTGGCATATTGTCCCGCGGGGTCTTCGCTGCGCGGGTCCTTGGGCGGCTGGGGCGCCGGCTGCCTGGCCTTGGCCGCGGCGCGGGCGGCCTCTTCTCGGGCGGCCCTTTGCGCCGCATCGAGCTTAGCCTGCAGATCGCGGCGCTTGATGGCGTAGCCCGTGATGGCGGCCGCGGCCTGAGGCTGCGTGGCCTTGACTTCCTCCAGCTTGAAGATGATGTCGCTGCAGCGGTCCAGGGCGTCCTGCCAGTCCCCGGCCGCCGACCGCTGCTCCATGCGCTGGCGAAGGTCTTCGATCTGCGCCATCACGTCTTGCGCCTGCGGCGCTGCCGGCTGACCCTGGGCGGTCTTGATATCCGACTTGGCCTGCTCGAAGGCTTTCTGGAGTTTGTCGTCTTTGATCGTGTGGCCGGCGGCGAGGGCTTGCAGCTCATCGTACTTGGCGCGGGCCTGATCGTAGCGTCCAGCCGCCACTGCATGGTGGACCTCGTCGGCCAGCGCCAGAAGGGTCTCGCTGTGGTCGGCTTCCCAGGTGTCGCGAACCATCGTGAGATACAGCACGGCGCCCACGATGACGGTCGCGACGAAGCATACGCCAAAGGCGATCAGCGGCGTGCGGTCTTTGCGAACGGGCCTGCCCTTGCCGCCGCGGAGCGGCTGGGCGGATGTGTCGTCGCCGTAATCCGGCGGCGGCGCCGACGGCGCCGATGGCGAGGGGGCGATCGAGGCCATCAGTTCATCCAGCGCCGCGCCCGGCGAGGGATCGAGTGCCTGCGGGGCCGCATGCACCGGCGGCGCCTGCACAGCCCGTCGAGGCGCAGCGACGGGCGGCGGCACAGCGGCCCCCGGGCCACCGACCGCCTCGGCTACCGGAACGGGTACCTCGCACACCGTCCCGCAGGAGGGACACTTGACGCGCCGCCCGGCAAGATCGTCCCCGACCCGGAGGGTCTGCCGACAAGCCGGATTCGTGCATGTAAAATGAACCATCACCGCCTCTTTCAGATTAACGCCCGCCGCCGAACCCGCTTGCGACGAAGCATCTTTTGTTTTTGGAGTATAAACCCCAAGCCGCGCCGGAGCAACCCCGCGCTTCGGTCGGCCAAACCTCGCACATTGCCCGCTGAGGCACTAGAATAAGGGCATGGAATCTTCCGCGCAATCGACCCCCCGGCCGCGCTCGCCTATCGCCGACCATCGCCGCCAGTGGCGAAACTGCCTGTACGTCTACCCCGTGGTCTCGCGCCGCAGCCGCGGGCTGAGCATCGGCATCAATCTCAACCGCGACAAACGATGCAATTTCGGTTGCGTGTACTGCCAGGTTGACCGCCGCGTCAAACCCAAGCACGTCTCAACGAACCTCTCGATCCTCTACGACGAATTGTGCATGGTGCTCGAGGACGCCCTCACCGGCCGCATCTGGGACGACCGGCGATTCTCTTCCACGCCCCAGGAACTGCGGCGAGTCAACGACGTGGCCTTCAGCGGTAACGGCGAGCCGACCTGCGTGCCGGACTTTCACCGAGCCGTCGCCACGGCCGCCCGGGCCCTGAGCGACGCCGTCCAGCAGTTCAATCCCGAGGCGGCCGGCAAGATCAAGCTCATCCTGCTGACTAACGCCACCGCCCTGACCAGCCCGCAGGTCCACCGCGCCTTGCCGCACCTGGACAAGGCCGGCGGCGAAATCTGGGCCAAGCTCGACGCCGGCACCGAGGAACAATTCCAGCGCGTCAACCGCCCCGCCGAAGGGCTGACGCTGGCGAAGATCGTCGAGAACATCATCACGATCTCGCGCGACCGCGCGGTCGTCATCCAGAGCCTTTTCTCGCGTCTCGACGGCCAGGCCCCCACCCTCGCCGATGTGGCCGCCTATTGCCAGCGCGTCAACGAGATCGTCGCCGCCGGCGGGCGCATCAGAGCCATTCACGTGCATACCATCGCCCGCAAACCCGCCCGCCGCCGCGGCGCCGAACCCCTGACCAACGAAGAACTCGACGCCATTGCCCAGCAGATCCACGAAGCCATCAACGTCCCTATCGAAGTGTTTTACGGAATCGCGAATCAGTTGTGAGTTGTGAGTGGTGTGTGGTGAGCGAAGGCACCGGCCAGCTAGAAGAACTTGCCTTTGACAGCGTTCACGTAGTCTCTGACTTGCTGCTGTCCTTCCTCGCCATTGTTCATCAACGTCATGATTGACTTGCCGCACAAAGCAGGAACAGGCTTGAAAACCCACTCCCGCACATCGTCAGCTCTGATAACAGAGACCACGTCTTTGACCCATTCAGGGAGGTCTTCAAAGTTCTCATATTCTAATGCCATCGTCGCTCTCGGCTCACGGCCGCGGTCTTTCACTCACCACTCACAACACACAACTCACCACCGCCTCATCTACCCGCTGATTTTCGCACCCAGCGCGCCGGTGATGCGGTCGAAATCGTCCAGGCTGTAGTAGTCTACGACGATGCGGCCGGTGTTGGCCGCCCTGGCGGGCTTGATCTCGACGCGCGTGCCCACGGCAGCGGTCAGTTGGCCTTCCAGGTCGGCGATGTAGGGCGGCTTGCTGGTGCTCTTGCGAGTGGAGGGCGCTTTGCCCGCCGGGACGGTACCGGCGATGATCTGGGAGACCATCGACTCTAACTGTCTTACTGACAATGACTTATGTAAACAAAGCTTGGCCAGCTTCAATTGCTGGACCTCTTTGCCGGCCAGGCCCGCCAGAGCTTTGGCATGGCCGAAGCTCAGGTCGCCGCCGAGCAGGAGCGTCTGGATCGCGTCGGGCAGATCGAGGATGCGCAGGTAGTTGGCAACCGTCGCGCGCGGCTGGCCGAGGCGCTGGCCGGCCTGGGCCTGCGTGAGATTGAAGCGGTCCATGTAGTCGCGGTAGGCGGTGGCTTTTTCAACGGGGTTCAGATCGCTGCGCTGGATGTTTTCGATCAGGGCCCACTCGAGCATCTGCTGAGGCGTGGCCGTGCGCACCACGCAAGGCACGGCCGACATTCCGATCTTGCGGGCCGCCCGCAGCCGCCGCTCGCCGGCGATCAGCACGTATTCGCCCGAGGCGCCGCCGGGGCTGTCATGCACTGCCACGATGAGCGGCTGAAGGATCCCCTGCTCGGCGATGGAGCTGGCCAGCTCGGCCAGGTCCGACTCGTTGAACTCGCGCCGCGGCTGATACGGGTTGGGCGTGATCAGGTCGACAGATATTGGGACCGTCCCGCTGTTGGGGACTGTCCCTGTTTCTGTCCCCGTCTGCGCGGAGGCTGAAGCGGAAACAGGGACTGCCCCCGCTTTCTCCGGATGGGAGAAGCCCTCAGCAGGCGCGTACGTCCCTGCCGGTGCGGCCTGGAGGGTTTCTTCCGCCGCGGGGGCGTCGGCCATCGCCGAGTTGGAGATCAGGCTGGCCAGTCCGCGGCCGAGACGGGGTTTGATGGGCTTTGGCGAAGACATTGTTCACTCCGAAAAAGCTATCAGCTATCAGTTGTCAGCTACAAGAAGATGTTCCACGTGGAACATCCACACGCGCCCGCCAGCATATCCTTTCGCCGAGATAACGCAACAAGAATCGCTTGGTCTTACGAGCGCCAAGAGAGAACACGAATGGCACGAATCAGACGAATGGGTACGGGGAAGGCAAAGAGAAAACCTATCGAGCATCCAACTTCGCCACGGGGCAAAGCTCGATCGCTGATATCATCTGAGACCGCCGAGGGTTTCCCGTCACTATTCGTTCCATTCGTGTCATTCGTGTTCTCCTCCGGCCGCAGGACGACCCACGTCAAAAAGTTCCACGTGGAACAATCGCCCTATCGCCGGTCCCGGAGTTGGCGCACGATGCGCAGCACGGCGCGGTCGGGCATCTTTTTCAGTTGGCGGATCAGCTCGGCGAAGATCGCCGGGCGTTTGCGGATAACTTCCTGCAAATCCGTCGAGACCTTGCCGGCCATCGCCAGCAGCACGTCGGCGTCCTCACCCAGGGCGGCCGCCAGGCGTGCGATAGTGGCCTCCGACGGCGGGGGCTGCAGGCCCCGTTCGATCTTGCTCAAGTACGAAGGCTCGACCCCCACGCGTTTAGCCAGGGCCCGCACGGACAGATGCGCCTGTTTTGCCCGCCGGATGCGGCCGGCGCTGCCCTTGCCGGAGGCGGCGCGGCCTCGCCCCACGTCAGCCCCAGCCGCGCCGCGATGGTCCGCTTCCGCCACCGCCGGCGGCACTTGCCCCGGCGCCGCAGCCCCGCGCGCCGCCACCGCAATCGCCTCGCGCCGCTGCCGCAGATACTCGCCAAAATGCAGGGTCGTGGTGCTCATGTGTGTAGTATATACTACACAGTACACATGAGGCAACAAGATTCGCGGGGATTCTTCTTAGCCGCGAACTGACGCCTACGGTGGCCTGGGCGATTTCTGAGCTGTATGCCCCTCTGCCTTTGTCGCCCTGCCCCATCCGATCTAAGGCGGCGTCGCTGCCGCCGCACTCTTACCATCACCTATTTTCCTCTGCGTCCTCAGCGACCTCAGCGGCTAATATCTTGGCGGTCATGGGCGAGACGTCCGTGCCACGATCAACAGAGAGGCAGGTTCACATGGGCGCACAGGAAACGCACGAACTCAACTCGATCGACGACATCTGGCCGCTCCAGGCGGCGCTGAATAAGCGGGCGGGGTTCGATACCGCCGCCCTGGGCGAGGCGCTTAAGGCCGTCGAGGCCGCCGGGCTGGTCGCGGCGCCGGGCGCCAGTGGGGCGGATGCGCCGGCGGCCGATCCCAAGGCGACGGCCGCGCTGCTGGCGGCGGGGCGGGCGCTGAAGTGTTACATCGACGCGCTGTCGGCCGAGTGCCACGAGCTGCAGGAATGCCTCTCGTGGAAACACTGGTATCGCGAGGCCAAGGAAGGACGGCAGTACCAGTTGCAGGACGTGCAGAACGCCCGCGTCGAGGCCACCGACATGCTGTTCTTCTGGATCAGCATCTGCCAGATCCTCGGCCTCGACGCCCAGGACGTCCTGCGCCTCTACGCCAAGAAGCTGAAAATCAACCACCGCCGCCAGGACGAATCCCGCAGCCAGGCCGAACACGGCACGCACGAGGACGAGAACCGCCAGGTGGTCTGAGGAACTTTCACCGCGGAGAACGCAGAGAACGCAGAGCGGAAAGGGGCAAGAAGAACGGATGGGTGGATGATGGGATGACTGGAGGAACATTTCGGGATTTCCATTCATATCGAAGGCAATTTCTCCCCTTTGCGATCTTTGCGCCCTTTGCGGTTCAAGTATTCCCGGGATCAAGGAGGGAAGGCTATTCAGGCCGTGGGGTGCGTTTCTTGCCGGACTTTCTTTCGCCCAGCTTTTTGCCTTTGGCGGTGGGGGGGGCGGAGGCTTTGGGGTCGGCCGGGCCGTTGAGCGGGTCGCCTACTGCGACGGCGGCCAGGCGATGCTCGATCTGGGCGGCGTAGTTTTCTGACAGCTCGAAGCCGATGAACTTGCGGCTGAGCTTCTTGGCTGTCACCAGCGTCGTGCCGCTGCCGCCGAAGGGGTCCAGCACCAACTCGCCCTCGTTCGAGCACGCCTTGATGATGCGGCCCAGGAGCTGCTCGGGCATCTGGCAGCCGTGCCAGCCGGCCCGCTCTTTGAACGTCCCGCACACGCGCGGGAAATACCAGGTGTCTTCCTCGGGCTCGAAGCCGCCGGCCATATCCTGCGGGCGCAGGATCCACGTATCGTCGGGCAGGCGGCCTTTGCTGTCGGCACGGGCGTCTGCATAGACGAGCTGGCGGGCCGAGGGCACACGGATGGCGTCGGCGTTGAACGTGAAGGCCTTGCGGTCTTTGACGAAGTGGAACAGGTGCGTGTGGCTGCGGCTGAACTTGGCCTTGCAGTTGACCCCGAACGTGTAGTACCAGATCACCCAGCTCCGGCACGTCAGGTCCAGCTCGCGCTGGAAGATCAGCTTGAGCTCGGCCGCAAAGTCGTCGCCGATAGCCAGCCAGAACGTGCCGGTCGGTTTGAGCGCCCGCACGACGGCGGCGCCCCACTGGCGGGTCCAGTTGAGATACTCGTCTGCCGCCAGCTTGTCTTCGTAGGCGTCGTAATCGTAGCCGATGTTGAAGGGCGGATCGGCAAAGGCCAGATCGACCGAGCCGGCGGCCATGGCGTTCATGCCGGCGATGCAGTCCTGGTTGTAAAGCCGGTTGGGCTCCATGGCTTCAATATGCCTTGTGGCGCTTTCGCTGTAAAGGGGAGAACACGAATGGCACGAATGGGCGAATGGTGAAAAACAAGAACCGGCCGCCATGGAACCCGGTTCCCGCGGCGTTGAAAACAATTCTGGCGGGTAGAGCGGTAGTGTAAGATCATCGATGTGGCAAGATGGGCGGCGGCGTCCGTTTTACGGGCTACCGGCCACCGGCTACGGGCTCCCTTTTTTGCTGCGTCAGGGGCGCGCGGAGCAAGCTCCGCCGCTAACGTGCGTTACTCTTGGTGGTCTTGTTGCTTTACGGGCTACCGGCTCCTGGCTACCGGCTACTATTTTGGCAATACCCGCAGTGGGGGGGCGTTAATCGGGATGGACGAATGGAACCTGCAGAGCTTCGGGCCGTGATTGCCTCCGCGCAGGCCGGCCGGGCCGACGGCCTGGCGGCGCTGCTGGAGGCCTATGGACCGCGGCTGTTCGGGTATTTCCTTCGGGCCACCGGCAGTCATCACGATGCCGAGGATCTGTTGTCGGAGATGGCATTGCGGCTGGTGCGGCAGATCGGCAAGTACGATGACCGCGGCCGCTTCGAGCCGTGGCTGTTCCGGATCGCCGCCAACATGATCCGCGACCGGATCCGCCGCTGGAAGAGCCACCCGACGGCCATGAGCCTCTCCATCGAGAGCGACGACGGGGCGCGGGCGGCCGACACGCTGGCGGGCAAGTTTGAAACGGCCGACGCGGGACTCATGGCGGCCGAGGCTTCCGACGGTCTGACCCGGGCCCTGGAGCAGCTCGACGCCGGAACGCGGGAGATGGTCTTGCTGAGATACTTCGGTCAGATGAGCTTCAAGGAACTGGCCGATACGTTTGAATGTCCGCTGGGGACGGTGCTGGCCCGGGTGCATCGCGGGCTGGCGGCCCTGCGGGAAATGCTGGAGCCGCCGCACTAGAGGCGGCAGGTGAACGAGATGGACTACACGACGCAGCACTATGAACGCGTGGCCCAGTGGCTGGATGGCCAGACCCTTGAGTTGACGGCCCAGGAGCAGGCGCTGGCCGACGAGATCCGCAGCGGCGAGGGGGTTCTGTGCGCACTCGAGGCGTCCGTGCCCGCAACCGCCATGGCCCGCGCGCAGCGGCGCCTGGTCGCCGCGGCGGCCAAGCCCAGCCGCATCCGCCTGGCGCTCAAGTACGTGGTCGGGGTCGAGGCCGCCGCCATCGCCGGTGCGGCCATGATCCTGGTGACCTTGGGCGTGCTCAGCCAGGACACCCCGGCCCCGGCGATCGTGCCGACCGAGGTGCTGATATCGGCGGCGCAGAAACCCGTCAGCCCCGGTATCCAGGCGCTGGCCGAACGGATGGACCAGCTCGAGTCCGAGATCGTCTCGACGCCCGCGGCCCGCAGCAGCGCCACTGGCGACGGCGATTTTGATACGATGGAACGCGACCTCAAAGGCCTCCTGCGCGACATCAAGCCGTCCCAAGGCCCGGAGAGCGGAACATGAGCGGCACGAGATTCATCGCAACTCTGATCCTGACGTTGACGGCCGCGGCGGCCTGGGCCCAGCCCGGTCCGTACGGCGCTGCCCCCGCGGGCATGCCGCCGATGGCAGCGCCGAATCCGCAGCCGCACCCTTACGGCGCCGCCGTCACCGAGGCCCAGGAAACCGAGCTGCTCAAGGTGCTCGAGGACAAGCGTCCTGAGGCCCACAGCCGCCTGATGACGCTGAAGGAAAACGACGCGGCCGCCTATCAGCGGATGCTGCAGGAACTGCTGCGCTGGTACGAGAAGGTCCGCAAGTTGCCCAAGGATGTGCAGGCGGCCACGGTGTACCTGACCGAGTCGCGCCAGCGCATCTACCGTCTGGCGCGCGAGCTAGCCAACGCCGACAGCGAGGGCGACCGCGAGCAGTCCCGCCTGCGTCTGCGCGAGGAGATCGCCCGCGAATTCGACGCCGAGCAGATCACGCAGACGTACCGCCTCAAGCAGCTCCAGCAGGACATGGACACCATGCGCACCGGACTGGAGCGGCGCGCCGCCCAGCGCGAGCAGCAGATCGAATCGCGATACAAACGGGCCCTCGAACGCGCCGATCGCATCCGCTTGCACAAGCAGCGGCCCGGAGATGAGGCCGGCCTCGAGGCTCTGACCTTCCCGCCGGCGGCGCTGCGGGGGCACGAGCCCGTGCCGACGGCGACGCCTTCCGGCGCTGCCCCGGCCAAGACCGGCTCGGACATCAAGCACTCGCCGGCGCGCGGCGGCGAGGGCGAGCGGCGAGCGGGTCGCGAGCGGCCACGCCCGAGCTTCAGCGGCGGGCCCAGTGACCATGACCTCGCCGCCATGCTCGATGCGCTCAAGGAGAAACGACCGGAGTATTACGCCCGCCTGACGGCGCTGGAACAGAGCAGCCCCGAGGCCTACCGCCGCCTCGTGCGGGCGACGTGGCAGTGGTATCTGCGGTGGCGCGCCATGCCCAAGGACGTGCAGGGCCCCGCCCTGATCGCCGCCGATTCGCGCCTGGCGGTCGAGGGTCTGACGCTGCAACTGGCCAAGGCCGCCAGCGACTCCCAGCGCTCGCAGCTCAAGGAGACGCTCAAGAAGACGATCGCGGCCGGTTTCGACGCCGAGACCACTGTCGAGACCAACGGCCTCAAGACCCTGCAAGCCCGCCTGGTGCAGATGCAGGCCGAGCTGGACGAGCACGCCAAGAACCGCAGCGAGATCATCGACCAGCGTTTCAAGCAGCACACCGAGTCGTCGCACCGCGTGTGGCGCAGAGGCCCGCGCTTGCCCGAGAGCGACCGTCCCGCGCCCCCGCCGGCGCCGGCTCCAAAACCCGCGCAACCCCAACCGCCGCTGCCTGAGTCGGATGGGTGAGTGAAGCAGTTGTGTGTTGTGGGTGGTGAGTTGTGTGTCACCAGTGTGAGTGCTGCAAGAACGGCTTGTCCGTTCAGCGTTCGTTCCCCGACCTTTCACGCTTTGAATCGCCCCGTGCCAGTCTCCCGCTGTTTCTCACAACACACAACCCACAACTCCCAACTGGTCCATGTTATGATGAACACATGTCCGACGCGCAAGAATCCACATTCGACACCGCCGACGAAGGTCAGGGCGACAGCTTCTCCAGCCTCGTCGTTGACCGCATGCGCCGCAGCGGAAACGCCTGGGATCTTCCCGGCGGGCAGTTGCTCCTGCCGCGGGTGTTCGGGTTCTGCCGCGGCGTGCGCCGCGCGCTGACGATGCTCGAGCGCGCCGTCGCCGCCCACGACGGCCGCAACGGCACGATGGTGCTGCTGGGGCAGGTCATCCACAATCCCTGGGTCAACGCGTTCTTCGCCGAGCGCGGCGTGCGTATCCTGACGGCCGCACAGGTGCGTGAGGTCGAGAAACATGTCGCCGCCGCCGACTGCGCCGTCGTGCCGGCCTTCGGCGTGCCCTGGGACATCGAGCGGCGTTTGGCGGCCATCGGCTGCCGCGTCATCGACACCTCCTGCGGCGACGTGCGGCGGCTGTGGGTTTGGACTCGCCGCGCCGTCGAGGATGGTTACGGCGTGCTGATCTACGGCCGCGTGCATCACGATGAAACCGTGGTGACGTGTTCGCGACTGGCGGCGGCGGGGGGGTCGTACGTGGTGACTGAAGACCTGGACAAGATCGTTGCGCTGTGCCAGATGCTCACCGGCCAGCACGACGCGGGTGAATTCTCGCGCGTCTTCGACGACCAAGCCACCAACGCCCGCACGATCGAGCCGTTCTACCACCGCCTGGCGCAGGTCAGCCAGACGACGATGCTCTACGACGACACGATGACCGTCCGCGCCCTCATCCGCAACGCCCTGACCAGCCACACGCCCGCCCAGCACCCCACGCGTAACGTGCTCTTCGAGCCCACCGTCTGCCGCGCCACGCAGCAGCGCCAGGCCGCGGCCGTCGAGCTCTGCGCCGCCGGGGTGGACCTGGTGATGGTGGTGGGGGGGTTTGGCTCGAGCAACACGCGGCACCTGTACGAGCTGGCGCGCAAGAGCGCCGCGGCATGGTTCATCGAGGACGCCCGCTCGATCGTCAGCGCCGGCGAACTGTCGACGATGGACATCGCCACCGGCCAGCCCATGATTGCCCGCGACTGGCTGCCGCCGCGCCGCCCACTGAAGATCGGCGTCCTGGCCGGGGCCTCCAGCCCCGAGATCGTCGTCGGCCAGGTCCTCGAGCGCCTGGCGCAGTTCCTGGGATAGTTATTAGCCGCAGAGGTCGCTGAGGACGCAGAGGAAAGAGAGAGACGGGGAGAGGAATGCGTTTTCACCATTCATCCAACCATCCAATCATCCATCGAGCCGCTCGACCACTAATGTAACGTCGATTATGATGTCAGCAGCAAAGACAGGAGTAAACAATGGCCAGTCTGCTTTCGTTTGATGATGCGGTTTGCACCCGATGCGGCAAGTGCGGGTCGGCTTGCCCGATGGGGTTTATCCGCGTCGGGTCGCGCGGGCCTCGCACGGTGCCCGACGCGCAGGAAAAGTGCATGCTGTGCGGGCACTGCATCGCGGCCTGTGCGACCAAGACGCTTCAGCACGAGCGGCTGGCGCCCGAGGCGTGTCTGCCGCTGGACGAGAACTGGCGCGGCGACGTGCATGCCGTCGAGCAGCTTATCAAGGGCCGACGGTCCATCCGCCGCTACGAGGATCGGCCCGTCGATCGCGCGACGCTGCTGAAGGTCATCGACATGGCCCGCTACGCCCCGACCGGCATGAACAGCCAGTCGGTCAGTTGGCTGGTGGTGTACAAGGCCGGCGAAGTGAAAAAGCTTTCCGCCGCCGTCATCGACTGGATGCGCTCGCTGGCGGCCAAGGGCGAACTGATCGGCGGCAATTACAATCCGGCGCCGATGATCATGGCCTGGGACAACGGGACGGACCTGATCCTGCGCGGCTGCCCGCACGTGCTGGTGGCGTATGCCCGCGAGGGCGACGCCATGGCCGCCGGCTCATGCACCGCCGCACTGACGACGGCCGAACTGGCCGCGGCGACGCTGGGCCTGGGCACCTGTTGGGCGGGCTTCCTCCACATGGCGATGATCTTCTCCCCCGCCGCCCGCGAGGTCCTGGCCCTGCCCGCCGGCCACGTGATGCACGGCGCCCTGATGATCGGCCACCCCGCAGAGCAGTACCACCGTATCCCGCCGCGCAAAGAACCGGACGTGCAGTGGCGATGAACACTTAGTCCATTTATAGCAGGAGATGCCACATGGGCATTGAAGGCGCGGTGTTGTTCGTAGGGCTTGTTGTGGCGCTCATTGCAGGGGCCTCTTTGGGCCGGAAGCTTGCCCAAAAGGATAACGCCAGGGAAGCAATGGAATCGATGCGTGTGCCAATCCCCGCTTCGGCCGCGCAGGAGTTGCCGCATGCCCGGCCCGGTTGGAACAAATCATTGTATTTGACTCTACTGGCCAGCCCTGTTGTTCTGATTGTGGCAGTTGTGCTCTGTTACGATTACGCCCATACAGCGGCGGCGAAACAAGCGATTGTCGTAGGAACGTTTCTGGCCAGCATCGTGTCGTTGGTCCTGAGCACTGCCGTCATTCGCAATCGCAAGTATGACACTTGCCCTAACTGCCAGCGACACAGCTCATATGACAAGCGCGATGTCGATTTGCTTATGACCTGTCCACATTGTGGGAGCAATTGGCAGGCCGGTGCCGGTAAGGTGCTCGTCAATCGTGAACCCGTAAGCCGACCGGTCAGTCATGTTCCTCTACCGGAGGTTGCCCTCACGCGCCCTCGATCTGCAACTGCAGTGGCCATCTGGTGGATAGTCGTTGCCGCCGTCATGATCTTCATGGGCGGCATGGGGTTGCTGTTTTTCATAGTGTCCTTGATGACGGTCAGGGCATCCAGGGAGCTTTGGGGTGGATGCTCTGTGACGGGATCCATTCTTGTGACGGGTTTGGCGGTTCTGGTCGCGGCGGTTTTTTTCCTGTGGGGTCGCCGCTGGGCACACGTCTTCCTGCAAGTCTTTTCCTGCCTGTTCATCGCGGGAGCGTTGGCGTGGCTGGGTTATGCGCTGGCCACTGATGGTTTTCGGGTTCCTCCGACATGGTTTCTTCCGCTTATGCTGACGGTTGTGGCGTTGACGCTTCTGTTCATCATGAACAACAGGCAGATCAAGTCGTGGGTACGCACTAATCAGCGACCACTGCGTTGAAGATCACGCCGAACAACCCATCCAGCATCAGCCTTCGCCAAGGCTTCGGCTTGACAAAAGCTCGACCACTGACGAGGCGCGCCCGGCGCTTCTCACCACTCACCACACACAACTCATCACTGCTTTAGTAATCCTTCAGCACGGGGTGCCTGGGGAGCAGCTTGATGAGCTTGCTCTCGGCGTAGGCGCGATAGGCTTTTTCGAAACCGGCCACGTTGCTGGCGAAGTAGTGCTTGAATAGCGGCACGGCCACGGTGGCGTTGTAGCCTTTGTGGTGCTGGAGCTGGGCGAGCTTGTCGGCCGGGACGTTGACGGCCTTGTGGAGCTTGCCCGCGGCCGCGTCGGTCAGCATCGTCTGCAGGCGGCCGCAGTAATTCTTGTCATATCGCAAATACATTGCCAGGGCCCAGACCTGGGCGTAGAACGCCAGCGGGTCATTGCCTTTGGAGATCGCCTCGCCGCTGTCCATGTTGAGCAGCTTCTCCAGCGGGATCCACCGGTCGTTGACGACGACGGCCCGCAGGTCCGTCGCGCGGGCGATATTTTCTTCCGGCGTGAAGCGGACGGCCTCGGCTTCGCGGTCCTGGAACCCTTCGGCCGTCGTGCACAGGCCCTCTTCGAGCCAGGCCGGTAGCGTGTCGCGCATGCGGTAATACAGAAACTGGTGCAGCCCCTCATGCGAGGCAATCGAGTACGACTGGATCCCCTGCAACTGCCAGAAAACGCCCACGCCCTGGTAGCTGTAGCCGCCGGTGGGAATGTCCACGAACGCCCCGGTGTCCTTGCCGAAGCGAAACTCCGTCAGGTTCACCCACTGGTTGCGGTCGGCGAGGAAGTAGACCGGCATCTTCTTGCCGGGTGCAATTCGCGGCAGGCCGGTGATGACATAGTAATTGTCGTACGCGGCTTCCATGAAGGCCGGGAAGAGCTGCAGCATCTGGCGATTGCTGACGGTGGTGAAGATGCGGTAGTGCGGCGTTTCCAGGGAGCGGCCCTCGCCTACCGGCGTCTTCCACGGCTCGACAACCGGGCTGCTCGACAGCGGCACCCACTTCTGGCGTTTGGCGTCGGAGATGCCCATGCGGCCCCCCTTCGTCATTTCCCAGTCGGGGACGGCGTTGTCGTAGCAGCCTCCTGCCAGCAAGGCCGCCAGGAATATTGCCACCAATGCCATCCCCCATGCCGCTATGGCTGCCTGAGACGTCGGTTCTGCTGATCGATGATCCATGCTCTATGCATCGGCAATCCCGGCAGAAAGGCTACAGACAACAAATGTCTGCCCGGGCAATCCCCAAGACCGGATCGTGACAACATCAAGACAGGATTCCGTACCCGATGGGGGATGCGGGTATTATCTATATAGGTATAAGAAAATTCAGTAGTAGTAGTGATAGGTCCTGCGGGTCATTCGGAATCTTATCCACCGCTCGCGTAACCCATTGCGTGCAAATTGCTTACAGCACAATCTTCAGCCCTGCCGTTGGGGACAACCTGTTGGTTGTTCTGTTGCGTCCTGCCGCAGGCGGGGATATTTTCCCTCAGGGGCGATCTTCTGCACGTTACATAGGCTCGCGCCCTGCGGGAAACAGCCGACCCTGCGACAGCTTGTGCACAACTTATTCACCCCGCCTGCGGGTTATTCGCCCCCGCGGCGACTCCGCAGCGGGCCTCAGTTCGCCAAGTAAAACAGCAGCCCTACTGCTGCCGCGCCGCCGAGGGCTACGGCGGCGACGAAATAGACCCACGTCGGAACCGGCGGGTGGACCAGCTTGGCCACGGGCAGGCCCTCGAGGTCTTCGTCTTCCAGAGGGGGCAGCTCTTCGCCGCTGCGGCGGGCCCGAACCGTCAGCACGGGCAGCTCCTCCTGCGGGGCCGGAACCTTGATCCGCGCCTTGCACGCCGGGCAGCGCACCTTGCGGCCGACCATGCGCACCGAAGCCTTGAGCGAGCGTCCGCATGATCCGCACGCCACCACGATCTTTCGCGAGATCATCTTGCGTGCCAGGCCGGCGAAGTCTTCTTCGCCCTCGGCCTCGGCGGCAGCCGGTTCAGGCGCATCGTCGGCCAGCACGATATCGTCCTCGTCGCCGGCGAAGGGGATGGCGATGCGCCGCCCGCAGTGGGCGCAGGCGACGGCCTTGGCGGCGATGTTGTCGTCGGCCTCGGTGGTGCGCCCGCATTTTCCGCAGAGCAGTTGCATCTTTGAATCAGTTGTGAGTGGTGAGTTGTGAGTGGTGAGTCAAGAGCGACGGATGCTCCTACTCACCACTCA
>JBDKRA010000041.1:0-48941 GCA_039683615.1 Phycisphaerae bacterium
CACGCGGCTGGCGTACATGAACGCGGCGCTGGCACGGTAAAGCCGCAGCGGGTCGGCCCGCAGGTAAGCCCGCATCGCCGGGTTGTCGGTGAACAGTTCGTCGTTATCCAGGGGAATCGCCAGCCGCACCTTGGGCGCCACAAACAGGCACGCCGCCACGGCCAGTTTCGTCGCGGCCGGCACGTCCACCATCGCCACGATGCCCGGCGCGATCATCGTCAGCGACGCGACCGCCACGCGACGTCGCGGCCACAGACAGTACGCCGCCGCCAGCTTTCCACCCCAGCTCGGCCCCGCCATCGCCAGCGGACAGGCGGGATTCTCCCGCAGGATCTCGCAAGCGGCCGTCTCGACGTCGCCCAGGAGCTGCTCGGCCGATCGGGCGTGGCCGCGGTCGATCCGATTCTGCCCGCTGCCGCGGCGCTCGACCTGGTAGACGCGGCAGCCGTTATCGGCCAGAAACGCCGCGCTGCCGGCGAACCAACCCGGATGCGACTGGATCCCGTGCAGGTACAGCACGCAAGGCCCGCCCGCCGACCCGCGCGGCGAATGAACGAGCATGCCGGTCTCGTAGCCGTCGTCGAGCCGCAGCGTCCGGAACTGCGGGCGGCGGGCGCCATCGAGCGGACATGGCAGCGGCCATGGGATGCGCTGCGGCGGGTTCATCCGCCCCTCCGGGAGCGGCGCTCCGGTTCGCCAGTGCTCATGGGGCCGTACGGCGCCTCGGGGCCTTGTTTGTCGCCATGCTCGAAGGGGCGCGGCGCCAGCGAGATCGGGTGGCGCTGGCCGACGTTGACCAGCAGCCCCATGGCGATGCAGTTGACCACCAGCGACGTGCCGCCGTAGCTGACCAGCGGCAGCGTCATCCCCGTCACGGGCATCAGCCCGACGACGACGGCGACGTTGATCACCACCTGCGACAGCAGCAGCCCCACCACCCCCACCGCCAGCAGGCGCCCGAACGGGTCGTTGGTCCCCACGGCGATCTCGATGCCGCAGATGAAGATCAGGCTGTACAGCAACAGCACCGCGATGCACCCGGCGATGCCCCACTGCCCGCCGATGACGGCGAAGATGAAGTCGCTCTCGCACTCCGGCAGCGTGCGGTAGAACTGATTGGTCTCGTTCCAACCCCCGCCGCCGAAGAGCGAACCCACCGACAGGATCATCTTCGACTGGCGAAGCTGATACCCTTCGTCGCCGGCGGCTTCAGGGTCGCCCTGGCGCAGCCAGCCGTCGATTCGCCGCAACTGGTGCGGTTCCATCGCCGCCAGCATGACCGGCATGACGGCGTACTCGCGCCCGCCGACGGTGACGCTGCCATAGGGCAGCGCCCGCCGGTCGACAGCCTCGGCGGCGGGCATGTCGGACGTCAGCTCGCGCGGCAAAGGCAGCAGCATCAGCACCGTCGCCACGGCGATGATGCCCAGCAGGTGTCTCAGCCTCGCCCCGGCCATGTACAGCATGAAGTACAGCGTCGGCAGCAGCAGCAGGCTCGTGCCCAGGTCCGGTTCCTTGAGGATCAGGAACATCGGGACCATCGCCAGGATGAACGGCGGGATCAGGCCCGAGAGTTTGCGATAGTGGTCGCCATAGCGCAGATACCATGCCAACATCAGGATGAACGACAGCTTGGCCAGTTCCGAGGGCTGGAACATGACCGGGCCCATGTTGATCCAGCGATGCGCGCCGTTGATCGATGGGAACAGCCATCTCAGCGGTCCTGCCGAGCCCAGGTATCGCGGCACGACCAGCAGCGCCACCAGCAGCGGCAGCGTGATCCCAAACAACAGGTACGCACCCTTGCCGAACCGCTGATACGGCACCAGCGTGGCGACGCCAAAGGCGACGAGTCCGACGACCATGAAGACCGTCTGCTTGCCCGCCAGCTGAGCGTGGTCCGAAACGGTGATGGCCGCAACGCCGACGCCCATCAGCAAGATCATCGCCAGGATGATCGGCCAGATCGTCAGCCGCAGGTAGCGCTGGATGATCCCGGTCATTGCGGGGATCCTTCCCCGCCGGCGTCCTGCAAGCGATCGCTTGCCGCCGGCGCGACGGCGCCAACATACCCTCGGCGGCGGCAGAACTTCACCAGTTCGCGGGCCAGCGGGCCGGCGTTGCGGCTGCCGCCGCCAGTGACGTACTCGACCACCACCGCGAAGGCGATCTGTGGATTCTCGCGCGGGGCGAAACCGGCGAACCACGCCATGTCGCCTTGGCGCACGCTCATGCCCTGCCATCGCTGCGGCGGAACGGTTGCCGTGCCGGTCTTGCCGCAGACCACCACGTCCGGCCCCGCCAGCACCGAGCGGTGAAAGACGTCGTAGCTCGTGCCGTCGCTGTCGTTGACGACCCGGTACATGCCCTCCTGCGCGCGGGCGATGTAGTTTTGGTCCACCGCGATGCGCCGCCGCACCTGAGGGCGCGAGGGGTCCAGCACCAGCGTCGGCGAGAGGAACTCGCCCCCGCGGGCAATGGCGGCCATATAATTCGCCACGTGCATCGGCGTCACCACCACCGGGCCCTGTCCGATGCCCATCAGGCGCGCCGCCCCCGGACCGGGATGCTGGTGCAGCCAGGCCGAACTGGGCAACTGGGCGCGGCTTTCCTCACTCAGCCCCGTGCCCGCAACCTCGCCCAGGCCCCACTGGCGATACCAGTCCACCAGCCGCTCGGCTGTGACCAGCTCGCCGGCGTGATAAAAGAACACGTTACAGCTATGCTGCAAGGCCCCGACGATGTCCAGCATGCCGTGGCCGATGTGGGCCGACGGCCAGATCCAGCACCGGAACGAACTGGGATTGATCAGGTAGCCGCGGCACTCGTACTGCGTCTCGGGGGCGATCACGCCCAGTTGCAGCGCCGCCAGGCCCGACAGCGGCTTGAGCGTCGACCCCGGCGGGTACAACCGCGTCACCGCCCGATTGTGCAGGGGAAAGTTCAGGTCGTCCTTTATGAGCCTGGAGTACTGGCGGCCGTACTCATTGAGGTCGAACGTCGGCCACGACACCATCGCCAGCACCTGCCCCGTCGGGACGGATACGACGGCGATGCTGCCGTTGCTGCCGGTGGAGCCCAGCAGGTCCGTCAGCTCTCGCTGAAGCTCGATGTCCAGCGTCAGCGTGACGTTGGCGCCTTGGACGGCGGGCTGGCCTTCCTTGAGCGCCTCGCCGCTGCGGCGGTCCCACTTGCGGTACCCGCGGCTGCCGGCGAGTTCCTTCTCGCACATCTTTTCGACGCCGCGTTTGCCGATGCTGTCGCCGCCGCGGTAGTTGTGTCGCGAGCGGGTCAGGTCGTCGGCCTGGTCGCGGCGCAGATTCAGGCGCCGCATTTCGACGTCGCTGACCTGCCCGGTCAGGCCGATCACGTGGCAGGCGACGGAATTGTACGGGTAATGCCGCTTGAGCCGCGGCACGATCGTCGCGCCGATCATGCCTTGCGTGTCGGCCATCGCCGCCATGTCCGGCACAACCGGGTGGGCCTGGTACTGCTCCAGCACCGGCGAGATCCGCGCCGCGTCGCCAATGGCGTTGACGCGCCGTCGCGTCCGCTCGATCAACGCGTCGATCGCGTCCCGATCCATCCTGTTGGCCAGGCCGATCTCGTACACTCGCTTCCACGTGTCCTTGATGCGGCCCCGAACGATGTCCTGCGCCTGCGTCGACGGAATCTTCTCTTCCTTGACGATCCGGTCCCGCTGGCGCTTGACCCATTTCTCGTAAAACGCCTTGTCGTCGCTGAGCAGCCCATACTCCAGGCACAGGTCGTACCAGGGCAGGTTGTCGGCCAGCACCTTGCCATTGCGGTCCTGGATCAGTCCGCGGACCGGCGAGAGCAGCTTGACGTCGGTGAGCATCTGCTCGGCCTGGTCGCGGTAGTCTTCCGAGCTGAACCCCTGCAGGTACACCAGGCGCGCAACGATGGCCAGGAAGACGACGCCCGCCAACGCCATAAAGCATTTGATTCGGAATTTGTACATGGTCTCAGCGGTGTCCGATGGTTCCTCGCCGCCCGCGAGCGACGGCGGGGACGGGGATCAGCCAGCGGCGCACCTTGCGCAGCAGCAGGTATCCGATCGGCGCCAGAAGCCCGGTGTAGATCGACAACAGCACCGCCTGCAGCACCATCTGCCCGTACCAGACCCACAGCACCGCCCCGCGGGCCAGCACCGACTGGTACGTCACCCACGCCAGGTGGCTCATCAGGCAGAACACCGCCGCCAGGAACGCCTGAGGCAGCGGACGCTCGAAGTAGAATCCCTCGCGAATGTGGAAGATCACTCCCGCCGCCAGGGCGTACGCGATGGCCATGGGCCCGATGGCCGTGGTGCATCCCGGCGCCGTGGCGGTCGTCAGGTCCAGGCCCAGGCCCAGGCCCCACGCCGCCAGCATCCCCAGCGTCGCCGTGCGGGCGTTGAGGGCAATGAACACCGCCAGGATGGCCGTCAGGTCCGGACCGATGGTGCCCAGCGAGGCCGACGGAAACGTGATCAGCCCGCCCAGCGTCGTCTGCAGCAGCAGCACGCCGTAGCCCAGCACGATGTAGAGCGTCCATCTCATGGGGCGGCCTCCGGAGTCGCCCCGCGCGGCACGACGATATACACCTCGCGCAGGGCCGCGAGGTTCACCGCCGGCTCAACGCGAAGCCGCACGAACCCGCCGTGCTCCGGGATGGGCGTCACCTCGACCACCTCGCCGACAAGCACCTCGGCGGGCATGAACATCTCGTCGGCGCGCGTGACCAGTTGGTCGCCGCGGCGCGGCGGCAACTCGGGACTGTACGCCTCGCCCGGGGCCAGCCAGCCCCGCGCCCGCACGTCCTCGCCCTCCCAGATCCCCTCGACGATCACCGAACCCTTGCCGTCGCCCGTGGCCTGCACGTCGATCAGGCTGTTGTCGGCCGTCAGCGGCTTGAACTCGCTGCTGCCCTTGGGGCGCACCGTCCGAGGATGCTGGCGGTCCACCAGGCGGCGGATACGCGCCTGGATGCTGAAGTTCGCGTCGCTTACCAGCTGCATCCGCGCGGTGAAGTCGGCCGTCTGCGTCAGCCGCCCCACCAGGACCGAACCGGTGATCTGGAGCAGGTAGCGGTGCTTGCTCTCGACGTCGACGGCGATGGCCGGACTGCCAACGGGCTCAATGGCCTTGGTGCGGTCGGTCTTGAGCACCCACGACGTCACCGGCGCGCCCTTGCGCGACGCCACCGAGTGGCGCGTGCCGAGCGACCGTCCGCTCCCATACGGCAGCGACTCGTCCCCGGCCACCCACGCCGGGATGATGTCGTAGGGGAACTCCTGGCTGGGACCGAATCGCCCGCCGAACTGCTTTCGCAGACCCGAGATGATCGTCGCCCGCCGCCACCACTGGTCGCGCTGCTCGACGAGGCTGTAGACCTGCTGGCGAAGCTGCGTGTTCTCGGCCTCGAGCGCCCGCGCCTCGTCGGCCCCGATCGGACGCGGCGCCCGCGCCGTGATGCGACCCTTGAAGTAGCTGACGAAATACATCGCCCCTTCCCCAGGCGGAACGAACAGGTAGCTCGTCACGTTGCGCAGAGGCTCGGCGACCCGCCGCCCCGGAAGGGCCGTCAGAAACGCGCAGGCCATCAGCACGGCCAGCACCATTGCTGCACTGGGTTTGGGCAAGCGTTTCATGATTCACGCGCGAACAAGACTCAACCGCCAAAGGTGTTATGATACTCCCTTGCCCCACGCCCCCACAAGACCCAGACCCGCACGAGCCTGCCAACGGTGACCCCATGCCGCCACTGGCAGGGTCTACCGCCCGCCGGACCCCGCCCACTGCCGGGCTTTGAAGAAATCCTCGAAGGCATCGAGCGTGCCCTCGAAGAACATCAGTTCGCCATGCAGCACGGCCTTGGCGCCGGGAGCGAGGTCGGGCACGTTCGGATCGGCGTGCATGCACGGATGGCCGGGGTTGCCTGTCACCGACTCGGTGTGCTCGAACCACGTCATCGCCACCAGCCGCCGCGGTTCCTGTGATGACCGGGTGACGATCAGCGGCATATCCAGCACGTCCGGGCCGCTGTGCCAGCCGACCATCACCCCGCCGGCGCCGCCGGGAAGCTTCTGTGCCGCTTCCCAGGGCATCCAGCCCTTGCCGGTCGCGTGGACGAACTTGTTGGCCATCGTGTGCTCGGAGAACTCCTTGATCGCCTTGAGAAAGGCGCACGTCTGGAGCTTGATGCCGCCGATCCTCTCCCCGCCGCGATTGTCGAAGGTCAGCGTCATCGCCACGACGCCGGGCGCCGCCAGGGTAAGCCTTCCGCCGACGCTCAGTCCGATGGGCAACTCGCGATCAAACTCAATGCCGCCTTCGGCCTTCCGCCACGCCACTGCCGGCAACTCGTACGGCACGACAAACGCGGGAGGGTTGACGTGGCTGAGGTACAAAAGCCCGTGGTCGGTAAAGACCGCCTCGGGGAAGTCAAGCCAGAGATATTCCTGCGACGGCCACGGCGGGCTTACCCACGCGATATGTTCCCAGGCATAGTGCGGCCTCCACATCCCCGGCAGGATGCGAATGCCTTTCGCGTGCGTTTCATAGCTCTCGGCCATGGGGTCTCCTGCAGGCGCGGTCGAACCGCACCCCTTGCGAGGCGAGGCGGCGGCTACGAACTCAATGTTCCGTACTGGCGGCACGCCTCGGCCAGCGCGTCGATGTTGGCCAGCGGCACTTCCGGTTCCAGCACGTGCGTCGGGGACAGGATCAGCCCGCCGCGCTGGCCGTATTTCTCGACGCATTCCCGCACGCGCGCCCGCACGTCGTCGGCCGTGCCGAAGGGCATCGTCGACTGCGTGCCGATGCACCCGTGCAGCCCCAGCCGCTCGCCGAAGCGGGCCTTGAGTTCGTCGGCGTCCACGCACTCCGGCTGCACCGGGTTGAGGAAGTCCAGCCCCGCGTCGAGCATCTCGCCGACGATGTCGGTGCAGTTGCCGTCGGTGTGGTACCCGATCGCGCAGCGCGGGTCGATCTCCTTGATCGCCTGCCAGCAGCGGCGCCAGCGGCTCAGGATCAGCGTCCGCCAGGTGTCCTTCGAGAACATCATGGCCTTCTGGCTGGCCACGTCGTCGCCGCAGTAGATGTAATCCACGCCCGCCCGGGCGGCGCCGATGGCGGTGTGATAGTTCTGCCGGAAGAACTTGTCCAGCAGACACTCGGCCCAGGCCGGACGCTCGATCGTGTCCATCAGGAACTGCTCGTACCCGCGCGCCTGCCAAGCGTTCTCGTACATGTGCCCGACAAAGATCATCACGCTACGTCCAGCGGCATGCGCCGCTGCCACCTCGGCGACGGCCGGCTGCCAGTCATAGACCGCCGGGTCCTGCACCGGATAGTCCTCGATCTCGGCCAGGCTCGTGGCGTTGCGCAGCGGGGAGATGTACCCCGTGAAGTGGTAGAACTGTGCCGGCACTTCGGCAACGCCCAGGCCGTTGATCTGCGTGCCCTCGGGCAAGTCCTCGCCCTGCCAGTATCGGCTGAAATCGAGCTTTGGCGGCTGCCCGACCACCTTGGGACCGACCCACGCGGGCCGCCACATGCCGTAATGCCCGGCGATGTCGTCGGTGCCGATATGCTCGACCACCCGCCGCGCAAGGTCCGGCGTGAAGCCCATGCCGAAGGGAATCCACTCGGGCCGGCGATGCTCCACGATCGCCCGAAAGTTCTCCAGTTCCGTCATTATTCTCTATCCTCAGTTGGAATTTGTCGTGGCGTCGCGTGCGATTCTCCAAATGTGGACAAGCATTCCCGCTAGCGGTCGCGCTTGTCGTTCTGCCCGGGGCGATCCTCCGACTCCCGCTGAACCGTGAAGACCGCCACCAGCCGGGCAATGACGATCGCCAGGTAGAGCGGGCCCACCGTGGCTTCGATCACAGCGACAGCTCTGGTCAACGGCACCGCCGGCGTTATGTCTCCATAGCCGAGGGTGGTAAATGTGGCGAAGCTGAAATAGAGCATCTCCGTCAGGCTCGCTCTGCCGACTGGCGGAATCTGGAACACGCCCGCGCCGGCCCGGAATGCTCCGGGAATCGCTCGGGCGATGATGGCATATGCGGCCGCGAAGGCAATCCCCAGCAACAGGTACATCGACGCCGCCTGGATGAGCGTGCCTTCCGTGATCCGCCGGGCACGGAACAGCGAGCCGACCATAGAGGCCACCACAACCAGCAGCAAGCCGGCGAACAGCCCATCGCGCACGTCGACCAGCCACATCGGCGCGAAACCCAACCGCACCATCCAGCCCACGATTACTGTAGGCACTCCCAGCGCCAGCAGGATGCGCAGGAACCTCGCCTGCGCGCGGATGACCAGTGCCGAAGCCAGCACCACGAACGTCAAGGCTCCTTCGAGAAGGAGGCCGACGAACGCCCCTCCGCCCAGGGTCGCCTCCAGCGCCAACAACACCACCAGGCTGGAAAGCAGTATCAGCGGGGATACATGGAACCTCGGCCGCGATCTATGCTTCTCTCTGGACATGGCATCGAAGTATAGCTGCAATTGCCGTCTCGGCAAGCGCGATCGTCTCGATCACTAACCCCTGGCAGGTGTGGCCGGCGCCGGCCGTTAGAACCCCGACAAAGGGGTCCACAGGAGAGAGTCGCAGAGTGAAGCATACCGAAAGAGGCCCAGCCGGTTTCGTCGATGCCCATGTCTCGCGCTCGGCCGATTCAAAAGCGGAGAAGACCCGGTTGCGGGGCCGAGATGTTCGCCGGCGACAGGCCTCCCGGTGGCCACCTGGTAGAGCAGAGGCTGAAAAAGATAATGGTTACGCCGGTCGATCAAAGTGACCTGGACCGCCGCGTGTTTGAGGCCGAGAACAGCCTGAAGTCCCCCGAATCCGCCGCCGACCACTACCACACGTGGCACCGCCATGATGGTGGCCTCAAGAGCTGCTTCAGCCCAGCATCCGCTCCAGAAAGTGTTTCAAGATCACCGCCTGGTTATGCTCTTCGTCCTTCGCGCTGTAGACGAGTGTGATCGCAGCTTTCTCGGTCGAGGAGAGCAACCGCTCAATCAAATGGCCTTTGCGTTTTAGCTCAGACCAGTAGCGCCGCTTGAATTCGGGCCACTTGGCCGGATCATGCCCAAACCAGTGGCGCAGTTCATCGCTCGGCCCAAGGTCCTTCATCCACAGGTCGATCTTGGCGCGAGCCTTCGTGAAGCCTCGCGGCCAAAGCCGGTCGACCAAGACGCGAAAGCCGTCCTTGCTTGAGGGGGCCTCATAGATCCGCTTTGCGATGATTGTCACTCTGGTCCTTGTGGCAGCAGCCATGCCTACTCCTTCTGACGCCACCTTCTGTGCGGCATCGTTCTGGAATTATACGCGGATGGCCAAGCATCAATTTTGAGCGATCGGTGAAGCATATGCTTTGGGCTGACGAGTTGGCGACCGGATCTCGCCAGGCGACGAGCCGGCGGGAGGCCATCGATGGAAGACCGACTTTATGTTGAGTTAACGCACGAATTGGCGGAGCTACGAAAGAGCCTCGCGCCTATACTTATGCTTGTTGCTAGACTGAAAGGAGCTCGTCATGTGCCAAACTTGTGGCTGTGAGCCCTGCGTCAAATGCGGGCGAGAGATCAAGGACAAGGTCTGCTCGGGCTGCCAGAAGCCATCAGACAAATGCACCTGCAAGCCAGTGAAGAAGAAAAAATAGTTCTGAAGGGGAAACAACGCTCTTGATCGAAGGCGGCTTAATCCCGTCTGGCAATCTGCGGCCGGGCTGGCGGTACGCGGCTCTAGGCATCGTGATTGCGGAGTTCGTCGCCCTAGGCTGGATCGCCGCCAACGCCTACTCCATCAAGCCGCCCGTTCCCGAGAAGGTGGTTGGCCCGGCCGGCACGGTCGTCTTCACTGGTGCCGACATCGTTGCCGGCCAGCAGATCTTTCTTCGCTACGACCTGATGGACAACGGCACGCTGTGGGGTCACGGCGCCTATCTAGGGCCAGACTTCACTGCCTCTTATCTTCACCAACTAGCCATGGACGCGAAGGCCTGGCTCTCACAACGACGGCCTGCTGACTCGCCGGCCGCTCGAAATGGAGAGTTGACGGCTGAAGTCGGCGCCTTGCTGGCCGAAAACCGCTATAACCCTGCCTCGGGCGTTTTGGCCTTCACGCAGCCGGAGGCAGATTCCTACATTAGGCAACTCGAACAGTGGCGGGCCTATTTCACCAATGCCGCCCAGAACCGCGGCCTACCCAGGGCGATGATCAGTGATCCTGAAGAACTGCGGCAACTGACGGCGTTCTTCGCCTGGTCGGCTTGGGCGACCGTCGCGCGTGTCCCTGGCCGATCCTACTCCTATACGAACAACTTCCCCTACGAACCGGCGATTGGCAACGGCCCCTCGTCGGCCGCGATCCTCTGGAGCGGACTGAGCCTGATCACGCTTTTGGCCGGCACGGCGGCCGTGCTGCTGGCCTTCGGGAAGTTCGACTACCTGGGCTGGCGCGCCAAGGACCGGCAGGCGCACATCCATCCCAGTCTGCTGCCCGGTGTAGCCAGCCCCAGCCAGCGGGCGACCCTCAAGTTCTTCCTGGCCGTCGCCCTGATGTTTCTGGGCCAAGTGCTGGTGGGGGGCGGAGTCGCGCATTTCCGTGCCCAACCGGAAGGCTTCTACGGGCTGGACTTGGCGGCGATATTCCCCAGCAACATTCTGCGGAGCCTGCACCTGCAACTGGCGATCTTCTGGATCGCGACGGCGTTCGTCGCCGGCGGAGCCTTTCTGGCATCCGCCCTGGGGGGGACTGAGCCTCGCGGTCAGGTCAAGACGCTCAACGTTCTGTTCATTCTGCTCCTGGTCATCGTGACTGGCACGCTCGTGGGCGACGTTCTGGGCGTGCGGCAGGTGGTTGGCAAGTGGTGGTACTGGTTCGGCAATCAGGGCTGGGAGTATCTCCAGTTGGGGCGGTTCTGGCAGTGGGCGTTGGTGGCGGCGCTACTGATCTGGGCGATGTTCCTGGTCCGTGCGCTCCAGCCATCCTGGCGGCGAAAGGAGCACCGAGAACTGTCGGCCTTGTTCCTGTTGACGGCTTTTACGATCCCCATCTTCTACCTCCCTGCCCTGTTCTTCACGGGCAAGACGAACTTCACTGTGGTGGATACCTGGCGATTCTGGATCATCCACCTGTGGGTGGAAGGATTCTTCGAGTTGTTTGCGACGGTGATGGTCGCCGTGCTCTTCTATAAGATGGACATGGTTAGCCGCCGAACCGCCACTCGCGTGATCTACCTGGATGCGATCCTGTTCCTAGGCAGCGGCATACTGGGCACCGGGCACCACTGGTACTGGACCGGCCAGAGCACGGTATCGATGGCGCTGTCGGCGACTTTCTCGGCCATGGAGGTGGTGCCCCTGATCCTGCTGACGCTGGATGCCTCGGCGTTTGTCCGCCTGACTCGCAGCCGCTGCGATGAATGCGGTCAACCGGTGAACATGCCGCACAAGTGGACCTTCTACTTCCTGATCGCCGTCGGCGTGTGGAACTTCATCGGCGCGGGTATCTTCGGATTCCTGATCAATTTGCCCGTGATCAGCTACTATCAGGCCGGAACTAACCTTACCGCCAACCACGCCCACGGAGCGATGATGGGCGTATTTGGAATGTTGGGGATTGCGTTCCTGGTTTTCGCGCTACGGCAGATGTCCGCCGAGGCAGACTGGGTCCGCACTCAAAAATATGTCAAGGTATCATTCTGGGGCCTTAACATCGGGCTAGGGCTGATGATAGTTCTGAGCCTGTTCCCCACAGGCGTGCTGCAACTCTACGATGTGATCCTGAACGGTTATTGGCATGGCCGTAGCGCCGCCTTCCTAAACTCGCCTCTCATGAGTCGCCTGGAGTGGGCCCGCCTACCCGCAGACATTATCTTCATCGTGCTGGGAGTCGTTCCGTTGGTGATAGCGGCCGTTCGCACTTGGTTGATGTCGCAGAGACACCGTTCCGAGTCGACCACTGGCCGCATCTGAGTCGTCTGTCGGCAAACACGATCTGACAAGCCAATGGTATCCGGCATGGGGCTACTCGACACGCTAATACACGACCATGCTAGTCATACCTATCATCTTGCGCGAGACACAGGAGTCATTCCTCCACTCGATGGCCCGCTTGGCCGACGGGATCGGTAACCTCCGCCTTCCCACGCCAGCTAGAATGTGCCACAGAAAGGAAGGAGGCAGGCCATGATCATCTTGTTCCAGTTCGAGGGGTGTGAGAGTTCACAGCCGGTGCGGCAGCGTTTGACCGAGCTGGCCATCGATTTCATCGCCGTCAATGCACCCGAAAAACACCCGGAGAAAGACCAGGTGATGGTCAAGCTGTTTGGCAGCGCGAAGACCCCAGCCCTGTGGGACACGATGGCTGGCGCGCTGGTTATGGGCCGGGAAGAGTGCCTGAAGCACTTGGACAGGCTCGCCGCTATCACGGGCACGGGACAGGCTCGTTAGGCCGATCAGCCCGGCTCTATTGGCTCACAAAAGAGACTCCAAGAATAGCTTATGGTGCCGAGCTTGGGGCCGCCGCCACCACGCTGATCATTGCGTTGGGGTCATTGGAGCGTGGAGCGGAGGGCCTTGGCCCGATTCCGTATCATGCATGACGACCTGATAAGCCCAAGCCCTCTCCGCTAAGCGTCTCTCCAGCCGTTCACAGGCCGGGCTGCCGGCTTTCATATGCAGCGTCATCATGTCTCGCGCTCCCTATCCATTCCATTCTACGCGGGTCTTGTGCGCAGCCATCAGGCGACAGTCGCGTCTCCGGTAGCCGGACAGGCCTTCAGATGGCCCTGTTCCTGGAGGTGGTTCAGGAGCATGAAATAGTAGATGATGCCGCCGTACGTCCGCCAACGTTTGATCACGCGATGCACACCTTCGTAATTGAGGCGCTCGTCAAGGTGCAGCCACTTGGCCAACTTGTTCTGGAAGCCCACGTCGTCGGCAGGAAACACGTTCAGCCGCCGCAGCCCCCGCAAAAGAACGTACTGAGCTGACCACCGGCCGATCCCTTTGAGGCGAGTGAGATAATCGACGGCCGTCTCGTCATCGAGCGCGTGGACGGCCTCCAGATCGAGCCGACCCTCCGCGACCGCCTGAGCCAGTTCGAGGATCGTCCCCGCCTTGTTTCGGCTATAGCCCATGGCTTGCAGGTCCGCGATGTCGGCACCACCCAGGTCGGCTGGACGCGGGAACGCGTGGGAACCGGCGTGAGAAGCCGGGCCGAACCGCTCGGCTAGGAGGTTCATCAGGAGGATGCCAACTGTCAGCGACAACTGTTGGCACGACACGGCGTTGACCAGAGCCTCCCAGACACTCAGGAAACATGGCGGACGCAGCCCCTGGAATCGCCTCGCCAGAACGCCCAGCCTTTGCTGACCGGCCGCGAACTGATGAAACCCGCCGAGGTCGAGATCCAGCCCCAAAAGATGCGTCAACATCTGCGCCGCCTGCTGCTGCTGACGTGGCCCGGGGCGGCTGGCGACAAACTCCACGGCCAGTTGCGGCCGCTCGGGCGGGGCGGTCTGCGTCACCAATGTCTCCACCGGTGTGTCGCCCAGCAGCAGGACGCGGCGATACTCTCGGCCATTCCAGCGATCGATCCGGTTGCGATAGTCGCGCCGCAGTGCCCACACGGTCAAGTCGAGGCGGAAGGGTGGCACGGATTGGAGTTGGAGTACCATGGTGACAAAGCCAAGCTCCTTTCTATTGTAGGGCTGCCGATGGCTATACTTTTGAGAAAGGGCTCGGCATGCCAAAGAACCGTGGTTTGGCGGGCACCGCGTTGGGCATCCCCGACCTCGTTTGGATGCCGCTGGTCACCGGCGCACTGATGCTGATCGCGGGAGGCATGGGCTACGTCTTTCATCAGCCATGGATGTTTCCGAGCCTGGGCCCCACCGCCTTCATGCAGGCCTGCCGACCGAACGATCGGTCGTCGGGCCTCTACAGCACGCTGGTTGGCCACTCCATTGGCATCGCCGCCGGTTATCTTGCCGTCTGGATTTTCGCCGCCCACCTGCCGCCGCTGGTGCACGTAAGCGACTATGTAACGCCGCCTCGCATGTGGGCCGCGGCTGTCTCGGTGGGCGCAACCATGCTCGGTCACACGCTCCTGCGGTGCTACCATCCCCCCGCGGCCGCCACCACGTTGATCATCGCCCTGGGGGTGTTCCAAATCAGTTGGCACGACGCGGGCGGGCTGGTCATGGGCATCCTCATCGTGGCTTGCTGCGGTGAACTGCTCCGCCGCCTCCGCCGCGATGGACGTGTTGGCGAATAAGGGTGCCGAGCGGAGGCCGGTCATGTGGCAGAGATCAGGCATTCCTCATACAGCCTCTGGGCGAGACCCTCCAGTCGTCTGCGGGTCTCCAAGCCGATCTGTCTATCTGCCTGGGAGAAGTGCACATTCAGGGCCTCCAAATCGTCTTGCAGGAGCACCTTCCTGCTCATCGGAAACAGGAGATAATCCTCTTTCCAGATGTGTCCCGGATACATCTCCGCCAGCTCCCTCAGGCGATGTTCGGCAGCAGGATCGGACTGCCCGGCCATCTGCGCCGATCTCGCCAGGTCGTCCATCAGGGCATGGAGTTTCTGGTGCTCGTGGACCAGCGCACCGATGGGACAGCCCTGGGCCGGCACACCCTTGGCCGTCAACGCCGGGAACAGGTGCTGTTCTTCTTTGACATGATGGCATTGGCCCACGTACGTTTGAAGGAATTCCAGCACCTCACCAATCGTCTGGCACTTGTCCTGGCCGCTCTGAACGACATCCGCCAGAACGGCCATCGTTCCCACGACTTTCAGGATGGTTCGATGCTCGGCTTCCAGGACGTCGATGGCATCAAGCGAGTTCATGTCGGAATCCTCGTTCTGTCCAGGGCAGATGGATCATCTTGGTGGCACGCCCTGTAACTGTTCCGCCAATTCGTGGGCCATTTGGTGGTATCGCTCATGCACGCCGGGGCCGATCTCCTGCTGCTCGATCTGGTCGAATCTCCGTTCGAGTTCTCGGTCCTCCTCCTCAGAGACCAACTGGTCGGCTACCGGAAAGACCTCGGTGTTCTCCTTTTCAATGTGGCGATGAAGCAGCTTAGAATACTCCAGAAGTGATCTTCGGATCACCACGATGGCATCCCGAAGCGTCGCAAGGTACTGGCGGCCTTGCTGATGTTCGTCCAGCAGAACTGCAATCGGCTCTTCTGTGCAGTGCATGCCATGCTGGCAGAGCTGAGGAAAAAGGCACTTTTCCTCCTTTCTGTGATGGCAACGATCAACAAAGGCCGCGAAGAACTCCAGTATCTCCGCCAGACGCCGCCAATCCGGAACCTGGCCTTCGGCAGTACCCTCGATCTGTCTCTGCACTGCCTGCACGACCATCAGGATCACATCGTGCTCATGCTTGAGGATTTCGGTTGCCTTATGCGCCATGGTAGGGCTCCAATAGTCTAGCGTATTCTAGGCGCATCGCCGTTCGCGCATCGCAGCCTGGTAATGCCGCACATGCTTGCTGATGCGCCAACAATCATCATGCCGGCCAAACTCAACCTGCCTAGCCAAGCCAAGTGGCCGGTGTACACGAGAAGAACCTCGTCCGGGATCGGAACGCCACGATACCTACCATCAGCAACACGTCTTAACAGCTTGGACAACGTGCTCAGCATCAATTCCGGCGGCGCTGAGGAGTTTTGCAGGGGTGCCAGAGGTCGGCATGGAACGCACCGCTAGTTTGATTGTCGCAGGAGCCTTCTCTCCCGCCCCTGCGAAGGCATCCAGAACGGCGTCACCGAGTCCACCCTCGGCCCAGTGGTCTTCCACCACCACGAGCCTGCCTCCCGTGACCTCGGCGGCTTCATGCAGAACCTCTCTGTCTATCGGTTTGACCGAATAGGCATCAATGACTCGTATAGCAATGCCATCCAGTTTGAGCTGCTCGTATGCGAGCAGGCTCTCATGCAAGGTGATTCCTGCAGCGATGACCGCCACCTGATCTTTGTCCGAATGGCGCACGACCTTGCTTCCTCCGATGGGGAATGTTTCACCTGAGGGATAGATGACGGGTGTCTTTGCGCGAGTCGTACGCAGATAGGAGATTCCCGGCAGGCCGGCCATCGTGCTCACCAGGTGCGCCGTTTGGTTGGCATCGCATGGGTACAGCACGGTACTGCCATGAACGGCCCGCATCATGGCCATGTCTTCAAGTGCCATCTGAGACGGGCCATCCTCGCCGATGCTGACACCGGCATGCGACCCGCACAGGCAAAGCTTGACGCCGGATATGGCGGCCATCCTGATCTGGTCGAAGCCCCGTGTGAAGAAGGCAGCGAAGGTCGCGGCAAAAGGGATTTTCCCCAGAACACTCAGGCCGATGGCGGCACAAACGAGTTGCTGTTCCGCAATGTACATCTCGAAAAACCGACTAGGATAGGCTTTGCCGAACTTGTCGGTGAAGGTCGAATTGGAGACTTCGCCATCGAGCACAACGACCTCCGGTCGCAATGCGCCGACGGCCATAAGCGCATCGCCAAACGCCATGCGCGTGGCTTCTGCGGATCCGACATCATAAACGGGTAATTTCAAAGGCTGGGCTGCCGGCCGCGTGAAGGAATGCGCGTCCGCGGGCTTCTGAACAGGCACCGTGACGTGGCGTTCGCCGCCGAGTTCTTCGATCGCTGTCCTGGCCTCGTCCGCACGAAGGGCCTTGCCATGCCACCCCTCCTTGTTTGCCACCAGAGAGACGCCTGAGCCCTTCACGGTCTTCGCCACGATGCAGGTGGGCTTGCTGGCCTGCTCCAAGGCTTGCCGATAGGCCGCATCAATGGCCCTCAGATCGTGGCCGTCGATTTCAATCGCATGCCACCCGAAGGCACGTGCACGAGCCGCGTATGTCCGGGCATCCCACCCCAGATCGGTCGGTCCCCGCTGGCCCAAACGATTCATGTCAAGAATCGCGACCAGGTTGTTCAACTGGTAGTGGCTGGCCTTGTCGAATGCTTCCCAGATGGAGCCTTCGGCCATTTCGCTGTCACCCAGCAACACCCAGACATGAAACGGCAGTCGGTCGATACACTTGCCGCTGAGAGCCAGTCCAATCCCGATCGGCAGGCCTTGCCCCAGGGAACCGGTGGCCACATCCACCCAGGGCAAGCCCTGAGGCATGCTACCGCCTTCTTCGCTCTGTAACGGCTTGGGATGACCTTCTAGACGGCTGCCAAACCTACGTAGAGTCAGCAACTCTTCGTCGGTGATGACGCCGGCGGCCTTATACATCGAGTAGAGCAAAGGGCTGGCGTGTCCCTTTGAGAAAATGAGACGGTCGTTTGTGGGGCTATCGGGGCGATCCCAGTCATACATGAGGTATTTCGCCAAAAGGACTGCCATCAGATCGGCGGCCGACATGGAGGACGTCGGGTGACCCGATCCAGCCGCAGTTGTGCATCGAATGCTGTCCACCCTGAACTGGGCCCCCAAATCCGCGACGCGCTGCAGTTCAATGGCCATGAAAATACTCCTCTCTCCCCACGAGTCGTGTGGCCGCCCGGGCAGATCCCCACTTTGGTTAGTTGCGCCACTCTCACGTCGACAACAATTATAGAACACCAGCCGCCCAGCCGCCGCGTTCAACGTGGCAACAAAGGGCAGCGGAAAAAACTTGGGGCGGATCTTGGGGCGGAAGGTCGGACTTGGGGCGAACTTGGGGTCTTTTCCCGGATCCAATGCACAGGCATGCAATGAATACGAAAACAATGGAATTCATCGGGAAAATAACCGACACTCCTCTGTGCAGGCTGCATCAGGTAGGGTGTCCGAGTGGCCGAAGGAGCCGGTCTTGAAAACCGGTGTGCCGAAAGGCACCGTGGGTTCGAATCCCACCCCTACCGTTACGCTATCGTCAGCATGGGCTGGATCATCCGACGGGGAAGCAATTCGCGACACGGCAAGAAGGGATCTATGCACCACTCTGGTTGGGTTGCATCTTTTCCTTCATGACGCGGCCCATCTTGAACTTGACGGTTCTCTTGGCGGCGACGTGGACTCGTTCAAGAGTCTTGGGATTCTGGGCGGTCCGGGCGGCGCGCTGCTTGATCTCAAAAACGCCGAAGTCGCGGAACTCGAGACGGTTGCCGCCGCCGAGTTCATTGATGACCTCATCGAGGAAGACCTGCACGATCTCTTTCACCAGCACGCGCTTCTGATCAGTCTTGTCGGCAATGCGATCAACAAGTTCTTTTTTGGTCACCGTATGCACAGTAGTTCCCTTCTGACCATGTTCCCCCCGCGCAAGTAATCGTAGCTAAAAGACTTCATGCGTTCAAGCAAATTTCCCGGCGATCATCGCGGGCCGTACGGGCCTGTCGCGCTGAACTCCAGGCTGCACCCTGTGGGCCTGTGGCCGTCTTCAACGAACAACGTCACGTCGTTGTCTTCCCGCAGCCAGCACTCCGGCAGATAGTACAGTTCCTGCGGCCCTACCGACCAGTACCGCCCGACATTGTGGCCGTTAAGGAAGATCTGTCCCTTGCCTGGCCCGGAGATGCGCAGGAACAGCGCCTGCGAAGCCGGGGCGTACTTGAATTCGGCCTTGTACCAGGCTGGACGGTCGCCACCCAGGACACCGGAGGCATCAGCGGGCATCTGCCAGGCGCGGCACGACAACCGCCCCTGCGCCGTCACCGGCTCGAGCAGGTTGTACATCTTGATGTTGTCCAGCAACTTGGAATCGACGTCACCCCAGACCAGAACCTTCAGGACGTTCTTGCCCTTCTTGAGTTCGGCCCCGAGCGTCGCGTCGCCAAACCCGCTGCCCTGGCAGGGCAGGAACGCCACCGTGCGCTCGTTGCACAAAATCGCCATGTGATGCGGCAGATTTTCAAACGTCATGTGGATCGGCGCGACCTTGTTCAGCGTGATCACGAGCTGCGCTTCCCAGACCGGCACGCCCTGAAGATCGTCGATCATGAACAGCAAATGCCGCGGCACGACGCGCTTGGGGAAGCTCTCAACGCTCTTGAGCTTGAACTTGCCCCGCTGCAGCGGCCGGGCGTCGTACACGTGATTCGCCAGGCCTTTGCGCTGGCCTAACTTGTGCCCGGTGCTGGCTCGTCCGAGATTATCTACCAGCATCGTCAGCGTGTTGGCGCCCTTGCGAAAGTCGGCATTGATGGGCGTTCGCACGGCGCCGTCGCCGCGGCCCCAGACGCCCAGACGCTTGCCGTTGAGGTAGAGCGTGGCGCGGTCTTCGCACTCGGGCAGGAACAGTTGCCGCTTGAGCGGCTTGTCCTCGATCGTCTCCAGGCGATACCAGATGTACCCATCATGGACGCCCAGGAAGTCGACGTCGCGCGGGCGGTCGATCTTGAGCCATTCCAGCGCGTTATCGCCCAGGGGCTCTTTGCTGACGCCGGTGCGGTTCCACGACCCGAGCTTGATGGGCTTGACGGCCGCCGGCGCGGTCGGCTTGATCTTCTTGTGCGTGAGCTTCCCGTCGAAAGCGATCATCGCATATTGCGGGGCGGCGTGATTGAAGACCACGTCGGTGGGCTCGATGCCGACGAAATCGGGACCGAGAACCAGCGTCTCGTCCAGCACCCACGTGCGCATCGCCAGCGAGCTGTTGACCAGCACGATCGTCAGCCCGTGGGCCTCGATCATCACCGGCTCGTCGTCGCTGCCGATGACGGCCGCGATCACTGCGCCGTTGAGGCTGATGCGGGCCGGCCAGCCGGCCGGGCCGTGGACGACCAGTACCTTGTGGCGGAAGAATCCCAGAGGCGTGACGTTAGACCAGTCGAGCTTGACCTGCTCGGTCAGTTGCAGGCCCAGCGGCACGGCCATGGCGCCCAGCGGTTCCAGCGAAACGTTGATATCGGTTCCGTCGGGCAATGAGACGGCGGCCTGCCTGATGTCCTGGCGACCGTTGTTGGTCACCACCGCCCACCGGCCGCGCGAACCACTGACATTCAGCACGGTCGAGGAATCGTGTATGTTGACGCGGGCCTCCTGGGCGTACGAGGCGGCCAGGAACGCGCCCATGTGATGTGCCAGCAGATTCACAAGTCGCGTAGTGTAGTATTTCTGTGTCAGCCCGCCGCCCTCGGACAGCGGAGCGTCAAAATCGAAGCTGGTGGTCTGGAAGCAGTCGGGCCCGTCGCCGGGGGCGCCGGCCTTGAAGGCGAAATTCGTACCGCCGTGCCAGGGATAGTAATTAAATTGGGCCCCGCAGCCGAGGACTTCCATGGCCTTGCGGGCCACGTCGGCGGCGCCGCGGCGGGTATGCTGCCCGCTCCACTGATCGTAATGGCCGGCCCAAAGCTCACCCACCAGAAGCGGCGCCCCGCCCTGGCGCGATCGCAATCGCTTGAGATTCTGGACGACATGGTCCCACCCGCGCACGGTCTCGATGGCCTCGGGCACGGCAGGCTCGGTCAGGTCGTTGCAGGTGATGATTGGCACTTCAAAGCCGCTGCGCCGCAGCAACTGGCTGACGAACTCGAGGTACTGCAGCCGATCGGGCATGGTGCGCAGTGTGTATTCATTCTCGCTCTGCACCAGGATGATATTGCCGCCGCGCGTCACTTGCTGCTCGGCCAGGCGCGGGAGCATCTTGCGGAAGTACTTGTCGAAGTAGTGTAGGAACGTGGCATTATTGGCCCGCAGCGCCAAGCCAGGTTTGGCCAGCAGCCAGGCCGGCAGGCCGCCGAAGTCCCACTGCCCGCCGATGTAAGGCCCCGGCCTCAGGATCACGTACAGACCCAACTCGCCCGCGGCGCGGACGAAGGCATACACGTCGTGATCGCCTGAGGTCTCCCATTTGCCTTCAAACGGCTCGTGGAAGTTCCAAGGCACGTACGTGCAGATGCAGTTGAGCCCCGCACGCTTGGCCTTGAGCAGGCGGTCGGGCCACAGTGCTGCTGGCGTGCGGAAGTAATCAATCGACCCGCTGACCAACCACAACCGCTGGTTGTCCAGCAGGAAACTGCCATCATCATAGGTGATAGTAGGCATTAAGGGTCTCCTTGCGTCCCGCAAGGGCGAAAGAAGCCGGCGATTCCCTTCTCAACACTGCAATTGAGCAAAGTGTAAGAATCCCTGAAGGTTATGCAACTAAAAACGAACTTCGCGCCGCCAATAGTGCTGCATCGTCAAAGCCTGCCGCCGCCGGCACAGGAACCGTTCCACCACATTCTAGGTTCATATTCGCTTGATACTAATGCTTTTATGCACAAACTTGCCTGAGCGGCCTGTTGTCGCTCACCGGCAAAGGACAATTGAGCCTGAATCAATACAAGTCATTATCTAAAAGTATGTTAAGCATAGGAGCATGCCTCTTGGAGTGCATTTTTCATTTTTTCCCCCTTCCAGATCAAAAAGTTGCCAGTCTTCTTTACTGTTCAGCGGCGGCAGTCTATAAAGATTGCATGACCTTTCTGCCCTGTGCGAGTCTGATCGTGCTGTCAATAGCTGGCGCCTTGCCGCCTGCGGCGCCGCAGGTTGCGCAGGACGGCGGCGCCGATCTGGTTGATTTCGCCCGCAGAGCCATGAAGGAATACGCTGCGCATCGTATTTCACCGGAGCAGGTGCCAGTCCCGGCATCGTGGACGCCCCCGCCGCCGCACACCCTGAGGGCGGCAGTCACGCTGCGCAGCGGCGGCAACATTGTCTCTCGCGTGATCATGGAGAAAGACAGCCTTCCGTTGAGCGTGGCCGCTGCGGCCATAGCGGCGATCCGCAGCGAAAAGCTGCCCGACCGCGTCACGCCGGAGGTGCTGGCGGGCCTGACAGTGGAAGTTGAGATGATGCTCACCGGCAAAACGGCGACGGACGAAGAACTGTCCCACGTCGTATGCGGGCGCAGCGGTCTGCAACTGGAGCGCGCGGGCAAGATCGCCCGAGTGCTGCCGTCGGAAGCGCACGAGTCAGGGATGGACCTGCAGCAGATGCGCAGCGCCTGCCTGATGCAGTTGCCGATGGACCGCTCATCGCTGGCCAAGCCATCGCAGTGGTCCATATTCCACACGCGGCATTTCGTGGCCTTGCCCGGTCAGCGCGCGAAGGAATTATTCCGCGGCAAACTGCCGGAGGCCGCCGATTCAGCAACCGGCGCCGATCGCGCCGTGGCGGTGGCCCAATACCTGATCCGCCACCAGGCCCGCAGCGGCGCGTATCGCACGGGCGAGGAGCCCGCCCCGATACGCGAGCACCTGGCAGCCGCCCTGGCAATGGCACGGCTCAACGCCCGCGTCAATGACCGAAAGATTCAGCAGAGCGTCAACGCGGCGATGGCCTACGTCGCGCGTCAGATCAAGCGCAGCGAACGCACGGCGTATGTCGTCACCGGCGAACCGGCTGACCAATTGGCCGCCACGGCATATGTCGCGATGATCATCGCTCAACTGCCCGCCGCCCCGCAGGCGCAGGAAATCGCAGCGGCCCTGCTGGCGGCGATTTCCGATGCGGCGGGCAAACCCGGCAAGAGCGGGATCTCCTGCCGCCTCGACGGTACAACCGCAGCAGCCAACATCGAGGATCTGTGCCTGGCCTACCAGGCTCTTATGCATGCCCCGCAGAGAGCCGACGCCACATCAGGCACGGGCATGAGTTCTGCGCAAGTGGGCCTCTTTCAACAGATCAAGGCCGCGCCCGCCCAAGACGCCTGGTCGCAGGCGTGGAAGTGTTATGTGGGACTGTCATCGCCTGCGGATGCGCGTGCAGCAATCGAGATATACGCTCTGGACGCGATCGGCGACCGCCGCGGCGGGATCGGCCCGCGCGGCGGCGAACCGCTCGTTGCGATGACGAACCTGTTCATCAGCGGCGAGGGAGGCTCTGCGATGGCACTTACCGCCGAGCAGTTGAAAGCGGCGCGACGGTTCTGCGCTATGCAGATGTACAAGGGCATCGAGACGTATCTTTCGCCAGAGGGCGAGGCTGTCTTGGGTGGCGTACGAGCCTGCCCCGCCGCTGCGGCTGTCAGCGTCAGCGCCTGCGCAGCCGCCATCGAGACGTTCCTCACCTCCATCCATCATTCCCCGTGACACTGAGAGCTGATAGCTGAGGGCCGATAGCTGCTTTCAGCGTGATATCATTCTTGACAGGCCGCGGGCAGGAACCTACTATCAATTCAGTGGTTCTGCCGAGTGCTAAATGAAGGGATAATCATGCGTAGCGCCCTTTCCATCACGCTGGCCGCTTGCCTCCTTCTGGTGGGTATGTCCTCACCAGTCTTCGCCCAGGCCGGCGTGCCGCCGGCCCCCCAGGCCGGGGCCACCGGCGTCGACCTCTCGCAGCAGCTTGAGCCGCGAATCAAGTACTGGGTCGGCATGATCACCAGCGCCTCCAATCGAACCGAAATCTACAACGCGCGACGCGGACTGACGCTGGACTTCCACGCCGACGGCGGCCCCGAGTACGCCCCCGCCTTCGCCGCGATTCTCGATCGCACCATCGCTCCGCTGCTGGAGGGTCTCAAGGCCGACGACCCGATGCTGGCCGCCAAGCAGATCAACCTGGCGATGGCGCTGACGATGACGCATCAACCGGCGATCGAATCCTCGCTCAGGAAGATGGTCGTCAGCCCCAACGTGGCCGTGCGATACATGGGCTGGGGCGGCTACAAGCAGATCCGCCCGGCGCTGCTGGCCGGCGGCGAGGGTCCGGCGATGGAATTGATCGCCACAGTCGCAACGGCCTCGAAAACCGAGGAGTCGCCCATGGTCGTCGGGGCCATGTTTGAAGCCATGAGCTTCAGCCAGGGCGGAACGTCGGCTTCCATGACCGGGAAGGTTCGCCAGGCCGTGCTCGACGTGCTGTCGCAGAACTGGAGCACCTGCTGCCGACAAGTGCTTTCGGCCGACCCCGCTTGGGCTGAGGCCTGCATGCCCGCCATGCCCATCCTCAGCGATGTCGATGCCGGGCTGGGCGGCGACAACAAGGCCATCCGCAGGAAAGTGCGCCAGATGATGGTCGACATGGCTTGGTGCGCGGCCCGGATCTACGAAAAGGCCGATACGCGGCTTACTGAAGTCGAAGCCGAGCGAGCCAAGGCCAACGCGGCCGAGGTTCAGCCTCCAGCCGCGCCGGCCCCGGCTGAAAACGCGGGTCCCGGCAACTTGACCCCCACGCAAATGGCGCAGAGCCTGGTAGACAGCTCGCTGGCGCAGATCCGTCCCAAGGCGTCGACTCCCGCCAAGACCACCCCGCCAGCCAAGACCACGCCTGTGGCAAAGCCGGCCGCGCCCGCTCACCCGGTCACGAAGGTGGATCATCTGGCCGGCGACCCGACCGCCGGCGGACCGGTGCAAAAAGCCAAAGAGCCTACCACCAAACCCAAGCTTCCCTCCAAGCCCATAGTCCAGAGGAGCGTCCAGGAAGAATCGTTGGGCGAACTGGTGCTGGCGAACGCCTCATTGCTGCGATCGGTCGAAATGGCGATGGCGGCAAGCTCCGATAGCTCGCGCAATCCCATCCGGCGGGCCTTGGCCTCCACCGACGACAAGGAACGCGGCGCCAAAGTCCTTCAGGCCATCGGCGAGTGGGTGGAAGCATTCAAGACCGACGGCGTCCACCTGCCCCTGGAATCGGACTTCAACGCCGACTCGGCGAAATAACTGCAAGGACGCAAAGGCCCTTCATGCTCGTTCGCAAGCTGCTGCTGGTACCGCTGGTGGTCATCATCGCCTGGATGATCGTGGCGTTTTTCGTCGTCCGCAATGCACACGTCGTGCATAAAGTCGATGAGTTGACGCTGGGCAGCATCGGCGAGCCGGACGACCTGAACCCCATCATTTCACAAACCACCGCGGCGTCGGAAGTCGCGCAGTTTCTCTTCAACGGCCTGCTGAAATATGATCAGGACTTCAATGTCGTCGGCGACCTGGCCGAGGACTACCGCATCACGCAGACCTCGACGGCGTTCTTCAATTCCGACGCCGACGCCGCCGCTGCGCTAGACAAACTCAACGCCGCCAAAGACCGCTGGGCCGCCATGAAGCTTCTGGCAGTCAAACAGGATGCCAGCCGCCTCTTGCTGCAGTTCGGCAGCGCAACCGACCGCGTGACGGCCGGCACCAGCTACGAAGACGACCTCTTCAAAATCGTCGACCGCAAGGCACTGCGGCCGGTGACGGTGCTGACCCTGGAGTTCGACAAGGACCGCAAACTCCCCGGCGGCGCAACAGCCGACACCGAGAACGTCAAGAAGCTCATCGCCGCGGTCGCCGGGCAGACCAGGGCCGCCTCGCTGCACGAGATGATCGCCGTCGGCGAATCGCTGCTGAGCGTGTCGGTCGCCGGCGACACCAAGGCCTTCGCCGAGACGCTGACCAGAAGCTTTGTCATGCCCCTGGCGCAGGCGGCCGCCACTCAGGGCGCTGCGTCTTTGACGGCGGATAAACCCGCCGAGACGGAAGAGCCGGCGATCTCCATCATGGAGTCGCTCGACGAGGCGCTGCTCAACGAGCCGGTCTTCACGTTCAAGCTTCGCAAGGGCGTGCGCTGGCACGACAACCAGGAAGTCACCGCCCACGATGCGGCTTTTACGTATTACAGCATCATCGACCCGAAGTACCGCTCGCCCCGCGCGTCGGATTACTGGACGATCAAGAGCGTGGCCACCCCGGACGACTACACCTTCGTCGTCACCTATCGCGTTCCGTATACCGACTGCACATCGAGCTGGATGATGGGCCTGATCCCGCGGCACATCCTGGAAGGCAAGAGCGGCAACTGGTGGGCGGATCATTTCAACAGCACGCCCATCGGGACCGGCCCGTACAAGAACGTCGAGTGGGTCCACAACGAATACCTGAAGATGCAGGCCAACGAGGATTACTTCGAGGGTCCGCCGAATCTCAAGTCGTTCGCCTACCGTATTCTGCCCGACGAGTTCGTCAACCAGGTGGCCTTCGAGGCCCGCGGATTCGACGTCGACGGCGTGCGCCCCGACCAGGTGGCGGAATACAAACACAATCCGCGGTTCCGCACCTTCAGCCGCCCCGCCGACGCGTACGACTACATCGGGTGGAATCTCAAGAAGCCACTGTTCCAGGATAAGCGGGTCCGCGCGGCGCTGGCGTACGCGGTCAACGTCGACAACATCATCAAGTACATCTATCGCGGCCAGGCCCGCGCCAGCAACGGCCCGTTCCCCTATCACGAGTGGTATGGCAGCCCGAACCTGCCGACGATCCCGTACGATCCGGAAAAAGCCAAGGCGCTGCTGGCCGAGGCGGGCTGGAAAGACCGCGACAGCGACGGATACCTGGTCAAGGACGGCAAGCGGTTCGAGTTCAACCTCATCACCAACAACGGCAACGCCCTGCGCCTGGCGATCCAGGTGCTCGTCCAGAGCGATCTGAAGAAGATCGGGATCAAGGTCAATACCTCGACCTACGAGTGGGCGGCCTTCATCAAGAACTACATCAACACGCAGACCTTCGACGCCTGCGTGCTGGGCTGGAGTTTGGGCAAGAGCGTCGACCAGTTCCAGCTCTGGCACAGCTCGATGATCAAGCCGCCGGGCCTGAACTTCTGCTCATACAACAACAAAGAGGTCGACGCCCTGCTTTCGGAGATCCGCACCACCTTCGACCGCCAGAAGCTCACGAGCCTCTGCCAGCGGATGCAGAAGATCGTCTACGACGATCAGCCGTTCCTGTTTCTCTCGACGCCGATCCCGACGACGGCCATCTGGAAAGACCAGTACGTCGTCCGCCGCCCCGACGGCAAGGGCGGATGGATCGTCGGTCCGATTGAAAATACCCCCGCCGGGGTTACGTACTACATGCAATGGTGGGCGCCGCGATCGATCGCGCCGAACCTGAAGCCCTGACGCCTATGTGGACCTTCATCATAAGACGGCTGCTGATTTCGATCCCGCTGCTGATCGGGATCACCATCATCAGCTTCCTGATCATCAATCTCGCTCCCGGCGGGCAGGTGGCCCTGCCGGGCATGGAAATGAACCCGGGGCTCAATCCCAAGGTCCGCGAGATGATCGCCAAGCAGTTCCACTTCGACCGGTCCCTGCCGGTGCAGTACGTCCTGATGATGAAGGACATGGTCACCGGCGATCTGACCAGCTTCAAGGACCAGCGCAGCGCCATCGGCAAGGTCCTCGAGCGGCTCCCGGCCACGCTGGCGTTGAGCGTGATGGCGTTCCTCATAAGCACCGGCGGCTCGCTGCCGCTGGGGATCTACGCCAGCCGCCACAAAGGCCGATGGCGCGACAAGGTCATCAGCGTCGCCAGCTTCGCGATGCTCTCGCTGCCGAGCTTCTGGGTGGCATACATGCTCGTGCTGCTGATCGTGCGGGTGCTGCATATCCCCGCCCTGGGCCTCAGTACGTTCGGTGTGGATTTCCAGAACGGTTTCCGCGAGGCCGTCGACGTGAGCTGGCACGTGTTCATGCCCGCGGTGGTGCTGGCGCTGGGCGGCATCGCCGGCGAGAGCCGCTACATGCGGGCCTCCATGGTCGAGGCCATGAATGAAGATTACATCCGCACCGCCCGCGCCAAGGGGCTGTCGGAATCGGCCGTGGCGTACAAGCACGCCCTGCGCAACAGCCTGCGCCCCATCGTGACGTTCGTGGGGTATCTGCTGCCGGCGTTTCTGGGCGGCGCGGTGATCATCGAGCAGATTTTCGGATACCCCGGCATGGGGCGCCTGATGTACCAGGCCCTGCTGGAGCGCGACATGCCTGTATTAATGGTCGAGCTGACGATCGGCTCGGCGCTGCTGCTGGTGGGCAATATGATCGCCGACGTGCTGTACGCGGTGGTCGACCCCCGCGTGAGACCCAACTGAGCCAGACCATGCCAGACGGAGCCACACAACCCGCGATCGACGCCCCGCAGGAACCGGTCCTCAAGCAGATCGGCTTCTGGCAGCGCTTCCGCAAGAACGGACCGGCCGTGACGGCTTTGGTCGTGATGGTCCTGCTGTTCGTCATCGGCATGGGCTACTGGGCACTGCACGGGCTGGGCGTGAACTGGCCGGCCGATCCGCTGGAGCCCAACCCGCCGGCGCAGTTGATCGCCCCGTGCTGGCAGCACCCGCTGGGCACCGACGACCTCGGGCGCGACGTCATGTCCCGCGTGCTGCTGGGGGCGCACGTGTCGTTGATGATCGGGTTCGTGGCCGTCGGCATCGCCATCGTCATCGGGATCATCCTGGGCAGCATCAGCGGATACTTCGGCGGCTGGGTCGACATGGTCATCATGCGATTCGTCGACATGATGATGTGCATCCCGACCTTCTTCCTGATCCTGACCGTCGCGGCGCTGCTGCAGCCGAGCATCTGGATCGTCGCACTGATCATCGGCGTCACCAGTTGGATGGGCACCGCACGGCTGGTGCGGGCCGAGTTCCTCTCCCTGCGCGAGATGGACTACGTGCAGGCCGCCCGCGCCACCGGCGCCGGTCATGCGCGGATCATCTTCCGCCATGTCCTGCCCAACGCCCTGCCGCCGGTGTTCGTCACGGCCGTGCTCGGCGTGGCCGGGGCGATCCTCACCGAAGCCTCCCTGAGCTACCTGGGCTTCGGCGTACAGCCGCCCGACCCGAGTTGGGGCAACATTATTTCCGGCGGCAAGCAGTACATCCTCGACGCCTGGTGGCTGATCGTCTTCCCGTCGGTGGCGATCTTCATCACCACGCTGTCGTTCTATGTGGCCGGCGAGGGCATGCGTGTGGCGATGGATCCCAAGGAAACCAAACAGATATGACGCCCCGCGAACCACTGTTGACCGTGCGCGACTTGAAGACGTATTTCCATACGGATCAGGGCGTCGTGCGCGCCGTCGACGGCGTGAGCTTTGAGATCGGCCGCGGCGAAATCTTTGCCCTCGTCGGCGAGAGCGGCTGCGGCAAGAGCGTCACGGCGTACTCGATCCTGCGCCTGCTGCCCTGCCCGCCAGGGCGCATCGAGGCCGACGCCGTCGACCTGGACGGAATGGACCTGCTGCGCCTGGGCGAGGACGAGATGCGCCGCGTGCGCGGGCGGCTGGTCAGCATGGTCTTCCAGGAGCCTATGACCAGCCTCAACCCCGTCTACACCTGCGGCAACCAGATTCTCGAAGCCGTCGAGCTGCACCGCGGCCTCAAGGATCAGCAGGCCCGCGAGCTGGGCATCGAGATGCTCCGCAAGGTGGGCATCCCCGAGCCGCAGCGCCGCTTCGACGAATACCCCCACCAGATGTCCGGCGGCATGCGACAGCGCGTGATGATCGCGATGGCCCTGTCGTGCAATCCCAAGCTCCTGATCGCAGACGAGCCCACCACGGCCCTCGACGTGACCATCCAGGCGCAGATCCTCGACCTGTTGGCCGAGATCCAGGCCGACACCGGCCTGAGCATCCTCATGATCACGCACGACCTGGCCGTCGTCGCCGAGACCGCCCACCGCGTGGCCGTCATGTACGCATCGAAGATCGTCGAGATGACCGACAAGCAGACGCTCTTCAACGACCCGCGCCACCCGTACACGCTGGGCCTGCTGGCCTCGGTGCCGCAGCTGGGCCAGGAGGCCGCGCGGCTCAACGCCATCGCCGGCTCGGTGCCCAACCCGCTGGCGTTCCCGGCCGGCTGCAAGTTCCACCCGCGCTGCCCCGTAGGCCACGGCCTCAAACGCTGCCAGACGCAAGAACCCGAGCTTCGCGAAGTAGCCCCAGGCCACTGGGCCGCCTGCTGGGAATGCAAGGGATACGAACGGTAAAGCAAGCTCCAAATTCCAAACATGATCAATACCGCCCCTGACAATCCGATCCTGACCGTCCGCGGTTTGCGGAAGTTCTTCCCTGTGCGCCGGGGCGTCTTCTCGACCATTCAGGGTTACGTCCGGGCGGTGGACGGCGTGGACTTCTCCATCGCCCGCGGCCGCACGCTGGGCCTGGTGGGCGAGAGCGGCTCGGGCAAGACCACCGTCGGTCGCACGATCATGAAGCTGATCCCGGCCTCAGCCGGCCAGGTCGTCTTCAACGACTGGGACGTGATGTCGCTGCGGGGCGATGCGATGCGCCACCTGCGCCGCCGCATGCAGATCATTTTCCAGGACCCCTTCAGCTCGCTCAATCCGCGCATGCGCGTGGGCGACATCGTCGCTGAGCCGATGCGGGTGCATCGTATGGTCGGCCCGGCCGGCGTCCGCCCGCGGGTCGCCCAACTGCTCGAGCGCGTGGGTCTGGCGGCCGGGTACGCCTCGCGATACCCGCACGAGTTTTCCGGCGGGCAGCGTCAGCGCATTGGCATCGCGCGGGCGCTGGCGTCGAACCCCGAGTTCATCGTCTGCGACGAGCCCGTCAGCGCCCTGGACGTCTCGGTGCGGGCGCAGATCCTCAACCTTTTGCAGGACCTCCAGGACGAGCTGGGCCTGAGCTATCTGTTCATCGCGCACGACCTGGCCGTCGTCGAGCACTTCGCCGACGAGATAGCCGTCATGTACCTCGGCCGCATTGTCGAGATGGCGTCCAAGACCCGCATCATCGGCCATCCGCGGCACCCGTACACCGAGTCGCTGCTGTCCGCCGTGCCGCGCATCCGCCCGCAGGAGCGCACGCAGCGCATCCGCCTGCAGGGCGAAATGCCCTCGCCGATCAATCCCCCCAGCGGCTGTCCCTTCCACCCCCGCTGCCCGCTGACGCGCCAACTGGCACAGGCGTTGGGCGAGGGTCAGACCACGGCCATCACCAGCGAAGGCCAGCAAGTCCGCGTCGTAGCCCGCTGCACGCAGGAAGTCCCCGCCCTGCACCCCACAGCCGACGACGCCTCCCACTGCCACGCTTGCCTGCTGCGACCATAGCCGCGAACAACACAGATTCGCGGGAACTCCAAGGTTGACACCCACGCGGATTGCTCACTGACCCCGCTTAAAGCCACGTACAGCCACGTTCTTCCGTGATTACGAAACTCCTGCCCACTCGAAACTGAGAGTCTGCCGGCCACAGGAGGAACACTTGACGTGTTTGGCCTTACGAATGCTTACTTTGTCGTTCGCATGGCAGGACGGGCAGACATCTTGACCGGCTAGCGCCTTGGCACGTTCGGAGAAACGTAGCCGGACATATAGTGTCGCCGCCATTTCGACGACGAGTGCCCCCATGGCCAGAATACAGATGAACGAAAAGAATCCCTGCAATAAGCTTCGGCGAAACAGACTGACTGCAACTGCACAGACTACCGCGAAGACCAGCACCCCAGCACATCCCGTAGTCCCAGGTGAGGCTAGTCGCCGCTTGAGGAAGAGGGTTCCACATTGATGGCAAATCACATTCGTAACGCGGACGAATCGACCCTGCCAAAACACGTCGCTCCAGCTATATCCCGTTTTGGAAAGGCATTCCTCTTCGAGTGGGTGGGCCAGGACTACCAGATGCGGATCACTCACTTCAGCACGCTCGCCTTCGACTTCGCCCAGGGTGACCATTCCTGCAACTTCTGTCTGCGGGCCCTGTGGATCGTCAACGAAAACGGCTCCGTAATCCTCCGCTAACAGAGAAGTCTGGTGGCCGCAGGCGCTGCAGGTGCCTTGGAAGACCGTTGGCATTCGTTGCTCGTGATTGGGCCTGAAACGCAATCCGCAATCCGCAATCCGCAATCCCGAATCCGCAATCGGATCACTGCGGCTGTATACCCGCCAGCTTGGCGGCCGCGGCGTCGAGGGCGAAGGTCAGCGTGCCATGGCGGGGGTTCACCCAGGCCGAGGGCAGTTCTACGCGGTCGCTGTCGTCGCCCAGGACTCGGGCGATCGGTTGGGCCTTGTCGGCGCCGGTCACCAGGAAGACCACGTGCCGCGCCGCGTTGATCAGCGGCAGGGTGAAGGTCATTCGGTTGCGACCGAGCTTGGGCACGTAGTCGACGGCCACCAGCTTGCTCTTTTCGCCCAACAGCGGCGAGTCGGGGAAGAGGCTGGCGGTGTGGCCGTCGGTGCCCATGCCCAGCAGGATCAGGTCGAAACACGGCAGCCTGTCGGGCCCGGTCGGCACGATGCCGCGCACCTGGTCCTCGTAGTCGGCGGCCGCGGCGGCGAGGTCTTCGGCGTCGGTGGGCATGGGGTGGACGCGCTTGGGCTCGATGGGCAGGTAGTCCAGCAGCGTTCGCTGGACCATGCCGTAATTGCTCTCGATGTCATCGGGCGGCACGTCGCGCTCGTCGCCGAAGAAGATCTCGACGCTGGCCCAGGGCACGTCGTCCTGCAGGAAGACCCGCGCCATCTTCAGATACAGCGCGTAGGGCGTCGTTCCCCCGGCCAGCGCCAGTGTGCACAGGCCGCGCGCGTCGACGGCTTCGCCAATGGTCTGGCGGAAGATATCCACCACCGCGTCGGTCACTTGTTCTTCCGTGGCCTTGACGATCACGGACACGTTTCTCGTGCTTGCTTTTGACATGGGCGTTATTCCCGTCTTACCGTAGCCTTATAGCATAACTTCAGGTATTTTTCCAGTGTCTATACGGATCGTGGAACAGCGCGTCGGCCGAGGCCGGACCCCAACTGCCCGCCGCGTACGTCTCCAGCGGCGGGCGGCCGTTCACCCGCCAGCCGGCCCGGATGCTGTCGACGATCTTCCACGAGGCTTCCACCTCGTCGTTGCGGATGAACAGCGTCGGGTCGTTGCACATCACGTCCAGCAGCAGGTGCTCGTACGCCTCGGGCGAGGCCGACTCGAACGTAGAATCATAGCTGAAATCCATCTTCACCGGCCGCAACATCATCCGTACGCCCGGCACCTTGGCATCAAAGCGCAGACTGATGCCTTCGCCGGGATACATGCGGATGACCAACTCGTTGGCGTCGCGCATGTCGCAGGAGGATTCGCTGAACAACTGCGTCGGCTCGCGGCGGAACACCACCGCCACCTGCGCCAGCTTGCCTGCCAGGCACTTGCCCGTACGGAGGTAGAACGGCACGCCCGACCAGCGCCAATTGTCGATGTAGAGCTTGACGGCCGCGAATGTCTCCACCTGCGAGTCGCCGGCGACGCCTTCCTCCTGTCGGTAGCCGGGCCTGCCGCCGGCGGCGACGTACTGCCCACGCGCCGTGCGGAGGGCCACCTGCTCGGGCGTCAGCGGCGAGATCGCCTGGAGCACCTCGATCTTTTCGTCACGAATATACGTCCCGCTCATGCGGTTGGGCGGGTCCATCGCAATGAGCGTCAGCAGTTGCATCAGGTGGTTCTGCACCATGTCGCCCAGCGCCCCGGCCGTTTCGTAGTAGGGTCCGCGCCGCCCTTCCATGCCGACCGTCTCGGCCAGCGTGATCTGCACGTGGTCGACGAACTGGCGGTTGAGCAGCGGCTCGACGATGGCGTTAGCGAAGCGGAACGCCAGGATGTTCTGCACCGCCTCCTTGCCCAAGTAGTGGTCGATGCGGAAGATCTGCCCCTCGTCAAAACGCCCGGCCAGCAATGCGTTGAGCGCGCGGGCCGAGTTGAGATCCTCGCCGAAAGGCTTCTCCACCACCAGCCGCACGAACGCCTTGGGCTCGCCCGGGAGGTTCAGCCCGGCCGTCCCGAGTTGCGCGACAATGCTCGGCAGCACGGCCGGGGGCATGGCGTCATAAAACACGCGGTTGCCGCGCGTCCCGAACTGCTCGTCCAACTCGTCCAGGCGGCGCCCTAACGCCGCAAAGTCTTCCGGCGCGTCGGCGCGGACAACGAAGTAGAACCATTTCTCCGCGATCCGCTGCCAGGTCGCCTCGTCCAGGCCCGTGCGCGAGAACTCCTCGACTGCCTTGCGCATGGCGGCGCGAAAGTACCCGTCGTCGTGCTGCTTGCGCCCCACGCCCAGCACGACGAGGTTTTCCGCGATAAGCCGCTCGCGCGCCAGGTTGTACAGCGCCGGTGCGATCTTTCGCGCCGCCAGGTCGCCGGTGGCCCCAAAGAGCACAAACACGCACGGCTGGACCGCCTGTGCCTCGGCGACCTCGGTCTCAAAATGATTTCCCTTGCCGACAGACATTCGGGCTCCTTCGACCAATCTATTCTAGGCCCCCGGCGTCACTCATCTTTCTTATCGATCCGTCGGCCCGTGGTGGCACAGGCTTTCCAGTCCGTGGCATCTCCTATCGACACGGCATGAAGAGGCTATGCCACTTCACGTTGACACATCCTAGAAAGGCTGCGTCACCTCGGTTAGAATGCCGGGATGGTTTTCAGAGCGGCCATCCTGAGCGACGCGGTGGCGATCCGCGACCTGGTCGGCTATTACGCCGAGCGGGGGCGCATGCTCCATCGCAGCCTCGAAAGCGTCTACGACCACCTGCGCGACTTTATCGTCGCCGTCGACGAAGGCAGGCTCGTGGGATGCGTGGCCGTCGACGTCTCGGTCGAAGACCTCGCCGAAATCAAGAGCCTGGCCGTCGTCGCGGACCTGCGCCGCAGCGGCGTGGGGCGCCGGCTCATCGCCGCGGCGGTGGCCGACGCCAAGCGCCTCGGCGTGCGCCGCCTCTTCGCCCTGACGTACGAGGCGGAGTTCTTCGCCGCGCAGGGGTTCTCGCGGATCGACCGCATGACCCTTCCGGCGAAGGTCTGGCGCGAGTGCGTCGCGTGCCCCAAGGTCGACGCCTGCGACGAGATCGCCATGATCCGCATGCTGGACGAACTGCCATGAACGACGACGCCATCATCCGCTTGAAAGACGTTCACAAGTCGTTCAACGGCGAGGCGGTGCTGCGCGGCGTGAACCTTGCCGTCGAACCGGGAAAGACCACCGTCATCATCGGCCCCTCCGGCTGCGGCAAGAGCGTTCTGCTCAAGCACATGATCGGCCTGATCCGCCCGGACCGGGGCGAGGTGTTCTTCCGCGGCCGGGCGATCGGCCCGTTGTCGGAGCGCGAGTTGGTCGGCGTGCGCCGGCGGTTCGGGTTCCTCTTCCAGGGCGGAGCGCTGTTCGACTCGATGACGGTGCAGGAGAACATCGTCTTCCCGTTGGCCGAGAACGGCGTCAGCGAGCCCTCCCGCCAGCAGGCCCGCTGCAAAGAGGTGCTTTCGCTGGTGGGCCTGGACGGCACGCAGCAGAAGTTTCCCGAGGAGCTTTCCGGCGGGCAGAAGAAGCGCGTCGCCCTGGCGCGGGCCATCGCCCTGGGTCCGGAGGTCATCCTCTACGACGAGCCGACCACCGGCCTGGACCCCATCCGCGCCGACTTGATCAACGAGCTGATCATCACGCTGCAGAAGGCCCTGCAGACGACGGCCATCGTCGTCACGCACGACATGACATCGGCGTGCAAGATCGCCGACCGCATCGTAATGCTCCACGGCGGGAACTTCATCGCCGATACGACGCCCCAGGCGCTGGCCACCATCGACAATGACATCGTGCTGCGGTTCGTCCAGGGACGCGCCAGCGTCGAAGAACTCCAACAGATTCATACAGGCCGGCTGGCCGGACAGCCGGCAGCGTGAGGATGCAGCCATGAAAGAATCCGCTCGCAACGTGGCCGTGGGAATTACCGTGATCGTCGCCATGCTGATCCTGGCGGGGATGATCCTGATCTTCGCCGGTCTGCCGGTGATGGTCCGCAGCGGCTATACGATCAACATGATCTTCCCCTCGACCGCCGACGCCCACACGGGCGACCCGGTCCACCTCTCGGGTCTCAAGATCGGCGAGGTCACCGACATCGACTTCGCCGGCGGCGACAGCCGTAAGGGCGTCATGTTCACCGCCCTGATCTACTCCGACGTCAAGATCCCCGGCAACGCCGAGGCGTTCATCTACTCGCGCGGCCTGGCCGGCGGAGCGTACATCCAGCTCAAGGGCGAAGGCTCGCCGCGGATCGACCCCAGGACCGGGCAGCCCATGGACTACCTGCCCACGACGGCAACCCCGGTCTTGACGGGGCATCTGAAGACCAGCCTTCTGCCCGAGGAAGTCGAGAAAGGCTTCGTCAGCATTTCCCGCCTGGCCGAAAGCCTTAATGCGCTGGTCTCGCCGCAAGGTCCCGCCACCGGCGGCGCTGCCTCCACGCGGCCCTCCACCACGGCGGCCTCGCAGGCCGGACTGCAGGGAACCATCGCCCGCATGAACGAGGCGCTGGACAACTTCAACGGCATGGTGAGCAAGAAGAACCAGGAAAGCTTCTCTGGACTGCTGGTGAATCTCTCGAACGCCTCGCTGCAGGCGAGCAAGGCGCTGGTGGAGATTCAGCAGGCCACCGCTAAGATCAGCGCCGACTCCAGCCACGTGTCGCGCGGGCTGCTGGAGGACACCTCCCGTCTCTCGGCCCTGCTGGCGGAACTGGAGAAGACCGTCCACAAGGTCAACGAGGGCGACGGCTCGATGGCCAAGCTGCTCAACGACCCGAAATTCTACAACAACCTCGTCGACGCCAGCGACCAGGCCAACAAGCTCATGGAAGAAATGCGCCTCTTGGCCAAAGACTGGAAAGACAACGGCGTCAAGATGAAGTTGAAGTGACCCGCCCGGCCGGCGACTCATCGCTCGAGCCAAGACCCGAGAGCCCGCTGAACTCATGCTTGCTGATCTTCTCATAAAATGCCGCTGGGGAGTCATCGCGTTCTGGGTCGTCCTGACGGCCGCCCTGCTGCACTGGGCCCCCGTCGTCGCTCCGGGAACCTCCGAGGCCCCCAGCTACCTGCCCGACTCATGCCCCTACAGCAAGGCACTGGCCGTGACGGAGCACTACTTCCCGCAGATGGCCGCGCAGAGCGAGGCCGTCGTCGTCGTCGAACGCCGGGACAAACCGCTGACCGGCGAGGACCTCTCCGCCGTCGAGGCCCTCGCCACGGCCATCCGCAACTGCCAGCCCCAGTACGCCGTGCGGTCGCCGCGGTCGATCGGCCTGCCGCGGGGAACCAATCCGCTCATCAGCCCCGCCGGCGCGGCCGGGCAGGCGGCGCTGATCACCATCAACGTGCAGGCGAACTTCGTCACGATCGCCGCCACGCGCGCCGTCGAACGCGTGTCGCGAGTTCTGGGCGCCACGGCCCTGCCGGCCGGTGTCACCGCCCACGTCACCGGCTCGGCGGCGTTCGGACACGACTACGGCGTCGCCTCGAACACCAGCAGCCGCCGCACCACCGTCGTCACGATCGTTGCGGTGATGATCATCCTGCTGCTGGTGTACCGCGCGCCCCTGGCGGCGCTGGTCCCGCTGGCGGCCATCACCGCCGCCGCCGTCGTATCGCTGCGGATACTCGACATCCTCCAGAACATGGGCATGCCTCTGGGCACCCCTGAACGCATCTTCGTGCTGGTGCTGCTCTACGGGGCCGGCACCGACTACGCGCTGCTGTACATCAGCCGCTACCGCGAATTCCTAAGCGCCGCGATACCGCCCCGCCGCGCCGCCGACGACGCCCTGAAGGCCACCTTCTCGGCCATCTTCGCCAGCGGCGCCACCGACACCCTGAGCATTCTGACGCTGAGCTTCGTCTCGTTTGCGATCTTTCGCAGCACCGGCCCTGCCGTGGCCATCGCCCTGGTCGTGGCGATGGCCGCCGCGCTGACCCTGATCCCGGCGATGGTAGCCACGCTGGGGCACCGGCTGTTCTGGCCCGGCGACCCCGCGGCCGCCAAGGTCAGCAGGAAGTTCTGGCCGTTTATCGCCCACTCGGTGATCTCGCGCCCGCTGCCGATCCTTCTGGTGACCGTGGCACTGATGGCCGTCCCAGCCGTGCGGGCGCTGGACATCACCTGGGTGTACGACACGCTGGCCGACCTGCGCGGAAACTACGAATCGCCCAAGGGGCTGGCCGTGGCCGAGAGGCACTGGCCGCGCGGCGAGACGGGGCCCGTCACCGTCATCGTCGAGTCGCCCTCGCCCCTGACGCGGGCACAATGGTCCGCCCACAGCAAGACGTTCTCCGACCGCCTGCTTGCGCTCACCGACGGCCCGTCGCGCGTGGCCGACAACATCCGCAGCATCAGCAGCCCCGTCGGCGTCCACAACGGCGGCCCCATGACCGATCTGCTGTTGCGGGCAGCCAACCAGGCCGTCGCACGCGAATACCTCAGCGCCGATGGGCGGGCCATGCGCATGGTCGTGGTGCTCGACGAGGCGCCGCTGACACTGGCGGCGATGGGCCACGTCGACATGATCCAGAAGACCCTCGATGCACAGGCCGCCTCCGCCTTGGGCGGGCGCGTCTACCTGACCGGACCGACTTCGCAGATGCTGGCTGTCAAGACCGTCACGCGCAGCGACTTCCACATGATTGTCCCGATGGTGCTGGGCGTTATCTTCCTGGTCGTGCTATGCCTGCTGCGCGACGTGCTGCTGACGCTGTTCATGGTCGCCACGACCATTCTGACGTACCTGGCCACGCTAGGCATCAGCTACTGGGTCTTCGTCGGTCTGCTCGGGGCCGAAGGGCTGGATTGGAAAGTCCAGGTCTTCCTGTTCATCGTCGTCACGGCCGTCGGGGTCGACTACAACATCTTCCTGGCCGCGAGGCTTTTCCAGGAAGCCCGCCGCCACAGCCCCCTCGATGCCGTCCGCGAAGCCATCATCCACACCGGACCGGTCATCTCCTCGTGTGGGCTGATCATGGCCGCCACGCTGGGCAGCCTGCTCAGCGGCGACCTGGCCCTGCTGATCCAACTGGGCTTCGCCTTCGCGCTGGGGATGCTGCTGGACACGTTCGTCGTGCGACCCCTGGTGCTACCAAGCTTCGTCGTCCTGACCGGGAGACTTCACCGCAGTCGTTCATGAACCTTCCGTTCACCCGAAACCATGAAAGTTCCGGGTCGCATGGGTGCCAGTTCGCATCATGGCGAACCACGAGAAATCCAAACGTGCATCGCCATGCCACCCCATCTCTGATTCCGCGGTTATTTTCAGAGCAGAGATTCACAACTCGCCGCGTCACCTCTCCGCGGCCGCCAGGCGAAACCCAAACTCCGAATAATCTACCGTTCTGGGCTAGTGATCAACGTCCAGGACGCCAAGCACTTCAAAAGCGTCTTGCCCGCCCATAACCGGATCAGTCTCGGACATCATGGCCCAGTAGTCCAGCGGGCCCGGCGCCAGGATAAGCAGGTACTTGCGGCCTTCAACGATCTCACCGGCCGGGGCAGTCGGCGTAAACGTGCGGAAAGAGATAGATTTCAGCCGGCTGTTGCCGCGAAGAACCCGCTGAATGTCGAAGGCGTCGTTACGCGGCATGTCGAGGCTGCCATCAGGTCCGGGAATGCACGGGCCGTTGTAGTGCCTGCCCGTGCCGACAACGATCACGGTCGCTCGCTCGATCATCTCGGGCGGGACTTTCTGACCCGGGCGCAGAGCCTCCGACAGTGCCCGCGTCAGGGGCAGACCCCACTGCTTGTCCTCGCGGCCGCCGCCGAACATCGCCACTCGCGGCATCAGCAGCGAGGCATTGTCGTCGCCGAGGGATTCGCCGCGAAAGACCGCCATCGTCTCCACGTTCATCGCCTCGTCGTGGCGGCCCCGGCGGTCCATTATCTTCCACCAGAACAGCTTGCCCAGCGTCTGATCCACGTCCACGCGGATCGGCACGGAACGCCCGGTCTCGCTGTCGTTGATGAATCCGTTTAGATGGCGGGTGACCTCGGAATCGCCGCCGGGGGTCCTGGCTTTGACCTGCTCCAGCCGCGCCGCCCCGATGGCCGTTGTCAAGCCATCGGGCGCGGCCGCGCCGACATCGACCGCCCCCAAAGCCGCATTGAGCAGCGCCGAGACATCAAGAGACGTGTCGATATTCTCCGTCAGAACGAACACGCCCAGCCCTCGCCACTGTCGAAGGCCTTTCGCCCGGCGTGACGGTTCTCCATACTCGCGCGGCACATAGCTTGACGGCATCAGCCAGATGTCGATCCGCGGACTCTCTTTCCAGTTGAGGTTCTGGTAGTTCCGATCCAGCTTTCGCACGGCCATGAACAACACGCCCGGATGGGCGGACAGACCGGCCGGGCACATCGGGGCGTCGGTCAGCGCGTAGGGGATAAACCACCCCTGCGGCAGGCGCTGGGCCAGGGCGATCAGGAACTGCTGCGACCATCCCTGCGTCACCGAGAGCTTGGCCGAAATCGTCGGCGGTGCAAGCTGCGCCGCTTGTGTCGCCGTGGCGGGTTGAGACGCCGGTGGCGCCGGCGCCTGGCGCCCGCGACAACCGACCCCGCCCACGATGAACACTGACATGCAAATGGCGAAGATGCGGGTGAAGATCGGCGCGTATGGATTCATGAGCGTCATTATGCTGGCGAAGAACCCGTCGAGCAAGCGGATGTGCCCGTAGCACGGGCGTCTCGCCCGTGCTACTCGAACGTCACGATCACCGGCGCGTGGTCTGAGGGGCTCTTGCCTTTGCGCTCGTTGCGGTCGACCTCGGCGGCCACGGTCTTGTCGGCCAGCGGACGCGTCGCCAGCACGTGGTCGATCCGAAGCCCGTTGTTCTTCGGGAACGACAGCAATTGATAGTCCCACCAGGAATAGATGCCGCCCTCAGGGTGCATCTTAGCAAAGACATCCACCAGCCCCCAGTCGGCGATCTCCCGCAGGGCCGCCCGCGCGGTCGGATGGCAGAGCACACTGGAGGCCCAGAGTTCCGGGTTGGCGACGTCCTTGTCGTCGACGGCCACGTTCAAGTCGCCGCAGAGCACCAGCGGCTGATCGGGCTGGTAGCATTGCTCCAGATGCGTCCGCAGGCGGTGCATCCACTCGATCTTATACTGGTACTTTTCCGAGCCGACGAACGACCCGTTGGGAAAGTACGCGCTGATGATCCGCACGCCGTCGATCGTGGCCGCGATCAGCCGCGAGTGCGGGTCCGGCACGGCGTCGCAAAGCCCGCGCGACACATCGGCCGGTTCGCCGCGGCTGAGGATCGCCACGCCGTTATACGCCTTCTGCCCGTACACCGCGCAGCGATACCCCAACGCCTCTATCGCCGCCGCGGGAAAGACATCGTCAGTGACCTTGAGTTCCTGCAGACACACCACGTCCGGCCGGTGCCGCTCCAGCAGCGCCGCCAGCCTCTCCATCCGCACGCGAATCGAATTGACGTTCCAGGTGATGAGCTTCATTTCCGACTCAGCTTTGCCAAGGCAAGCGACACCGTCGCGGCTTTGCCCTTCGCCAACAGCACCTGCCTATACTCCGCTCCGTGCTCGCTGCGCGTCAGCTTAGCGCCACGGCACTGAAGCTTCGCCGCCGCGGCGGGCAACTTGAGCGCAATGGTTTGGCTGGTGCGGCTGGTCAGCTTGGCTGCCAGCCGACGGGCGGGGATATCCCACTCGATGTCTACTGTGATGCCGCCGCGGCAGGCGATGCCTTTGGCGCTGCCGCTGGACCATTTCTTCGGCAGCGCAGGCAGCAGCTTGACCCACCCCGGAGCCGAGAAGACCAGCATCTCCAGCACCGCCGCGGTGAGGCCGAAGTTCGCGTCGATCTGGAAGCAGCGATCGCTGCCGAACCAGCCTAGCGTCAGGCCCTGGGCACGCCAGTCGTTGTGGTACGTGTAGAGGTTGGGCCCCACGCACGAGCGTGTCAGCAGTTCCAGGCACTCCAGCGCCCGGTCGCCCTCGCCCAGCCGCGCATAAATGTTGGCCATGTGCGACAGCGACCAGCCCGTCTGGCTCGTCAGGCCAACCACCAGCCGCTTCTCCACCGCGACGCGACACGCTTCGAACAGCTCCCCCGCCGTCTCAGGCGTGACCTCGCGGCCGGGAAACAGCGGATAGATGTGCGACTGGTGGCGATGATGGTAATTGTCCGGCAGATCACCGTGGATCCACTCGCAGATCGCCCCGTCGGCGTTGACCTGGTACGCCGGCAGCTTCGCCAGCAGAGCCCGCCATCGCTCCGCCGCTTCGCGCTCGATGCCCAGCCTGTCGCAGGCTGCGCACAGGTTCGTCAGCAGCTCGCGAGCCACGGCCACGTCCATCGTCGCGTTAGTCGTCACCAGCCCCGCTTCGTCGCGCTGAGGGCGGTTTTCCGGCGACAGCGATGGGGCGAACACCGCCCGCCCGTCCGGGCCTTCAAAGAGGAAGTCTTCGTAGAACAGGGCGGCCTCTTTCATGAACGGCACCGCACGACGGCGCAAGAACTCCTCGTCGCCCGTGAAAAGGTAGTAGTCGTAGAAGAGCTGGGCCAGCCAGCCCGCCGCGGCAGTCCAGTTGCACCACACGCCCGGGCCGATGAGGCCGTGCGTCGTCTGCGCGATGGGAACATAGATGCCGCGGCAGCCATAGAGGTTGCGGGCGTTGACGCGGTAGTCTTCGATCATCGACTCGTAGTAGTCGAAGAACGGCAGGGCCGCCTCGGCGAGATTGCCCGGCAGGGCCTGCCAGTAGTTCATCTGAACGTTTTCGTCGTTGTGATAATCGCTGCGCCACGGCGGCTGATAGAACCCGTTCCAGATTCCCTGCAGGTTCGCCGGCCAGGCGCCCCCCGCCGAGCTGGACACCAGCAGGTGCCGCCCGTAATCGAACATCCGCTGGATCAGCGTCGTCGGCACAGCGCCGTTGTACGCGTCGATCAACAACCGCTCGTTCATGGCGTCGCTGTCGCCGCCGCCGAGGTCAAGTTGCATGCGGTTGAACAGTTCGCCATGGGCCGCCACGTGCTTGCGCCGCAGGGTGCCATATTTCCCCGCCAGCGCTGCAATCTCTTTCGCAAGTCGAGCCAGCGCCGACGCAGGCTCTTCCCACACGAACAGCTTGAGCAGCACGACGATGCTGTCGGCCCCTGTCACCTGCACGCCTTGGCCGGTTGAGACACTCTGCCCGCCGGCGGCGAAGATGCGCGCCAGGCCGCCGAACTTCGAGCCGTCGCTGTACGCGCCGATAATCGATAACGTGTCGCTGGTTTCACGCGAGTCGAACGTGAGATTCGGATCGCATCCGGCAGCCGCGTCGGCCTTGGGGATCGCGGCCGCATCGTGCGGCGCCAGGGCGAATCGCACCGTCAACCGCCCGCGGCGCGAGGCGCTGATGCGCAGGGCGACAACGTCCTGCCCGCGGCAGACGAAGACCTCGCGGCGATAGTCCACCCCGGCGTCGGTCCACTCCACAGCCGCCACCCCGCTGCGAAAGTCTACGCCGCGGCGGTAATCGCTGAAGGGCCCGCCCGTCTGCGTATGCATGCACAGGTCGAATGCCGGCTGATAGCAGCCCGGGCGCTCCATCGGATAGCCCGCTTCGCGAAGCGATCTTTCGAGAAAGCCCTCCGCCTCTTTGTACCGCCCCGCCGCCAACAGCGCCCGCAGGTCGGGCAGCTTGCCCGAGACGTCCGGCAGAACCGGCTTGGGCAGCGGCACCCACAGCGCCTCGTGATTGAGCATCACGACGTCGTGAACAATGTTCCCATACAACGTCGCCCCGATTCGACCGTTGCCGACAGGACAGCCGTCGCGCCAATCGGTCGCCGGCTGGTACATCGACATGCCGCAAGCTCGTTCGCGTGAGTTCGTCTTGGCCATCGCAGCTCCTGACAAAAGCGCTCATTGGGTTCCAGAGGCAATTCTCCGAAATACCACTGCCCGATTCCCCACGCGATCTATCCGCCTCCTGATCTCTTCTCGAGAAGGGGGCGAATTTGCTTGTCCCAAAGCCCACGCTTCTTCAGTGCTGCAATGTCCGGTTGTGCATAGGGCGAGCCGGAAACAGCAAGGAAGCATTCAGAGGGCAGTTCCAGATACGTTATCGACCCGTCGTGAGAGACAATCGCAAATCGTTTTCCGGGGCCAAAAGCAAGCGATCTGCCCCTGTAGAACATCTCGCCTCCGCGAATCGAGACCAAGTCACCCTGCGACTCCGGTTTGGCAAGAGGATAGAACACTCCACCCACAAATAGCCCACGATTGGGCTTCTCCAAATACGCATAGGCAACACCATTGGCAGTGGCTTCCCACTGGCCACTGGCTGTTTCATCCCACCAAACAAAGCCACCCCAGATAAGGATAAGAAGAGGCAAGACAAGAAGCAGCACGTGAAATAGTGACTTTGATCGATGTACTTGTCCTGCAGCGTCCCCTGACAGGCGGCGTGAATTAGTCCAGAAGGATACCGCGATTACTATCGCGCCCAATCCCATGAGCCCGAAGGCTCCTCTCACAACCGTGACGATGCCAGTAGCTACTGGATCACTTAGGGGTGAAGCAATATACGATGGCAATTGCAGGCCGAACAACGAATGACGATAGCAGTAAGTCACCAAAGGCTCCGCAAGGAAGAGAACCAGAAGCCCGATGCAAATGATCACGACTCCACTGATGTGCCATATCTTGCGCTTTGTGCTAATCATTCTGCTATTCCCATTCTTGCACAACTACGTCAGTCGATCTCATACGCCTGCCTTCCAGGCCTGCTCGCCGTAGCAGGCGCGCGAGGTTGCCTTAGCGCCCCGCCGCAGCGCCAAGGGAATTAATCAGGTTCATCACGCCGCCCGCCAACCTTCCGCCTCTTCGAGGCGGGAAGATCAAGAAGACGTTTTCCGGAGGCTTACGCCTCCGGCTAACTTCTGGAGCCTCTTCGAGGCTCAGTCCTCTGCCTTGCTGTTTCGTCCTCGTCCTCGTCGTCGGTTTTGTCTTTATCCCAGCTGCAACCACATCGTTGCATTGAGCCACATCCGCAACGTATATTACCGGCTCACGGCAGAGGAACAACTATGGAAACACAAGGGACCGTGGTCGGGATCGACCTGGGGACTACTTTTTCGGCTATCGCCTATCTTAACCAGGCCGGCATTCCCATCACCGTGCCTAACGCCGAGGGGCAGTTGACCACGCCGTCGGCGATCCTGTTCGACACCGAGGGCGGCCTCGTCGTCGGGCAGGAGGCCAAGCGCGCCAGCCTCATCTACCCCGATCGCGTCGCGATCTGGATCAAGCGAGACATGGGCGAGAAGCTCTACCGCCAGCAGATCGCCGGGCGGTGGCTGAGCCCGTCAGCCCTGTCGGCGATCATCCTCAAGAAGATGCGAAAGGATGCCGAGCTGCGCATCGGCCCCATCAGCGGGGCCGTCGTGACCGTGCCGGCGTACTTTGACGAAGCCCGCCGCCAAGCCACCGTCGACGCCGGCGCCATCGCCGGGCTCAACGTGCTGGACATCATCAACGAGCCCACCAGCGCCGCCCTGGCGTACGGGTTCCGCAATTTCATCGAGCACGGAGGCAGCGCCAAGGATGTGGCCGGCATCCGCCACAGCACGCGCGGGCAAGGCGTGTCGCTGGTGTACGACCTCGGCGGCGGCACGTTCGACGTGACGGTCATCAAGTCCGAGGGCGAGACCCTCCGCGTGCTGGCCACCGATGGCGACGTGCAGCTCGGCGGCAAGGACTGGGACGACGTCATCGTCGACTACGCCAGCCAGCAGTTCATCGACGCCTACGGCAGCGACCCGCGCCAGGACCCCCAGAGCCACCAGGACCTGCAGCTTGCCTCCGAGGACGCCAAGCACGCCCTCTCGCGCCTCATGCGCACGCAGATGGCCGTCAACCACGCCGGCAACCGCCTGATGGTCGAGCTGACTCGCGAGCGGTTCGACGAAATCACCTCCGGCCTGCTCTTCCGCACCTCGCGCCGCGTCGACCGCGTGCTCGAACAGGCCGAACTCGACTGGGGCGGCATCGACCGCATCCTGCTGGTGGGCGGGTCCACCCGCATGCCGCAGGTCGTCAAGATGCTCCGCGAAAAGAGCGGGCAGGAGCCCGACCACTCGCTGGCCGCCGACGAGGTCGTCGCCCACGGCGCGGCCATCCACGCCGCCATTCTTCAGATCAGCGGCGCCAAGGGCCTCGAAACCACCGTCACGCTGCCCGAGGATACCGAGGAAGGCAAACCCGGCTCCGGCGAAACCATGGTCGGCCGCCACATCGTGCTGCCCGACATCGGCGTCGAAGCCGACGGCAGCGCCGACACGGCCGAGCTGCCCGCCATCCCGCGCGGCGCCGACGAGGCCGAGATCGCCGAACATGCCCTGCGTTACGAGCTCAAGGCCGCCGGCGGCGGCGACTTCGAACCCAACGTCGCCGAGGCGCTGCAGGGCATCAAGACCATCAACGTCAGCTCGCACACGCTGGGCGTGGTGGCCACCTCGCCCCGCAGCGGCCGCAAGATCCGCAGCGTGTTGATCCCACACAATACGGAATTGCCCGTCAGCGCCAGCAAGACCTATGGCACTATCAGCGACAACCAGTCGGTGGTGCGCGTGCGCGTGATCGAAGGCGAGAGCGAAGACCCCGACGCCTGCATCCACATCGGCGAGTGCGTCGTCAGCCCCCTGCCCAGCGGGCTGCGAAAGGGCTCGCCGATTACCGTGACCTTCACCTACGACAACAGCGGCCGCCTGCACGTGCAGGCCCGCGACGATACTACAGGCGTAATGGCCAACACCACGATCGTCCGCCCCGGCGCCATGACCAGCCAGCAGATCGACCGAGCCCAAAGCGCCCTCGACGCCCTGGCGATGATCTGAGTAACACGGCAGTAGCACGGGCGTCCCGCCCGCGATCCGCCAGGCGTGAACAACATCGAAAGCGGCGGCTGTTGCCGCCGTCTCCTACGGGCCATCAGTAATTCATTCGCAGCCGGTTTGCCGAACTGGTACACTATACCCGCTCTGATAGTCGGTCCAAGGCTCAACGCATCCGGCAGTCACACGGCCGCCGGACCTGATCGACCACTCTTACGCCGACTGTGAAGCGGCTCATGCCTTCTCGCAGACAGGACCTTGCACCGATGCGACTCTATTTGATCAATCCGCATAACCCCCTCGTCACGCTGACCAATACCAAGGAAAGCCGCTGGAACCGCTATCGCGTCTGGAAACCGCTGGGGCTGATGGTGCTGGCCGGCCTCACGCCAAGCGACTGGGAAATCACTATCATCGACGAGAATCGCGGCCTGCCCGACTACGCCGCCATGCCCACGCCAGACCTCGTCGGGATCACGGCCTTCACGTCCCAGGCCAGCCGCGCCTACCAGACCGCCGCCGAGTTTCGCAGCCGCGGCGTGAAGGTCGTCATGGGCGGTATCCACGCGACCATGTGCCCGCAGGAAGCTCAGCGCCACGTCGACGCCATCGTCACCGGCGAGGCCGAGAGCGTCTGGGCGAGCGTGCTCGGCGACGTCCGCGTCGGTCGTCTGCAGCCGCTGTACGCCGGCACGCACACAGACCTGTGCGACGTGCCGCCGGCGCGGCACGACCTGCTGCGCGACGACTACGCCTTCGGCGCCATCCAGACGACGCGCGGCTGCCCGCTGAGCTGCAGCTTCTGCAGCGTGTCGGCGTTCAACGGCACGCGCTACCGCCACCGCCCGGTCGAAAAGGTGGTCGAGGAGTTCCGCTCGATCCCCGAGACGTGGGTGCTCGTCGTCGACGACAATCTCATCGGCACCACCAAGGCCCACATCGAGCGGGCCAAGGACCTGTTCCGCGCGCTCATCGCCGCCAATCTTCGTAAGAAGTGGATCGCGCAGGTCACCATCAATATGGCCGACGATGAGGAGTTGCTGGCGCTGGCGCGAAAAGCCGGCTGCCGCGGCGTGTTCATCGGTTTTGAATCCCCGACGGTGCAGGGGCTGACCGAGGTGGGCAAGAAGTTCAACCTGCTCAAGGGCCGCAATTTCGCCCAGTCCGTCAAGCGCATCCGCCGGCACAACATGCTGGTGGTCGGCTCGTTCATCATGGGCCTGGACGCCGACGAGGCGGGCATCGGCACCGTGATCGCCAATACCGCCCGCAGCTACGGCGTGGACATCCTCAACACCCTCTTCCTGACGCCCCTGCCGGGCACGCGGCTGTGGGACCAGATGAAGGCCGACGACCGCATCGTCTCGCGCGACTTCCCCGACGACTGGAAGTACTACACCCTGGGCTTCCCCACCGCGCGGTACAAGAACTTCACCGTCTCGCAGATCATGACCGAGATGGACACCTGCGACCACACGTTCTATTCCCTGCCGCGCATCCTGCGCCGCCTGGCCGAGGGGCTCATCGCCGGCCGCCGCCCGCTGCTGGCGCTGATCGCGAATCTCTCCTACCGCAACAACGCCCGCCTGGCCCGGCGAAGCTACCGCCTGATGAACTCCATCCACGCCGCCATCACCCCCCTGGCCGCGGCGGAGTAGATCTCCTGCCATAGAAACTTACCACGAATGGCACGAATGAAACGAATGGGACGAATAAGAGAATTTGGTTAAGAGGCGGGGAACAAGAAACATTCCTCTTTTCGTGTCATTCGTCTTTGTTCGTGTAATTCGTGGTAAGTTTTTTTGCAGAAAGACTGCGTCGCACGCGCCCCCTGAAAACAAGAAAGGCCGCTCCGGGAGTTCAGCCCGCGGCGGCCTTCCAGTAATGCTGTAGCGCAAAACTAGGCGGTTGCGGCCTTTCCGGCCTTCTTGCTCTTGCCCTTGTCGGCCTTGACGCCGCGGATCTCGCGGATCTGCTTTCGGGCGGCCTGGCGGATCTCTTTGATCTTGGCCTTCTGGTCGGCCGTCAGGGTCTTGCGGACTTCCTGGCGGGCGGCCTTGTGGGCGGTTTTGTCTTTGCCCTTGGCGTCATCGAGCACTTTCTTCTGCGCGTCGGTCAGGACGGCCCGGATCTGGTCCTTGGTCGCCTTGCGGATTTCCTTGATCTTGGCCTTACTCTCGGCCGTCAGTCCCGCCTTCCTGCCCTGCTTCTGCGCCGCCATCGCCGGCCCGCACAGCAGCGCCCCAGCCGCCAAAGCAACCAACGTCATGCTCAACTTCGTCATGCCAATTCTCCATTGCGTCCCGAATCTTTCCAGCCACACAAAGCTGCAAAGCCCGGGACATATACGTTCAGTTAAGCTTTACGCACGGCAAGACAGTGTATTGCGTAAGAGGCAAAAGAACTGGCGCGTCGCCGCAAGGCGACCTTGGAGTGAACATATGAAAGCGCGACTCCCGTCGCCACGTTACAGTGGCGACTAGCTAACAAGAAAGGAGCCGCGCATGAACGAGTATATCGCCTTTGACAGTCATAAG
>JBDKRA010000042.1:0-71002 GCA_039683615.1 Phycisphaerae bacterium
CCACACCCCCCCCACCACTCACAACTGCCTTTCATCAGAACTCTCCGGCCTGGGGAATGTAACGCTGGGCGATGGGCATTCGCCGTCCGCTGCCAAAGGCCCGCGCCGTGACCTTGAGCACGGGGGCGGCCTGGCGGCGTTTGTGTTCGGCGCTGTCGACCATGGCCACCACGCGGTGGACGGTCTGGGCGTCGAAGCCTTCGTCGATCATCTGCAGGGCGGTCTTCTCGCCCTCGATATAGCGCTGCAGGATCGCGTCGAGCAGGTCGTAGGGGGGCAGCTTGTCCTGGTCGGTCTGGTTGGGCTTGAGCTCGGCCGACGGGGCCTTGTCGATGGTGCTCTGGGGAATGACCTCGCGCCCGGCGCGGGCGTTGATCCGCCGTGCCAGCGTGTAGATCTGCGTCTTGAGCACGTCGCCGATGGGCGCCAGACCGCCGCACATGTCGCCGTAGAGCGTGCAGTAGCCCACCGAGAGCTCGGACTTGTTGCCCGTCGCCAGGGCCATGTGCCCGCGAGCGTTGCTGGCGGCCATCACCATCGCCCCGCGAATGCGGGCCTGCACGTTCTCGTAAGCGATCTCTTCCCACCCGCCGGCCAGCGCTTCGCCCAGGGCCTGTTCGTACGCCGCGTGAACGCCCTCGATGGGCAGCACGCGATAGTGAATGCCCAGCGTCCGCGCCAGGGCCTGGGCGTCGGCGAGGCTGTGGTCGCTGGAATAGCGGCTGGGCATGGCCAGGGCGTGGACGTTGTCGGGCCCCAGCGCCTCGGCGCCCATGGCGGCGACCAGAGCCGAGTCGATCCCGCCCGAGAGCCCCAGCACGACGCTGGAGAATCCGCACTTGCGAACGTAGTCGCGCAGCCCGAGCTTCAGGGCGCTCCAAAGGCTGTCGATGTCCTCGGCGGGCGTCTCGCGACGCGAGGCGCCCAGGTCGGCCGTCTCGACGATCAGCAGATCTTCCTCAAAACTTTTCGCGCGGGCGACGACCGAACCATCGGCCGCGATGACCGCACTGCCGCCGTCGAAGACAAGCTCGTCATTGCCGCCGACCTGGTTGACGTAGACGATCGCCGCTTTCGCCGCTGCCGCCCGGCGGGCGAACAGCTCCTCGCGCAGGCGCGGTTTGCCCATCTGGTACGGGCTGGCGGCCATATTGATGATGATGTCCGCCCCGCACGAGCGAAATTGGGCGATGGGGTCGCGCTCGTAAAGCGCGCGGCCGAGGGAGGCGGAGTCCCACAGGTCCTCGCAGATGCTCAGGCCCAGGCGCCCGCCAGCGATCTCCAGGCACGGGTGGTCGGGCCCGGGCTCGAAGTAGCGCGTTTCGTCGAACACGTCGTATGTCGGCAGCAGGGCCTTGGCGTAGACGTGCTGCACCTTGCCTTCCGACAGCAGCGCCGCGCAGTTCTGCAGAGGCCTGCCGGTGGCGGCGGGGTTGCGCCGCACGAAACCCACCAGCGCGGCCGTCTGCGTGCACGTGCGGGCCAGGCTTGCCGCGGCCGCTTCGCTGTCGGCTACGAAGCGTTCCTTGCGCAGCAGGTCGCGCGGCGGATAGCCGACGATCGACAGCTCGCCGAAGACGACCAGGCGCGCCCCGGCGGCCGCAGCCTTCGCGATCACGTTCCGCGAGCGCTCGAGGTTGCCGACGATGTCGCCGACGATGGGGTTAAATTGAGCCAGCGCGATCTTCACGCGTTCATTGTGCGCGTTTTGCCGCAGTTTTTCACGCCCAAACTCGCACGGACGTTGGGCCCATGCTCCCTGAACTCGCGCTAGCGCAAGGTCCTTCATGGCGACCCGCAAAAAAACGCATGTTGCCATGCCACCCTGCGCCAGGCTCCGAGCCCAAGGTCAGGGACACGCACAACAGAGTTGTGCGTGGCACCCACTCGCCACTCACAACACACAACTCACCACTGCTTTACTTCGTCTTGCGTGGGCGCGGCGCCTTCGGCGCGCGCGGTTCCTTGCGTCCGGTGCGTTCCATCTCTTCCATGATCGCCGCGGCCTTTTTCATGTCGGCGACCTTGAAGACGGCCGTCGTCTTGCCGCCCTGGGCCCCGCCGGTCGAGTACGCGTAGGAAATGTTGATGTGCTCTTCTGCCAGCCGCTCGGCCACGTGCGAGAAACTGCCCGGGCGGTTCTCCAGCTCCATCACCAGCACATCCGTCTCCGTCCAGCGATCATGGGCCTTGCCCAGCACCGTCCGTGCGGCCGCGGCGTCGTGGCAGACCACCCGCAGCACGCCGTGCTCCATCGAGTCCACCAGCGTCAAGGCCATGATGTTGACCTTGGCCTTTGCCAGCGCCGCCGTCACCTGCGCCAGAACGCCCGGCTTGTTCACCAGGAATACCGAGAACTGCGTTTGCATGTGCATGATCGTTCCTTTCGTCACGGATGATTGGATGGTTGGATGATTAGGCCCCGCCCACCCACGCATCCATCCAGTCATCCAACCATCCGCTACCGTTATTTTACGGCCTGGCCACCCTGCTTGTCCTGCCAGACTTGCTCGGCGGTGGGTTTTCGCGAGTAGATCGGCAGCAGGTGCTGGTAGTCGACGAACTCGCCCGCGGCCGCCATCCGCCGCCCGACCGCCCAGACACCGGCGGCCGTGGGCAGATACGTCTCCTTCGGCGCCAGCTCGTCGCCGCGGCCCGTCAGGTCCGCAAAGAGCAACCCCTCGCCGGCCAGCAGCAGAGGCCGCGGGGCCTGGGCGAGAAAGTCCGCCGGTGTTCCGACAAACGCCGGACCGCTGAGCATGACCTGATCGCCGTGTCGCTGGAGGACCGTCGCGTGGATGAGCCCCTGCTGCGCATCGGTGATGACCGCCAGATGTTCCCAGCTCGCGCCGGCCAGGTTCTCGGCCACCGCCAGGGCCGTTGGGACGGCGACGCATTTCAGCGCGGGCACGGCCTGGGCCATCGTTCGGGCCACCGTGATCCCCACGCGCAGACCGGTGAAGCTGCCCGGCCCGGCCGAGACATACGCGTGCTGCACCTGCGCCGGCGCCAGGCCGTGCGATTCCAGCAGCGCCTTGAGCCGCGACACCAGCACCGTGGCATGGCGCCCCGAGGCCTCGAACGCCTCGGCCGCAACCAGCGCATCGCCCCGTCCCAGTGCCAAGCCCCCGCTGCGGCACGACGTCTCGATCGCGATGGATATCTCGCTGCTCATCGTGCGTGTGATTCTATCGGACGGCGGACGGCCCGCGGCAAAGAAAACGCAGAAGCGCGCCTCTCCGGCCCAACCCGACCTGCGACAGAGTCGGCTCGCGGCGGCGTTGTTGCCCTGGCGAACTAAGCCGCAATTGCTACCCTTGGCGCCGATGACGCAGTTATGATTGGGCCAGCGGAGCAGACATGAACGGCCGGCAACGCATCGCCAACATCCTGAACAAGAAGCCCGTCGACCGGCTGTCGTGGACGACGCTGGCGGACGACGCCAGTCGCTCGTTGATGCCCGAGCCGCTGCGGTCCTGTCCGGTGCTGGATTTCTATCGCAACATCGGCTGCGATATTCTGCAGTTTGGGAATTCCGCCCTGGCGGCCCGGCAGTGCGCAGCGATGCCTTTCCGGCGCGTGACGCCCGCCGCGATCGAGTCGGTCTGCGATGCCGACGGCACGTGGCGCGCCCGCACCGTCACGCGCTGGGGAACGCTCGAGTCGGCGTGGCGCGGCGGGCATCCGGTCAAGTATCCCATTGCCGACGCCGCCGATTTGGCCGTTGCGCTGAACCTCTGGCGCGCCACGCATGTCGAGGAAGTCGCCGGCGAGGAACCCGAGGCCTCGGCCCAGCGAGCCATCGCGGCTGTGGGCGATGACGGAATGTACATGCTCACGCTGGAGCCTTCTCCCGTCCAGCAGCTCATCGAGATAGACATCGGACTGGAGAACTTCTACTACCTGCTGGCCGACCGCCGCGGCGATTTGCAGCAACTGCTCGATGCCATGCACGCAGTCCGCATGGCCGAGTACGCCATTGTCGCCCGGCGCATGCCCGTCGAAGCCGTCTGCCCCGTCGAGAACACATCCAGCACCCTCACGAGTCCGGATATTTACGAGCGATACTCGCTGCCGCAGATCCGAGACCTGGTAAGCGTGATGCACGCGGGGGGCAAGAAGGTGATCCTGCACATGTGCGGATTGCTGAGGAACCTGTTGCCCCTGATCTTGCAGACGGGTCTGGACGGGATCAACGCGGCCACGCCTCCAACCGTTGGCGACGCACCCTTCGAGCACATACTGGATGTGGCCGGCGAAGACATGGTGCTGCTTGGGGCCATCTTCAATCCCAATGTATTCCAGAAACCCGGCGCAACGCGCGACGAAATCTGGCGCGAGCTCGACCGCACTTACACCCCGCGTCTGCGCAAAGCCAACATGGTCCTCTGGTTGGGGGTGGACGGCCTGCCCACGCCGCTGGAACGGTTCGAGGCCGTCCGCGACTGGATGGCCGCCAACGGCCGCTTTTGAACCGCCGCCTCCTTTCCCAGAAGCCTTTCCTGCACGAGAACGCACAAACCGGTAGGGATGTCCCGGGATAACGGCGGATAACGCCGTGCCAAGGTGTCTGGAACAACACAGAGCGTTGACGGCATGGGAATTGGCAATGCAGGTGAAGGCCGGTCCGCTCTGAATCATCAGGGACGCGCACAACGGAGTTGTGCGTGGCACAACGGGTCATAGCCTTTACACCACCCCGCGGCAAGCGTACAGTTCGCCCATGCCGACCCATGAGCAAAAAGCCCAAGTGCTGCAGGCGTATCGGGCGCGAAAGCCCATCCGCGTGCCGGTGACGTATGGGGCCAACCCGCGCGTCGTGGTGCTCGACCCGAAGTGGAACCCGCACGGCATCACGTTCAAAGATTACTTCACGCGGGCCGACGCGATGATCGAGGCGCAGTTGGCCCTGGTCGAGTACAAGGCCCAGTACCTCAACAACTACTGCGACGACCCGACCGGCCGGCCGGCGGCCTGGGACTTCTACGTCGACGCGATGAACAGCTACGACTCGCTGTACTTCGGTTGCCCGATGCACTTCCGCGCCGACGAAGTGCCCGACACCGAGCCGATCCTCCGCGGGGCCGACAAGGAAAAGATCTTCGCCTTCGACCTCGATCACCCGCTGGACAACCCGTTCGTCCGCCAGCGCCTGGCCCTCTACGACGACCTCAAGGCCGCCGTCGCCGGCATGTCGTACCACGGGATGAAGCTCGGCGTAGCGGCGCCGGTGCTGGGCTTCGACGGCCACCTGACCATCGCCACCTGCCTGCGTGGGGCCGAGCTGTACCTGGACTTCTATGAAGACCCGCCCTACGTGCGGCGGCTGCTGGACTTCATCCACCGCGCGGTGGTCATCCGCAACAACGCGCTGAACGAGAAGTTCGGCATGAAGCCGTTCGCGGCCGCCGGCGGGTTCTTTGCCGACGACTCGATCCAGTTGATCTCCGGCCAGATGTATCGCCAGTTCATGCTGCCGCTGCACCGGCGCTGGTACGGGCAGTGGACCGGCGGCGGTCCGCACGCGATCCACCTCTGCGGCGACGCGACGCGGCACTTCGGCGTCATCGCCGACGAGCTCAACGTGCGGTCGTTCGACACGGGCTTTCCCGTCGACCACGGCGCGCTGCGCAAAGAGCTCGGGCCGGATGTTGAGATCCTCGGCGGACCGGAGGTGGGCCTGCTCCTGCACGGCACGAGCGAGGCCGTCTACGAGCGCACGGCCGCCATCCTCACCTCGGGCGTCAAAGACGGGGGGCGCTTCGTCCTGCGCGAGGGCAACAACCTCCCGCCGCGCGTGCCCGAGGCGAACCTGTCGGCCATGTACCGTGCCTGCCTCGACCATGGCCAGACATAGCGAGGAACCACTGCGGCAATCCAAGCGTGGCGACGTGGCTCCCTGCAAGTCTCTGCACGGTCATCGCGCCGTTTCATTCGAGAATCCCGGCTGGGCCTTCAGCACCGCCTGCATGGCTGTGAGATTTTCCGGCGGGGTGTCGCGGGGGACGGCGTGAGAGGGCGAGAAGATCAGGCCGCCTTGCGCGCCGGCGGCCAGCAGGCGGCTTGTGGCGGCCCGCACCTCGTCGGCTGTGCCGAAGGGCAGCACCTTCTGCACGCTCATGCCGCCGTGGAACGCAAGGCGGCCGCGGTACTTTCGCAGCAGTGTCGGGCAGTCCATCACCTCGGGCTGGAATGGGTTGAAGCAGTTCAGCCCGATCTCGATCAGGTCGTCGAAGAGGCTGTCCACGCGGCCGCAGGAGTGCAGGAAGATGTACTTGCCCGCCGCGCGGATGGGGGCCCACATGCGGGCCAGGCGCGGCTTGATGAACGTGCGCCAGTGGTCGATGCCCATGATCAGCCCGCGCTGCATGCCGTAGTCGTCGCCGAAGAGGAAGGCGTCGAAGTCGTGCCGCAGGGCGTGGCGGATCTGGCGGAGGTTCTCGTCGGCGATGGCGTCGAGCAGCTCGTGGACGAACTGCGGGCGCTCGAGCATGTCCATCAGCAGCGGCTCCATCCCGCGCATCGTCCAGGCCCGCTCATAGAGCGAGAAGCCGATGTTGAACAGCGCGAACAGCCCCTGCCCCCGCGCCCAGGTCAGGAACGGCCCGAGGTGCTCGTATGCGCGCGGGTCGTCGGCGTTGGGCCATTCGTACCTCGCCAGGTCCTGCGGGCTCTTCAGAGGCCAATCGCAGGGCGTGCCGATATCGACGTCGATGGTCTTGTCCCACACCACGCCAAAGGCGTCGCGCCAATATCCCGGTCGAATCTCGCCGCTGCGCCCGGCGATGGCCGCCCCGCCGATGACCATGTGCGGCGCCAGCCAGTGCCAAAGGTCGTCGACTCCCAGATGCGCCCGCAGCTTCACCCCGCAATCATGCGTGGCGTCCCATGACCACGGCACATAAGGCGGCCGCCGAAACTCCAGCGCCTCGATCACGATCTCTCTTCGCGTTACCGGCATAGACGCATCATATCGTTGCAGGCAAGGCGTGACCACCGCTTGTGGCGGAACAGCCACGAGGCAAGCAGAAAAGAGGTCGGCTCGAAGACGTGGAATGTCTGATGCCTGGCGCTTGTCTTGAGAGTAAAATCCATCCGCGCTGGTCTGTTCTGAGGGCGGCCTGATGGAACTTACTCTCATACTAGCGTGGGTCCCCGCGTGGTTCGTGATCGCCCTGCTCGTCGCGGCTGTGGCTTTGGCGGCATGGGGCTTTCGGCACAGGCGGACCGAACTGACCATCTTCATCGTTCTGGCGGTCATGCAGATATCAATCCTCCTGACCTGGGTTGCGGGAATTACGACGGCCGCAGTCTTTGAAGAGAGCAGCGACTCATGGGGCGCCATCGCCCAGCAGCGGATCCTTCCGCCCGAACTGGAAGCCGCCGTGATGCGGGTATTCTGGACAGCCGCCACGGTGCTGGCGGTTATCTGGGCAGGGTTATGGCTGGTGCATATGTATCGCAAAGGGTTTTTCCCGCGCCAGGGCAAGGGCCTGCGGGTCTCGGCCGTGCTCTTGCTGATATTCTCCCTGTTGTGCCTGGTCAGCAACATTCATAACTACAGGCGAAGTCCACTACCGCCATATCGCAGCATGTCTCCCGACGGCAGGATCGAGGCGGCCGTGGTGCCAATGGACTGCATGATCGATGTGGAAGGGATTCTCATCCACCGTCAACCGGGCGAGTTTTGGTATCGCCTTGGCGCACGGGTGGGGGATATCCTCGGTTTGGGAATATCGCAAATGGAATGGCCGTCCAACATGCGTTTGCGAATGGTGTTTTCAACGAAGAACAACTACTCCATGACTTATGACTTCGAGACAGGCAAGATGGAGACAAGCGGCACCAGACCCACATGGGACTCCGGAGGCTGGGAGGAACCATAGAAGGGGATGGGCTGCTTTATGGGACGTCTTTCTCCTATTGCCCCAAGATGATGCTGGCTGATCGGGAAAGTAGCTTGGCCCCCTTTCCAGCCCGGAAAGGCTGAGCCATCGGTACGGACGGCGAACTACTGCTTCAGCGCCGCTTTAGCCGCGGTGGCCAAGGCGCCATTCTTAGATTTGGACCATCGCTCGAATGCAGCCTTTGCCTGCGGGATGGCGGCCAAGCCATTTGTTCGCAACAGTTCAAGTTTAGTGTATAGAGGCAGCGGACGGTTGAAACACTTCCCGATAGGGTCTGCAAAATCACCTGCTCCTGAAAGGAGCACGACAGCGAACGCGTCGTCGTCTCCGTCGAGAAGCCCCTCCGTCAGCAATTGCTGATTGGCCTTGATGATGCCAGGCACGCAATGCAACTCCGCGCAGTGCCGCAGCAGTTGCATTTTGCTGATCTGCGACCGCCCTTCATCGCCAGCGCCCCATTCCAGAAATTGTGCGATGGCCGTTTCATAGGCCTTCTGATGTTTGGCAGGATCGACTTTGGCCAGCGCCGCCAGCAGCAAAATCGTGCTATAGGCTTTGTCGTGCTGGTCCGAGCGGCCGATCTCGCCGGGCCAATGGCGCTTCAGCCGTGCCAACGCCGGCTCGTGTTGTGCTTGAACATGCTTCATCAGGGCCGGTCCGATCTCCACAGCGACACTCTCAAATGGCTTGGGCAGTTCATCGACCGCCGCCAGGAGCGTCCCAACAGATGAGGCATCATTCAGCCCCAGCATGCAACGCGCGCCTTCCAGGCGCAGTTCGGCTTTGGGACTGGCGGCCGCCAGCGCGATCAGATCGCGAGCTTCTTTAGAACGCACAAACTGCAGGGGCTGTAGGCAAAGGACCTCTTCCGGCACGGCGAGAACGCCCTTCTTTGCGGCCTCGATAACGCGCGAGGCGTTTGCCACGGCGGCCGGTTCATTCAAAGCCATGGTCTTCCAGACGTACTGGAAACCGGCGCTGAGGAACTGGCGGTAGTCACCGGGATGTTCGGAGAAATCCGATACCAGCGGCCCGGCCGCCTCTCTAGCTTTAGAGGCGGCAAGCCATTGTATGTGAGAACCAGCGTCACCTTTGTGCAAACGGCATAGGCGCAGAGATTCGATTAGATCTGCCACTGGCCTGGCGACATCAGGCGCCCGAGAGAACTCCCGGTTAGCGTTTCTCAGAATCACCCAAAGCGCCCGGCGAACACGATCGTTGTATTCTTCTTGCGACTGTGTTGTCGTCGCCGGGCGCGTGTCCGGCCGATCAATATCTACCACATATTTCCAGAGCACTTTGCGGACCTGCGGAGAGTCGCTCCAGGCAAAGAGGCGGATGAACATGTGCTTGTAATGATAGTCATTCTTTTCCGCCAGCAACAGGGCGCCCTTCTCATCCAACATCCCGAATTCGCAGCGGATGGCCAGGCCTTTTATTTCGCTAAGAAGGTTCTTGAGGCGGGAGGGCATCGTCAATAGTTCTCGCTCATCGTCCGTTGCATGCTCCCACGCCTGGTTTCGGTCTTCGCGGGACTCATCCTCCTCTACATCAGAGTCCCCCGATTTCCTGGAGGGGAGCTTCTTGCGAAGGAGGATCGTTTTGACGAGGTTGTCGGCCTTTGCCTGAGCTTGAGAGACCGCCTGCGCCATCTGGACCTGCAATGGGCGGCAGAGACCCAGTGCCTGGTTGTACTGGCCCTGCTGGATCAGGCGGTGCATCTGCCGGTACGACCCCTTTACAGGCTCGGACAGGACTGGAAGCATCTTGAGCTTGAACCAATGTGCCTTCTTGCGGTAGCTCCAGGCAAGTTCGTCTTCGCCGTCATCATCAGCCATCCACGCCCCGGTCATCATGAGGCCATATAGCTCTGATAACGGCGCCGAGCCTGCCCGCATGCAGGTTTCGGCTGCGGATACTTCCTCCAACGGCAGAAGTTGCGCGCAAGGATAGGCCGCGGCGTTTTCGGCCAGAGCTTTGCGTATGGCATCCAGTTTCGCACCCGTGGGCACATCTTCGCCCTTGAGAAAACGCTCGCTTCCGCCCGCATAATGACACTTCGGGCAGGCGTGGCATGAGCTACCGATGATATCGGCGCCGATGCAGATGGGACGGCCTTCCTCGTCGCCTCCGACAGTGGAACAGGACATCGGTACCATTACACGGATCGTCGTGTGGCACAGGGGACAAACCAATTCCGCAGATCCAAACGTGGTGCAGAAGGCCGAAGGAGGCGTAGTTGCGATCAGCATCGCGACGGCGGCTGCAAGAACCAATCGAGTGCTCATGCTTTGCCCCAGAAAAAGAGAGTTACTGTAAGAAAGGATTATAAGGTACCAACGGCAGGAATCAATGACACTGACGGGGCGATGCCGCCGCGGCGTTGACGTTTGCCGCATCAAGGGGGACAATCCTGCAATCGGCGTGGAATTAAGGAGAGCTTCATGCTCGACAAGACGGCTTGGTTTGCTCAGTGCGGGTGGGGCGTGTTCTGTCATTATCTGGGCAGTCCGCCTTCGACGCACGGCATTGGGACGACGGCTGACCAGTGGAACCGCCAGGTCGACGCGTTCGACGTGGCGGGGCTGGCCGAGCAGCTCGAGGCGGCGGCCGCCCCGTACTTCTTTATCACCGTCGGGCAGGGGTCGGGGCATTATTGCGCCCCCAACGCGACGTACGACGCCCTGACGGGTCTGACGCCCAGCAAGTGCTCGCGGCGCGATCTGGTCAGCGACCTCTACGACGCCCTGCACGGCCGCGGGATCGAGCTGCTGGTCTACACCACCGGCGACGGGTCCTGGGGTGACTTCGAGGCCCGCAAAGGCCTCAAGCTCCACAGCCACTGGAACGACCCCGGCGGCAACTTCGACTGGGACGCCAGCCGCAACGTCGAGTTCCAGACCAACTGGGAAAACGTCAATCGCGAGTGGTCGCTGCGATGGGGCACGAAGGTGCGCGGCTGGTGGGTCGACGGCGCGTACCACGCCCACGTGCGGTACCCGGAGAATCAGCCGCCGAACTTCGAGACGTTTGCGGCCGCCCTGCGGGCGGGCAACCCCGACGCGATCGTCGCGTTCAACCCCGGCGTGAAGCTGCCGGTGATTCACTACACGCGGCACGAAGACTTCACCTGCGGCGAGGTGGCCGATGCCCTGCCGGCATGCCCCGGCGCGTGGGTCGAGAAGGACGGCCACAAGGCCCGCTACCATCTGCTGAGCTACCTGGGCAGCACCTGGTGCGGCGGGGCGGCGCCGCGATTCCCGGACGATCTGGCGGCCGCCTACACCGCCTACATCGCCGGCCGCGGCGGCGTGATGACCTGGGACGTGCCGATCGAAAAATCCGGTCTCATCCCCGCCGCGTTCGCAGACCAACTAAAAGCCATCGGCCGCCGGATGGCATCAGCGCGTTAGGGGCCAATTGGGTTCTTGATGACCTGGTGCGCCTGGGATGTAGGTCGAGGCGCAATAGATCGCTAAGTAGTTGTCATATAAAGCGTTACGATGCACAAGGCTCGTGAGGTAGTACTCTCCATGACTTCGACATGCGCACTATGCGCACCTGGACGCCGGCTTGGCTTGGCGCCCTATGGCCGGGCCGCGCACGTGAAGATGTGATAGTGCAGGTAAGCAGTGAAGGCATTGTTTCCCGGCGTCGGTCCCGGCTCGAAGACGCCGTCCATGTGGCCGAAGCGGTCGGTCAACTCGCGCCCAATCGTCTCGACATCGCCGGCCGTGAGCTGGTAGCGCCGGGCCAGGTCGGCACCGGTCAGGGGTAGCGGCGGGGCGGCCTGCACGTCGAGCACCTGCCATCGGGTCTGCTCGAGCGCCTCGCGGAGGGCATCGAGTGTCGGATACCACTTTTCCGTCCGCATGCGGCGGTAGAGATCGTTGAGACATTCTGCGTCGCGTGCGGCCACAAAGCAGGCGCTCTGGTGCACGAGGATCTCGCCGGTCCGTATCTGCGACCGCACGTGCTGCAGGAAGGGTCGCAGGCCCTGGCGGCCGAAGTAGTGCAGCAGTGACCGCATCACGAGCATCAGCCGCCCGCTGCCGGCGCCGAGGTCATCGCGCGTGACGGCGTCGGCGGAGCGATAGAGCTGGACGATCCGGCGATGCCGCGACTGTTCAAGCTGCCTCGGGGAAAGGTCCACGTTGATCAGGGCGGCGCCGTCGAGGCAGCGCTGCGCCAAAGCCTGCTCGAGCACGAAGCCGGTCCCGCCGCCCAGGTCGGCCAGCACGGCCGGCGGATGGTGCCTCGCGGCCTGCGCGATGGCCGCCACTAGCGGGGCGGCGATGGCGGCGTCGGCGAAGTACCCGCCGTGCATCGACTGCCACGCCGCGCCCTGCACGGCGGCCTCCCGCCGGATAGATTCGCTCTCGTGGGTCACAGTGTGCTTGCTCCGGGCGCTGGGGCGCCGCCAGATTCTTTTTGCCTGCAGAGGAGGCATTATACCCGCCAGGCACTGCGGAGGGGGCGATAGAGCTTTTGCCCGCCAACGTGCCGGCTCAGGGGGTCCAGCGGGCCGGGTATAGTCGCGGGCTGATCTCCAGCGGCGAGGCGGTCCTGACCGTTCCGTCGGCTTTGAGGTAGTTGACCTTGCCCAGGTGGCGGGCGCTCTTGAGCAGGATCGTTTCGGCGGTGACGGTGTTATCCATGTCGACGATCGTCGTGTCCTTGTAATCGACCAGCACGATGGGCGGGTCGTTGAAGGCGCAGCGGTCGATGCGGGAATTGATGGCGTAATTGGTCGAAATCTTGACGACCGATCCGTCGTCCTGCGCGGCCGGGGCCGCTCCTCCCCAGCCGTCCACCTTGGTCCATTGGCCTCGATGGAACCGGATGACGCTATCGGTTCCGAAGGCGGGCTTGTCCTTGTAGAACAGGTCGTTCTGATTGCCGCACGTATTGAGGTAGTCGGCGGGGTTCCATCCATTGGTGTGCGTGACGCCGTTGTAGATCCAGGTCTTGACCGTCGGCCAATTCGGGTCGCTGGTGCCCCACGGGACGTAGATCGATCCGTCTGCATAGAGGCGGAGCGTTCCGTCGCTGTCGAATTGGCCGGAGTGGAATCCCAGGTTGCTCTGGTTGATGTGCCGGCACGTGGGATCGTCTTCAAAATGATAATCCACGTAGCTGCCTCGCGAGTCGGTCCCCTGGATCGAGGAGTAGAGATTCATGATCGGGAAAGACGGGTCCACCGACACCACCAGCATCGCCTGCGGAGGAAACAGCGCGACTTGCGGGCTGGGAAGAAATGTGTCAATCGGCCAACGCCCGATCCCGCAGTCGTACTCGAGCTTGCCCAGCTTGGTCTTGAGCGGCGCCTCGCGCATCGGACTGGCCGGGGCCTGGGGCGTTCCGTAGGCGACGTCCTCGGGACAGAGATAGATCGCCTGCGTCGAGACGGCGTTTGCGGGGACGCCCGGCCAGGCCGAGGCCTCGGGGTAGCTGGCCTTGCCGCTGGGCCCGCCGGGAGTGTCCTTGGCCAGGACGAAGGCCTGTCCGAGACGATCAAGATTGTTGGCGCAGACAGTCATGCGCGTCCGGGCCATGACGTTGCCCGACGTCGGGAGCACGAGCACCGCCAGCAAGGCGATGACCACGATCACCACCAGCAGTTCCACAAGCGTGAACGCCAGCCGCTTCATGTGCGCTCCTTTGGCACCCTATCGTGATCCTTCGTGATGGCTGTGCGGGCCGCCCGCCGCGGGCGGGCCGCAATGATACGTGCACGGCCGGTTGACGACGACATCCTGCGGGCGCAGGTCCGGCGTAAGGCCCGCGGCCGCATAGACCGGCTTGAGCATTTCTTTCCATCGCTGCACGATCTCGCGCCATCGGGCGGTGTTGGCGGGCGTGAGACCGTAGGAGATCTTGCCGTGGGTTTTGGCCAGCAGGGTCTCCAGACCGGCCATTTTCACATCGGCCACGGCGTCGGTGTCGGCCGCCTCCAGCAGCGCCACCGCTGCCCGCGGACCGCGGCAGCGCCCCAGGCTCTTCAGGGCGTCGATGCGCACCTGCGGGTCGCCGTCCTGGACCGAGAGCTTCACCAGATCATCGACAGCCGCGTCGTCATCGAACTGCGCCATGGTCTGCGCCGCGACGATCCTCACGCGCGGATCGGCGTCGTCCAAGCCTCTGCGAACGGTGGGGCGGTGGACGTCGGGCAGGTGGCTCATGGCGGCCATTGCCACGGCGCGAACCTGCGGCGAAGGATCATTCCCCGCGGCGTAGGCCAGGGCACGCAGCGTTCCCAAGGGGCGCTCCACAGCCAACGACTCGATCTGGGCGACGCGCTGCTCCGGGTGCTCGCCGCAGATCGAGGGCTGGGCCAGCAGAGAGCTGCAGACGGCGATCGCCGCGACGAGCCCCGCGCCCGCCAAGACCGCTACCACCGCACGACGTGAAATGATCTGTATCATGCCCGCGCATCCTATACGGGAACGAAAACGACACCGCAACCCATTCCAGAACGGAAATCATGCCGCACCTGAAATGCCCGTGCGGCAACTATCTCAATCGGACGCGGATATTCTACAAACCGTCTTTCCGTAGCGCCAAGGACTATATTCTGAATTATTACGGTCTTGTTCTGGAAATGAACAAAGACAACCTCCCCCATTCGTGACATTCGAGGCGAGTTGTCTTCAGCCGCACTTCGCGGCCTTTGACAAACACACTACGGCGAAGGAACCCATCGCGTGCCGGCGGGGTTGGCCAGGCCGGGGTGGACGGAAATCTCCGGCGCCCCGCCTGGGCGAGGGGTTACCGTCAGGCCCTGATTGGTGAGGTGGTCTTTCATGGTCACGCCAGTCGCTCCGGCAGTCCATTGGACCGGCGCGTAGTTGCGTGTGCTGACGGAAGGGGCGAGCGAGGCGGCTGGGCCTACGGTCGAGAGAGTGCCTTGCCCTGCCGTGGCCACGACGGAGGGGATGGCCGACTGATCGACCGTCATCGTTTGTCGTCGGCTGGCGCCGGGCTGGTTATATTCCACGTCGAGGGTCGCCTGTCGGCCCGCCACGCTGATCACGCGAACCTTCACCTGCGGGCCCGTCAGGCTGCCATTTTGCCGATACGTGAACTGGTCGCCGGCCTTGACCTGCATGGGCGCCGGCGCGGGCTGTCCCGGCAGCGGCGCGGGTCTTGGGGCGAGCTTGGGAGCCGGCAGGGCGTGCCGCACAAACTGCTGCGCCGCGGGCGCGGCGGGCAAAACGGGCGCCGGATCTTGTACCGGCGGCGCGACTGTTCGCTCAAGCGCCGCGACCGGGTTTGGAAGAGCGAGGCTTGACGGCGTGTAACTGGCATAGGCGGCGCCGGACAGCGCGATGGCCGCCAGCAGCGCCAGGGCCAGCAGGTCCAGTGCCCCGACGCCGGGCCGAACTTCCGGCGCGACCAGGCGGCGGATGCGATGAAAGAATGTGCCCCCGCCATCGGCGGCGACGGCCGCTGTGACGCTACGATGCGGCAGGGCCAGCCGGGCCGTCGCCGTCAGGGCCCGCGCCACGGCCGCGGCGCCCGTGGCCCGCGCGGCGATGTCGTCACAGCAGTACTCACGCTGCTGGCGGATGCGACGCGAGAGCCACCACGCCGCGGGATGATAGAACAGCAGCGTCTCGGCCGCCGCCTGCAACAGGTTGATCAGGTAATCGTGGCGGGCGATGTGGGCCAACTCGTGCGCGAGGATCGCCTCGAGCTGTGCCGGTGTCAGGGCCGTCACCGCCGACAGCGGCAGCAGCACCACCGGGCGCAGCCAGCCGATCACCACCGGCACGGCCACCCGCGCCGATTGCAGCACAGCCACCGCCCGGCCGACGCCCAGGCGCCGTGCCATCGCCGCCGCCGCATGCGCCAGTGATTCCCCGACGGGCCACACGTCGTGGCGCACCAGGCCGCGGGCGTAGCGCCAGGCCCAGGCCCGCCGCGCCCCGGCCGTCATCACCCCTACCAGCCACGCCGCCACCAGCCATGGCAAGGCGGGGCGGAGCCGGCCGTTGACGTCCAGCAGCGCCTGCAAGAGGCCAGCCGCAGGCGCGGCAGCGTCCGCCGGCATGGCCGAACCTTGCGCCTCAGCCGTGCGGTGCGCCGGCGAGGGCTCGCGGGCGCTGCGCAACTGCCCCGCGCAAACCAGGGCTGTCGCGCCAGCCAGGAGAACCATCATCAGCAGCGCCGTGCAGGCCACCGCATATCGCAGGCGAGGGCGGGTCGGCGAGATCAGACGCAGCGCCGCTGCCGCCGCCAATACGATGACGGCGCCTTGCCACAGGGAGTGCACCAGCGCCCAGCCCAGGGCGTGGACGAGCAGGCTCGCCGTAGTTGCCCCAAGTGCGTTCATTTCGACTCCGGGTCGATCTTGTCGAGCAGCCTTTCCACGCGGGCCAGTTCGGCGGCATCGAGGTCGGCCCCGTCGAGGGCCTGGAGCACCAGCGTGCGGGTCGAGCCGCCGTAAGTGCGTTTGAGGAAGTCGCCCAGGAGTTTCTGCTGCGTCTGTTCCTGCCGCACCGCGGGGCGATAGACCTGCGGCCGGATGGAATCGTCGCGGACCAGCAGACCCTTGTCGGTCATGATCTGCATGAACTTCAGGGTAGTGGTCATGCCCACGCTTGCACTGCGGCTCATCTGCTCGTTGACCTGCCGCACCGTCGCGGCCCCGAGCTGCCAGAGCACGCGCAGAATCGCCAGCTCCGCCTCGGTCGGCACGGGCGGTTGCGAGACCGGCTCGCCGCGAGTTGGTTTTCGTTTGGGCGGCATGGCGTCATTATTGCCCGCCGGCGGAGAGGAAGCAAGTTTCGCATCGTTGTCCCCGCCGAAGGTGAAAGCGTATCCCACCGCGTCCCCCCCCAGTTGGACGCGGCAGGAGATAGCGATTAACGAAAGCGTTCGTATAATCTACGAACCGTTTCGTGAGTCGTCAACCGCTTTCTGAAATATTTCTTGTGGTCTTTCTCCGCTCGGAGAGAACACGAATGACACGAATGGCACTAATGGGAAGATAGATGAAGAACAAAACAACTTCTCCTCATTCGTGACGTTCGCGGTAAGTTGTTTTCGGGGAAAACGCCCGGGTCAATCCGGCGCCCTGAGCCAGCCGTTGCCGCGGGGCGGTTCCTCGCCGTTGAGCCAGCGCGTGAAGAAGTCCACCAGACGCTCCGTGTGGACCTTGCCGCCTTCTGCACTGGCGCGGCCGCGAGGGTCCAGGCCCAGAATCCCGTAGCACGGGTGGCCGCGGAACTCGTCGGGCATGAAGTTCTCCGGCGTCTCGACCCGATCAGCCGGGGCCGCCCCAAGGGCGTCCATGTCCACCGTCTCGGGATGCAGGTGCAGCATGGCCGAGGTCTCCCAGTACGCCGCGTGGTCGCCGCCGACGTCGGGCACCTCGCACTCGACGATGCTCAGGATCCGCATGGTTCCGCCGGCCTGGCGGTATGCGGCCACGCCCGGGTCCATGAACTCGCCGCGGTTGGGATAGTGGCCGCTGACAAGAATGGCCATCTTGAACCCGTCCCGCTCGAACTGCATCAGCAGGTCCTTGACGATCTCGATCATCGCCGCGGCGCCGACCATGTACGTAGCGGGATAGCAGATGTGCCCGCCGCCGCTGCCGAAGAACACCGGCGGGTACACCACCCCGCCGACGCGGGCCGCCAGCGCCACAAGCTGCTCGTGCGCCTTGATCGCGTCCAGCCCGACGGGGTTCTGCCGCCCATGCCACTCGATCGACCCAAAAGGCACATAAATCGCCGCCCGAGCCGCCTTGGCCGCCTCGATCTGCTGCGGCCGCATCCGCTCCAGCCGCACCTCGGCGGTCAACCTGTCCGAGTACGTTCCCATGTTGGCATACTCCTTCGCGCCGATTGTACGTCAGCGGCCTGGATGAGAGAACACGAATGACACGGATAGAACTTAGCGGACAAAACGAAAACCCGTTGTCAATCTGTCATTCGTTCCATTCGTGGCATTCGTGGTGAGTTGTTTCGCAGCATCGGAGATGGGCTACTTGCCCCGCCGATGCGCCAGGCCGTAGTTGTACGTCTCGTCGTAGAAGGCCCGCAGATTTTCGACCGGCACGTCGGCGGTGATGCCGTTGCCGGCGGTGACCATGCAGCCGCCATCGGGGCGGTCGTAGGTGTCGATCATGAACCGCACTTCGCGGCGCACGTCCTCGCTGGTGCCGCGCGGGAGGATCTGCTGCACGTCCATGCCCGTCCAGAAGCAGATGCGCCCGCCGAAGCGCTCGGCGACCTCGCGCTCGTTCATCGTGTATTTCTGGATCGGGTGGATCACGTCCAGGCCGATCTCGATGAAGTCTTCCATGAACAGCCGCACGTCGCCGCAGGTGTGCAGCCAGAAGTGCATCCCGCAGTCGTGGGCGGTCTTGATCATGCGCTGGTAGCGCGGCTTGAAGAACTCGCGGAAGACGTCGATGCCGAACATCGGCCCGGTCTGCATCCCGATGTCGTCGGTGGTGTAGACGCAGTCGACGCCGAGCTCGCCGCCGCGGCGGATCACCCCGCAGTAAAAGTCCGTCAGGGCGTCCATCAGCCGGTGCACCGGCTCAGGGTTGAGATAGAAATCGCAGAGGATGTTTTCCATCCCGCGCAGCGACCACAGCCGCTCGTACAGGCAGAACCACCAGTGAATGCCCGTGTACCGCCCGCCGGCGTTGGCGGCCAGGTGAGCGGCCGCGCCTTCGTACATCTGCGGCTGGTTGGGGTCCGGCCAGGCCGCCAGCATGTCATCGAGCATCGCCCAGTCGGTGATGGCGACGTTGGCGTCGTGCCCCTTGGCCGGACCGGACGCGGCCGGCGGCGGCGTGTGCATCCACGAATAGCCGGGAATGTGGCCGCTGTTGGCCAGGTCGTCCCAGTAGTTGGGCATGCGCGGGATGATCTGGAAGAAGTCCTGCGGATATTCGGCCTGGATGGCCTCGACCTCGGCCGTGCGCTCTCCGAAGGCCCCGGCCCAGTTCCACTGGTGGATCATCATGGGCACGCGGCTGGGGCGGCGGTGTTCAATGGCCTTGACGACTTCATCTCGAGGCAGCGGCTGGCGGATCATTCAGACTCTCCATGGTTGCGCAGGGCAGAAAAAGGGACAGGCCAATTCGTGGTAAGTTGTCGAGCCGATCCTCAGGGGCCCAGGACGGGCACGGGGTCGGGGATCTTCGCGATCGCGCCCCGCAGGACCAGCCTGGCGGCAACGTCGTCCATGGCCGGGTTGAGAAACTTCAGCAGGTGCTGGTGCTTAGCGGGATCCCAACCGTAATCGCAGAGTTCCTCATAGGCCTTGCTGATGGGCTTGCGTTCCACCAGCACGCGATAGGTCGCTATGACTCCGCCGGTGCGATGCGTGCCCGCGCTGCACTGGACCAGGGCCGGTTTTCCTTCGCGCCGGGCCTGCGCCAGGGCGGCCACGGCGTCGGCGTACTTGGCGATGCCCTGAACGGGATCGGCATCTCCGGGCGTGCCGTCGCCTCGCAAGGGAAACCGCTTGAGCTCGATGCCCAGTTCATCGACGGCCTGCTTCATCGCCTGCTGCTCGTCGTCCCGGGCATCTTGACTGTAGAGGGCGATCACAACTTTGATCTTGTGCTCGGCGAGCATGTCGCGGACGAGGCCGCTGGGCAGTTCGCCGCTGCGGTAGATCCAGCCCTCTTCCACCACGCCCCAGTTTCGGGGCAGGTAGTGGTGGGCCAGCGGCTGCCACACCCCGTAATATCCACCCGCGGCCAATGCCGCCAGCGCACAAGGCAGCCACAACCAGAGCGGGACGCCCGTCCGATGCGATCTCACTTTTTCATTCATGCGATTTTCCTGAATGAGAACGTCTGGAGGGCCCCTCGATATCGTGATAAATGATATCGCCTTGGCCCGCCTATTGCGACCTTTACCTCTAGCCTTCCGGGCCTTGCCATGCAGGCCGCCCGCCCCCCGGGGGCACTACAATTCTCAAGGGCCGGTTCTTGATCTTCCATGGGAGGGACTGTCATGGCTATGGCAACACAGATTGTGCAGAAAACGATGAAGGCCATCACGATTGACCAGTTTGGCGGCATCGACGAACTCAAGCCCGTCACGCTGAGCGTGCCGGCGATCCTCGACGACGAGATTCTGATTCGCGTCGAGTCGGCCGGCGTGGGCGTGTGGGACCCGTTTGAACGAGAAGGCGGCTTTGCCGACATGCTCGGCATCAAGCCCAAGTTCCCCTACGTTATCGGCACTGAAGGCGCCGGAACGATAGCGGCAATCGGGCGCAGCGTCGATCAGACGAAGTTCAAAGAGGGCGACCGCGTCTACGCCGCCAGCCTGGCCAATCCCAAAGGCGGATTCTATGCCGAGTTCGCGGCCGTCAAGGCCGAGAACGTTTCGCACATTCCCGGCGAGTTGACGACCCTTCAGGCCGGGGCGCTGGCCATCGACGCGATCACGGCCTTGCAGGGCCTGGACCTGCTGGACCTCAAGCGCGGCCAGTCGGTGCTGATCTTCGGCGCCAGCGGCGGCATTGGGCACCTGGCCGTTCAGTTCGCCAGGCGGATGGGCCTGCGAGTGCTGGCGGCGGCCTCGGGCGACGACGGCGTCGAGCTCGTCCAGCGCCTCGGGGCTGATTGGGTCCTCGACGGCCACAAGGGCGACGTGGCCGAGGCCGCTGGCAAGCTCGTCCCCGGCGGGCTCGACGGCGCGCTGCTGACAGCCGGCGGCGAGGCGGCCGAACGGGCGCTCGAGATCGTCCGCCAAGGCGGGCGCGTGGCGTATCCCAACGGCGTCGAGCCCGTGCCGCAGCCGCGCAGCGGCCTGACGTTCCAGAGCTACGACGGCCTGATCGACCGCCAGACCATCGACCGGATCAACCGCCTGGTCGAGGCCGGCTCTTTCGACGTGTGCATTGCCCACGCGTTCCCGCTGGAGCAGGCCGCCGACGCCCACCGAGCCCTCGAGGCCCACTTCCTGGGCAAGATCGTCCTGGTGCCGTGAAAAAGGGGTGGGCGAGATGCCCGTGTTACGGGGCGATGCCGGACAGGACGGCGTGGATGAACTGGGGGTAGTAGGTCTCGAAGTTCGTGCCCCGGCGGCTGCGGGCGATGGCCACCACCAGGTCGTGCTCGCCGTCGATGCGCAGCACCGTGTCGGACTTGGCGCCGTGGGCGAACGTGCCCTTGCCCCAGCCTTCGTTGTCAAACCACATCGTCCCCAGGCCGTAGACCTCGCCCGTCGCGGGCCCCAGCACTTTCGTCAATCGCCGCGGCAGCAGTTGCTCGAACGTCCGCTCGCTCATGAAGCGCATGCGGCCGTACGCGCCTTTGTTGAGCAGCATCTGCCCGATGTGCGCCAGGTCGCTGGCCGTGCTGCCGGCGGCGCCGCCGCCGTCGGGCATGATGGTGTTGCGGCAGCCCAGCGGTTCCAGCAGGCGCCTTCGTGCCAGCAGCGGCTGCGACTGGCCGCTGACGGCCTCGAGGATCTTGGTGCCCAGGTCGAACCCGGTGCCGTTGTAGAGGAAAGCCTCGCCTACGCGGACGTTGGGCATGTAGCAGGCCAGTCGCTCTTCCAGGTCGTTCTCGAACGCCCCCCAGTGCCAGCCCTGCACGCCGCTGGCGTGCGTGTACAGGTGCCGCACGGTCAGGGGCTTGTTCGTCCGCACGCCCTGGAACGGCGGCAGGTAGTCGCTCACGGGGGCGTCGAGGTCCACCAGACCCTGGTCGACGAACGTCAGCAACAGCACGCTCGAGAGCATCTTGGTCAGCGAGGCGATGCCGCAGATCGAGTCCGTTGTCATCGCCTTGCCGCCGCGCGAACCGTAGGCCTTGTCCAGCACGATCACGCCATGGCGAACCACGCAGGCGTTGAACGGCTCGTCGCTGTCGGCCGCCCATTGCGTCAGGACCGCGTCGATGGCAGCCGCGGCGCCGGCCTTCATGCCTGCCTCGGCGGCTGGGCCCTCGCGCACCACCGGCGCCGGTGGGCCGTCGGCAGTTCGCGGACAGGCGAAAGGCCCGGGCCAGCGTTTGTCCCATCCGTAGAAGCGGCGTTTGAAGTCGACCCACCACTGGCGGTCCTGTGCGGGGTCGACGGCTGCCGCGGCGCCGCGGCGAACGAGCGACACGAACCGCCGGCAGAGTCGGCCTTGCGGCGTCATCACCTCGACCACCGCGCCATAGCGCCCCGGGGCGGCGGCGTGCGTCACCGGACGAAAGCCGCTGTCGTAATAGGTGGTCCGCAGCGTGTAGGAGCCTATCGCCCGCTCAACCAGGCGAGGATCCTTGAAAGCCACCGGCGGAAAAGTCTCGCCGTCGAACACTCGCTCGGGCGAAGCCGCCATCGGGGCGAAGAGAAACTGCTCGGCGCGGGCGCGGGTGTTGTCAGCCGCGGCGATGCGGGCGACCTCTTTGCCCTCCACGCGTACCGACAACTCAGCCGCGTCTTCGCCGCCGCGCCGCTCGGGCATGAGCAGTTCGCCCTGGGCATAGCCGCAGGCGTCGCGCGCGAGCACGCACCTGGCGAGGATCTTTTCGCCCCGGACGAGGGAGGCTTCTTTGCCGCCGGCGGCAGGGCCGCCGCGAATCATCAGCGTCGTCAGCATCGCCCTTGCGTTGAAGCCCGTCCAGTGGATGAACCCTTGCGCCGGCGAGGGCCTGCCCGCCAGATGCAGTGAAATCTGCTTCAGCCACAGACGCTGGATGTCTTCGACGTGGTCGTCGCGGTCGCTCACCCAGAACTGGAGACTCACCGGCGCCGTGCCCGCCGCCGGCTCGACGCCCAACGCCGACCACGGCAGCAGGATCTCGACGGTGCATTCATCGCCCGCGCGGGTTCGGCCCACCAGCGGCGCCGCTGCGCCGCGACGGCCGGGCGAACGCTTGTCGAAGAACTGCCATCGCGGCGCGGCCTGAGCCGCGTCCATGCCGGGCGAGACGACCCACTGGCAGGCGCCGGCGCTGGAGAACAGGAACGCCTCGATCGAGTCGCCCTCGTAGAGGCGGTCGGCGCGCGGGTTTTCCATCCAGCGATCGTCCCAAATGGTCACCAGCATGAGCACCCCGCGGTCGTCCCAGCCCAGCCGCGCGGCCACGCGCTGACTGACGGGCGCGGGCGGGCCGCCCATCGGTTCGAGAACGTCCAGCCGGTATCCCGCCTGTCCCCAGTCGTCGATCTTGCCGTCGATGGTGATGGACTCGATGCGCGGAATGTCCAGAACCGCCGGGGCCGCGCGTGCCGGCAGAGCGATCCAGACCACCACCAGCAGCGGCAAAACTCTTCGCGCGTTCATAGTGCATCCCTCGCCCGCACCATGTTGAACCGGACTGTTCAGGAGCGGTTCCTGCCGATCGGGAGAAGTTACCCCAAGGCCAAGGAGACCGTAGCCGTGGGCACGCCATAGCGAGCGAAGCGTCGGCAAATCGGATTCCAGCACGGCGGCCGTGCCGCTTTCCAGTTGCAGACTCACCGAGTACTCTTTGTGATCTCTGTGGCAAAGTTTCTAAACGCTGGGTTATGATCCATGATACGAGGAGACGGCCATGACCATCGATAGAGAGCTGCTCATACCGGTGAAGAAGTTCACGCCCTGCGGCGGGCGGTTTGTGTGGCCGCGCTGCGCGGTGCTGGCTTCGCCGCGCGTTGTTGACCAGATGCCGCTGCGGCAGTTGGCGGCCGACTTGGCCGCCGCGGGGATTGCGGCGCGCGTCGAGGCGTCGGCGGGGCTGCCTGCGGCCACGCGGATCGTGCGCGACCGCGGCGTGCATGGCGGCGAGGCGTACCGGCTGGCGGTGAGCTCTGAAGGAATCGAGATACGCTCGTCGGGCGACGCGGGGGCGTACTACGGCGTGCAGACGCTGCGCGAGATGATTGCGGCTGGTGGGCGCAGCCTGCCGTGCTGTGTGATCGATGACGCCCCGGCGCTGGGGCGGCGCGGCGTGTACCACGACTGCTCGCGCGGCAAGGTGCCCAGGCTCTCGACGCTCAAAGACCTCGTCGAACACCTGGGGCGATGGAAGATCAACGAACTACAGCTCTACGTCGAGAACGTCTTCGCCTTCCGCAGCCACCCCGGGATCGACGAGGGCTATAGCTCGCTGTCGGCGGATGAAATCCTCGCCCTGCAGGAGCACGCCAAGGCGCATCACGTGCGGCTGGTGGGCTCGCTGGCGAGCTTCGGGCACCTCGAGCGCGTGCTGGCCCAGCCGCGGTACAAGCCGCTGGGCGAGTTCGTCGACCCCGACAAAAAATGCTCGACGCTCTGCCCGACCGACCCGCGATCGATCGCCTTGCTGGACGAACTCTACGCCGAATACGTCCCCCTGTTCGAGGCCGTCGACTTCAACATCTGCGGCGACGAGACCTGGGAACTGGGCAAAGGCCGCAGCAAGCGCCGGGCCGACCGCATCGGCATCGGCGGTCTGTACAAGGAGTTCCTGCTCAAGGTTCACCGCCTCTGCGGCAAGCACGGCAAGCGGATGAACATGTGGGCCGACATCGTGCTCGAGCACCCCGAGTCGCTGCCAGGCTGGCCGAGCGACGTAGTGATGCTCAACTGGGACTACGATCCCCACGGCTCGCGCGTTCCGCGGACGCGCGAGATCACCGACCGCGGCCTGGCGTGCATGGTCTGCCCCGGCACCAACGCCTGGGCCTCGCACGGCTGCCGCCTGCGGCACGGGCAGCGGAACATCCGCGAGTTTACAGCGGAGGGGCTCAAGCTCGGCGTCGAGGGCGTGCTCAACACCGACTGGGGCGACGGCAACCACCGCAACCCGCTGGGCGTGAGCCTGGCGAACATGGCCTACGGCGGCGCCTGTTCGTGGAACCTGCGCGGCCTGGACGACCGCGCCTTCATGCAGCGCTTCTGCCGCCACACGCTGGGCCCCCAGGGCCGGAAGCTCGCCGGCGCGCTGGAGACCCTGGGCTCGCTCGACGAAAGCGTCGGCCTGCCCTGGCCGCAGGCCTACTGGGGGCTCTGGATGCCGCTGGCCGGGCTGAAAGTCGAAGAAGCCCCCTTTGATCCCAAAGTCTGCGCCCGTTTGGAAGCCCACGCCCGAAAGCTCGAGCGCCTGAGCTGGCCGGCGCCCGACAAGGCCGCCACCAAATTCCTGGCCGACACCTACGCCGACTTCGCCGTCGCCGCCCACCTCGACGCCTTCGCCTGCCGCTGGCTGATCGCCATCAAGCACGTGCAAGCCGCCAAACCCGTCCCCAACAAGGCCGACCTGATAGCCCAGTCCCGCGACACGATCGCGCACCTGAAGAAAGTCTGGCCGCGCCGCAACAAACCCTCCCGCTTCTTCCAGATCGTGCAAGGCTTCAAGAACCTGGAGCACTCCTGCGCGAAGGTTTCCTGACGCTGGAGGGAAAAGGCGAGCAGCAGTTCCAGGTCGTCGCTTGGAGGAACGCTTGATTAACGTAGCCGCCAGGTGGACTGGGGTTTGTTGTCCAGCGGCAGATTGTAGGTCAGGCTGTAGGTTTTGGTGGCGGCGTCATAGTCCGTCTGCCAGAAGTCGTTGCCGTGGACGGCCTGGTCGAGCTTGATCTCTTTGCCGCCGGCTACCTCGTAGAGGGCGAGGCCGTCGATGGACTTGAGGCCTTCAAAGCGGATCGGCACGTAGCCGACGCCGCCTTTGAGGCTCACTTCAACGGTCGGCTCATCCGCTTGAATGATGATGGGGTAGCGACGCAGAACCTTTCCCCCGCCAGCGGTCACGGCCAGGTCGTTGCCGGCAGCCTCGCGGTATGTGGTCTTCCACGAGGCCCCATTGGCGGCGAGGAACTTGCGGAAGGTCTCATTGGGGCCGTAATAATCCTGGGCAACCCGCGGAAGCGTGATCCACTCGACAGCCAGCTCGACGCTGTCGCCGCTTCGGAAGGCGGCAACGCCCCTGGGCGGCACAAGGATCAGGTCAATGTTCGGCCCATCCGCCAGCATGCGGCTGACGTACAGCGAGATCGTCGGGGCGGCGTGTTCCTTACCGCCGAAGGTGGCCTTATACGAGCGGATGATGAGCGCGCGGCCGCCCGTGCCCCAGTGCTTCTGCCCCTCCAGGGCGGCCTTGGTGAAGTTGGCGTCGGGGAACGCGACCCACCAGGGCCCCTTGCCGCCCAGCGTGACGCGGTCGGCCAGCATGTCGTGAGGCTTGAGCGGCATGGCGGAGTTGTGCTGCGCGATGAGCCCCTGCTCGTTGCCGTAAGCGACCGTCGGCGTCACGTAGCCGTTGGGGCCGCTGCCCATCTTGAACAGCCACGCCCCGTCGACCTTGGCCTCGCGGTCGAAGGTGTACTTGAGGTTGTGGAACGTCCGCGCGTAATCATCCGCCCGCAGGGTGTGCACCTGGGCCTGCAAGGCCACCTCGCGCTGCCGACCGTAGAAGCCCGCGTACCGCACGTCCGACAGGCACGGGCCGTGGGCGACGTAGGCGGTCTTGAGGTCGCCGAACTCCAGACGTTTGCCCGCCGCGTCGGCCAGCCCCAGCCAGTCGCCGCCCCACTGGCCGTCGCTCCAGCCCCACTTCTGGCCCGCCGGTCCGCGGCTGACCATGAGCATCCGCACGTCGGCGATGACCGTGCGGATGTTGGTCATATCCATGTCGAGGCAGAACGTCTCGCCCCAGCAGCCGATGGCGAGCTGATCCCACCGGCCGAACCCGCCCCAGCCAATGAGGCTCAGCTGCGAGTGGCTTGCCGAGGGAACCGTGCCATAAAAACCGTACGCGATGCGCAGAAGGTACTCGCTCTTGCCCGGCCGCGCCGGCAGCGAGCAGTACGCCATGAGGTACGCCCCCTGGTGCCAGTTCTTGCTCAACTGCACGGCAATGCCCGTCGGCCGCCCGTCGGCGTCGCAGAGGATCGGGACCAGGCCCGTGATATTGGCGACATCCTGAAAATCCAGAAGGAACGGGATTTCCATCGCGGCGGTCGTGCGGTTTTCCAGCGAGATGCGAAACTCATCGTAGTCGCGGATGTCCGTGTAGCCGGCCGCAAAGGCCCGCTTGATTTTCGGCACGCAGGCAACGAAGCAGTCCTTCTTCGGCTCGAACTTCACGCCGAAGGTCTGGTCGGCCCCGGCGGATACCTTGACGAACAGATCGGCATCGGCCATGGGCGGCCGCGGCTCGGCGCGGAACGTGGCGGTCACGGACTTCTGCTCGCCGCCGGCCCACGTGTCATCGAAGGCCTGTTCGCTTACGCAGTCGATGCCCTTGCCTCTGATCCCCACACGGAGCTTGCCGCCGGACCATGCGGGCACGGCCGCAGCGGCGCCGCCCGCGCCGGCAGGCTTGCCGTCCTTCCTGGCGACGCTCAGCGTCAACGTCAGCGAGTCCGGCCACGCCACCAGGTCCAGCGTCGCGCTGCAGGGCAGCGCCCGGCCGGCCGCATCCTCCATCTCCAGGTCCAGGAAATCATAATGCTGCACGAAGCGGCCGGATTCCCACATCCGCGCCGCTCCGCCGCAGCGGGCCGCCCGGAACGTCTTGCCGCCGGTCTCGAAATCGACGACAAGCTCGGCTGGCGGGAGGCGGTGCAGGCGCTCGGTGTCGGCGCTGACCGCCTGGGCATACCCGGCTGTCGGCTTGTCCACGCGCGCCAAGCCGGCCGTGCGAAAGTCCGCCGGGTCCAGCGAGAACTCGTACCCCCTCGCCGCGACGGCGAAGATCGAAGACCCGGCCGGCAGGCTGAAATAGTACGGCAGCTTCAGCTCGGGCGGATTCTTGTGCCAGCCCTCCAGCCGCGGATAGACGAACGGCGAGCCCTTGGGCGATCGCATCCACGCAAAGTCGGCCTGCACCTTTCGCCAACCGTTGAGCCACAGGGAGTAGGAATAACCCCCCGCGGGCTGCTCCGTCGCACGGCCAAGGCTCGCCCCGTCGGCGGCTGGCGCGCTGCCGGCCGCGGCGGCCAGAAGAAGCAGCAAGGCTAGTGCAAGGGGCGAGGCCCGCCAAACGCATGGGTTGTGGTTCTGATTCGTTCGACGCATGAATGACGCCATTCTAACACGAATGCCGCCACGGTAAACCCCAGGTGCTTCACGCCCCGGGATCATGCGGCCGGCTTCTCGCTGTACGAGCTCACTGAATAGCCCTTCCGCTGAGAATCGCATCCAGAGCTTTTTGCGGAGAGGCGGCGCCGAAGTGGATGTCGTACTGGCGGCCGCAGGCCAGGACCAGGTGCAGCGACTTGAGGATCAGGAACTTGCGGGTGATTTCTGCCTGGCGGATGTCCTTGAGGGGGATGCACAGTTGCTGGTCGAGTTTTTCGTATGCCTGCACGCGATTGCTCAGCTCGGCCGCGGCGTTTTCGGCCAAGGCCAGACCCGCGTCAAAATAGACGTTACGGTTGGTCACGTGCAGCTTGCCGACGACCTTGGCCGCGCTGTGTCCTTCGCCGCCGAGGTAGACCGGCCAGGAACCGATAATTTCTTCGCCAGGCGACAGCCATTGTGGTTGCATGATCCATTTCCCATCAAAAGGACCGAGTATCCAGCGCCTTATGAACAAAATCTGATATTCTTCACGTGACCCATTATCAACAACTCCGGCGAATCCTGCGTCAAGCGTTCGCCGTGCCGCGTCACATTATCAAAGACAATATCCCTCACATCGTGCGCTGCATCCAGCCCGCAGATCCGTATGCCCCCGGCAGGGCCGCTGTCATCGCCGGTCAACCGAACATCCTTGAATACGCAATGCCTGAGCATCCCGGGTACTTTCCTGTCCGACCAGAGCGTGACCTTGGGGAATATTTCCATGAACCATTTCTGGCCTTCGTGGTTGATCCGGATGTCCTCGAAGCGGATGTTCTCCATCAGCATGTCCTCGCCGGGCTGAATGGAGACGCACGTGGGCAGGTCGAGCATGTACTCGGGGATCTGGTCCCAGACGGCTTTGGGTTCGATCTGGTCGGGAAGCTCGCCTGGGATCCACCAGTTGTCGCAGTAGTGGATGACGTCGATGTCTTTGAAGAGCATGTTGCGCATGGTCTTGGCGCGGCACTCGCAACCCATGCGCCAGACGTGGGCCTTGTCGGTCCAGAGGACGGTGCGGGTAACTTCGATATCCGCGACCTCCTGGCCGCCGCGATAGCCGAACCCTTTGGGGGCGATGCAGTCGTCTTCCGTGCGGATGAAGGAATCCGTCACCGTCACGCCCCTGCAATTGCAGATGTCGATGCCGTCGTCGTTCTCGCACCGCGAGGCCACGATCTTGAGGTTGTCGATCCGCACGTTATTGCTGCCGCAGAGATTGACGTTCCAGGCCCAGCCGTCCTTAACGATGATGCCCTCGATCAGAACATCATCGCAGTCGATCAGCCTGATGAAGCCGTCCTGGGAGCCGTTGTAGTTCCGCGGCCAGTCGAACCCGTCCAGGATCCCGCGGCCCATGATGCGGATGTTCTTGCCGCGGGCGACGATGCCGCCCTTGACGACCGCGCCGCCGGCGATGTAGAGCGTCTCGTTGTCAGATAGCTGAATGATCCCCGCTTCATGAATGCCCGGGCCGAAGTATCTTACTCCCGGGCCGTCGGGGAGCACCGGCTGCCTTTCCAGTGGATTGGCAAAGAGCAGCAGGGGGCCCGTGCGGCCTCGGGGTTCAATTGAAAGATGAGTCGGGGCTTGCGTGAGCTCGAAGGTCAGGCAATCTCCATTGATCTGAGGGACGATGCTCTTTGACGCCGGCTGTATTCTGACTTTGTCCAACGGAAGCTTATTGGATATCACCTTTACCGTAACCTTGCCCTTGAAATCGAAATAGGCAAAGGAGTACGGTCCGCCAAAGGAGGCGATATGGGAGAAATGTGCTTCGTTTGCGTAGCCGTGAGTAAATGCGCGGTAGACGACCACTTCCCGATCGTCCACGAACAACCGGTAGTCGTCGGAAAGTTCGATGCCGGCCTTTGACTGCCGGGCGATGTTCCTTTTCACCGGCCCGCAATCATTGACAACCACCGCCCCGGGAGGCGCTTCGTACAATACCAGGATCTTATCGTCCATGTGATCTTGCTCCGATCTAATCCGCCTGCGGATCTTTGGGTTCCGCGGGCTAAGCCGCATTCTCGTTGCGGCGCTTCGTCTGGACAAGAGGCCGCTTGCCTTTTCGTCAGCAGCGACATCGGCAAGTGGAACTCTGCCACAGAGACTTTCTTGGCGCATGCGGCAAATTTCCTGGCGGGGGATTTTTGGTTTTGACCCTTGCGCGGCGCGGGGGTATATTCCCCTCGCGTTGAGTGTCTCCCGCTGCATGGATGCGTGGTGAGCGGGGCAAGGAGCGGCCTGTCTGAGACCTCCGGTGCCGGATGCTGCGGCGCCGATCCCGGAATTACACCGTTAGGCTGTCACTGCGCGTAGAAAGGCGTTGATTCATGGCCGGCGTGGAATCATCCCTGTGGCAGAAAATCATTCAGCAAGTCGTTGCCTCCGGCGGCAACATCATCCGCCCGTGGTTCACCGCCCTGGAGCCCATCAGCCTCGAATACGGGCTGCTGGAGATCCTCGCCCCCGGCCGCAAGGAACAGGAATACTGCCGCAAGCACGCCACGCGGATGTTCAACGAGGCCGCCCAGGCGGCGACGGGGCGGCTGGTGAGCGTGTGCTTTCTGACGTCGGCTGAAGATTCCAATGGTGGCGGCGACGAGGCCGCGCCGGCGGGCGAGGGCGAGTTCGAGACCGAGCCGGCGGCGTTTTCGCTCAATCCGCGGTACACCTTCGGCGACTTCGTGATTGGCCCGTGCAACCGCCTGGCTCACGCGGCGTGCGTGGCGATCAGCGAGTCGCCGGGCAAGACGTACAACCCGCTGTTCCTGCACGGGTCGGTGGGGCTGGGCAAGACGCACCTGCTCCAGGCGGCGTGCGGCAAGGTGCAGCTCGACAACCCCTCGGCCCAGATCATGGTGCTGTCGTGCGAGACGTTCGTGAATCACTTCATCAACGCCGTCGAGCGCGGGCAGCTCCATGAGTTCCGCTACCGCTACCGCCATGCCGACGTGCTGGCCATCGACGACATCCAGTTCCTGTCTGACCACGAGCAGACGCAGGAAGAGTTCTTCCACACCTTCAACACGCTCTACCAGAGCCAGAAGCAGATCATCCTGACCAGCGACCGCGGCCCCGGCGAGATCCCCGCCCTGCAGAGCCGCCTGGTCAGCCGCTTCAACTGGGGCCTGGTCGCGCGCATCGACCGCCCGTGCTACGAAACGCGCGTGGCGATCGTGCACAAGAAGTCGCGCCTGCGCAGCATCGAACTGCCCGAAGACGTCACGTGCTTCATCGCGGCCACGATCGACTCCAACACCCGCGAACTCGAAGGCGCCATCGCTAAAGTCGCCATGCTCGCCAAGGTCGCCGACCGCCCCATCGACTTGGCGGTGGCGGAGGAGGCCTTGGGCGCCGCGCCGGTCCCCACTCGGCGCGAGGTGACGATCGAGGATATCCTCACGGCCGTCACCGGCCGGTTTAACGTGCGCCTGGCGGACCTGCAGAGCAAGAAGCGGTCGCGTTCGATCGCGTTTCCTCGGCAGATCTGCATGTTCCTGGCCCGCAACCTGACGCGGCACAGCCTGGAAGAGATCGGCGGCTACTTCGGCGGGCGCGACCACACGACCGTGCTGCACGCGCACCGCACGATCGAAGGCGTCGCCCACAGCGACCCGCAGTTCCAGGCGACGCTCGAGGCCATCTCAAAAGAAATCCAGGCCAAAGCGTAGAAGCGGTAATCGGGAGCCGGTAGCCCGTAGCCGGGGCGCCCTGTTGCGAGCACGACGATTGGCTGCTGAGGCCGGTGTTTCCTGTCTGGCGGATCTTTAGCTCTCGGTTCCCATTTTCGAAGCAGATCGTTGCCGTTATCCGGTCACGGGCATATCATCTGCACAGTTGCATATGTCTGTTTGCCGGATCGGCTTTTCATCGACCATCAAAGGAGCACCGCAATGACACATCGAACTTCTACGAGATGGGTACTGGCGGCAAACGTCGTTTTGGCGCTGGGCGCGGCGGCCTGGGCGGCCCCGCCGTCCACCTATAACAAGAACGACGCGGTCTTTAAGGCCGGCAAGCTCGCTGCGACGACGGACAAGTTCGTCGGCCAGTACAACAACTTCAAGGAGCAGGGCACGCTGGAGAAGAAGTCGGACAGCACCGTGCGCGTCGTCGATCTGGCCGAGTCCATGTCCGGACAACTTTGGAACGTCATCGAGGCGTATCTGCAGGCCGTCCGGGACGGCTGGCCAGAGAGCGATCCGCAGCTCCTGGAGGTCAAGGCCAAGATCGAGGCCGCCCGCACGCAGATGGAAGCCTGCGGCATGTGGATGAGCTTTGCCTTTGGCGAGACGGCGATCCCCGAGGGGCGCCGGCTGGATTACATCCGCGGCCGGGCCTGGTATGCGGCCATCCTGGTCAAGAACGGCGAGGTCGACAAGGGCTCCGAGATGTTCAAGGAGGTCGACGGGGAAATTGCCCGCCTTCACAAGAAGGTTGCCGATGCAGTCGACCAGGGCGAGACCAGGAAAGTCACCGTCAAGCTCAAGGAAGCTCCGGCGTATCTGCGCACGATGGCCGAGGTCGACCGGTTCAAGAAAGAGGCCGCCCCGGGCCTGGCCAAAGTCAGCGCCGGACGCGAAGGCGTCGACAAGGATGCCAAAACGATCCTCGAGCACCAGAAGAAATTTGAAGACGTCTTCCGCCAGGTCGAGAGCCTGATGGGGTACGGTCAGATGGACGAGCGGATCAAGCGGTACGAGCAGTTCCTGCCCAAACTCAAGGGTTTCGAGGCCGACGCGGCCGCGGTCAAGGCGTTCCTCAAGGAGTTCAGCGGCAAGTACGGCGCTAACTCGATGGACATCGACAACACGATGGCCAAGCTGCTCAACGCCCCGCTGAACTACGAGCGCGACCCCGGCAACGCCTACCGAGACCTGGACGAAGGGCTCAAGAAGATGGATGACGTTCGCCCGGCCGTGGCCAAAGTGCTGCTGGAGGAGATCCAGAACGCCATCAAGAACTTCCGCCAGTACAACGAGAAGATGCAGGACGACTTCTTCGCTCTGCAGAAGCAGCGCCTGACGCTGGCGGCTGACTACGACGCCGCCAACGCGACCGTGGCCGACATGCTCAAGAATATCGACGCGACCAAGAAGTCGATCATCGAGAAGATCAACAAGGAGATCGATGCTGAGGTGTGGGATCCCAAGCACTCCGGCAAGTTCCAGGGCCCCGGCGACGCCAACTCGCTGTGCAGCAGTGCGGAGAAGTGGTTCAAGAGCAGCGAGTGGATGAACCAGTACTCGCTGGTGGCGATCCGCATCGCCGGCGACTGGCATGCGGCCGAGAAGAATGCCCTGGGCATGCAGATCAACTGGGGCCTGCCAGTCGAGGTGGCGCTGTACTCGCACGAGGACCGCAAGGCCGGACGCGACGTGGTGAAATCGTTCTGGCTGTCGATGTACACGCACGACCTCAAGCAGGGTCCGCCGTGGAAGATCGCGGCCGTCGGCGACAACCGCTGGATGCGCACCGGAGCGTTCAAGGGCGCGGCGCTGACGGATGTGGCCGTCCGCGTTGGCGGCTCGGCCGGCGGGATGAGCGGTTCCAAGTCGCCATTCCTTCTCTTTCGCCTGGTGCTGAGCCTGACGCTGATCTGCCTGGGCATCCTCGCCGCCACGCCGCTGATAACCAAGTACGTCCCGGTCGCGGCCGCCACGCTGGCCAAGTTTGCCGGCCTCAAGACGCCGCTGGCGGTGATCGCCCTGGCCGCCGGCGCCGTGACGCTGCTGTGGAACCTGGTGCTGTTGCGCCCGCAGGCGGACCTGCTGCCCCAGGCGATCGCCATTATCACCGGACTGGTGTTCGGCGCCGAACTGCTCGTCCGCAAGCGCCTGGCTGCCGTGCCAGCCACGGCCGTGCCAGTCCCTGCCGATGGCGCCGCCCCCACCGTGGCCGCACAGAGCGGCGCCTCGCAGGCCGTCCACAAAGCCGCCGAAACCGCCACGCACGTAGCCGCCGCCGCGCAGGACCTGCTCATCCGCCACCAGGGCCAGATCAAAGCCCTGGAAAAATACCAGGTGCCCATGGGCGTAGCCTGCGTGGTGCTGGGCCTCCTGCACCTGATCTTTGCCGGCGCCGCGCTGCTCTAGCCACGATACGCGGACACGCACGACGGAGTTGTGCGTGGCACCCATCCTTCACATCGCTTGACAGGTGGCCTTGGGCTCGTAGGATGGGCCAGCCGATAGGAGCATGCAATGAATTCCCGCTTAGCCGCAGCCGCCAAGGTGCCTTTTGCCGTCAACACGTTTCCGCTTTCAGCTGTAAAGCTCTCCGAGGGGCCGCTACTGGCGCGGCAGCGCGTGCACCAGGGCTACATGCGGTCGATCGATCCCGAGCGGCTGCTGCACAACTTTCGCGTCACGGCTGGTCTGCCATCGACGGCTGAGCCGCTGGGCGGGTGGGAAGCCCCCGTCATCGGCGTGCGGGGGCATTACGTCGGGCACTATCTCTCGGCCTGCGCGTGGATGCACCAGAGCATGGCCGACGAGCAACTCAAGGACCGCGCGGCGTACCTGGTGGCCGAGATCGCCAAGTGCCAACATGCCCACGGCAACGGATACGTCGGGGCCTTCGGCACCGATTACCTCGAGCTGCAGGAGAGCGGCAAGTTCGCCTGGGCGCCATATTACGTGGTACACAAAATCCTCGCCGGGCTGATCGACCAGCACACCACCTGCGGCACGGCGGGCGCCCTCGATGTTGCCTCCGCCTTGGCCGACCACGTGATCAAACGCCTCTCGCCGTTCACGCCCGAGCAGATCGACGCGATGATGGTGACCACGCAGTGCCACCCGCTCAAGGAGTTCGGCGGCATTGGCGAGTCGCTCTACGACCTCTACGCACTCACCGGCGAGGGGCGCTACCTCAAGCTCGCTCGGGATGTCTTCGACCGGCCGTGGTTCCTCGAACCGTTGGCGCGCGGGCAGGACATCCTGGCGGGGCTGCACGTCAACACGCACGTGCCGATGATCGCTGCCGCGGTGCGGCGCTACGAGCTCACCGGCGACGAGATGGCCCGCCGGGCGGTGGAAAACTTCTGGCGCATCGTCACGCAAACGCGGTGCTACGTCGACGGCGGGTCCAGCGGTCCGCGCCCCGGCGGCGGAAAGTCCGTCGCCGAGCACTGGGACTTCGCCGGCCGCCTGCTGCCGGGGCTCAACGGCAAGACCAACGAAAGCTGCGTCACGCACAACCTGCTGAAGGTGACGGCCGCGCTGTACCGATGGACGGGCGATGTCGCCTGCGCGCACTATCACGAGCGGGCGTACTGGAACTCGGTGCTCACGCGGCAGAACCCCCAAAGCGGGATGTTCCTGTACTATCTCAACCTCGCCGCCCATTCGGCCAAGGAGTGGGGCGAGCCGATGAACAGCTTCACGTGCTGCTACGGGACCAACACCGAGGCCTTCGCCCGACTGGGCGACGGGGCGTACTTCCACGACGAGCACGGGCTGATCGTCAACGAGTACATCGCCTCGCGCTTGGACTGGGCCGATCGCGGGTTGGCCCTCGAGCAGCAGACGGATTTCCCCAACGCCGACACGACGCGCCTGACATTCCATGCGGCCAAGCCGGTCGAGATGGCCCTGCGTCTGCGCATGCCGACATGGACCAGCAATCCCAGCGTCATCCTCAACGGCCAACTGACGTCCGCCGGACCCGCTGGAGACTACTGCACCCTCAAGCGCACCTGGAGCCAGGGTGACACCGTCGAGCTTCGCCTGCCGATGCGCCTGCACACGCAAGGCCTGCCCGACGCGCCGGAAGTGGCGGCCGTGCTGTACGGGCCGATGGTGCTGGCCGCCTGCGCCGGCCACGACTTGTTCTACAGCGGCGAGCTCGAATCGTTGCCGCATCGCCTGGTGCATACGCCAGCCGAGGGCGAGCCGCTGACTTTCCAGCTCGACACCGTGCACGGGCCTGTCACATTCAAGCCGCTGGCGTCCGTCCTCGAAGGGCAATACGGCGTGTACCTGCGCCCGCCCTTCGCCAGCGAATCGTGCGGCCTGTGCGGCTCATGGAAACGGCAAACCGCCGGCGCAATCCCGCAAACCTGGGAAGCGGCTCGCTGCCGGTTTAAGTGACGGCGTACTGCTTTAGCCTGTAAGAGAACACGAATGTCACGAATGAGACGAATTGGGCTAAGAGTCCCCGTCTCTATGACTTGCTTCTATTGGTGACATTCGTGTTCGCATTGTGGTCGCGCATGTGCCGAAAAATAAAGTCACGGCGCGGGGAGTTCTTCGGCGGGGCGGGATTCGCTGGCCAGACGCTTGGGCAGTCGGCGGCGCACCAGGTCGTCCATCAGGGCCTCCGTCCAGTCCGGCGCCGCGACGACCGGGGCCACGTACGTGCTGACGAAATCGGTGGCACTGCTGGACAGGTGCCCGCCGATGTTGCCTGTCAACGCCATCTCCTTGCGCCAGGCGATCTGAAACAGGCGCTCGTAGCCGCCGCCTTCGTCTTCCGCCGTGCCGCGCTTGAACCCGACAGCCCCGGCCGAGGCCGTGCGGCGCCCGTCCATCGTCCCCGCCAACGCCGTTCCGACCCCCACCAGCATGTCAAACTCGCTGTAGAAGTTTACGATCCCACGGCGGCTGTGCGTCAGGGCCGAGTCCAGCGGGTACGTCGGCGACAGGGCCGGAGCGATTAGCACGATCCCTTCGATCTGGGTGTCGGGGCTGAGCGACTCGGCCGTCCATATCGCTATCGCCGAACCGCCGCTGTGTCCGACGAGGAAGACCGGCCGGCCGGGGTGGTCGAGCTGATACTCCTCGATGCGTGCGGCGAGTTTTTCCGCCTGGCGGCGGTTTCGCTCCTGGGCCTGCAGGTTGTACAGCGGCCCGGCCCAGCCGCTGGTCCAGGGGTAGACCTCGATGGCGTAGTCGACGCCGCCGTGGTTGAGCCCGCGGGCGATGTCGTCGGTGAGCACGCTGCGCCCCTCGATGCCCGACAGCACGACCACCAGCCCCAACTCCTGCCGCGCCGGCGTCACGTATGGCTGCGAATTGCAGCCCCATGCCGCCACCGCCATCGCCAGAATGACCGTCCATCGAATGATCATAGTGAAAGATTATATTTCGGCCGATGCCGCATTGCTGCTGAAGTTGCTTTCTGCATACGAGAACGGGGACAGTCGCGGGACTGTCCCCGTTGCAGGATCGTGTCGGGCGTCTCGCCCGCGACACGGAGTTACTTCTCGTCTTTGACCTCGTATTCGGCGTCGATCACGTCTTCGCCGCCCTTGGTCTGTTTGCCTTCGCCGGCCGCTCCGGGGGGCGGAGTTTGCGCGCCGCCGGGGGCTGCACCGGCCGCGCCAGCCTTCTTGTACATCTCCTCGGCGACCTTGTGCGAGGCCTGCTCGAGCGCTTCGGTCGCGCGGGTAATGGCGCTCATGTCGTCGCCCTTGAGCGCCTCGCGCAGGCGCGAGATGGCCGACTCGATGTCGCCGCGCTCCTGGGCGCCGACCTTGTCGCCCATGTCCTTGAGACCCTTCTCGGCTGTGTAGGCGAGCTGGTCGCCCTTGTTCTTGGCCTCGATCAGCTCGCGTTTCTTGCGGTCGTCCTCGGCGTGGCTCTCGGCGTCCTTGCGCATCTTCTCGATCTCGGCGCTGGACAGGCCGCTGGAGCCCTTGATCTCGATCGAGTGCTCCTTGCCCGTGCCCAGGTCCTTGGCCACGACGTTGAGAATGCCGTTGGCGTCGATCTTGAAGGCCACCTCGATCTGCGGCACCCCGCGAGGCGCCGGCGGCAGCCCCGTCAGATTGAAGCGCCCCAGCGTGCGGTTGTCGGCCGCGAACTCGCGCTCGCCCTGCAGCACGTGGATGGTGACTTCCGGCTGATTGTCCGCGGCCGTCGAGAAGGTTTCCTTCTTTTCGGTCGGGATGGTGGTGTTGCGTTCGATGAGCTTGGTCATCACCCCGCCGAGGGTTTCGACGCCCAGCGACAGCGGCGTGACATCCAGCAGCACCATCTGCTCCTCGACCTCGCCGCCCAGGATGGCGCCCTGGATGGCCGCGCCGATGGCCACCACCTCGTCGGGGTTGACCGACTTGTTGGGCTCCTTGCCGAAGAGTTCCTTGACGATCTGGCGCACGCGCGGGATGCGCGTCGAGCCGCCCACCAGCACGGCCTCGTCGACATCCTTGGCCGAGAGCTTGGCGTCCGACAGCGCCCGCTTGCACGGCCCGACCAGGCGCTGGAACAGCTCTTCGCACAGGCCTTCGAACTTCGCACGCGTCAGCGTCAGCGTCAGGTGCTTGGGCCCCTCGGCCGTGGCGGTGATGAACGGCAGGTTGATGTTGGCTTCCATCGCCGTCGAGAGTTCGCATTTGGCCTTTTCGGCGGCCTCTTTGAGCCGCTGCAGGGCCATCGGGTCGTTGCGCAGGTCGATGCCCTCGTTGCGGCGGAACTCGTCGGCGATGAAGTGGATCAGGACCTCGTCGATGTCGTCGCCCCCCAGGTGCGTGTCGCCGTTGGTGCTGAGGACTTCAAAGACGTTGTCGCCGATGTCCAGGATCGAGATGTCGAACGTGCCGCCGCCGAAGTCGAAGACGGCGACCTTCTCGTTCTTCTTCTTGTCCAGCCCGTACGCCAGGGCAGCCGCGGTCGGCTCGTTGATGATGCGCTCGACCTTGAGCCCGGCGATCTCGCCGGCTTCCTTGGTGGCCGTGCGCTGCGAGTCGTTAAAGTACGCCGGAACGGTGATGACGGCGCGTTTGACTTCCTGGCCGAGGTAGTCCTCAGCCGTCTTCTTCAGGTCGCCCAGGATCATCGAGCTGATTTCCTGCGGCGTGTAGAGCTTGCCGGCGACCTTGACCTTGACCAGGTCTTCGGCCCCGCCGACGATCTCGTACGGCACCATCTTTTCTTCCGACGCCACTTCGTTGTGCCGGCGGCCCATGAAACGCTTGATCGAGTAGATGGTGTTGGTCGGGTTGGTGACCTGCTGGTGCTTGGCGGGCTGGCCGACCAGCCGCTCGCCCTTGTCGGTAAAGGCCACCACCGACGGCGTAAGGCGGCTGCCCTGCTGGTTGATCAGCACCTTGGGCTCTTTGCCCTCGAGGATCGCCACCACGCTGTTGGTCGTGCCCAGGTCGATTCCAATAATCTTGTCAGTTGCTGCCATGATTTCACCTCGTCAATTAATGGGTCCCCGCATGGGCTGCGCAGGAAGTCCCTCTGAAGCTTATGCAATCACGATGCCACAGATTTAACCCAGTCCGTTTCAAGTAGTTACAGAACGATCACTACCGTCCGGACGTGCCATTTCGACCGCCTCAGCAGTCCGCGGGGCTGGCTTTGGCAGGCTTCTGCAATCTCCAATTCCAACCTGGTGAACGACGGGGCCTGGGACATCAGGCCTCAGGCCCGCCCAGTGGAAGCGGCGACAGGGCATCGATCCCGTCGCAGGCGCTCTTGAGAAAGCATGCCAGCAGAATGAAGTAGGCGAGGTGGCACAAGCCCGCCATCAATACGGCTATGCCACCTGCAGCGGCGGCTTCGGGCGTTTCGGCGGATATCAACGCCGCGGCAAGCACCACCAGAAGAAGGCTGGCAGCCCACACGATCACCACACTGTTGCCCAAGGCTCGAGACGCCGGGCGCGACGGGGCCCCGGTCGCCGCCAACCGCCGGTTGTACCACAGGCACCAGCCGCCATGGGTGCGAAAAGCCCAGTACACGTTGAATAGCGGCATCAGCATGAATCCCACAGCCGCTCCGGGCGTGATCTCGGCTGGCTGCACCGCCCGCCACATTCGGTACAGGACGATCAGGTACAGCACCAACGCCGCTGCATATGCAACCGCGAGCAGAATCATTATCAACCCTGCGGCAAGAAATAGGCCGTCGAACGGCTGCCTGCCGAAGATACTCAACAGCGACGAGATGAAGATTAGTCCAACGATGGCGATGATCAGGCTTCCGCAGAGGAGGTACGCACGATAGCATCCGCGGGCGACCTTGTCGGGCGCGCCGCAAGGGTGCAATGGCTGCCGGACCCCAGGAAGCGGCGGCGGCGATGAGCCGTCCGCCGGCGCTGCCACGATGAAGACCTCGCGACAATCCGGGCATCGGCCCTGCTTGCCTGCAAGCGAATCATCCGAAGTCAACCGCAACCCGCACTTGGGACAGACGACGATCATGTGCTTGCTCCCATGTCTGAAGAAATCATGCCGCGGCACGGCTGGAAAAGTGTACCCAAACACATGGGCGCGCACCAGCGCTGGCCCAGACGGGCGGGGGCAGCCTATAATCCCGGCATGCTTACGGTCTACCCTATCGGCACGACGCTCTACAAGCCCGACCGCTGCTGCAACGGGTACACGATCCTCTGGGGCGAGTTCGACATTCGTGAGCGATGGAAGGCCGAACGGCCGCGGAGTTGTTGAATTGGAAATTGAAAATCGCCAATTGGAAATTGAAAAGCCCAACGTGGTGCTGGTGATCACTGACGACCAAGGGTACGGCGACCTGGGCTGCCACGGCAATGGCATCATCCGCACGCCGCACATGGACGCCCTGCATGGCCAGAGCGTGCGGCTGAGGCAGTTCCACGTCGGGCCCACGTGCGCCCCGACGCGGGCGGGGCTGATGACCGGGCGCTACTGCAACTGCACGGGCGTCTGGCACACCATCGCCGGATGGTCGATGCTGCGGGCCGGCGAGGTCACGCTGGCCGAGGTGCTGCGCGAGGCCGGCTACCGCACGGGCCTGTTCGGCAAGTGGCACCTGGGCGACAACTACCCCTTCCGCCCGCACGACCGCGGATTCGACGAAGCGCTCTACCACCGCGGCGGCGGCATCAGCCAGGCCCCGGACTGGTGGCGCAACGATTACTTCGACGACACCTATTACCGCAACGGTACGCCCGAGCGCCACCAGGGCTACTGCACCGACGTGTGGTTCCGCGAGGGGATCCGGTTCATCGAGCGTTGCTGTGGCACGGGCCAGACGCCCATGCCACAAAACCGGCCGTTCTTCTGCTACATCGCCCCCAACGCCCCGCACGGCCCGCTGAACGTGCCGCCGCGGTACATCGAGCCCTACCGGGGCAAAGTGCCCGACCACCGGGCGCGATTCTACGCGATGATCGAGAACATCGACGAGAACCTTGGCCGCCTGCGAACGCGCCTGGACGAACTGGGGTTGGCCCACAACACGATCTTCATCTTCATGACCGACAACGGCACGGCAGACGGGTGCGACCTGGACGCACAGAGCTTCGTCACCGGCGGGTATAACGCCGGCATGCGCGGGGTCAAGGGCTCGGAGTACGACGGCGGGCACCGCACGCCGCTGTTTGTGCGCTGGCCGGCAGGCGGACTGACCGGCGGGCGCGACGTGACTCGCCTGACAGCCAATATCGACGTGCTGCCGACGCTGGCCGATCTGTGCGGCGGAAGCGTTCCCGAGGGCGTCTATGGGCGCAGCATTGTGCCGCTGCTGCGCGGCGATGGGGAGGGCTGGCCGGACCGCGTGATCGTGACCGACTCGCAGCGCGTCGAGACGCCGCAGAAATGGCGCAAGAGCGCCACGATGACCGACCGCTGGCGGCTGGTCAACGGCGTCGAGCTCTACGACATCCAGGCCGACCCCGGCCAGCGGCGCGACGTGGCGGGTGAGCACGGCGACGTGGTCTCGCGCCTGCGCGGCGAGTACGAGAAATGGTGGCAGATCGTTTCGGAGAAGTTCAACGACGAGCCGGCGATCGTCCTGGGCACCGCTCACGAGCCGGTGGCCCGCCTGTCCAGCCACGACTGGCACACGCCCGAGGGCTTCTGCCCCTGGAACCAGGGCGACGTGCGCCACCCGCAGAAACTATGGAAAGGCTACTGGGCTGTGGATGTCGCCGCGGCAGGCCGCTATGAGTTCGAGCTGTGCCGCTGGCCGCACGAAGTGCCCTCGAGCATCACCCAGGGCATCGCCGACGACGCCGAAGAGCCCCTGCCCAAGGGCATCCAGCCCGGCGCCGAAGGCTGGTACGTCGGCGGCTGCCCGATGGCCGTGCGATCGGCGACGATCGAGATCGCCGGCCAGGTAGAAACCGCTCCCGTCGCGCCCGACTCGCGCGGGGCCGTCTTCACCCTCGAGCTGCCCGCCGGCCGAACGTCCCTCTGGGCCACCTTCACCGACGCGCACGGGCAGCAGTTCGGCGCGTTCTACGTCTACGTGCGGCGCGTGGAGGCACTTTAAGCGGCAATCACCGGCTCGTGCGGAACGTGCATGCTGGAAGACCTGCGCTGTTGACCAGGTTCGGCTGGGCCATTTCATGCCAGGCGAATCGCACGGCGGCGGGTTGGGGAACCTTGTCGGACCAAACCACCACGCGATCCTTGCCCTCGATCTTCGCCTGGGCTGGAACGTACTTCCCATCGGCGCTGGCGATCTCGAAGCACGTCAGGTCTTTCGTGGCATGGGCGTCCCGCCCATGCTCTCGCTGTGTGGCATGGGCGTCTCGCCCATGCTCTTTGGGCTGTACAGGCGAGACCTGTCCCTGAGGGACGCCTGTGCTGCGAACCGTCAAGCCATCGCCGACGTGGTCGAACGTGATGATCGCGCGGGCGCCGTCGATCCGCATCGACTTGAACATCGGCCCGCTATAGACCACCTTGCGGCCGTAGGTCTTCGCCAGCGCCCACAGCGCCAGGCGCTGGGCGACGGGCTTCTTCAGCGGCGGGTGGATGTTCTTGACGGCCCCGACGTCGGTGATGACGGCCATGCCGGTGTGCGGGATCTTCATTGCCTCGGTCTGGGCCTCCCAGATCTTCGGCAGCGAGTACTCGGTCATGCCGGGCATGGCCTTGAAGACCACGGAGTAATAGAACGGCGAGAGCTGCACCCAGTAGAACGGCATGTCCGGTCGGCCCCAGGCGCCGCGCCACCCGGCGATCAGGGCCTTCATCTTTTCGTAGTAGAGCATGCCGTCGTCGTTCATGACGTCGGCCTCGCCCTGGTACCAGATCGCCCCGCGGAGGCTGTAGTGGCGCAGCGGGTGGACCATGGCGTTGTAAACCACGCACGGGTCGTTCTGCGAGGGCTTGGTCGTCGGCTGCGACGCCGGGGCCGGCGCGGTGACCTTCTTGTAGACATCCGCCAGCGCGGGCACGTCCTTGAAGCCCTCCGGCGGCGTCCAGGGCATGATGAACGTCCCGCCCCAGGATGTCTGGATGAACCCCACCGGCACCTTCAATTCCTTCTGGAGCGCATCGGCGAAGTGATACGCCACGGCCGAGAAGTTCGGCAGCGATGCCTCCGAACATTCCTGCCAGACGTTGTTGATGTCATCCTGCGGCGTAAACGCCGCCACACTGCGCAGGCGCAGCAAACGGATCTGCTTGTTGCCGCCGGCGGCGGGGATGTCCCTGCCGTCATCGGAAAACTTCAGAGGCCAAGCCATGTTCGACTGCCCCGATCCCAGCCACACCTCGCCGACCAGAATATCTCCAATTTCCAATTTGGAATTTCCAATTGAAGAGGAGATCACCATTTTCCGCCCCTCACTGCTGGCGGGCATGGGGTCGAGCGTCACGAACCAAGCCCCGTCTCTTCCTGCATCGGCGGTCTTCGTCTGGCCGGCAAAGGCGACTGTGACTTTTTCCCCCGGCGCCGCCCAGCCCCATATCTTCACCGGCATTTCGCGCTGCAGGACCATGTGGTCCGACAGGAACTTTGGCAGGCGCACTTGCGCGTGCGTGGATGACAGCGTTAGACAGATCATGGCAGCGGCGATGAAGAAACGGTGCATGGCAGGTCCTTCCTGAGGATGAGGTGACTATATCAGAGAAGGACGATTTGGGCAAAGATGCTACGCCGCAAGCGGCGCGGTATGCTGTGACTATGGACCGGCGGATCATTCATGTGGACATGGACGAGTTCTTCGCGGCTGTGGAGAAGCTCGATCATCCGGAGCTGGGCGGCAAGTGTCTGCTGATCGGCGGGGACCCCAAGGCCCGCGGCGTGGTCAGCACCGCCAGTTACGAGGCCCGCGTCTACGGCTGTCACTCGGCGATGCCGATGGCCCAGGCGGTGCGGCTTTGCCCGCACGCGATCGTGTTGCCCGGCAACATGTCCCGCTACGCCGAAATCAGCGAGCAGCTTGGCGAGATCTTCCTGCGCTTCACGCCGCTGGTCGAGCCCATCAGCATCGACGAAGCGTTCCTGGACGTCACCGGTAGCCGCCGGCTGCTCGGGGTGGCTGAAGACATCGGCCAGGCGATCAAGCGAACCATCGCCGACGAACTGCACCTGACGGCCAGCGTTGGCGTGGCGCCCAACAAGTTCCTGGCCAAACTCGCCAGCGACCTGCACAAGCCCGACGGCTTCACCGTCATCACCGAGAGCAACACTCACCAGACGCTCGACCCGCTGCCGGCCCGCAAGCTCTGGGGCATCGGGCCGGCGCTCGAGGGAGAGTTGCTGCGGCGGCTGAACATCAAGACGATCGGCCAACTGCGACTCATCGACCCCGAGTTGCTCATGCAGCACTTTGGCCAGGGTGGGCGCGAGCTACAGGAGCTGGCGGCCGGAATCGACGACCGCCCCGTCACGCCCGACAGTGCGGCCAAGAGCATCTCGCAGGAGATGACATTCGCCCAGGATCTGCAGGATCGCCAGGAGATGCGCAACGTGATGCTCGGCCACGTTGAGACGGTCGCCCGCCGCCTGCGACGCAGCGGCATGCTGGCCCGCACCGTGACGCTGAAACTGCGCTACGGCGACTTCACCACGCTCACCCGCCGCCTGACGATGGACGAGCCCACTGACGTGACGGCCGAGATCCGCGCGGCAGCGACCAGGCTTCTCGATTCCTGGGCAGCGAAAGACTTCCGTCCGCTGCGACTGCTGGGGACGGGAGTGGCGGGCCTGTCGCCCAAGGCGGGCAGCCAGCAGAAACTCTTCGTCGAGCCGCAGCGCGAAAAACAGTCCAAGGTGGACCTGGCGTTGGATACGATTGCCCGGCGATTCGGCAGCGGCGCCCTGCGCCGCGGACCCAAAGCGAGGGACGACGAATGAGCCTGGACCTCGAACAACTGCGGTTTCTCGCGACCCCGCTGGGGCGGGAGTTGCTCGCCCTGGACCTGCCGGGCGATGAACTAGCCGCCCAGCGCGCTCTGCGCAAACGATGCGACGCGCGCGAGGCGGTGGCCGTCGTCGTGCTCAAGGCGCTGCGCCGCCGCGCGCGGGCGTCAGGCAAGTTCCCGCCCGAACTGGCCGACAACCTGCTGGCCACCGACACGCTGCTGCAACAGGCATCGAGCATCCGCCTGGCGCGGTATGTGGGCGGGCGGCTGGCGCCCATCGCGGGCGAGTCGCCCATCGTGGACCTGTGCTGCGGCATCGGCGGCGACGCCATCGGCATGGCCCAGGCCGGCGCGCGGGTTGTCGGATATGACCGCAGCGACGTGGCCATCCTGTGCGCGCAATCCAACGCCGCTGCCGCCGGCGTGGGCGAGCACTGCACTTTTCATCGCGATGACGTAATGAGCGTAGAGATCGATCCTGCGGCCGTGGTGCATCTGGACCCGGACCGCCGGGCGACCGGCCATCGCGCAGTGCAGATGGAAGATTACGATCCGCCGCCGGCGTTTCTGCGCAGGCTCGTCGAGACGACGCGGGCGGGGGCGATCAAGCTCTCGCCGATGCTCGAATGGCAGACGCTGGGGTTCTGGAAGGGCGCGAGCCTCGAATACGTCAGCGAAGGCGGGACGTGCAGGCAACTTGTCCTGTGGTGGGGCGAGGCGGCGCGGGAACAGCTTGTGTCTGCGACGGTGGTGTACGGAAAGGACGCCGCACCGCAAGCGGCGACCCTCGGCGCTGTCGAGGCGCCGAAGCGCATCGGACCGCTAGGCGCGTTCCTGGTCGAACCTGACGCCGCCGTCATCGCCGCCGACGCGGTGGACACGCTGGCGCAGCAGCACGGACTGTGGCGCATCGATCATCGCGTCGTATGGTTGTTCGGCGACCGCCCCGCCGACACGCCGCTGGCGAGAAGCTATCGTATCCTGCAGGAAGCGCCCGGGCGGCGCGAGGATGTGAAGAAAGCGATCAACGCCCTTGGTGGCGGGTTGGTGGTGATCAAGCCCCGCGGCCTGCACGTCGACACCGACCGCATGCAGAAAACCCTCCGCGGCAAGGGCGACCGCCCGCTGGTGGTCTTCTGGTACCGCCTGGGCGATCAGCAGAAGGTCCTGATCGGGGAGGAGCTCACCGCAGAGATCGCAAAGGGCGCAGAGAAGAAGAGATAATGGAAGATTTCAAGTGGAGCCTGCTCCCATGGCACACTCTCGCAATTCTTAGCCCCCGTCATTTTTCCCCTCTGCGTCCTTTGCGACCTCTGCGGTGAAATTCTCCCCGAGCATCACTTCCAGCAGTAACTTGGCCGCGGCCTTGTTGGGGATGCGGCCGCGGGTGGAGCTATCCAGGTCGCTGGCGGCAAAGGGCGGCACGGCTGAGCCGACGCACGAGGGGCAGCCGTCGGGGCAGGAGCATTCTTTGATCACGGCATAACAGGTCTGCATGATCTGGTCGATCGACTCGAGACACTTCTTGGCGAAGCCCATCCCGCCGGGATAGCGGTCGTGTACGAACAAGGCCTCGCAGCCCAGCGGTGCAGAGTCGGCGACGGCGCCGATGTCGGTGGTGTCGCACATGACGAAGATGGGCGCCACTTCGACCAGCACGTTGGCGATGCCGATCAGCGCCTCGCCGGGGACCATGCCGGCCTGCTGCAGCGCCTGCAGCGCCTCAGGCGACGGGCAGACCCACATCGCGACGGTTTCGAGCGTCTGGGGCGGCAGTTCGAGCTGCTCGAAGCCCAGGCTGTCGCGCGACTGAAAGCGGATCTTCTTGAACATCGGAATCGTCGTCGTGACCGTCACATCGCCGTAACCCTTCTTGCCGCCGCCGCGCCAGGGCTCCTGAAGCTCGACCTCGTCGATGCGGATCTGCGAGGCCGTCACCGCCTGGGTGTAATAGTCCAGCTCGCGCTTCTCCACGCGGGCGATCTTCTGCTCGATGTCCAGTTCATTGACGAAATACGTCTCGGCCGCATGCAGGTACACCGCGTGATCGTGCAGTTGGCTCAGAGCGCTGATCTCATCGAGCGTACCGATGACGCGCCCCTCGGGCTCGACCTGGATCGTGTACACGCAGCCGGAAATGTTGCGCAGGTTTGTCGCCGCGGCGGGGTAGTCGGTGCTGGCCCAGTACCAGCGGCCGTCAATGTGCTTGAGATGCCCCTGCTCTTCCAGCAGCTCCAGGATCACCTGCGAGTACGGGCCGAAGCGTCCGATCTGATCGTCGGGGATGGGCAATTCAAAGGCGGCGCATTTAAGGTGGTCGATGGTAATGTGCGGATTGTCGGCGTCGATGACGGCCTGCTCGGGGCTTTTGCGGAAGATGTAGTCGCTGTGCATCATCAGGTACTGGTCGACCGGGGCGTTGTGGGCCACCAGGAAAATCAGCGACTCGTCGCTGCCGCGCCCGGCGCGGCCGGCCTGCTGCCACAGGCTGGCGATGGTGCCGGGGTAGCCCGAGAGGATGCACGCGTCGAGGCTGCCGATGTCGATCCCCAGCTCGAGGGCGTTGGTGCTGGCCACGCCGAGGATCTCGCGCGACACGAGCTTGCGTTCGATCTCGCGCCGCTCCTCGGGCAGATACCCGCCACGATAGGCGTGGACGGCCTTGGCCAGGCGCGGGCTGCGGCCGCGGAGCAGGTCGCGGCAGTTCTTGAAGATCAGCTCGGTCTGCAGCCGCGTGCGGGCGAAGGTGATCGTCTGCACGCCGTGGCTCACGAGAGCCGTCATCAGATGCACCGCTTCCCACAGGGGGCTCTTGCGGTCGCCGCCGACGCGCCAACTGTCGGCCTGACCGCGGGCGGCCGTCTCCAGCGGCGGCGGGTTCCACAGCACGAAGCGCTTGGGCCCGCGCGGGGACCCGTCGCGGTCGACCAGGTCCATCGCCCGCCCGCAGATGCGCCCGGCGTGCTCGGCGGGGTTGGCGATCGTCGCCGAGCAGCAGATGAACTGCGGATGCGCCCCGTGGTGCTCGCAGATTCGCTGCAGCCGCCGCAGCACGTTGGCCAGGTGCGAACCGAACACCCCGCGGTAGGCGTGCACCTCGTCGAGCACGATGTACTTGAGGTGCGCGAAGAACCGGTTCCACCGCGCGTGATGGGGCAGGATGCCCTGGTGCAGCATGTCGGGGTTGGTCAGCACGATGTTGCCCGAGTCGCGCAGCTTGCGGCGGAGCGTCGCCGGCGTGTCGCCGTCGTACGTGCCGCACATCAGGGGCACGCCGCCGGCGCCCTGGAACATCCCCAGCGAGCGGAGCTGGTCCTGCGTCAGAGCCTTGGTCGGATAGACATATAGCGCCGTCGTCAGCGGATTTTCTGCGATGGCCTCGACCACCGGGATGTTGTAGCACAGCGTCTTGCCGCTGGCTGTGCCGGTGACGATCACGACGCTGCGACCCTCGCGCACCAGCGAGATCGCCTGCGCCTGGTGAGCGTACAACCGGTCGATCCCCGCGGCTGTCAGCGCCGCCTGCACCGGCGGCGCCAGCCCGCCGGCGATGTCGGCGAACCGCGCCGGCCGAGGCGGCAAGGCCTCGACGTGCGCGATCTGCCAGTCAAAGAACTCCGACTTCTTGATCCGCTCTATGAATGTATGGGCGTCCATGGTTCAGCCTTTATGTTTCTTTCTCCTCGCGGCCGCGGCGAGGGGATTGCCCAAAATGATGGGCTTTTTAGGCGGCGCCGGCGGCGCGGGCGCGGCAGCGGGCAGAATCTGATCGGCCGACTCGGCGGTTACGTCGGGGCGGCCGGGGTACCCGGCCGGCGGATGGTGCGCCTTGACGACCTTCTGCGGCGGCGAGACTTTTGCGGTCATCGCGTCGAACTGGTCGGTCACGATCTTGTTGGCCAGGCGCTTGCGAAGCTCGCGCGTGAGGTCCTTGCGGTGCAGACGGCGGGCGGCAGTGTCGGCACCTTTGAGTTTGGCCGAAGGCGTTGGTGCAGGGATCTCCGTCTTGATGACCGGCTCGATGGGGTGGAACATGATGGGTTTGCGCATCTGTTCCAGACGGCGGCGCAGCATGCGCTCCAGCCGCGTGCGGCGGGCCTCGTCGCTCTCGATCAATTCGTCGACGGCCGGAGCATTGAGTGCGCCGCCGGCGAGGGTGCCCTCGAGAATCGCGATGGCGGATCGCTTGGATGGGATGAACGCCTCGTGACGGTCGTAGTACCACGTGGCATCCTGGCGCAGCGGCTTGCCCACGCAGCACGGGCAGCCGTCGTCGCAGTCGCAGGCCTTGATGTTGGCCAGCACGGCCGGCATGAGCTCGCCCAGGCGCTCGAAGGCTTTCTGCGTGAACCCCAGCCCGCGCGGGTATCGCTCGTAGATGAAGATGCTGTTCCACGGGGCGTTAACCGCGCCGATCGAGTGCGAGAAGTCCAGCGTGTCGCACGTAACCAGCAGCGGCAGCAGCATGCGCGTGGCGTAGCCGATGCCCATCAGCCCGCTGTGGTCGATCCCGCGGGCCAGCACGTCGGCCATCAACTGCTCCGGCGGCACGAGCCATAGGGCGGTGGTCTCCAACGTGAAGGTCGGCAGATCGAGCCGGTGCGTCGAGACGGCGTCGAGGGTGTAGAAGTGCACCTTGTCGTAGGCGTATGTGTTGAAATACGCCGTGACCTCGCCCCAGAACGCCTTGCCCCCGCCGAAGGGCTTTTCGCGCAGCGGCTGATCGACGTGATGCACGTCGGTGCCGCCGTGGGGGTCGGTGTAGTAGTCGACCTCGACGGCCTTGACGGTCGCAACGTTGCGGTCGAGGTCCAGATCGGTCACGCGGTACGTCTGGCCCAGGTGCATGTAGATCGCCCCGGGGTGCAAGATTGGCGGCGCGTCGAAGCGGTTGACCTCGCCCATCGCGGCGCCGGTGTCGGCGTCCTGGATCAGCACGTTGGCGTCGACGCAGTCGCGCAGCGAAATCTCGTGCTGGGGCGTCTCGCCGGCGGCGTGATACCACTGCCCGTCGATGCGGCGCACTTTGCCATTTTCGGCCAGCACTGAAAGCGCCAGGTCTGCATCAGGCCCGAACCGCTGCGAATCTTCCAGCGGCAGCTCGTGCGTCGCGCAGCGCAGATGGCCGGTGACGATGAACGGATTGTCCGGGTCGATCACGGCCTCTTCGACCGCGCGGCCGAAGAGGTACTCGGGATGGCCCAGGATGTACTGGTTGACGGACGTGTCGAGGCCGACCAGGATGATCAGCGTGTCGCGCCCATTGCGACCGGCGCGTCCGGTCTGTTGGAAGAAGCTTACGCGCGTGCCGGGGTAGCCCACGATAATGGCGGCCTCAAGGCTGCCGACGTCGATGCCCAGCTCGAGCGCCCGCGTGGCCGAGACGCCCAGCAACTCGCCGGCGAAGAGGCGCTTCTCGATCTCGCGGCGCTGGCTGGGTTCGTACCCGCCGCGATACGGCGTGACCTTCTTCACGAGGGCCGGGTCGCTGGCCTGCAGGTTTTCGCAGACGTAGCGGTGGATCATCTCGGCCGTCATCTTGGCCTTGGAGAACGTGATCGTTCCGTGGCCGCGGCGGATGAGTTCGGCCATGAGGCTGTGCGCCTCGACGTTGGCGCTGCGGCGGCTGCGCCACGGCGTGTCGCGCAGGCGCGGCGGGTTCCAGAACACGTACGTGCGCCGCCCGCGCGGGCTGCCGTCATTATCGACCAGCTCGAACGGCCGCCCCGTCAGACGCTGGGCGAGTTCGAGCGGGTTGGCCACCGTGGCCGAACACGCGACCATCTGCGGGCAGCTGCCATAGTGCCCGCACACGCGGTGGAAGCGCCGCATCAGGTTGGCGACGTTCGAGCCCAGCAGGCCGGTGTAGACGTGCAGCTCGTCGAGCACCACCAGGCGCAGGTTCGCCAGGAACCGCTGCCAGCGCCCGTGCTGGGGCATGATGGCCGCGTGCAACATGTCGGGGTTGGTGAGGATGACGCTGGCCCCGTCGCGCAGGCGGCGGCGAAGCGACGCGGGCGTGTCGCCGTCGTACACGCCGGCCAGAGCGCCGATACCCGCGCCGGTCATGGCCGCATTGAGCGAGCGGAGCTGGTCCTGCGCCAGGGCCTTGGTCGGAAACAGCAGCAGGGCGGTAGACTGCGGATCGGCCAGCAGCGTTTGCAGCAGCGGGAGCTGATAGCAGAGGCTCTTGCCCCCGGCCGTGGCGGAAACCACAACCACATTATGTCCTTCCGCGAGCTTGTCGATCGCCGCGGCCTGGTGGCTGTAGAGCTGCTCGATGCCGCGAGCCTTGAGCATGTCCGCAATTTCTGGCGGCAGCGGCCTGGCGGGCCGGGCGTAAACGGCCGCGCGCGCTTCGACCGTGCGGACATACGCGATCTGATCGGCGTAGTCCTTGCCGCGGCGAAGATCATCAAGAAACGCATCGACGTTCATGTTTTGTGGCACGGGCGAGACGCCCGTGGGACTCACGGGCAAGATGCCCGTGCAACTGGCAGGCGGGTCAGGATGTCGGCCAGCGTGATCAGGTCCAGGCGGTTGTGTTTGACGCACAGTGCCATCTCGGCGCCGTTGCCGGTGCGGACGAACGCGTGGTAGGCCTCGGGGATGCGCGAGCCGTCGATATCGTCTTCGCGCGCCCCGCGGCGGCAGATGTACGTCTCGAGCGTCTGCAGGCGGCAGTTGGGCAGGCCGCTGCCCCACACGCGGCGGCTGGTGTGCAGCAGATCGCAGTGCGGCATACGGAGGCGGCATGAGACCGCCGTCGCAGCCGACCGCGTGTGAACGTACGGCACGTCGAAACTCTTACCGTTGAACGAGACCAGCAGCCGCCGCGAAGGCAGCTCGTCGGCCAGCAGCGAGAGGATCGCCCGCTCCTGCGAGTAGTCGCGGGCAAAATACTGCCGCACCACCAGCGAGTCGTTTTCAAACACCATCACGCCGATCAGGAAGATCGGCGTCGAGTGCAGGCCCGTAGTCTCCAGGTCCAGAAAGAGCACATCCTCGGGCGCAACCGGGCCCAGCCCCTGCAGGTGCGCCCAGCCGTGCCATGTCGCATCGGCCAGCGCCGTCTTGAAGGCGATGCACAGGCGATCCCACCCGCCGCTCATGTCGGTGAGGCGCTGCTCGATCAGCATCGCCGAGCCGCCGCGGGGCGCCTGCACCTCGACGGCACCGGTGGCCGCGACAAAGTCCACCTGGCAGCCGGCTGTGGCGCGGATGTTGGCCAAGGATTGCCAAGGGGGAGGTGAAGAAAGCGGCGCCGCCGGCGGCGCGACGCGGCGCAGGCGCTTGATCAGGCCTTCGCGCACGTCCTGCGCGGGGCGACTGGTTCCATCCTTTATATCCATGAGTCCGTCCTGAAGAACAAATCCTAGAAAAACTGTCGGCCGGATTCAATGAAAAGTTCAGGGTTTGTTTGGTACGGGCATTTGGGCGGCGCGATACGAATCAAGCCGAGCGGCGATTTGCCTGGCCAGATCCGTCTTGCCCGCGTCTTTCGCCAGCGCCAGGGCCTTGTGGGCGGCTTCGGCCGCCAGGGCGAAATCGCCCGCTCCCGCATGCGCCGCCGCCAGAGCATCTGCGCACTCGGCGACCTTCCAGCCGCTCAACTCACACGCGCGCTGCAGCGGCTCGATGGCCGAGCGGTACTGGGCCGTCTTGTTCAGCGCCAGCCCCAGGCCGTACTGTGCCTGCACGTAATCGGGCCGCAGGCGCAGCGCCTGGCGGTAGTGCTCGACGGCCTCGCTGTTCTTGTCGATGCTGGCCAGCGCGACGGCGAGATTGTTGTGCGCTTCCGGCAGCTCCCCATCGATCTTCAGCGCCTGGCGATACTGCTCGATAGCGTCGCCTGTGCGGCCTGTGGCCATCAGGGCTGCGCCGAGGTTGACGTGGATATCCGGCACCTGCGGCCAGGCCTTCAAGGCCCGCTGATACTGCTCGATGGCCTCGGCGTTCTTGCCGCCGGCGGCCAGGGCGTTGCCCAGCGCCAGATGGGCTTGGGGGTAATCGGCCTGCAACGTCAGCGCGCGGCGAAAGGGGGCGATGGCCTCGTCGCAGCGTCCCGCAGCGGCCAGGGCCATGCCCAGATTGGCGGCGATTTCCGCCGAGTCATCGGCGACCTGGAAGACCGCGCGCAGGTGTTCGACGGCCTCGCCGGGGCGCCCGGCCGCCATCAGGGCCATGCCCAGGTTGTTGCGCGCCTCGATCAACTCGGGCTTGAGGCGCACGGCACGATGAAACTGTTCGAGAGCCTCGTCAGGCCTTCCCATGCGCGAGAGCACCACGCCCAGGCCGTTGCAGGCGTCGGCGCTGGTGGGGTCGGTTCGCAGCGCCCGCTCGAAGCACTCGCGGGCGGTTCTCAGATTGCCCCGCGTCTGCAGCAGCATGCGACCCAGCGACAAGTTTGCCAGCAGATCATCAGGCCGTATTTGCAGCGCCGACTCATACTGCGCCATGGCGGCGGCCACGTCGCCGCGGTTCTGCCAGATCTCGCCCGCCAGCGTCATCGCCGCGACATGGTCCCACTGCGGGGCACTGGCCGCCTTGGCGACAGCCTGTGCGGCGTTAAGCTGGCTGGCGGCATATTGGGTGGCCGGCTGCGTCTGGGGCGATTGAGACGCCAGCTCCTGAATACGCACACTGATAGCGTCCGCGGCCCGCATGCATCCGGTCTCATTGGGATGAAGCGTGTCTCCGTTTGTGAAGGCTTTACGAGGATTTCTGTCGCTATAGAACCCGGACAGCCGCAAGGTCGGGATGCCCTTCTCTGCGGCGAGGATCTCGATGGCCGGGGTGCTCGTGCCAGGAATGCACGCGCGATCGATGATCCGGTCATCCAGAAATGTCGGCCAGATGGCGATCAGCGGCTGGAAGTGATGCGTTTGAGCAAGGTCCTTTAGTTTCTCCAGGCCGCGCTGGACGTTGTCGTCGCTGATGGCAGTCTTGTTCCACTGCGTCGGATCATCTTGCCCATAATGATAGATTCCGGTCTTGAGGCACAAAACGCGGAAGAGGTCGCTGTTGCAGAACAGCCAATTAACCACCGCGGGCCGTTGCCGCGCGGCCAAGGCAATGTCGGCGTTGAAGTTGCGAAAGTCGTTATCGACGAAGACCAACACCACCACGTCGGGCTTGAATTGCAGGGCTTTGCTTTCCAGCAGTTCGACCTCGGCCAGCGTGCAGTAGCCGCGCACGCCGAAGTTCAGGACCTCAGTCTTGCTCTTGTCATAGCGCTTCTGCAGGTGCCAGGCGATGAGGTTCTCCCACTTGGTCTCCAGGGTAATTCCTTCCACGACGGAGTCGCCCAGGATCACGATGCGGCGCACGCCGGCGGGCTTCTCGACCGCGTGTTCGACGTCGCGCTGGCCGGCGGAATTGACGCCGGCGCGGTTGGGAACCAGCTCATAGCCCAGGATTGGATTGTCGCAAAGGCGGTAAGGGCTGGCGGAACTGCTGACATCGATCCCGCCCACCGGCGGGGCTGAGCCGACGATGCGGACAATCGCCTCTCCAGCCACAATCGCTACCGCAACGCTCAACAGCAGTGCCACCATCTTGAAGGCGACCTGCCTAAGGCGTCGGCGGCGGGGCTTGTTGGCTTGGGATTCCATACCCTGAGTATATCCTGTGTCAGAACGCTTGTCGCAGGCGGATGGTGTACGTCCCGCCGGCGGCTGGAACGTTCTCGAAGATGATGTCTGGCGCGAATGCGGCGGCCGGCGGGCGCTTCGCCAGAACGCCCGAGATGTTCACGACCTCGACGTGGCGAATCTCGGTTGTCGGCGAGCTGCCGCGCAGCAGCACCCAGATCGGATACTCGATGTTGTCGCCGCCAAGCACCAGGCCGATCTTGTTGAACCGTCGCAGGGGCAGCTCCCGCAGCAGGTCGCGATAGATTGCCTCTTGCTGCGGACCGGCGGCCGCAAAGTACAGTTCGTCGCGCGGGGTGTTGAAGATGTTGCGCTGACCCAGCATGGGGCGGTTGGCTGCCCAGAGCAGCGGCGCCGTTGCCGCGATCAGCAGCACGCTCACGATCGCCGCAGCGACCCAGCGGCCGGCAAGACGTTCCAGCACTACGCCCGTCAGGGCCGAGCCCAGCACCAGCAGCGGCAGGTGCAGCCGCGCGTGCCACGGCTGCCACTTGAGGAACAAACAGAAGAACAGGAACCCGGCGATGATGGCCGCGGCGTAGAGCAGCAGCAATCGCCGCTGCGGCAGGCGAAGCAATGCCAGTCCTGCAGCCGCGGCGGCGAACAGCACAATATGCGCAGGGGCGGCCGCGAAATTCTCGTCGTTCCACAGGAAGCCGTAGACCTCGAACCGCTGACGGCGGCCGAAGTCGGCGTACGTGGTTTGCGGATCGTCCGGATCGGCCCCGATGGCATGAAGCGCGCCGCGCGCGGCGGCTGTGATCGCCTGGTCGGCCGGGCCGCCTTCGCGCAGGCCCCGCGGGTTATTGATCGGCGGGGCCAGTTCCATCGCAACATTTCTCAGCAGGTTCGACGCCAGCACACGCGGGCCCCAGGCCTGGTTGTCCAGTCGGTTGCCCGCGGACATATCCGCGTGCGGACCGGCCAGACCCCAGCCCAGCGGCGCGTGGTACAGATCGAGATTGCGGCAATAGAAGCCCGCGTTGACGGCCAGCACGATCGCCCCTGCGGCCGCGAGGGCGGGGATGGCCCTGAGGCGCCGCCGCCGCAGTTGCGACGCGACCAGCCAGATGACAAACGGCGCCGCCAGCAGATAAGCGGTTCCCTTGGTCAGTACGGCCAGGCCCATGGCGCCGCCGGCAGCGAGAACATACATCCAGCGATCGCGCTGCTGAGCATTGGCGGCAGAGAGGATGAACGAGACCAGGCATACCAGCCACAGCGAAAGCACGTAGTCATTCTGTGTCGTGGATGATTGCAGCGCGCCCATGGGAATGGCGGCGCAGATGCCCGCGGCCAGAAGCTGTCCGACGCGCCCCGCGCCGAGTTGGGCCGCGATGAGCGATATGCCCATCAGGCACCCGGCCATCGCCAGCCACTGCACGCAGTTGGCGAATCGGTCTCCGCCGGAGGCGATCTGCAGATGGAGGATGGCGTACTCGGCCAGCGGCGGCATGTGCAACTGTCGCAGGATGTGCGTGGGGTAGTACTCCACGCTGGCGTCCTGCACCCAGTGGGCCACGCGCGCCATGTGGTACGTCATCGAATCGTAGTTGTTGGGCGGGCACGCCAGGGCCGTCACCAGGGCGCCGGCGATGATGAAGACGCCCGGCAGCAGCAGCCATGCCGCGGCGCCGACTCTGCCTGAGGCGTCTACCGCCTCAGCGTCTCGGGCGGCCCCGGGCCATTTGGCGGCGGCGATCAGGATGACGACGGTCAGGCCCAGCCACGCGGCGCAGAGCGGCCCGAAGGTGAGGGCGTGCAGCAGGCTCAGGATCTCGGTAACGCCTGCCAGCATGACGCCCCAGATCGTCGCGGACATCAGCACCGCGCGGCGCAGCGGCCAGTGGCGCCTCTTATAGACGATCAGCAGCACGCACAGCGGAATGAGCGGGATGAAGAAGAACATGGTCTAAGTTTTGTCAGGCCGCGTTGCGGGTTGGCTGGCGGCAGCGCGACGATACTCCTCGATTCGCTTGCGGATCTGCGGAGCCAGATCGGGCCGTTCCTGCTCCTGGCAGGCCTTGAGCGCGCGCTGGGCCTCGATGAGCGCCTGGGCGTTGTCGCCGCCGGCGGCGAAGGCCTGGGCCAATCCGTCGAGGCAGTGGGCCGGCGGTTCCGGCGTTCGACAGGCCTGTTGCAGATGGTCGAGGGCCTCACGCGCCTGGCCGCGAGCCAGCAGCGCCATGCCGATATTGTACCGGGCCTGGGCGAACTGCGGCGCCAGCACCGCCGCCCGGCGAAAGTGCAGCAGGGCTTCATCGCCGCCGCCACATGCCTGGAGGGCCGAGCCCAGGGCGTTTTCCAAGGCAGGGTCATCCTTTCTCGCCGTCAGCGCCCTGCGATAGAGGGCGGCGGCCTCGGCGAGCATCTCGGGCTTGGCATCGATCATCAGCGCGTCGGCGAGATTGATGGTCGCCTCGATGTAGTCGGCTTTGCGCCGCAGCGCCTCGCGAAAACAGCCGACGGCCTGGTGGGGCTGGCCCGTGACCAGAAGGGCGTATCCGAGGTTATTGTGGGCTTCGGCCAACGTGTTGTCGAGCATCAGCGCCTGTCGGTACTGGGCAATGGCCTCATCGGGTTCGCTGTTGGCCAGCAGCAGGTTCGCCAGGTTGACATGCAACTTGGCGGAATCATCTTCCAGTTCGCTGGCGATTCGGGCGTGGCGAAGGGCGCCTTTGGCATCCCTGGCGGCGATCAGTTCGGCGGAAAGCATGCTGTGGGCGCGGGCGTTCTTTTCGCATTTGCGGACCGTGTCGGACCAGATCGCAACGCCGCTGCGAAAATTGTGATTGCGCGCGACGGTCAGGCCGCCCAAGACCGCTACGACGAGAGCGGCTGCGGCGGCGGGCCACTTCCACGAGGCCCGGCCGATGCCGAGCCGGCGTGCCGCCGGGCCCCAGAGCCGCCATGCGCCCAGCACCGCCAGCGTCACGACGGCGGCCAGGGCCAGGTACATGCGTTTCTCCGCGATGGTTTGGGTCGCCAGCGGGACGACGCTGGAACTGGGGATCAGCACCAGGAAGAAGAACACGCCCAGAAAGCCCGCCGCGCGCCGCCGCGACAGCGCCCAGATGGAAAGCCCCAGCAAGGCCGCCAAGAGGATAGCGCAGGAAACAACAATAGACACGCGGGTGATAATGACCCTGCCGTAATCCAGGACCAGCGGCGACGGCCACAGCGCCAGGGCGAGGTACTTCGAGACGGCTACGCATTGCGTGCAGGCGTACTGCCAGGCGGTGACGCCGTGGCCGAAGCCGACCGCCGGATTGAAAGCGCCGCCGGGCAAAGCGCGTGCGGCCACGACGGCCCATCCCGCCGCCAGGGCGAGGTACAGGCCCCATCGCCGGCGCAGCATGTCCTTGAAGGAGGCATAGACAAACGTGCGGTCGAACAGCACCACGGCGACGGGGGCCGTGAGCATGATCTCCTTAGAGCCCATGCCCAGAGCGCAGGCGGCGGCGGCCAGGATGCCCATCGTCCAGATCGCAGTTTTGCCACGGGCGGTCGCGCTGCGCAGCGCCAGGTACATCGTCAGCAGATAGAACAGCGACGCCAGCGATTCGGTGCGGTTGGTGATGACGGTGACGGCCTCGGTCGCGGCGGGGTGGATGGTCCAGATCAGCGCGACGGCGGCCGCCAGGGGCGCCGCGGCGCCGCCGAAGCGGTCTGACAGCGAGTCGAGTTCGAGCGTTCGCCGCACCAGGCCCAGCAGCGTCAATCCGGCCAGCACGTGGATAAGCAGGTTGACGATGTGATAGCCGTGGACGTCGGTGTCGCCGATGGCGTAATTGACGGCGAAGGTGAAGTTGGTCACGGGGCGGTTCTGCATGGGCGAGTCGTAGGTCGGGTGCAGCCAATCCGGCGGCCAGAGATGGCGAATCGTCGGATTGGTCACGATGCCTTCGATGTCGTCGAAGATGAACGGGGCCGAGAAGGTGTTGTGGTAGGAGGCAACGGCCATCACGACAACGGCCGCGGCGAAGACCATCATCTTAGATCCCGTGGATGCGGCCTGGGGAGACTGGGTGTGCCCGCGCTGTTGCTTCATGGCGTCAAGAATAGCACAGCGCTGCATAGCGACCAAGTGAAACCGGCGTCAGGCAACGGGTGTCCCTGGGGAGGCGTCCTGATGGTTAAAGGTTCGGGGATCGCGTGGGCGAGACGCCCATGCCACGGACGGGGAGCATGGCCAAGACGGCCGTGCCACTCACGGGCGGGACGCCCGTGCTACGGGCGGCCGCTTGGTCGTGCTGGTCCAGACGCCGCCGGCGTAGGCGAGGCGGCCCAGGAAGATTTGCGGAAGGCATAGCAGGACCGTCAGCGGCTTGGCGCGCAGCCACGCGGCGGCGATCAGGGCGGTATAGCCCAGCACGATCAGCGGCAGCGCAGCGGCCAGCTTCAGGCGGCTGCGGGGAAAGAGAAAGCTGTACCTCAGCGAGGGCAGGCGTCCGCGAACGTAGGGGGCGTGCTCGCCCCAGCGGCGCATGTGCCGCAGGTGGCCGGCCGCGGTGGGGCGGTCGTGATGACAGAGGACGGCGGCGGGCACAAACGCCAGCGACAGGCCCTGGCGGCGCAGGTCGTGGCAGAAGAGCACGTCCTCGCCGGAATGCGCCAGGCCGTCGGCCCAGGAGACCTGATGTTGCTGCACGAGGTCTTTTTTGACGCAGAAGTTTAGGCTGGGCAGATACTCCGGCGGCGCGGAGTATCGCGACCGCGGGTGGCAGTTGAACCAACTGCTGAGATGGTCGACCATCTGCCAGCTCATGATGCCATACGGCCCGGCCGGCAGCACGCTGCCGCCGGTGGCGGCGACTTGCGGATGCCCCCGATGATACTGCACGTGCTGCTCGAGCAGATCGGGCGCGGCGTACGCGTCGGCATCGAGATACAGCACCAGTTCGCCGCCGGCCAGCGCCATGCCGGCCTCGCGGGCCGCGCCGCTGCCGCGATGGTCTTGGCGGTGAATCGCAACGCCGCCGTAGCGCCGGGCGACCTGGCACGAGTCGTCGTCCGAGCCGTCGTCGACCAGGATAATCTCATACCGATCACGCCCGAGCGTCTGATTCTCAAGGCTCTCCAGCAGGGCCGGCAAGGTCGCGGCGGAGTTGAAGCAGGGGATCACCACCGAGATGCTCACGCGCGGCGCATCAGTCATGGCGGCGCTCCTCGGCCACGCCGTGCGGGCGGCACTGATGCATCAGCGGCCCAAAGCTCCGCAATCGCATCAGAATGTTGTCGAGCATGGCGCAGTTGTGCGTGCAGAAGCACCCGCCGCGGCGGATCATGCTCACCTGGCGGCGGAACGGCTCACCGGCGAGAATCTCCGCCCACGATTGCGTGGCGATGGAGCCGACGCCGGGAAGCATCTCGCAACTGCTGACGCTGCCGTCGCCGAGGACGGCCAGGTGCGCCCGCCCGGCCAGGCAGGGGATCACCTGCCGCTGCTGCTGGAGCGTCTCGACGCTCAGTTTCCAGAGATAGCGATGATAGTTGCGCAGGACGCGGGCGGTCAGCCATCCCTGGCCATAGTCGTACGTGTCCAGGATTTCAAAGATGCCGCCGGCCAACTCGCTCACCTGCTCCAGGTCCGGCAGGGCGAAGATGGGATCGTTGGCGTGGCCGCGATGGAAGCAGACGGAGTGGAAGTCCGGGTTGCGGCGGCGCACTTCGTGCATCAGCGGGATGATTTCCCCGGCGTTGCGGCGCATCAGCACCGTGTTGATGCGGAGGCTGACGTTCAGCCCGCGCAGGGCGTCGAACGTCTTCCATGCCTGCTGCCAGGCGCCGCTGCGGCCTCGGATTTCATCGTGCGTCGCCTCCAGGCCGTCGATGCTGACGGATATCGTCAACTGGGCCCTGGTGCGGCGGCGGATCTCCCGCACCGACTCGACGATGGCGTCGGTGGCCAGGCCGTTGGTGGGAATGTGCAGCACGCGGCAGCGGAAGGGCTCGACGATCTCGGGCAGGTCGTCTCTGAGGAACGGTTCGCCGCCGCCGATGTCGAGCCAGAAGAACCGCCCGACCTCCTCTGCCAGGCGGCGGTAGCGCTCCAGCGGCAGATCGGCCCGCGGGGCGAAGTCCACAAAGCAATGCGCGCAGCGCAGGTTGCACCGCCCGGTGACATGAAGAACCAGATGCTCCATGCGGTGGAGCAGGCGGTAACGGGCCCAGTGGCCGAGATACGCCAGTGCGGACATTGAATCGATCCTATCATGTTCGGCTGAGCCATATCAGGTTTTTCCACAGAGAGGTCTTGCGCAGCGACGGAGTTGCTTGACCGATGGTTGCGGGGGCGGTTAGAATACCATTGCGGAGGCGGGCGATGCGAGGTCGCGGCTAGCAGCCTCATTTCCCGCTGACGCGGTGTAACATTCCCCGGCGGCAGGCCTGCCCAGGAGCATCGTAGCGAACACGGCATCACAACGACCCACCAGCCAGCAGCGAAAACCTCTATGGCACGACGACATCGAAAACGGCTCGGCGAGATACTGACCGAATGGGGCGTCGTCACCGGCGCGGGGATCAACGACGCTCTCGAGCACGCCAAAAACGAAGGCCTGCGCACAGGCGAGGCCCTGATCGCGATGGGGCTGGCCGACGAGGAAGACGTCACCAAGGCCTTGGCCAGCCAGTACGACATGGAGTACATCGACCTGGACAAGAACGTCGTCGTGCCCACCGAGATGCACCTGATCCCCGAAGAGCTCATCCGCAAGCACCAGGTGCTGCCGCTGGCGATGGAAGACGGAAAACTCAAGGTCATCATCACCGACCCGCTCGACCTGGAAACGCTCGATATGCTGCGTTTCCGACTCAACTGCGACCTCGACCCCTGCCTGGCCAGCAAGACCCGCACGCGAAACTTTATCGACCAGTACGTCCGCACCGACCTGTCCATCGACAAGGCCGTCGCCGACCTGGGGCTCACCGAAGAGCAGTCGGCCGTGGCCAACCAGACCGACGAGGTCTACGACCAGAACTCCGCCCCGATCATCCGCCTGGTGACGATGATCATCACCGAGGCGGTCAAGAACCGCTCCAGCGACATTCACATCGAGCCCATGGCCAACCGCGTCCGCGTGCGCTACCGCCTCGACGGCGTCTGCATCGAACGCGACAACATTCCCAAGCGCATGCAGGGCTCGGTGATCAACCGCTTCAAGATCATGGCCGGGATCGACCTGGCCGAACGCCGCCTGCCCCAGGACGGACGCATCAAGATGCTCGTGAGCGGCTCGAACATCGACTTTCGCGTCTCGGTGCTTCCGGCATACCACGGCGAGAGCGTGGTGCTGCGTATTCTGCGCCCCGAAAGCGTCCGCATGGGCGTTCCGGCGCTGGGCTTTGAAGAAGACGACAACAACCGTTTCCGCCGGATCATCAAGCGGCCCAACGGCGTGTTCCTGGTCACAGGGCCTACCGGTAGCGGCAAAACCACTACTCTTTATGCGGCAGTCAACGAATTGAACCGCCCCGACCGCAAGATCATCACCGCAGAGGATCCGGTCGAGTACAACTTCAGCGGCGTCAACCAGGTCCAGGTTAATGATCAGATCGGGTTGACTTTCGCGCGTATTTTGCGAGCCATGTTGCGTCAGGCACCGAACATTATTCTCGTCGGCGAAATCCGCGATTTGGAGGTTGCCAACGTCGCAATTCAGGCCGCACTTACTGGACACTTGGTATTCAGCACACTTCACACCAACGACGCACCCTCGGCAATCACCCGTTTGACCGAGATGGGAGTCAAACCTTTTCTGGTCGCCAGCAGTATTCAGGCGATCATGGCCCAGCGTCTGGTGCGCGTGATCTGCAAGGAATGCAAAGAGGAATATCCAAATCCTGATCCTCGGATCATGCGGCTGCTGGGGTTCTCCAACGAAGAGATGAAGAACAAAACCTTTTACAGGGGAAGGGGTTGCAACGCGTGTGGCGGTACGGGATATCGTGGTCGCCAGGGCATTTTTGAGCTGATGGAGATGAATAACGCCTTGCGCGAACTGGCGTTCAACAGCGCCCCGCTGAAGGATTTGCGCACTGCCGCGCGTGCTACCGGAATGCGCAGTCTCCTGGAGGACGGCAAGCTGAAGATCTCCAGCGGAATCACCACGCCCGAAGAACTTGTGCGAATTGCACAAATTGAAGAACTCGTCCCGGAATAGCTCCCGGCGAGGTTATTGGCTTAAGTTCATGCCTTGAAAAGGATTATTACGCTAAGAGGAGGGCAGAGGCGGTAATAAGCCTTTGCTTTAGCTTCTCCAAAGGCGAATAATCGAAGCAGGGAGGGGTGAGCACGCCCATGGCAACCGTAAGCATAGACAGACTGTTGGAGACTTGCATCAAGCGAGGCGCCAGCGACTTGCACCTCCACGTCGGCAGGCCGCCGACGTTGCGCCTCCACGGCAGGCTGCGGGCGCTGGAGACCAAGGTGCTCGAGCCCGACGACACGGTCAAGCTCATGTCGCAGATCACCCCCGAGCGGGCCCAGCAGGAGCTTCAGGAAAAGGGCGGCACGGACTTCGGTTTCGATTTCGGCGAAGCGGGGCGTTTCCGCGTGTCGGTCTTCCACCAGAGGGGCAACGTCTCGATGTCGCTGCGTCTGATCCCGTCCAAGCTGTTCAGCTTTGAAGAGATCGGGCTGCCTTCCATCGTCAAGGTGCTCTGTCGGCGGCCGCGCGGGCTGTTCCTGGTCACGGGTCCCACCGGCTCGGGCAAGACCACGACGCTGGCGACGATGGTCAACTACATTAACGAGCATTTCGACAAGCACATCATCACCATCGAAGACCCGATCGAGTATTACCACCCGCACAAGAAGTCGATGGTCAACCAGCGCGAGGTCGGCCAGGACGTCCCGACGTTTTCCGAGGCCCTTCGCCGCGTGCTGCGCATGGACCCGGACGTGATCCTGGTGGGCGAATTGCGCGACCTGGAGACGATCGAGTCGGCGCTGCGGGCGGCCGAGACCGGCCACCTGGTCTTCGGCACGCTGCACACCACCAGCGCCCAGGGCACGGTGACGCGCATCGTGGACCAGTTCCCCGTCGACCAGCAGGAGCAGATCCGCATCCAGCTCAGCGACGTGCTCATCGGCGTGCTGTGCCAGACGCTCATTCCGCGCAGCGACGTTCGGGGGCGCATTGCGGCCTTCGAGTTCATGGTCGTCAGCAAGGCCATCGCCAACCTGATGCGCGAGAACAAGACCTACCGCATTCCTTCGTCGATCCAGACCGGCGGCAAGCTGGGGATGCGGTTGATGGACGACCACATTTACGAACTGGTCTCGCAGAGCAAGATCACGCAGGAAGACGCGATGGATTTTTGCCAGAGCCCGGCGGACATGCAGGAGAAGCTCGACGCCTTGCGAGCGGGGCGGCCCCTGCCGCCGCCGCAGCAACAGCCCCCCGAGGCGCCCGGCGCCGCCAGCGGAGCGTAAGTCATGGCCAAGCAGCCCGAACAACCCAAGTACGACGTCAGCCAGCTCCGCTCGCGCCCGATCGGGCGCGTGCTGGTCAAGATGGGCAAGGTCACCCGAGACCAGGTCCACGAGGCGCTGGACGTCCAGAAGCAAAAGGGCGGACCGCTGGGTCAGATCCTGGTGGACCTGGCGTACATCACGGCCGGCGACCTGACGCTGGCGCTGGCGTTCCAGGCGGGCATGGAGTACGTCGACCTCAAGGACATCACCATCCCCGAGGAAGTGATCCGCCAGATCCCCGCCCAGATGGCCAACGCGTATAAGGTGGTGCCGCTGGAGCACGATCCGGCCTCGCGCAAGCTCGTGGTGGCGATGGCCACCAGCGACAACTTCCGCGCCCAGGACGACCTTCGCACGCTGATGGGCTTCGACGTGGTGGCCAAGATCGCCGACATCGAGGGGCTCAACGCCGCCTTGATGAAGTATTACGAAGTGGCCCCGGAGTCTATCGGCGACCTGATCAACGAGATCGCCGGCGACGACCAGCTTGCCGTGCTGGAAGACCGCGGCGAAAGCATCGACCTGACGACGCTGAAAGAGATGGCCGAGTCCAGCCCGGTCAAGAACCTCGTCAACATGGTGCTGTTCGAGGCCATCCGCAACCGCGCCTCGGACATCCACTTCGAGCCCTTCGAAGACGAGTTCAAGATGCGCTACCGCATCGACGGGGTGCTGTACGAAATGCTGCCCCCGCCCAAGAGCATCGCCATGGCCATCGCCTCGCGCATCAAGGTCATGTCGAACCTCGACATCGCCGAGCGGCGCGTCCCCCAGGACGGGCGCATCGAGCTGGTCGTCCAGGGCGCGCCGGTGGACCTGCGTGTGGCCGTGTTGCCCACCAGCGGCGGCGAGAGCGTCGTCATGCGCGTGCTGGACCGCAGCCAGGTTTCGCTGGACCTGGAGCGCGTGGGCATGCGCGACGACGACCTGCGCATCTTCCGCCAGTTGATCGCCCGCCCCAACGGCATCGTGATCGTGACCGGGCCCACCGGCTCGGGCAAGACCACCACGCTGTACTCGGCCTTGAGCGAGCTCAACGAGCCGGGCGTGAAGATTCTCACCAGCGAAGACCCGGTGGAATACGACATTGACGGGCTGGTGCAGGTGCAGATCAATCCCGACATCGGCCTGACGTTTGCCCGCTGCCTGCGCAGCTTCCTGCGTCAGGACCCGGACATCATCCTCATCGGCGAGGTGCGCGACCTGGAGACCTCGGAGATCGCCGTGCAGTCGTCGCTGACGGGGCACCTGGTCTTCACCACGCTGCACACCAACGACGCGCCCTCGTCGATCGCGCGTCTGCTGGACCTGGGGCTCGAGCCCTTCCTGGTCACCGCGACGCTCGAGGGCATCGTGGCCCAGCGCCTCGTGCGGCGAATCTGCCCGCGATGCAAGGAAGAGTTCGTCCCCACCGAAGAGATGCTCATGGAACTGGGGCTCAAGCCCGAGAGCGTCGCCGGGCGAACGCTCTATCGCGGCGTCGGCTGCGACAGTTGCCGCAACACCGGTTACACCGGCCGCGTGGCGATCTTCGAGATCATGCTCCTGGACGACTCCATCCGCGATCTGATCCTGGCGCGCTCGAGCACCAACGTGCTTCGCGAGGCCGCCCGCAAGCGGGGCATGCGCACCCTGCGCGAGAGCGGACTGCTGGCGATTTATGACGGATTGACGACGATTGAAGAGGTGGTCGCGCAGACCATCAGCGAGGACCGGGACGTCGAATAACATCCCAGGTGGCACAGCCTTTCCAGGCTGTGAAGCCACAGGCCCGAAAGCCCGTGCCACCACAGAGACGAGGATACGACCATGGCGACCTTCGTGTACGAGGCGATGAACAACGTCGGGCAGCCGGAGAAAGGCGAAATCGAGGCCCCCACCAGCGCCGAAGCGATCGGCAAGATCCGCGCCAAGGGCTTCTTCCCCACCACCATCAAGGAAAAGGCCGGCGCCGCCAAGAAGAAGGGCGCCACTGCCGGCGGCAAGGGCGAAACGAAGGGGCGCGGGCTCAACATCACCATCGGAGGCGGCGGCAATCGCGTCGGACGCGTATCGAGCAAGCTGCTGACGCAGATGACCCGCCAGCTCTCGACGCTGATCGAGGCCGGTCTGCCCATCCTGCGGTCGCTGCGCATCCTGGAAGAGCAGCAGAAGCCCGGCTCGCTGCGCGTGGCGCTGCGGATGGTCGGCGACGACGTCGAAAGCGGCACGACCCTCTCCGAAGCCATGGCCCGACACCCCAAGGCCTTCACCGCCCTCTACACCAACATGATCCGCGCCGGCGAACTGGGCGGCGTGCTGGAAGTCGTCCTCAAACGATTGGCCGACTTCATGGAAAAGTCCGAGGCCTTGAAGAAGAAGGTCGTCAGCGCGATGATCTATCCGGCGGCCGTCATCACCTTCTCGGTCCTGATCGTCACGATGATCATGATCGTGGTGGTGCCCAAGTTCCAGGACATCTTTACCAAGATGGGCAAGAATCTGCCGCTGATCACGGAGATCCTGATCACCGCCAGCAAGTTCGTCGTCAACGGCGGATGGGCGATCATCCTGCTCTCGCCGCTGGCGATCTGGGGCGCGTTGAAGCTGATCCGCTCGTCGGCCGGCGGAGCCTTGGCGCTGGACAGCGTCAAGCTGCGCATTCCGATCATGGGCACGATCGTCTCCAAGACCAGCGTGGCACGGTTCGCCCGCACGCTGGGGACGCTGCTGTCGGCCGGCGTTCCGATCCTCGAGGCCCTCAACATCACCCGCAGCACCTGCGGCAACATGGTCTTCGCCAACGCCTTGGGCAAGGTGCATGACGGCATCCGCGAGGGCGAGAGCTTCGCCGAGCCGCTGCGCCACACCAAGGTCGTCGAGCCCATGGTCGTCAACATGATCGACGTGGGCGAGGAGACCGGCGAACTGGACAACATGCTCGAGCGCGTGGCCGACAACTACGACGAAGACGTCGACAACATCGTCAGCGGCATGGTCTCGCTGCTCGAGCCGATCATGGTTATCACCCTGGGCACGATCGTGGGCTTCATCGTCATCGCCCTGTTCATGCCCATGGTCGCCCTGCTGCAGAACATGGGCAAGTAGCCTCCGGAGGGCGATGCAATGCTCACGGCACAAATAGACAGGTTCGCCCGCCCGCCCGCCCGCGGCGGCAGGGGCTTTACGCTCATCGAGCTGCTGGTGGTCATCACCATCATCGTGATCCTGGCGGCGATGATCACCCCGGCCGTCATGTGGGGCATCCGCTATTCGCGGAGCGTCAACAGCCAGACCCGCATCGACCGCCTGGCCAACGGCATCGTCGCCTACAAGAACGACAAGCTGTTCTATCCCGGACAGGACATCCTGGCCAAGATCGGCATCGCGGCCAATCCCACGCAGTACGCCGGCAGCCAGATCCTCGCCGCCGCCATGCTCGGTTACGACTACAACACCATCACGACCGTCGCCAACGAGGCGGCGCTGTGGCCGGCGACCAACGGCGTGCCCAGCAAGAGCTACATCGCCTATTTCCGCCACGCCACCGACGCCAACTCGGTGGACAACACCCTCATCGCCAGCTACGGCACGGGCACCGCCGCCCGCAAGTTCGTGCTGGCCGACGGATACGGCACCGACCGCCTGCCGATCGCGTACTACGTCTGCGACCCCACGCAGGCCACGGCCCTGGGGCGCTTCCAGGTGACGCAGAACAAAATCATCACCGACCCGGCCAACAATCCGGCCTTCACGCAGGCGCAATTTGAAACCCTGATCACCAACCCTCAGACGCCGGCGCGCCCGTACAACGACGGCGAGTTCCTCCTCATGGCTCCGGGAATCGACCGGAAATGGTTCACCGACGATGATTGCAAGAACTGGACAATCAGCGAGTAGCACGCGCCCTGGCGGCGGGTTCACCATGATCGAAATGATGGCCGTGGTGGCTATCATCGTCCTGCTCTTTACCATGTTGATTCCTGCCATCCGCGCCATCCACACCCGCATCATGGCCACCGCCTCCAAGGGCACCATCGGACTGCTCAGTTCCGCCTGCGACATGTTCTCCCACGACTGGGACGACCAGTACCCTCCCAGCCAGATGACCGGATACACCACCACCGGCGGGCGGAACATGTACGGCCGCGAACTGCTGGCGCTATTCCTGACCGGGTACGGTCCCGACGCGGGGACCAAGGGCCTGCCCCTGGACGGCGGGGCGACGTACCTCCTTGACGACGGCCTGGATGGTTGGGGCATGCGCCGCGAGCAGGCAGGGCGAAAGCTGGGACCCTATAACGGCGCCGAGAACGTCAAGATGCACAAGGTCACCTCCGGAACGGCCGTGGGCGAACTGTGCTTTGTCGACTCCTTCGGCAACGACATCTACTATTACCGCTACGGCGGGGCGCAGTACAACTCCGACAACAGCGACGGTCCTATCGAGTCGCTGGGGCAGAACTACGTCAAGGACCCTGACGACAGCACCAATCCCTATTTGAGCACGCGGTTCATCCTGGCCTCGCCCGGCGCCGACGCGACCTGGACGGCGTATTTCGGCGACAAGGCCACCGACGACATCACGAACTTTATTCCGGAGCAGCAATAACATGCACAACTCCGAAAACAAGACGTTACGTCCACGATCCGGTTTTACGCTGGTGGAGTTGCTGGCGGTGCTGACGATCCTGACCATCCTGGTGGCCATGGCCGTCGGCGTGGGCAACTACATCATGGACAAGTCCAAGAAGATCACCACGCAGGAAGTCCAGGCCCTGGTGCTGCGGTCGATCGACGCCTACCAGACGGTGGCAGGGGCCTACCCTGCCGACAGCACCGACACGGCCTCGCTGGTTTCGGCTCTGAAGGGCCAGCGTCTTTCCAAGGAAATCTTCGATCGCATTCCCGCCGACAGCCTCGACAGCACCGCCGCCAAGATCATCGATGGGTATGGCAACGCGATGAAGTATGTTTCCAACGGCGGGGCCGGCAACGCGCCGGTGCTGATCTCGGCAGGCAAGGACGGCAACTTTGACACCCTCGACGACAACATCCGTTCCGACGGCAGATAGGCGACATTATGTATAGCAATGCAATCAACACAAGGCATCGCCGGCGCCAAGGCAGAGCATTCAGCCTGGCTGAACTGATGGTCGTCATGGCCATCATCGTCCTGGTCTCGGCGGTGGTGCTGCCCAGCATCAACAAGATCTTCACCGCCGGCGCCGACGCGATGGCGCTGAACCTGCTGACGGGACAAATGGACGCCGCACGCACCGCGGCGATGGACAAGTACAAGGCCGTCGGCGTGCACTGCCAGATGGTCGATACGTCGCTGGCCGATAACGCCAACCTGGCCAACCGCCAGTTCATGACCGTCGTGGAATATGCCATGACCGGTTTCACGCAGGTGGCCGGATACAAGCCCCAGCCCGTTCCCGGCAGCTACGTCCTGGGCGAGGCCAACAAGTTCCGCAACGGCAACGTCTGGGTCAACTCCGTCGCCACCGGCCTGACCACCGGCGACCTGACGACCTTCTCGATCGTCTTCAACGCCGAAGGCAACCTGATCAAGCGCACTGACACCGGCGAGCCCATTCGCTTCGATCCCCAGGACCTGCTCTTCAAGGCGGGCAACCAGTTGTGGGCCTTGCCGGCCGACGAAGAAGGCGTCAACGCCATCACCGTTTTCGATTACGTCCAGGGGCAGCTCCTGTCCAGCGACGCCAACAAGTTCACCGCCTTCATGAACGAGTCGGCGCAGTATCTGCCCATTCATCTGTACACCGGCCTGATGTACCCGAGGAAATAATCATGAACAGCGCACCAGGGACAATTCAGGTGGCACAGGCTTTCCAGCCTGCGGCTGCTGACACGGCGGTGAAAGGGCATGCCACCGGCTTCACGCTGACCGAACTGCTGATCGCCGTGGGCATCCTGGGGGTGGGGATGACGATCATGGCGGTCATCTTTGCCGCCGGAATCGGCGACGTGCAGGTGGCGGTCTCGACCTCCGGGTCGCAGATGATCGCCTCGCAAGGCAAGTCCGCCGCCGAACGCAAGCTCAAGGCCTCGAACATCACCAGCACCTCGCTGGTGGTGCTGGCCTCGCCGGCCGTGGTCAGCCTGATCTCGGCTGACGAGCAGAAGTCGCCCCAGGCCGACGCCAATGCCATCAAAGGGTTTATCCTGTTCGGGCGCAACATCACCACCGGGACGCAGCAACTGGTTTCGGTGGCCTATCGCCGCTCCAGCACCGGCGTGGCGGCCATGGTCGGAACCATCAGCGCCCAGTGCAGCGGGACGAACCTGGTGGTGGCCTCGGGCGGGACGTATCTCCGCGTGGGCACGCCGGTGATCGCGGCTGAAACCGGCGACTACGCGCGCCTCATCCGAATCGAGGGCACCACGTACACGCTGGACCGTCCCATCGGCAACCTCAGCGGCGGCGTGAACAAGAACGCCTTCGTGATTTATGAATCAGGCTCGGCGACGGGCGATCCCAGCCCGTCGGAGAATATGGCCGTGCTGGTGACCACCACGAGCCTTCCCTGAGCGACGTGAAAGAAGAGAGGACGCCGGCGGGAGTTCGCCGGCGACGGAAATGTTTCGGCACGGAGCATGAACATGGACACAATGTGTAAGATTCCGGTCTCGCGCGGCGGGAGATCGCCTCTGGCCCTCAGAAGCGGCTTCACGCTCATCGAGATGCTGGTGGCCGTGGCGGTCCTGGCCGTGATGATCATGATCTTCGGCGGCATCTTGAGCCACGTCAACGCCGTCATGAACATCGCCCAGGACAACATCCTGGCCGACCGCGAGAGTGCGGCCGTCACCGGCCTGCTCCAGAAAGATCTCGCCCGCGTCAGCCGCAGCAGCTACATCCGCGTCGTCGGGGGCAATAAATTGTGCGTGCAGGTGGTGGGCAACTACGAGTCGC